>CAZVLU010000010.1:51127-81025 GCA_964628235.1 uncultured Rhizobium sp. | reverse complement strand
ATCCGGCAGTCGCCAAGCTGATCATGTTGGCGATGAAGCTTGAAGGGCTCTATCGCCACGCCTCGACCCATGCCGCCGGCGTGGTGATCGGCAATCGGCCGCTCGACGAGATCGTGCCGCTCTATCGCGATCCGCGCTCTGACATTCCGGCGACGCAGTTTTCGATGAAATATGTCGAGCAGGCCAGTCTGGTGAAGTTCGACTTCCTCGGCTTGAAAACCCTGACCGTGCTGCAGAAGGCGGTTGAACTGATCCAGGCGCGCGGCGACGCCATCGATCTCGCGACACTGCCGCTCGACGACAAGAAGACCTACGACATGCTGGCCAAGGCCGACGTTACCGGCGTATTCCAGCTAGAAAGTTCGGGCATGCGCGACGTGCTGCGCAAGCTGAAGCCCGACCGTTTCGAAGATATCATCGCCATCGTGGCGCTCTATCGCCCGGGTCCGATGGACAACATCCCGAAATATATCGCCTGCAAGCATGGTCGCGAACAGCCGGATTATCTCTATCCGTCGCTCGAAGGGATTCTGAAGGAGACCTTCGGCGTCATCATCTACCAAGAGCAGGTGATGCAGATCGCCCAGGAATTGTCGGGCTATTCGCTCGGCAGCGCCGATCTGCTGCGCCGCGCCATGGGCAAGAAAGACGCCGGCATCATGGCGCAGCAGCGCCAGGAATTCACCAAGGGCGCGGTGGCGCGCGGCGTCGCCGAAAAGCAGGCCGGCCAGATCTACGATCAAGTCGACAAGTTCGCCGGCTACGGCTTCAACAAATCGCACGCGGCGGCTTACGCCCTGGTCTCCTACCAGACCGCTTATCTCAAGGCGAACTATCCGGTCGAATTCCTTGCTGCGTCGATGACGCTCGACCTTGGCAACACCGACAAGCTCAACACCTTCCGCCAAGAGCTGAGCCGTATCGGCGTGAAGCTGTTGCCGCCCGATATCAATAAGTCATTCCCGGTGTTCGCGGTGGAGCAACAGGCGGACGGCAGCAAGGCGATCCGCTACGCGCTCGGCGCGGTGCGCAATGTCGGCTTGGCGGCCATGGAGTCGGTGGTGCGCGAGCGCACGGCGAACGGGCCGTTCAAGGACCTGTTCGACTTCGCCGGCCGCTGCGATCCGAAAGCCGTCAATAAGCGCTTGCTCGAAAGCTTGGCTGCTGCCGGCGCGTTCGACTCGCTGCACAAGAACCGCGCGCAGTCGCATGCCGGCGTCGAAGCCATGGTCACGCATTCGCAAGCATCGGCAAATGAGCGCAGCAGTTCGCAGACGAACTTATTTGGCGGCGACCCCACGCTGGCGCCGACCGCCAAGGCGCTGCCGCAGATCACCGATTGGCCGGCGATGGAGCGGCTGCGCTATGAATTCGACGCCATCGGATTCTATCTGTCTGCCCATCCGCTCGACGCCTATGTCAAGAGCTTGCAGCGCTTGAAGGTCATCAGTTCGGCGGCCATTCCGGCGCAGCTCGTCGGCACGGAGCAGGCGCGGGTCAAGCTGGCTGGCACGGTGGTCGGCAAGAAGGAGCGCACCTCGGCGCGCGGCAACCGCTTTGCCTTCGTGCAATTGTCCGACGCCACCGGCATGTACGAGGTCACGTTGTTCTCGGAAGTGCTGGCGGCGGCGCGCGACCTGCTTGAGACCGGCAAGGCGGTCCTGGTGACGGCCGATGCCAAGCGCGACGGCGAGGGCGTGCGCCTGCTGGGCAACCGCATCCAATTGCTCGAGGAGGTGGCGGCCAGCGCCGCGCCGACGCTCCGCGTTCACCTGATCGAAGAGACCGCTTTGGCCGGCGTGAAGACCGTGATCGGCGGGATTCCCAAGGGCAGGGGCCAGATCAGCCTTGTGCTGGATTTGGGGCCGGACCATGAGGTCGAAGTGCAGATTCCGGGTGGCTTCGCCATCACCCCGGCCTCGACCGGCACTCTCATGACCCTGCCGGGCGTGGCAAACGTGCAGGAAATTTAACCATCGAAACGGCTGTCTAAATCCCTAATCAGCCGGAATCGCCGGGCTTTCTTGCTCTCGCGTGACCCTCCTCGCTAGAATTGCAGCGTCTTCAGCCTCTAGGGTCAAAGGAGGGGCTGCCTCAGCGCAGCGGACCCGACTGGGCCCGGTCCGGTCCTGAAGGCCTAAAACCTTGCAATCGCGAGCACAAAGGGCTATTTAACCGCCACTTTCAATCCCACACGCGGGCTCAGGTCTGTCGGGGAGACATCCCGCAGCCCTTTCCGGTGTCCAGACTTCTGGGCATTTCCCGCGGCGGCATAACCGGAGAACATGATCATGGCGATCCCCACTTTCACGATGCGCCAGCTCCTTGAAGCTGGCGTCCACTTCGGCCACCGTACCGGCCGTTGGAACCCGAAGATGGCTCCTTACATCTTCGGCGAGCGCAATGGCGTTCACGTCATCGATTTGCAGCAGACCGTGCCGGCGCTCTATCGCGCCTTGCAGGTTGTGCGCGACGTGACCTCTAAGGGCGGCCGCGTGCTGTTCGTCGGCACCAAGCGCCAGGCCTCGGACAAGGTCAAGGAAGCGGCGGCGCGCTGCGGCCAGTACTACGTCAACCACCGCTGGCTCGGCGGCATGATGACCAACTGGAAGACCATCTCGGTCTCGATTAAGCGCCTCAAGGAGCTCGAGGAGATGTTCTCCACCGAGCAGAGCAACCGCACCAAGAAGGAATTGCTGACCCTGACCCGCGAGCGCGACAAGCTCGAGCGCGCCATGGGCGGCATCAAGGACATGGGCGGCCTGCCCGACGTCCTGTTCATCATCGATACCAACCGCGAAAAGATCGCGGTCGAGGAAGCCAACAAGCTCGGCATCCCCGTCATCGCCATCCTCGACAGCAATTCCGACCCGGCCGGCATCACCTATCCCGTCCCGGGCAACGATGACGCCATCCGCGCTATCGAGACCTATTGCACGCTGGTCTCGGACGCCGTGCTCGATGGCATCCAGCAGGAAATGATCGCCTCCGGCGTCGATATCGGCGCGGCCGAACAGGCCCCGACGGAAGCGCTCGAAGCCGCCCCGGCGGAAGCTCCTGCGGAAGCCGCTCCGGCAGCCGATGAGGCAAAGCCTGCGCGTGGCGCGAAGAAGGCCCCGGTCGTCGAGCGCAAGAAGTCGCGCGCCGTGAAGGGCGAGACGGAAGAGACCGTCGCTTAATAGCGATATCAATACGTTGCGATATAAATTTTAAGTTCGAGGTTGAAGATGGCGGAAATTACCGCAGCGCTCGTGAAGGAGCTTCGCGAGAAGACCGGCGCGGGCATGATGGACTGCAAGAAGGCCCTCAATGCCACTGCCGGCGAGCTTGAGCCCGCCGTCGACTGGCTGCGCAAGCAGGGGTTGGCCGCGGCCTCCAAGAAGGCCGGCCGTGTTGCCGCTGAAGGCTTGATCGGCGTGACCACCACCGGCAAGGACGGCGTCCTCGTGGAGGTCAATTCCGAGACCGACTTCGTCGCCCGCAACGAGACCTTCCAAGAGTTCGTCCTCAAGGTCGCCGATGTCGCGCTCGCGGCGAATGGCGACATGGACGCGGTCAAGACCTCGGCCTATCCGGGCGGCAAGACCGTCGCCGACAAGCTGACCGAACTGGTCGGCTCGATCGGCGAGAACATGCAACTGCGCCGCGCCGCCAAGCTGTCTGTCGCCCAAGGCGCCGTCGTCAGCTACATCCATTCGGCCGTGGCGCCGAACCTCGGCAAGATCGGCGTGCTGATCGCGCTTGAGTCGACGGCTGAGGCCGACAAGCTCGCGGCGCTGGGCAAGCAGATCGCCATGCATGTCGCGGCGACCAATCCGCAGTCCCTCTCGATCGAGAGCCTGGACAAGGCGGCGGTCGAGCGTGAGCGCAACGTGCTTGCCGACCAGGCGCGCGCGTCGGGCAAGCCGGAAGAGATCATCGCCAAGATGCTCGAAGGCCGTCTGCGCAAGTTCTACGAAGAAGTCGTGCTGCTCGAGCAGGTCTACATCATCGACGGCGAGTCGAAGGTGTCCAAGGTCATCGCCGAAGCCGCCAAGACGGTCGGCGCGCCGGTCAAGCTCGTCGGCTTCAAGCGCTTCGCCCTCGGCGAGGGCATCGAGAAAGCCCAAACCGACTTTGCCGCCGAAGTGGCGGCGACGGTCGGCCACTAACGCTTCCAACGGCCCGGTTCCAAAGACCGGGCCGTTCGCTATCCGCGCCTTGCCTTATCTGCGTCTTGATTAGGCCGCAGTCTCGGGCGATCTTCGGCGCGCAAAATCAAAGAGCAGTCAGGGACCTGTCATGGCCGTCACCGCATCCCGCTACCGCCGCGTTCTCTTGAAACTGTCGGGCGAAGCGTTGATGGGCGACGCCGAATTCGGCCTTGACCATGGCACCGTCAAGCGCCTGGCCGAAGAGATCAAGGCTGTTCACGCCGAGGGCACGCAGGTCTGCCTGGTGGTCGGCGGCGGCAACATCTTTCGCGGCGTCATGGGCGTCACCGCCGGCCTCGAGCGCGCTAGTTCCGACTACATGGGCATGCTCGCCACGGTGATGAACTCGCTGGCGCTGCAAAGCACGCTGGAAGCCATGGACGTCCCGACGCGCGTCTGCTCGGCGATCCCGATGCAGACCGTCTGCGAGCCCTATATCCGCCGCCGCGCCATCCGCCATATGGAGAAGGGCCGCGTGGTGATCTGCGCCGCCGGCACCGGCAACCCGTTCTTCACCACCGATACCGCCGCAGCGCTGCGCGCTGCGGAAATGGGCTGTGACGCGCTGTTGAAGGGCACCCAGGTGGACGGCGTC
Source organism: uncultured Rhizobium sp. (assembly GCA_964628235.1). Classification (GTDB taxonomy): domain Bacteria; phylum Pseudomonadota; class Alphaproteobacteria; order SMXQ01; family SMXQ01; genus CAMAVH01. Next base: position 76,237 of record CAZVLU010000010.1, on the reverse strand, counting down.
TATTCGGCCGATCCGCACAAGGTCAAAGACGCCAAGCGCTACGATACGTTGACCTACATGGACGTTTTGTCCAAGGACCTCAAGGTCATGGACGCAGCAGCCATCTCGTTGGCGCGCGAAAACAAGATTCCGATTTTGGTCTTTTCCCTGCATAATCCGGGGGCTTTGGCCGATGTCGTGTCGCACCGCGGCAAGTTCACCATCATTAGCGAGACCTGAAAATGGCCGACCCCGATATCAGCGACATCCAGCGCCGCATGGACGGCGCCCTGACGGCGCTTAAAACAGAATTCACCGGCCTGCGCACCGGTCGCGCCTCGGTCAGCTTGCTCGACCGCGTCATGGTGGACGCCTACGGTTCGATGATGCCGCTCGCCCAGGTCGGCACCGTCAACGTGCCCGAGCCGCGCATGATCACCGTCAACGTGTGGGACAAGGGCCTCGTCATCGGCGTGCAGAAGTCGATCCGCGAAGCTGGTCTCGGCCTCAATCCGGCGGCCGACGGCCAGCTCGTGCGCGTGCCGATCCCTGAGTTGAGCCAGGAGCGCCGCACCGAGCTGGTGAAGATCGCGCATAAATACACCGAGCAGGCCCGCGTCTCGGTGCGCAACGTGCGCCGCGACGGCATGGACATGCTCAAGAAGATGGAAAAAGACGGCAAGCTGTCGCAAGACGAGCAGCGCACTTGGGCCGATAAAGTGCAGGCCATGACCGACTCGCATATCGGCGAGATCGACAAGGCTCTCGCGGCCAAAGAAAAAGAAATTATGCAGATCTGAGGTTATGGCCAGCTTGCCCCGTCAGCCGGCTCCGGCGACCCCGCCGACGCATATCGGCATTATCATGGACGGCAACGGCCGTTGGGCGAACGCGCGCGGCCTTCCGCGCATCGCCGGCCATCGTCAGGGCGCCGAATCGGTGCGTCGCGCCCTCGAGGGCTGCATGGAACTCGGCGTGTCCTATCTCACGTTGTTCGGCTTTTCATCGGAAAACTGGAAGCGCCCAGCGGACGAAGTCACCGACCTCATGGGTCTGCTGAAACGCTATTTGCAGAGCGAGATCGCCGAGTTGCACAAGCATGGCGTGCGCTTGCGCGTGATCGGCGAGCGTGGACGGCTGTCGCCCGATCTCGTCTCGTTGATCGAGAACGCCGAGCGGATGACCGAAGCGAACGCAAAGCTGCATTTGACGCTGGCGCTGAATTACGGCAGCCGCATGGAAATCGCCACAGCCGCGCGCAAACTGGCCGTCGCCGTGCAAGCCGGCCTGGTGCGCGCCGAAGCGATCGACGAACGCCTCTTCGCCGGGTTCCTCGGCACTGCCGACCTGCCCGATCCGGATCTTGTGCTGCGCACCAGCGGCGAGCAGCGCCTCAGCAACTTCCTGTTGTGGCAATCGGCCTATGCCGAACTGGTATTTCTCGACGTCTTGTGGCCAGACTTCAACAAATCCCATCTGGAAGACGCCATACATGAATTCAATCGTCGCGAGAGACGATACGGCGCCTCCAGCGGGTAGCATGGCGATTAGAGCGTTACGCACGAGAACGCTGTCAGCGTTGCTTTTGGCGGTCCCCGTGCTGGCGGCGGAATTCGCCGGCTCGCCGTGGTTCGAGGGATTGCTCGGCATCGCCGCGCTTTTCATGGCGTTCGAATGGGATCGGCTCTGCGCAGGCCCAGGCGCCTCCGAAGCCAAAAGAAACGATCAGGCGACGTGGGCGCTGCTCGCCGCCATCGTCGTCGTGGCTTTGGCGGCGGTCCTTCAGGCCTATCAACTCGCGCTCTGGCTGGCGGTAGCTTGCTTCGCCGTAGTCTTCCTGATCGCGCGCGGCATCGAGCGGCGCGCGCCGCTGTTGCAGGCGTTCGGCGCTCTCTACGTCGGTGTGCCCTATGTCGCCTTTGTTTGGTTGCGCGCCGATCCGGAAACGGGATTCGTCACGGTCCTCTGGATCATCGCGCTCGTTTGGGCGACCGATACAGGAGCCATGGCCGCCGGCAAAACGATCGGCGGGCCGAAGCTGGCTCCTGTTGCCAGCCCGAACAAGACCTGGGCGGGTCTGGCCGGCGGCATGGTCGCCGCCGCTTTGGTCGGGATCGCTTTCGCCGTCTCGCTCGGCGCGCACTTGGCGCTTGCGGCGCTGATCAGCGCCGGTCTTGCCGCAGTGGCGCAAGTCGGCGACCTCGGCGAGTCCATGGTCAAACGCCATTTCAACGTCAAGGATTCGGGCACGCTGATCCCCGGCCATGGCGGCATTTTGGATCGCGTCGACGGCCTGTTGGCGGTCGCGCCGGTCTGGGCGCTTGTTCTGCTCGCTGGCAATGGCTGGAGGCTGTGGCCATGAGCGTCGCCGCCCGCAAGCCGACGCCGCGGCCGCGCCAGGACGGCGTCGGGCCGCGCTCGATCACCATCCTCGGCTCGACAGGCTCGATCGGCTGCAACACGCTCGATCTGGTCTCGCGCGACATGGGCGGCTATGCCATTGAAGCGCTGACGGCGCATAGCAACGTCAATTTGCTGATCGAACAGGCTCTGCGGTTTCGCCCGCGCATGGCGGTGATCGCCGATGCGCGGCTCTACGACGAGCTGAAAGCGGGCCTCGCCGGCACCAACATTGCCGTCAGCGCGGGCCGCGAGGCCCTCATGGAAGCGGCCGACATGCCGGCCGAGTGGGTCATGGCGGCCATCGTCGGGGCCGCCGGCCTGGAGCCGACGCTCACCGCCGTGCGCCGCGGCGCGACCGTCGGGTTGGCCAACAAAGAATGTCTCGTCTGCGCCGGCGATATCATGCTCGCCGAGGTGGCCCAGAGCGGCGCCACCCTGCTGCCGGTCGATTCCGAGCATAGCGCCATCTTCCAGGTGTTCGACTTCGACAACGCCCAGGCGGTCGACCGCATCATCTTGACCGCGTCAGGCGGGCCATTTTTGGGCTTCAGCCGCGACCAAATGGCCGAAGTGACCCCGGCGCAGGCCGTGGCCCATCCAAATTGGGACATGGGGGCCAAGATTTCCGTCGATTCTGCCACCATGATGAACAAAGGCCTGGAGCTGATCGAGGCTTACCACCTGTTTCCGGTGCCCGAGGAGCGGATCGAGATCCTCGTCCACCCCCAATCGGTCATCCACAGCATGGTCGCCTATTCGGACGGCTCGGTGCTCGCCCAGATGGGGGTGCCGGATATGCGGACCCCGATCGCGTACGCCCTGGCATGGCCCCGCCGGGAGGGCTCTCCGGCAGCCCGACTGGATTTGGCGAAAATCGGCGCTTTAACCTTCGAAGCCCCTGATCAAAAACGATTTCCTGCCCTTCGGCTGGCGCGGGAATCCTTGCAAGCGGGGCGCGGTGCCCCTACAGTCCTCAACGCCGCCAACGAGGTTGCCGTCCAAGGGTTTTTGGAGGGCCGCATTACGTTCCTCGACATCACCCAAGTCGTCGAACATGCGTTGGAAGCCTTGCCGGCGCCGGCGGTCGATACGCTCGATGCGGTCATCGAGGTCGATGGGCAGGCTCGGCGCGAGGCCGAACGTTGGATAGCCGCCCGTCTGGCCTAGCTGGGCGCGGTGGAGGTGGGCCGCCCCGAGCGGGGCCGGTCGTGATGTGGAGTTGAGCTGAACTCTTGGGCTGATATGGACATTCTCAACTTCATCTGGACCAACGGCGCGTCGTTCCTGTTCATCTTGACGGTGATCGTCTTCGTGCACGAGCTCGGCCATTACTCGGTGGCCAAATACAACGGCGTCCGTGTCGAAGTGTTTTCCGTCGGCTTCGGCCCGGAGCTGTTCGGCTGGAACGACCGCAGCGGCACACGCTGGAAGCTGAGCCTGCTGCCGCTCGGCGGCTACGTGAAGATGTTCGGCGAATCGAGCGCGGCGAAATCGCCCGACGCTCCCGAAATGACGGCGGCCGAAAAGGCCGTCTCGTTCCACCACAAGCGCGTCGGCCAACGCGCCGCTATCGTCGCCGCCGGCCCCATCGCCAATTTCATTCTTGCCATCGTCATCCTGGCGGCGATGTTCTCGACCGTCGGCCAGCCTTTCACGCCAACCGACGTTGGCGCGATCCAGCCGGGGAGCGCGGCTGAAAAAGCCGGCTTGCGCGCCGGCGACGTGATCCGCGCCATCGACGGGTCGCGCGTCGAGCGCTTCGAGGACGTGCAGCGCGTCGTCCGCATGAATCCGGATGTGCCGCTGCGCATGACGGTCGAGCGCGATGGCCGCGAATTGACCGTGACGGCGACGCCGCAGCGCAGCGAGTTGACCGACCGTTTCGGCAATACGGAAAAAATCGGACTGCTTGGCGTCAGCCGCACCGGCAACGCCTACGCCCGCCACGACCCGGCGACGGCGCTGTGGCGCGCTTCGCAAGAGACGTTCCGCATGAGCGTCTTCACGCTGCAGGCGGTCGGACAAATCTTGAGCGGTTCGCGCTCGGCCGAAGATCTCGGCGGGCCGATCCGCATCGCGCAGATGTCGGGTCAAGTCGCCGAAGGCCATATCGCCGACGTGTTCTGGTTCCTTGCCGTGCTGTCGATCAATCTGGGCTTGATCAACCTCTTCCCGGTGCCGATGCTCGACGGCGGCCATTTGATGTTCTACGGCTACGAGGCGCTGCGCGGCCGCCCCTTAAGCGAGCGCGTGGTGGAGTATGGGTTTCGCGTCGGCCTCGGTTTGGTGCTGACGCTGTTCGTGTTCGTGACTTATCAAGACCTCATGCGGTTCGAGGGCGTGGTCGCGTTCTTCAAAGGTCTAGTGACCTGATATCGAGATGCGAAATATGAAGAAAGTTGCGACAATGCTTCGCGGCATGACGAGCCTTTTTGCGGCTTGGTTTCTGCTTGCCGCCCTCGCCATGCCGGGCGCAGCCGTCGCCCAGGATGGCGGCCGCATCAGCGAAATCCGCGTCGAAGGCTTGCAGCGCATCGAGCCGGAAACGGTGCTGTCTTACCTCACCGTCAAGGCCGGCGACAATTTCAACGCCGAGCAGACCGACGCCTCGCTCAAAGCGCTGTTCGCCACCGGCTTGTTCGCCGATGTGGCGCTGCGCCGCGAAGGCGCCGCGCTCATCATCCGCGTCGCCGAGAACCCGATCATCAATCGGCTGGCGTTCGAGGGCAACGACATCATCGAGCGCGACACGCTCGAGAAGGAAGTGCAATTGCGTCCGCGCGTCGTCTATACGCGTACTCGAGTGCAGGCCGACGTGAAGCGCATTCTCGATCTTTACCGCCGGCGCGGCCGTTTCGCCGCGACGGTCGAGCCCAAGGTCATTCAGCAGTCGCAAAACCGCGTCGATCTGGTGTTTGAGGTCAACGAAGGGCCGGCGACGAAAATTCAGCAGATCACCTTCGTCGGCAACAAGCGCTTTAGCGATTCTCAGCTTCAAGGGGTCATCGCTTCGCAGGAGTCGAGCTGGTTCAGTTTCTTGCTCAGCGACGACATTTACGACCCGGATCAGTTGCAGAACGACCGCGAATTGCTCCGCCGATTCTACCTCAGTCAGGGTTACGCCGATTTCCGCGTCATCTCCGCCGTCGCAGAGCTGACGCCGGACCGCGAGGACTTCTTCGTCACCTTCACCATCGAAGAAGGCGCGCGCTACAAGTTCGGCAAGATCGACCTGGTGACGCAACTGAAAGATCTCGACACCGAGTCGCTGCGCGCGCTGTTAAGTCATGACAGCGACGATTGGTACAACGCCAACGAGGTCGAAGAGACCGTCAACAAGCTGACCGACGCCGTCGGCAGCCAGGGCTACGGTTTCGTCGATGTGCGCCCGCGCGTCGAACGCAACCGCGATAGCCAGACGATCGACATCACCTACGAGATCAACGAAGGGCCGCGCGTCTTCGTCGAGCGCATCGACATCATCGGCAATACGCGCACGCAAGATCGCGTCATCCGCCGCGAGTTCCGTTTGGTCGAGGGCGACGCCTTCAACACCGCCAAGCTCAATCGTTCGCGCCAACGTATCCGCGACCTCGGCTATTTCAAGAAGTCGGAGATCCGCCGTATCGAAGGCTCGGCGCCGGATAAAGCGGTGCTGCAGGTCGAGGTCGAGGAACAATCGACCGGCTCGCTGAATATCGGCGGCGGGTTCTCCTCGTCTCAAGGTCTCATCAGCATTATCCAGGTCACCGAACGCAATCTGCTCGGCAAGGGGCAGCGCGCGACCGCAAAACTGCTGCTCGGCACGACGACTCAAGAAGCGCAGGTCGGTTTCACCGAGCCTTACTTCCTCGATCGCAACATGTCGGCCGGCATCGACGTGTCGCAAATCACTCGCGAAAAAGTCAGCAGCATCCGCTTCGAGGAAAGAGTCACCGGCATCACGTTGCGGACGGGCTTCAATTATAACGAGCGGTTGAGCCACGGCTTTAATTACAGAATCGCCGAGGACGATATCTCCAACGTGAATACCGACTCGTCGGTCTATTTGCAGCGGCAAGAAGGGACGTCGACGACCTCGGCTATCGGCCATACGATCGCTTACGACACGCGCGACAGCAAACTCGAGCCCAGCGAGGGCTACTTCATCCGATTCGGCAACACGTTCGCGGGGCTTGGCGGCAGCGAGCGCTTTATCAAGACCGACGCTTCCGCCGTCGTCTACTTCCCGCTGTTCGACAATTGGGTTCTCAGCACTGCGGCAAGGGCGGGATACGTCGCCAATTTGAATAGCGAGCCGCTCAATCTGTCGGATCGCTTCTTCATCGGCGGCGATAGTTTCCGCGGTTTCGAGCGTGGCGGCGTCGGCTCGCGCGACTCCACGACGCAAGATTCCCTCGGCAGCAACTTGTACTATGTCGGCAGCGTCGAATTGGCCATCCCGATCAATGTCGGGCGCGAATTCGGCATGAAAGGGTTTTTCTTCACCGATGTCGGCGCTTCGACAGGCGTGGAGGACGATCCCACCGGTCCGCGCATCAACGATTCAAGCGCGCCGCGCGTCGTCGTTGGCGTCGGTCTCGGTCTCAAGACTCCGTTTGGTCCGGTCCGCGTCGATCTCGGTTTCCCCATCGTCAAGGAAACATTCGACCAGACTGAGGTCTTCAGCTTCAACTTTGGTTCAAGGTTCTAACGATGATGCGTCAGCTTCTTTTGCCCTGCTTGATCGCCGGTTTGATCGCCGTCTCCGCGCCTGCCTTGGCGCAGCAGAACGTGGCGGTCGTCGATACCCAGCGGATCATGCGCGACTCGTCGGCGACCAAGTCGATCGGCGATCAAATCGCCAAACTGCGGACGACCTATCAGCAGGACATCACCAAGCAGGAAAACGAGCTGCGCACTGCCGAGCAGGAATTGAACCGACAGCGCACGATCATCTCGCCGGAAGCCTTTGCGGAGCGCCGCCGCGCCTTCGAGCAGCGTGTCGGCAATCTTCAGCGCGACGTCGAGAACCGCAAACGCGAGCTCGATAAATCGGTGCAAGTGGCGATGGGCTCGGTGCAGAAAGAGCTGAACACGATCATCGGCGCGCTTGTAGAAGAGCGCAAATTCACGCTTGTCCTGCCGAAAAGCCAGACGATCTACCACAGCCCGCAAATGGAAGTGACCGACGACGTGATGAAGCGTCTGAACTCGAAGCTACCCTCAGTCAAGGTGCCGCCGCCGGCGCCCGTGGCGGCGACGCCTGCCGCGCCGGCCAAGCCGGCCGGCAGATGAGGCGATGGCTGATCCGAGATTTTTCGCGGCTGCAGGGCCCTTCACGCTAGGGCAATTGGCCGAGATCGCCGGCGCTAGTTTGCTGACGGGAGCCGATGCCTCTCGCTTGATTCGCGATGTCTCGCCGCTCGACAGTGCGAATGCTGATCACATCAGCTTTCTCGACAACCGCAGATATCTCGACGTCTTCTCCGCGAGCCGGGCAGGGGCCTGCGTGGTCGCCAAGGCGCACGCTGACCGCGCCCCCGCCGGGATGACCCCTCTGCTCTCCGAAGCGCCCTATCTCGCCTTCGCCAAGATCGCCCGCGCCTTCTATCCTGCGCCGCCGCTTGTCGCTGCCATCGCCGCCACGGCAGCGGTCGATCCGTCGGCCAAGCTTGGCGATGGTTGCCGGCTTGAACCCGGGGCTGTCGTCGGCGCTGGCGCCCAGCTTGGCGCGCGCTGTCATATCGGCGCCAACGCGGTCATCGGCGCTGGCGTGATCATGGGAGATGATTGCACCGTCGGGCCTGGCGCCAGCGTCACTCACAGCCTAATCGGCGCGCGGGTCTATATTTATGCTGGCGCCCGAATCGGCCAGGACGGCTTCGGCTTCGCCAGCGGTCCGAATGGCCATTTGCGGATTCCCCAGCTTGGCCGCGTCGTCATCGGAAACGACGTGGAGATCGGCGCGAACAGCGCGATCGACCGCGGCGCCGGGCCGGATACTGTCATCGGCGACGGCTGCATGATTGATAATTTGGTGCAAATCGGGCACAACGTGCAGATGGGCCGGGGCTGCGTGATCGTCTCCCAGGTCGGCATTTCGGGCAGCACCAAGCTTGGAGATTATGTCGTCATTGGCGGCCAGACCGGCTTGGCGGGGCATTTGAACATCGGCTCGGGCGTGCGCATCGCCGCCAAGAGCGGCGTCCATTCCAATATCCCTGCCGGGCTGGAGATGGGCGGCATCCCCGCCGTGCCGGTTCGTGAATGGCGCCGTCAGATCGCTCGCATGGTGCGCATGGGGAAAGCTAAACCGACGCCCGGCGCGCTTGGCGGAAGCAAAGACGACGACGCGGGCAATGCTGAGTAAGAGAGAGCAGAACGGCAATGGACGCTGAAACGCACAATGAACGGAAGGACGGCGAACCGAAGGCGGGTTTGACGATCGATCTGCATCGCATCATGCAGATGATCCCGCACCGCTATCCGTTCCTGATGATCGACCGCGTCGAGAACGTGATCGCCGGCGAAAGCGCTGTCGGCATCAAAAATGTGACGATCAACGAGCCGTTCTTCCAGGGCCATTTCCCATCCGAGCCGGTCATGCCCGGCGTCCTCATTATCGAGGCGATGGCGCAGACATCCGCAGTGCTGGTGGTTCAGACGCTCGGCAAGGCCTTCGAGGGCAAGCTGGTCTATTTCATGTCGGTCGATCATGCGCGTTTTCGCAAGCCGGTCATGCCGGGCGACCGGGTTCATATTCACGTCGTCAAGGACCGTCACCGCGGCAATGTGTGGAAGTTCAACGCCGAGGCCAAGGTCGATGGCGTTCTGGTCGCCGAAGCGACTTACGCCGCCATGATCCTCGACCGTTAGGCGCATCCGCATGTCCTCCATTCATCCGACTGCCGTCATCGAGGCGGGCGCCAAACTCGGCAAGGACGTCGTCATCGGCCCGTTCTGCACAGTCGGCAAGGATGTCGAACTCGGCGACGGGGTCGAGCTGATCTCCCATGTCGCCGTCGCCGGCCTCACCAAGATCGGCGCCAAGACGAAAGCTTTCCCATTCGCTTCGATCGGCCATGTGCCGCAGGACTTGAAGTATCACGGCGAGCCGTCGCGCCTTGAAATCGGCGCGCGCACCGTGATCCGCGAACATGTCACGATCAATCCGGGGACCGAAGGCGGCGGCATGTTGACCGCCATCGGCGACGATTGCCTGTTGATGGTCGCGGCTCACATCGCCCATGATTGCCGCATCGGCAACCATGTCATCGTCGTCAACAATGTGCTGTTCGGCGGCCATGTCGAGATCGGCGATTTCGCCGTCATCGGCGGCGGCGCGGCGGTGCATCAGTTCGTCCGCATCGGGCCGCACGCCATGATCGGCGGCATGTCCGGTGTCGAGAGCGACGTGATCCCTTACGGCATGGTGCTCGGCAACCGCGCCCATCTCGCCGGCCTCAACCTCGTCGGCCTCAAGCGGCGCAATTTCGACCGCGAGGCGATCCATCAATTGCGCTCGGCCTATCGCCAACTGTTCGCCCAGGAAGGCACGCTGCAAGAGCGTGTCGCCGACGTCGAAAAACTGTTCCCCGGCAATGAACTGGTCGGCGAAGTGCTGGCCTTCGTGCGTCACGATTCCTCGCGTGGCCTTTGCCTGCCGGCCAACGAGTCCTCCACCTCCAAGGATTCCCTTGGCGGAGGCGGTGAGTAGCGCCGCGCCGCCAGCCCCCGGCCTGCCGGCGGGCAAAATCGGCCTCATCGCCGGCGGCGGCGACCTGCCGATCCGCCTGATCGACGCGGCCCGCGTCCAGGGCCGCGAGATTTATGTTCTCGCCATCGACAAACAAGCCGACCTGCCGGAGAGCGTTCTGACCGGCGTCACGCATGATTCGGTCGGCATCGGAAAAGTCGGCAAGATGCTCGATCTGCTGCGCGCGAATGGCGTCCGCGACTTGATCTTCGCCGGCCGCGTCAAACGCCCTTCGCTGGTCGCGCTGATGCCGGACGGGCGCGGCGCGAAATTCATGGCCAAGATCGCCGGCAAGGCGCTGGGCGACGATGGCTTGCTGCGCGCCGTCGTCGCCGAATTGGAAGGCGAGGGTTTTCGCGTGCTGGGCCCGGAAACGCTGCTCGGCGAGCTGTTGATGCCGGACGGCGTGCTCGGTCGCGTATATCCCGACGAGACGGCTTGGACCGACATTCGTCACGGCTTCGCCATCGCGCGCGGCATCGGCGCGCTCGATATTGGCCAAGCGGCTGTGGTGCAGCAGGGGCTGGTGCTCGGCGTCGAGGCCATCGAAGGGACAGACGCCTTGCTCGCGCGCTGCGCCGATCTCAAGCGTGAGGGGCCGGGCGGCGTTCTGGTGAAGGCCAAGAAGCCGGCCCAGGAGCGCCGCGTCGATCTGCCGACCATCGGCCGGCGCACCGTCGAGGCCGCGGCCAAAGCCGGCTTGCGCGGCATCGCCGTCGAGGCGGGGCAGGCGCTGCTGCTCGACCGCGACGGCGTCGTCGCCGCTGCCGACAGGCTCGGACTCTTCATCATCGGCGTCGCAAGTACGGACGTTGGGCCCCATGGCTGAAACGCCTCTGCGCATCTTCCTGATCGTCGGCGAGCCGTCCGGCGATCAGCTTGGCGCCCATATCATGGCGGCGATCGTCCGGCAGGCCGCGCTCAATGGCCAGACGGTCGATTTCTCCGGCCTCGGCGGCGAAGCGATGGCGGAGCAGGGGTTGCAAAGCCTGTTCCCGATCTCCGATCTCGCAATCTTCGGCCTGATCGAGGTGATCCCGCACGCGCCGCGCATTTTCCGCCGCGTGCGCGAGACCGTCGCGGCGATCCGCGCTTTCAAGCCGGACGTGGTGCTCAGCATCGACGTGCCGGCGTTCGCCTTCCGGGTGCTCAAGCAGCTCAAGCATGACGGCGTGCCCTTGGTCCATTGTGTGGCGCCGACGGTCTGGGCCTGGCGCCCAGGCCGCGCCAAGATGATCGCCGGATTTCTCGATCATCTCTTGGCGCTGTTGCCGTTCGAGCCGCCTTATTTCGAACGCGTCGGTCTGCCGACCACCTTCATCGGCCATCCCATCGTCGAGGCTGGCTTGGAGGCGGCGGATGGCGCCAGCTTTCGCGCGCGCCACGGCATCGCGCCGGACGACGACCTGCTCTGCGTGCTGCCGGGCAGCCGGCGCAGCGAGGTCGCCCGGCTGCTTCCAGTGTTCGGCGAAACCTTGCGGCTGCTGGCAGCGCGGCTACCCAAGTTGCGCGTTGTCGTGCCGACGGTCGCCCATGTTGCCGAGACTGTGCAGACCGCCGTCGCCGCTTGGCCGGCGCCGGCAGTCGTGGTCACGGGCAACGCGGATAAATTCGCCGCTTTTAAGGCGTCCAAGGCGGCGCTTGCCGCATCTGGAACTGTCGTATTGGAACTGGCCGTCGCCGGCTGCCCGACAGTGATGGCTTATCAGGTCAGCGGCGTGACGGCTTGGATCGTCCGCCGCATGGTCAAGGTGCAGCACGCCAGCCTGCCGAACTTGATCTTGGGCCGCGAATTGCTGCCCGAGTTCCTGCAGGAACGCTGCAATCCAGAATCTTTGAGCGCCGCCGTGTCGCATCTGCTGCTTGACGACGGCGCGCGTCGGGCGCAAATCGAAGGCGGCGCTGAAGTCGCGCGGCGTCTCGGCGCTGGCGGCGCGCCGCCCAGCGACATCGCCGCCAAGGTCGTGCTCGACCACGCCGGCCGACATCACGCGCGAGACGAAGGAGAGAGAGCATGACGGGTCTTCAAGGCGGACGGATGCTGCACACGATGATCCGCGTGCGCGACCTCGACAAATCGATCGATTTCTATACGCGCCTGCTCGGCATGAACCTGTTGCGCCACAAGGATTACCCGAGCGGCAAGTTCACGCTTGCCTTCGTCGGCTACGGCGACGAGCGGTCGAACACGGTGATCGAGCTGACGCACAATTGGGAACAGGCTGAGCCTTACAGCCTCGGCAGCGGATTCGGACATCTCGCGCTCGGCGTACCCGACGTCTATGCGGCATGCGAAACGCTCGGCGCCGAAGGCGTGAAGATTCCGCGTCCCGCCGGCCCGATGGCGCATGGCGGCAGCGTCATCGCCTTCATCGAAGATCCCGACGGCTATAAGATCGAGTTGATCGAAAAGCGCGGCTGAGGTTTTTTTGAAACGGCAGGTTTTTGTAGGCTCCGTAACCGTTTCTGCCCGTCTTATCAGCAAGCTTTGATCGCCGCTCTGCTTGCCGCAACGCGCCAACAGCGGGTATTATATCAGATATTGCGCAAGACCGCTGAAGCGGCGCGCCGCCTGGGAGGAGATAATCCATGCCATCCGCACCTGTCTTGCGTTCGGCTTACGCCGTAGTTGCTATGACCAGTCTTTTCGGCTTCGCCGCGCCGGTGGTGGCGCAGCAATCCGTCGAGCAGTTTCTCAAGGGCAAGGATGTCCGCTTCGTGTTGTCGGCCGGGCAGGGCGGCGGCTACGGCACCTATGCGCATGCCATCAAGCCCTACCTGGAAAAGCATCTGCCGGGCAAGCCGACGATCATCATTCAGCATATGCAGGGCGCCGGCGGCGTCGTCGCCGCCAACTGGATGGGCAATGTCGCGCCGAAGGACGGCACCGCCATCGCGTTAATTCATCGCGGCGCCGTTTCGACTGCGCCGCTGTTCGGCGCGCAGGGCATCAAATACGACCCGCCGAAGTTCGGCTGGATCGGCAGCATGAATTCGGAAATTTCGGTTTGCGCGTCATGGAGCACGGCGCCGATCAAGACCTTCGAGGACATGAAGGCGCAGACCTTCATCGTCGGCGGCCTCGGGCCTGGCTCCGACACCGACATCCTGCCGAACATGATGAATAATCTTTTCGACACCAAGATGCGGCTGGTCACAGGCTACAACAGCGGCGGCGCGATCCAGCTCGCGGTCGAGCGCGGTGAATTGCAGGGCCGTTGCGGCTGGTCGGTCTCCAGCATCATCAGCACGCGGCCCGATTGGATCCGCGACAAGAAGATCAATTTCCTGGTGCAGATCGGCGTCGACAAGCATGAGGCGTTGCCGGACATCCCATTGCTCTCCGATTTGGCCAAGGACCAGGAGACGCGCGACATCGTCGATGCCATCGTCTCGCCGCAGTTGATGGGCCGTCCGCTGCTACTGCCGCCGAGCGTGCCGGCCGACCGCGTCGCCGCCTGGCGCGCGGCCTTCGACCAAGCCATGGCCGACCCCGGTTTCAAGGCTGACGCCGACAAGCAGAACTTGGAATACTCCCATGTCTCCGGCCAGCGCATCGCCGAGATGATCACGCGCTTGTACGCGCTGCCCAAGCCCGTTATCGAAAAGGCATCGCTCGCCATTTCGCGCATGGACAAGCTGCAGGTCAGCAAGAAGGCTCCGGAGTCGGAGACCATCAAGACCGCGTTGCAAGACGTGAAAGAGGGCGGCCGCGAGCTGGTCTTCAAGGCTGGCGACGACGTCCATACGGCGACGCTCAGCGGCGCGCGCAGCAAGGTCACCTTCGCCGGCAAGGACGGCGACCGCGCCGCGCTCAAGCCCGGTCAGACTTGCAGCATTACCTATATGGGCGACAAGTCGGAAGCCAGCTTGATCGCCTGCGAGTAACGAAGGACCGTTAGAGTATGTTCTCTAAAATCAACCATGTGGCCATCGTCAGCGAGAACTATGCCCAATTGTGCAAGTTCTACGAAGCCGTATTCGGCATGAAGACGTCGGCCACGAGTCGTCCTGCCCGAGCGGTGACGGTTGGCGATGGTTATGTCGGTCTCAATATCAATCCGCGTCGCGCCGGTCGACGTGCCGGGCTCGATCATTTCGGCATTCAGGTCGAAGACGCCGAAGCGGCCTATGAGCGGATGCGTGCGAAATATCCGACGGTAAAATGGCTCAAGCGCCCGTCGACAAGGCCCTTCGCCGGCGTCACCACCCATGATCCGAACGGCATCATGTTCGACATTTCGCAAAAGAACATGACGAACCGCACGTCGGTCTACGTCGAGAATGACGGCAACGCCGCCGAGCGACACATAAACCATGTCGGGTTCCGGGTCATGAATCCGGAGCTGAGCGCCGAGTTTTTCCGCGACGTGTTCGAGCTGGCGCCGGCCAATGTCTCCCAGAGCGCTGACGATCCGAATTATTACCTGACGGATGGGCATGTCACCCTGGTCATCATGCCGTGGGACATCACCGACTACGACGGTACCGGCATCATCACGGTGGGCATGGACCATATCGGCTTCAAGGTTGAAAGCGTCGAGGCCGTGAAGCGCGACATTCAAACCATCGCCGACAACAATCCGCGCCTGACGCCCGCGCCGGTCGCGACCGGAGTCGAAGGTGTCGCGCTGGAGAAACTGTTCGCGCGCAGCTGTCCGCTTGGCCAATATCGTTTGGCAGATTGCGACGGCGTGTTGATCGACATTGCCGAAGCTTAAAAGAACACAAAGCACGGCGAAAAAAGAAGGATCTATTATGGCATTCGCGAAAATCAACCATGTCGCCATCGTCAGCGAGCGCTATGCGCTGCTGAGCAAGTTCTATGAATCTTTGTTCGGCATGGAGCCCTCGAAGAGCGGCCGCTCGGTCCGCGCCGTCACCGTGCGCGACGGCTATGTCGGCTTGAACATCAATCCGCGCAAGGCGGGCCGGCCTTCGGGCCTCGATCACTTCGGCGTCGAAGTCGAAGACGTCGAAGTGGTATTCGAGCGCATGCGCAAGAGTTATCCGGACGCCAACTGGGTGCAGCGCCCGTCGACTCGGCCCTTCGCCGGCATCACGGCGAACGATCCCGACGGCAACGTGTTCGACTTGTCGCAGAAGAACATGACGAACCGTTCCGAGGTCTATGTCGAGAACGAGAAGCAGGCGGGCGCCGCGCCGGCCGCGCGCCGCATCAGCCATATCGCCATCCGCACCATGCATCCCGAGAAGATGGCGCAGTTCTATGCCGACGTTCTCGAATTGACGCCGCAAAACAAGAAGGACGGCGATCCGAACTTCTATCTCAGCGACGGCCGCATGACCCTGATGCTGATTCCCTGGAAGATCGATAATTTCATGGGCCAGAGCATCCTGCCGACGGGTCCCGACCATATCGGCTTCACGGTCGAGAATCTCGATACGTTCAAGCAAGATCTCGACGAGATCGTCGGCATCAATCCCGTGCTCAACCCGATTCCGGTCGGCAAGGGCAAAGAGGGCGGCGCGCGGCTCGATCTGTTGAAGAAGCAATGCCCGATCAGCGAATTCTTCGTTTCCGATCCCGATTTCACCATGCTTGCTGTACGTGAGGACGCTTAACATGCCCGCAAAAATCAACCATATCGCCATCGCCACCGACCATTACGCGATCAACGCCAAGTTCTATGAGGCGCTGTTCGGCATGAAGACGGGAACGAAGCCGCGCCCGGCCCGCGCCGTCGCCGTCAAGGACGGCTATCTCGGCCTCAACATCATCCCGCGCCGCGAGGGGCGGACCAGCGGTCTCGACCATTTCGGCATCGAGGTCGACGACATCGAAGACATCCGCAAGAAGATCCATGCCTTCGATCCGGAATGCGAGACCTTGAAGCGTCCGCCGGTTCGGCCGTTCGCCGCCTATAGCGCCTGCGACCCGGATGGCAACATCTTCGACCTGTCGCAAAACGACATCGGCTTTCAGAAGGACATTTACAACGACGGCGGATGGGACGCGCCGCGCAAGGTCAGCTATTTCGCCCTGCGCACGCGCCATCCGGAACGCTGCGCCAAGTTCTACCACGAGGTCTTCGGCCTCAATCTGCTCAACAAGGGCGCCGAGGACCCCAACTACTACCTGTCGGACGGTCGCGTGACCTTGATGATCTTGCCGTGGAAGATGTCGGACTATTACGACATGGACCCGGCGCGCGTCGGGCCTGACCATATCGGCTTCACGGTCGAAAGCATCGAGGCGGTGCAGCGCGATCTCGACGATATCGTCGGCCAGAACCCGCATCTTCATGGCCGCCCGCTGGGTTACGGCACGGAAGGCAAGGCGCGGCTCGAGTTGTTCAAACGCTCGTCGGTGGGCAGGCTGCACATCACCGATGTCGAGGGCGTCTATATCGCCATCGCTGAGGAAGGCGATCCGCGCCCCGGCCAGGCTTGACCGCCGCAGGCTGCAGAAAACCGCACAACACATTTGGCGGTCCGGCGCGAAAAGCGTCGGCCGCCCCACACAGGGAATAGAACATGATGAAGACCGCAACTTTCTCCGCTTTGGCCATTCTCGGCGTCGCCGCCGTCGCGACCTCCGCGCAGGCGCAGTCGGCTGCTGAATTCTACAAGGGCCGCCAGATGACGATGATCATCTCGACCGGCCCCGGCGGCGGCTACGACATCAACGGCCGCCTCATCGCGCGCCACCTGCCGCGCCACCTCCCAGGCAGCCCGAACATCGTGCCGCGCAACATGCCGGGCGCCGGCCATGTCCGCGCCGCCAACTTCATGGCGGTGCAGGCGCCGAAGGACGGCAGCCATGTCGCCACGCTGGCCCAGAGCTTCGTGCTGCATCAGGTGATCGACGGCAAGGGGGCGGAATATGACGCCGCCAAGTTCGCCTGGCTCGGCTCCAGCGAAGTGACCAACTCGACGATCTACGTCTGGTCGGCGCGCGGCATCAAAACGCTCGACGACGCCAAGAAGGAGGAGGTGCTGCTCGGCGCGACCGGCGTCGGCTCCGGCACCTCGCAATATCCGGCGCTGCTCAACAACATTCTCGGCACCAAGTTCCGCATCGTTCCGGGCTATGGCAGCGGCGGCGAGATCAACCTCGCCATGGAGCGCGGCGAGGTCCATGGCCGCGCCGGCAACAACTTCAACAGCGTCGCGGCGACCAATGGCGATTGGCTGCGCGACAAGAAGATCACCTTCCTGGTGCAGATCGGCCTGGAGAAGGACAAGGACTACCCCGACGTCCCGATGTTCACCGATTTAGGCCGCAACGAGACCGAGAAGCAGATTCTTAAGCTGTTCGCAGCGCCTGTCGACATCGGTCGCCCGCTTCTGACCACGCCGGACGTGCCGGCTGACCGCGTCGCCCTGCTGCGCGCCGCCTTCGACGCGACGATGAAAGACCCGGAATTCCTCGCCGAGGCCAAAAAAGCCAAGCTGGACATCTCGCCGACCAACGGCGCGAAGCTGCAAAAGATCGTCGAGGACATCATTGCCACGCCGAAATCGGTGATCGCCGCAGCGAATGCCTTGGCTGACGACAAGGGCATCGTCAAAGAGTCGGTCGCCAAGCCCGATGGGGCGAAAAGCGCCGAGTGAGGTCTAGTCAGTTCGAGGAAAATTTATGTTCGCTCAGATCAACCACATGGCGATGATCAGCCATCAATATCCGACGCTCGGCAAATTCTACGAGGCGGTGTTCGGGCTGAAGACGTCGGCCAAATCCCGGCCGGCCAATTCGATCTCGATCGGCGACGGCTATGTCGGCCTCAATATTCTGCCGCGGCGTGATGGCTATACCGGCGGGCTGGATCATTTCGGCGTCGTGGTCGACGACTGCGACAAAGTGTTGGCCCGCATGAAGGCCAAGCATCCGTCGGCCAACATGGTCAAGCGGCCCTCGACGCGGCCCTTCGCGGCCTATAGCGGCCACGATCCGGATGGCAACGTCTTCGATATGGCGCAGAAGAAGGAAGACACCCGTCTCGACGTTTATGCCGACATTGCCGAGCAGGGCTGGGCGCAGAACCGCTATCTCAACAAATTTGCGCTGCGCACGGTCAACGCCGAGAAATGCGCCGATTTCTACGCCGACGTGTTCGAGTTGCAGCCAGTCAACAAGACCTGCGAGATGGGCGGATATCATCTGACCGATGGCCGCGTGACGCTGTCGATCCTGCCTTGGTCGATCGATATTTTCGAAGGCATGTCGATCAAGCGGCCTGGGCCCGACCATATCGGATTCAAGGTCGAAAGCCTCGATGCTTTTCAAGCCGACGCCAAACGGGTCGGGGGCATGAACCCTTATCTTGCCGGCGTGCCGCTCGGCGGCAGCACCGAGTCGGACGTGCGCGCCGATCTATTCAAGCGCAGCGCGACCGGCAAATATCAGATGACCGATCCGGACGGCACTTGGATCGACGTCACCGACGAATAAAGACGATCATTGAATAGCGATGACGCAAGAAAAACGGGCGGCGCTTATAAGCGCCGCCCGTTTGACTTATGCGTCTCGTTCGCTCTCGTCGCGGCGTCAGCCGATCATGTGCCAAGCCAGCGCGACGAGGGCCATCAGAATGAGGGGCAGGGACCATCGCAAGCGCGTGGCGAGCGGCGCGACATTGTCGTTCGCCGGTCGGGTCAGGCGAATGAGGCGGACCGTGGTCGCCGACTCGCCGTATGGCGGCGCCGATTTGCTGGCCGCTTTGTTCTCTTGCCGGATGAGGCCCTCAGGGCCGCTCTTTAGAAATTTCGCCATACCAGTGGGCCTCCCAGACCCTCGTTCGGCTGCAGTTTCTCTCAATCGGCGCGCCGCTCGCTGTCGCGCCGACGCCTCACTTGCGCAAGTGCAGCGGCGTGTAGTTGCGCGGCGCCGCGCCGGTGTAGAGCTGGCGCGGGCGGCCGATCTTCTGCGCCGGATCGGCGATCAACTCGCTCCATTGGGCGATCCAGCCGACGGTGCGCGCCACCGCGAACAGCACGGTGAACATGCTGACGGGGATGCCCATCGCCTTGAGGATGATGCCCGAGTAGAAGTCGACATTCGGATAGAGCTTGCGATCGACGAAATATTTGTCGTTGAGCGCGATCTGCTCCATCTCGATGGCCATATCGAGCAGCGGCTCGTTCTTGATGTTCAGCTCGCTCAGCACTTCATGGCAGGTCCGGGCCATGATCTTGGCGCGCGGGTCATAGTTTTTGTAAACGCGATGGCCGAAGCCCATCAGCATCTCTTCCTTATCCTTCACTTTCTGGATGAAGGCGGGGATGTTCTCTTTGGTGCCGATCTTCCCGAGCATGGCGAGCACGGCTTCGTTGGCGCCGCCGTGCGCCGGGCCCCACAAGGAGGCGATGCCGGCGGCGATGCAAGCGAAGGGATTGGCGCCGGTCGAGCCGGCGAGGCGCACGGTCGAGGTCGAGGCGTTCTGCTCGTGGTCGGCGTGCAGGATGAAGATGCGGTCCATCGCCTTCGAGAGAACCGGGTTCACCTTATAGGCTTCGCAGGGCACGGCGAACATCATGTAGAGGAAGTTTTCCGCGTAATCGAGATCGTTGCGCGGATACATGAAGGGCTGGCCGATCGAGTATTTGTAGGTCATCGCCGCGATCGTCGGCATCTTGGCGATCAGGCGATGCGACGCGACCAGGCGCTGGTGCGGATCGGTGATGTCGGTCGAGTCGTGATAGAACGCCGCCATGGCGCCGACGACGCCGCACATCACCGCCATCGGGTGCGCGTCGCGACGGAAGCCGCGGAAGAAGTTGTTCATCTGGTCATGCACCATGGTGTGGCGCGTGATCGTGCTTTCGAAATTTTCCTTCTGCGCCGGGGTCGGCAATTCGCCGTGCAGCAGCAGGTAGCAGGTCTCCATGTAGTCGCTCTTCTCGGCCAGCTCCTCGATGGAGTAGCCGCGATGGCGCAAGATGCCCACGTCGCCGTCGATGTAGGTGATCTTGGACTCGGTGCTGCCCGTCGAGGTGTAGCCCGGATCGTAAGTGAAGAAGCCAAGCCCGCTGTACAGCGTGCGGATGTCGATGACCTTGGGGCCTTCGGTGCCGGTGAGGAGCGGGAAGTCGACCTTCTTGCCCGTGGTGTTGTCGGTGATCGAAACGGTCTCGTTGGTCTTGCTGTCCGCAGGCATCGTTACTTCCTCGGTGTAGGGGACTGGTCGTTCAACTGTGGCGGCGTGGTCAGGATAGGCTCAGCGCGCTGCGACGGCGGCGCGGACAGCCTGTTCTGATCTGAACGGGATATCGCCAGAATATCGGGCTTTCGCGCCCGCCGCAATTCGCGAGTATCGGAAAAAGCCGAGGAATTCTGCGGCTTTCCCGATAGATTTGGCGTCAGCGCTGACTTTTTAGGCGACCGCGTCGCCAATCCGGCCGAGGCCTTCGTCGCGGCCGAGCAGGGCCAGCACCTCGAAGATCGGCGGCGAGACGTTGGAACCTGTCAGGGCGGCGCGCAGCGGCTGGGCGATATCGCCCAATTTGGCCTCTTCAGCCTCGGCCAGGGCGCGCACGGCGGCCTCGATGGCGGCGGCGTCCCAGTCGGGCAGGGCCTCGAGCGCGGCTTTGAGTTTGGCGAGGCGGACTTTGGCGTCGTCGCTGAGGATTTTGGCCGCTTTGTCGGTCATCGCCAGCGGGCGCGGGGCGAAGAAGAAAGCGGCACCGTCGGCCAGTTCGACCAGCGTCTTGGCGCGTTCCTTCATGCCGGGCATGGCGCGCGCCAGCAGGGCGGTCTCCTCGGCGGCGAGCGCGCGGCCCAGCGACTTCGCCAACAGCGGCGCGGTCAGTTCGGCGAGCCGCGCGTCGTCGGCCTGCTTGAGATATTGGCCGTTGAGATTGCCCAGCTTGGCGAAGTCGAAGCGCGCCGGCGAGCGGCCGACCGATTCCAGGTTGAACCATTCGATGGCTTGTTCGCGCGAGATCGTCTCGTCGTCGCCATGGCTCCAGCCGAGCCGCAGCAGATAATTGCTCAGCGCCTCGGGCAGATAGCCCATGTCGCGGTAAGCCTCGGCGCCGAGCGCGCCGTGGCGCTTCGACAGCTTGGCGCCGTCGGGTCCATGAATCAGCGGGATATGGGCGAACTCGGGCGTGCCCCAGCCGGCGGCTTGGTAAAGCTGCGTCTGGCGGAAGGCGTTGGTCAGATGGTCGTCGCCGCGAATCACATGCGTCACCGCCATGTCGTGATCGTCGACCACCACGGCCAGCATGTAGGTCGGCGTGCCGTCGCTGCGCAGCAGCACCATGTCGTCGAGCTGGGCGTTGGCGACGCGCACCTCGCCTTGCACATGGTCGGCGATCACCGTCTCGCCTTCGGTCGGGGCTTTCAAGCGCACCACGAAGGGCGCATCGGCGGGCGCCTCGGAGGGATCGCGGTCGCGCCAGCGGCCGTCGTAGCGCAGCGGCTTGCCTTCGGCGCGGGCCTTCTCGCGCATCTCGGTCAGTTCTTCGGCTGTGGCGAAGCATTTGTAGGCCTTGCCCTCGGCGAGCAGCTTGTGCGCGACCTCGGCATGGCGGCCGGCGCGGGCGAATTGGTAGATCACGTCGCCGTCCCAATCGAGCCCCAGCCAGGATAGGCCGTCCAAAATCGCGTCGATGGCCCCCTGGGTCGAGCGGGCGCGGTCGGTGTCCTCGATGCGCAGCAGATATTTGCCGCCGTGGTGGCGGGCGAACAGCCAGTTGAACAGGGCCGTGCGCGCGCCGCCGATATGCAGATAGCCGGTGGGCGAGGGAGCGAAGCGCGTGACGACGTTCATATGGAAGCTCGAAAGCTGGGGATAAGGCGTGGCCGGGGCTGGCCGCTTTAGGGCGCTCTCTGTAGCATATCGGCATCTCCCGCAACACCCAGCCGTCGCATGGAAACCGGGGCATCCCTGTCGCGCCTTTGGGTCCGCCTCGCAGAAACGGCGAGCGCGGAACGCGACCGTTGGCTGCTGTGGCTGCCGGTCATGGTCGCTGGCGGCATTGCCCTCTATTACGCCCTGCCGACGGAGCCGGCCCTGTGGCCCGCCCTGGCCGTGATCGGGCTGGCCAGTCTCGTCGCCTGGGCGCTGCGCCGCCATGTCGCATGGGCTTTGCTCGCCGTCGCCATCGCGGCGGGCGGCGTCGGCTTCGCCGCGGCGAAGCTGCGCAGCCTCGCCGTGGCGGCGCCGATCCTGACGCGCGAACTGGGGCCGGTGGCGGTCGAGGGCCGCGTCGTCGCTGCCGAGCCGGGCGAGGCCGGCGGCCGCATCCTGCTGGAGCAGCCGCGCATCGCGCGGCTCAGCGTCGAGGCGACGCCCGAGCGGGTCCGCTTGCGGCTGTCGCGCAACGATTCCCTGCCGCCGATCGGCGCGCTGGTGCGGGCGCGCGCCATGCTGCTGCCGCCGACGCCGCCGGCCATGCCGGGGGCGCATGATTTCGGCCGCCAGGCTTATTTCGAGCGCATCGGCGCGGTCGGCTATGCCTTTGGCCGTCTGACGGTGCTGGACGCAACACCCGTCGAAGCGGGGCTGTTTACGGGATGGCGCGATAGCATTGCCGCCTTGCGTCTCGCGATTCATGCGCAGGTCATGGCAGTTCTGCCGCAAGATAATAAAGGCGACGCTATTGGCGCGATGACGGCTGCTTTGTTGCACGGCGAGCAGGCGGCGATTCCGCGCGAGGTGATGGACGCCATGCGCGATGCCGGCCTGGCGCATCTGCTCGCCATCTCCGGATTCAATGTCGCCCTCGTCGCCGGCGCGCTGTTCGTCAGCTTGCGCTTGCTGTTCGCCGCCATGGGTCCGTTGGCGCTCTATTGGCCGACCAAGAAATGGGCGGCGGCTCTCACCATCATCGGCATCTTCGCTTATACGCTCATCACGGGTGCCAGCCTGCCGACGCTGCGCTCCTTCCTGATGACGGCCGTGGTGCTGATCGCCATCATGCTCGACCGCACGGCGATTTCGCTGCGCCTCGTCATGGCGGCGGGGCTGGCGCTGCTGCTGGTCATGCCCGAAAGCCTGCTCGGCGCCAGCTTCCAGATGTCCTTCGCCGCGGTCATCGCGCTGATCGCCGCCTATGAAGCGTCGCGCGCCTGGGCCCGTCGCCAGCGGGCCGAAGGCGGCAGCTTGCGCCGCCTGGCGCTCTATGCCGGCGGCATCGTCGCCACCAGTCTCATCGCGGGCTTGGCCACGGCGCCCTTCGCCGCCTTTCACTTCAACCGGCTGGCGGTCTATCAATTGGCCGCGAACTTGATCGCCGTGCCCTTGACGGCGATCTGGATCATGCCCTGGTCGCTGCTGGTCTATCTGCTGATGCCGTTCGGCCTCGAGCGCTTCGCATTGCTGCCGATGAGCTGGGGCGTCGAGGCGATCATCTTCGTCGCGCGCGAGGTCGCGTCCTGGCCCGACGCCGTGCTGCTGCTGCCGTCCTTGCCGCAAGGCGGCTTGGCGCTGGTCACGCTCGGCGGTCTGTGGCTGTGTTTGTGGCGGCGGCGCTGGCGCTATGGCGGCCTCGCCGCGATTTTGCTCGGCCTCGCCACGCTCGGCACGGTCAAGCCGCCCGATCTGATCGTCGCCGCCGATGCGGGGCTGTTCGCGGCGCGCGGGCCGGATGGCGAACTGCTCTTCGCCGGCCCGTCCGGGCAGAATTTTCTGCGCGATGTCTGGCGGCGGCGCAGCGCCGGCTTCAGTGCCAGCGCCGATGCCCCATCCTTGCGCTGCGACGCGCTCGGCTGCGTCTATCAGGCGCAAGGGCGGATGGTCGCCTTGCTGCGCGATGATGCGGCGCTCGCCGAGGACTGCGCCACAGCGGATGTGGTGGTGAGTTGGGGTGCGCTTTGGCCGGCGCGTTGCAAAGGTCCCGCGATCTTGCTCGATCGCCGCCGGCTGTTGGCGGACGGCGCGCATGCGCTCTGGCTCGCGCCGGACGGCATCGAAGTCGCCAACGTGCGCGAGCGGCGCGGCGAGCGGCCCTGGTCAAAATAGACGGAGTGCGGCGAAATCGCTTTGATAATGAATTTTCATTCGCGAACATCGCAACTGAATAGAAAATTCAGCGTCCTGCCCAATGCCGACTCTGCGCGCGCTGGATGCGCATCGTCACTCCTCTCGCTAGCCTTGGAATGCGGCGCGCGTCTTTAAACAATGGCTTGCGGGCATATCTCCTCAAGCGATCACTCAATGATCGCCATGGCATTTTCCATGATCGCCAAGCGTTTCGATGACTCGGCATTCGGCAATTGTTCCGTGATCGCAGTTTGTCGTCATGCGGACTAACTCGCGCTCCATGCCCTTGAGCATTGCGATTTTACGACGGACTTGAGTCAAGTTTCGGCGAGCGATTTCGTCGGCCTCCACGCAAGGGGCATCTTTGCGGTCGCTTAAAGCCAAAAACTGGCGAACATCCTCCTGTGAAAACCCGAGGTCGCGCGCATGACGGATGAAGCGGAGCGCAGTCGCGGCCTCCTGCGAATAGCGACGCTGGTTGCCAGCCGTGCGGGGAGGGCGCGTCAGCATTCCGATATGCTCGTAATAACGGATCGTCTCTATCTTGCAGCCTGTCGCCTTGGCCAAGTCGCCAATCGTTAACTCTTTGATATTGCTTATTTCTGTAGCCATGCGTTTTGCCTTGAAGCTCTAGTAACTATAGCTTCTATCTTGGGCCTGCTTCTCATCGGTCTCAAGGGGAAAGTTTATGTCGGCTTCCAGTAACGCACCTGCTTTGCCGCCTGTCCGCTTCAATGTCGAAGGGATGGATTGTCCGAGCTGCGCGATCAAGATCGAGAACGCCCTGAAGCGCATTCCTGGGATCGAAAGGACCTCGGTCAATGTGGGCGCCGGTACCGTCGCCGTGGTGCCGAACAACAGTGATTTCTCGCCAGAGACGGCCGCCGTCGCCATCCGCAAGCTCGGTTTCAAAGCGAGCCTTAAAAATCCGCCGGCGCTTGTTGAAGCCACGCCCGTATCGGTCGTTGACGATCACGCTGGCCACGATCACGCTGGCCACGATCACGCTGGCCACGATCACGCTGGCCACGATCACGC
>CAZVLU010000010.1:0-51027 GCA_964628235.1 uncultured Rhizobium sp. | reverse complement strand
TGGCCACGATCATAGCGACCATGCGCATGATCATCAGCCTGTCGCCGCCGCTTTGCAAAGCGTCCGTTTCAATGTCGAAGGGATGGATTGTCCGAGCTGCGCGATCAAGATCGAGAACGCGTTGAAGCGCATTCCCGGAGTCGGATCGACGACCGTGAATGTCGGAGGCGGCACCGTCTCCGTCATGCCGAACAGCGATTCTTTCGCGCCCCATATGGCGACGGAAGCCATCCGCAAACTCGGCTACAAGGTTGCTGAGGCGGCATCGGGGAATCGTCAAGGTGATGGGCACGGCCACGACCATGGCAGGAGCGAGGCGCTTAACGGCCGCGCTTGGTGGCAAACATCAAAAGCGCGTCTGGTTTTAGTCGCCGGCGTGTTGCTCGGCGGCGCTTTTGCCGCTGACGTTTTTATCCCGGCTCTTGGTCCTTGGCCTTTCGTCGCCGCTACGCTAGTGGGGCTCGTGCCGGTGGCGCGCCGCGCTTGGTCAGCGGCATCGTCGGGTTCGATTTTCACCATCGAGCTTCTGATGACGATTGCCGCCATCGGCGCTTTAGCCATTAACGCTGCGGGCGAGGCCGCCGTCGTCGTGTTCCTTTTCAGCGTCGGCGAGTTGCTCGAAGGCGTTGCGACGATGCGCGCCCGCAAGAGCATTGCCGCTCTCGGGGATTTGACGCCAAAGACGGCGCTTGTGGCTGTCGACGGCGCCTTTCGAGAGGTTTCGTCGGATATATTGAGGCCTGGGCAGGTTGTCATGGTCCGCCCTGGCGACCGCGTTCCCTGTGACGGTAAAGTTCTCGAAGGGCGCTCCGATATTAATGAAGCGCCCATTACCGGCGAATCGGTGCCTCGGTCGAAAGACGTCGGTGACGACGTGTTCGCCGGCACGATAAACCAAACTGCGGCAATCAAAGTCACGGTGACGAAGGCCGCAGCCGACAATACGATCTCGCGGATTTTGCGGCTCGTCGAGGAGGCGCAGGAATCGAAAGCTCCCGTCGAGCGCTTTATCGACCGCTTCGCGCGGCTGTATATGCCGTTCGTGGTCGGAGTCGCCATCCTCATTGCGGTGGTCCCGCCTCTCGCTTTTGGCCAATCGTGGGGCGAATGGATTTACCGGGCCTTGGCTTTGCTGTTGATCGCTTGCCCCTGCGCATTGGTGATCTCGACGCCTGCCGCGATTGCCGCTGGCTTGGCTGTCGGCGCGCGTCGAGGCCTGTTGATCAAGGGCGGCGCCGTGCTGGAAGCCGTCGGCCGCTTGAGGACCATCGCCTTCGATAAGACCGGGACGCTCACCGAGGGCAATCCGCGGATCACCGACATCATTCCTCTCAAGGCTTCGACTGAGGAAACGCTGAGTCTGGCTGCCGCCTTGGAAGGCGGCTCCAACCATCCGATCGCTAAAGCGATTTTGGCGCGCGCGCGCGTTGACGGCTTGGCCGACGGCAACGCCACCGAGGTGAAAGCGCTGGGAGGGCATGGCCTGACCGGCATCGTTGCCGGGCGTAGCCTATTTCTAGGAAGTCCGCGTAGCGCCTCGGAGCGGGGCGCATACGACGATCATATCGCCGCCGTCACCGTTCAGCTTGAAGGTGAAGGCAAAACCGTCGCCGTTTTGGTTGAGGGAAACTCGGCGCTCGGACTTATCGCTTTGCGCGACGAGCCCCGCGAAGACGCCAAACAGGGTTTGAAGGCCCTTGCCCAACTCGGGGTGAAAGGCGTGATGCTGACTGGCGACAATAAGCGTGCGGCCGAAGCCATCGCGCGCGAGCTTGGTATCGAGGCGCGGGCGGAATTGCTGCCCGAGGATAAGGCGCGCATCGTAAAGGAGCTGAATGGTGAGGGATATGGCCCCGTCGGCAAGGTCGGCGATGGCATAAACGATGCCCCCGCGTTGGCTGCGGCTGAAGTCGGCATCGCCATGGGCGGCGGTACCGACGTCGCCCTTGAAACAGCCGACGCCGCTTTGCTGAACAACCGCGTGATGGGCGTTGCCGAATTGGTCAAGCTGTCGCGCGCGACGCTCTCGAATGTTCACGTCAATGTGGCTTTGGCGCTGGGCTCCAAGGCGATATTCCTCGTCACCACTGTTCTCGGCATGACGGGAATGTGGGTCGCTATCATGGCCGACACGGGTGCGACCGTGATCGTTACCTTGAATGCGCTTCGTCTCTTGGCCTTCCGCTTTGATAAGACTTGATTCTGGATTTGAGAGCCAATGCCGCAAACGCCTTTATCGCCACGCTCTTTTTTGCTTGGACTGCCCTTTATCGCTGTCGCGTTCGCCTCGGATCAGCTTACGAAACAGTTGATTTTGGATGCTTTCAGCGATCCTTCCCGAGTCGTGCCAATATTGCCGTTCTTCAATTTGCGCTTGGGGTTCAACTCCGGCGTGAGCTTCGGCCTTTTCGCGACGGATCAGCCATTGATCCTTGCTGCTATAACGCTTGCCGTCGTCGGCATCCTGTTTTGGTGGCTTCTTCAAGCGAAGAATATCTATGAAATTATAGGGGTCGGCGGCGTTATTGGCGGAGCCCTGGGAAATATATTGGATCGTCTGCGTATCGGCGCTGTCGTCGATTTTCTCGATCTCCATTATGGGGGATGGCATTGGCCGACTTTCAATATCGCTGATGTCTTCATCGTTTCCGGCGTCGCGCTCATTCTCTTGTCCGCTATTTTCCAGCGGCAGACAACCGAGGCACAGTGATGAACGGAGGTTGATGCGGTTATGATCGGATTCTATCGACTGAGTTCGTTAATCCTGGCCGTTGGAATGAGCGTGGTCTTGGCCCGCGCAGAAGGCAGTGATGGTGCGGCAAGCCAAATCCTCGTCGAACGCCCGTGGTCGCGAGAGACGCCGAGGTCGGCCGTGACGGGCGCGGGCTATATGACGATAAAAAACCATGGCAATTCAGACGATCGCCTTATTTCAGCACGCTCGGACTTCGCGCAACGGGCCGAATTGCATAGAACGACGATGGAAAACGACGTTATGAGGATGCGCGCCGCTACGGACGGAATTATCGTTCCCGCGAGAGGCCAAATCGAGCTTCAACCCGGAAGCAATCTTCACATTATGTTGGTCGGCCTGAACGAGCCACTTAAGGAAGGCGCTCGCGTCCCCCTTACGCTGATGTTCGAGCGAGCCGGGGCCGTTGCGGTGGAATTAGTCGTCGAGTCTTTAAGGAAGCGCGCGGATCCGCAACAAAATCATAATGGACATGGAAACTGACGATGAGTTCTATGCGATTCGTTCGTATAATCGCATGGGCCGCTGTGGCAATCGTCGCCACGCTATCCACCGGTTACTGGCTGTCACCCCCGGCCAACCCATCGAATAAAGCCGCCCTGACTCCGCCATTTCGATTGGGCGGCGCTTTCGAGCTCACGGACCACACAGGCAGAGCGGTCACCGAGCGCGACTTTTTAGGCAAGCCCCGGCTTTTGTTTTTCGGCTTCACCAATTGTCCCGACGTATGCCCAACGACGCTATCGTGGCTCGTCGATTTGGTCGAGCAGGTCGGGCCGGGCGCGGATATAAAGATTTTTTTAGTCAGCGTCGATCCAGAACGCGACACGCCAGCCGTTCTCGCCGATTATGTCGGCAGTTTCGGGCCGAATATTGTCGGTTTAACGGGACGCGCCGACCAGATCGATGCTGTGATTAAAAGTTGGAAAGCCTATTCGAAACGCGTTCCTTTGGAGAGCGGCGGCTACACGATGGACCATACAAGCAGTGTCTATATGGTCGATGCGAATGGCGATTTTCGCGGAACATTGGATATTCATGACGACTCGCCAACGGCGAATCTCACGAAGCTGAGGCGCTTAATCGAACGAGGCTGAAGAAAACTATATGGATGGCGAGAAGAAAAAAACTCTCCATGATCGGAGGCTGAGGTCACGCAATATTGCGGTGGCTCTCGTCCTGATCGGTCTTGTTATGCTGTTTTTCACTGTGACGATTGTTCGTATACAGCAGGCAAGCGAGCAGCGGGGAAGCGCGCCCCTGACCATCAACCGCTAATGCGGCGTCATGCCCAAGAAAGCATTAAGCAAATGACGGAACCGATATCTGCATCCGGCTTGCCATGGAAATCGCTCTTCCTCGCTTGGGCGATTGCGCTGGCGGCGACTTTTGGCGCCCTATTCATCGGTGAAGTCATGGGGCGCCCGCCCTGCGATCTTTGCTGGTTTCAACGCATTTGTATGTTCCCTTTATCAATCATATTGGGAATCGCCTGTTATCGCTCCGACGCAGGAATTTGGCTCTATGGGCTGGCCATCGCGACTATTGGCGCATTGATTGCGGCGTTTCATGTGCTGCTCTATTTCGGCGTTTTGCCTCAGGCCATCCAGCCTTGCGGCGTGGGACCTTCATGCTCCAGCTCTGATATGCTTATTTTGTCCGTAATCCCTATCCCGGTTTTATCCCTTATCGCTTTCTCTGCGATTGCAGGGCTTCTTCTTTTCGTCCGCCGGAGGTCTCGGTCCTAATGTCGAAACGGTTCATCGTCCTACTGACGACAGCCCTTGCCGTGACGATTTTTTTCGGCGCGGGGTTTTTATACGACCGTCAATTGGCCAAACTTAAATCTGATGAGGCTCTGACGTTTGCCACAGCGCTCGTCCGCCCGCACGCGCCGATTATCGGACCATCAGATGCGCCGGTCACGATCGTCGAATTTTTTGATCCATCTTGCGAATCGTGTCGCGCTTTTTACCCCATCGTGAAACAAATCCTTGCCAGTTTCCCGGGGGATGTTCGGCTCGTTTTGCGGTATGCCGCCTTTCACGAAGGGTCGGACGAAGTGGTCCGCATATTGGAAGCTGCGCGCATACAAGACATCTTCGAGCCCGTACTTGAAGAGCTTCTCAGGGCGCAGGCGAATTGGGCTATCCACGGAAACCCTAATCTTGGATTGGCTTGGGAGATCGCTGTCATGGCGGGACTTGATAGGAGCCGCGCCAAGCAAGATATAACTCGCCCTGAAATTGACGCTGTCTTGAAGCAGGATGCCGCCGACGTTCAGGCGACGAAGGTGAGAGGGACGCCCACGTTTTTCGTCAACGGTAGCCCGCTAGCTTCGTTAGGGCCCCGTCAGCTTTATGAAGCGGTTGCTAGCGAGGTGCGTAAAATCCAAGACTCCAACTAGGGTTTGGATGGCGAACGCTGCGCCGCTATAGGCGTCGCAGCGCTTGATGAATAGGAACAAGCACCAGGATCGCCTCTCAGGCGATGCCCGGCTTGCCGGCTTCGACCGCGAGTGTCTTGATGGTTGTGACGGCAGCGTTCGGCGTCGAGACTTTCGCGACTGCCTGATAGCTCGCTTCGCAGCGCTTGCGGTCGAAGTCGAGAACCGTATAGCCGCGCCGGCCATCGTAGAATTTGATATGGCGATTGTCGCCGCGCAGCTTGGCGGATGTCGCGGCGCCCGCCGAACCGTCGCCGGCCGACGAGATCGAGCTGCAGATGAACTCGGCGCCGATGGCTGGCGACTTGTCGTTGTCGAAATCCGTTTTCAGATCGCCGGCGAAGGCGCGGTGGATGTCGCCGGTGGCGACGATCAGGCCCTTGGTCTTGCGCGCGACGATGCCGTCGAACAGGCGCTTGCGCGCGTCGGCATAGCCGTCCCACTTGTCGGTGTCGACGATGTCGAGCGCCGGCTCGCTGTACTGGCATTGCATCATCATCACTTGGTTGCCGACCAGATTCCAGGTCGTGTCGCCGCGCCCCAATTGGTCGAGCAGCCAGGATTCCTGCTCGTTGCCGATCATGCTGCGGCCCGGCGCCAAGCGCTCGTCGCAATGCATTTTGTCGCCGCGTCCGCAGGCATGCGGCGAGCGGTATTGGCGCGTGTCGATGCTGGAAATGCGCAACAGATCGCCGGCCTCGAAGGCGCGATAGGCGCGCATCGCGGCGCCTTTGGGCTGCAAGGCGGCGCGCACCGGCATGTTCTCGTAATAGGCTTGGAAGGCGGTCGCGCGCAATTTCTGTATCGCTGCGGCCGACATGTTGGGCGCCGTGTCGCCGGCCCAATTGTTGACCGTCTCATGGTCATCGTAGCTGACGACGAACGGGTGGGCGGCGTGGGCGTCGGCCAGATGCGGATCGAGTTTGTAGAGCGCGTGGCGCAGCCGATAGTCGTTGATCGAGTCGAGTTTGCGCAGCGCGTTGCTGGGCAAAACGAATCCCATGCGGCGATAAATCTCATCGGATTTCAGCGCATATTCGTAAATGTAATCGCCGAGATGCAGGACCATGTCGAGGTCGCGCTTGGCGATGTCGGCCCAGGCGGTAAAATGGCCATGCTCGATGCGCTGGCAACTGGCGAGCGCGATGCGAAAGCGCGCGGCGGCATCGCCGCCGTTGCTCGCCCGCGCCGGCAGGGTGCGCGTGCGGCCGATGCGGCTTTCGGCTTCGCCGGCGCGAAATCGGTACCAGTAGGGACGGCCGGGCAACAGACCTTGCGCCAGCGCATGGACGCTATAGCCGGTCTCGGGCCGCGCCATGACGTTGCCGCGGAACATCACCCGGGTCATCTGCTCGTTGAGGCCGACTTCCCACTCGACCGCGACGGGGCCCTGCGGCAAGCCGCCGCCGACGCTCAAGGGTTCGGGGGCAAGGCGCGTCCATAGCACGACCGAACTGCTGTCGGGATCGCCCGAGGCGACGCCGAGCTTGAACGGGTCGGTCTTGAAGATCAGAGGTTCAGCCAATTGCGCCCAGGCGCGCTCGCGCAGGATGAAGGGCGCCGCCAAGGTGGAGGCGGCGAGGCCCGTTAGCAGGCGGCGGCGCGTGATCGGAGCGGACAGCGGACGGGACGGCGGGCGACGGGACATAAGGCACCGGAACGGCTGAAATTCCGGAAATGTTACAGCCTTATGCCGGCCCCGTCATCGCAGTGCCGAAATCGGCATGACATGCGGTTTTCGGGACGTCGCTTCAGTACTTCCGCACCAACCCGACGAGGCGGCCCTGCACCTTGACGCGGTCGGGGCCGAAGATGCGGGTTTCGTAGGCGGCGTTGGCCGGCTCCAGGGCGATCGAGTCGCGCTTGCGGCGCAGACGCTTGAGGGTCACCTCGTTGTCGTCGACCAAGGCGACGACGATGGTGCCGTTCTCGGCGGTCTCGCAGCGTTCGATCACCGCCACGTCGCCGTCGAAAATGCCGGCTTCGATCATCGAATCGCCGTCGATTTCGAGGGCGTAATGCTCGCCGCGACCGATCAGGCTGGGCGGCACCTCGACAGTGCTGGAATGGTCGCGCAGCGCTTCGATCGGCGCGCCGGCCGCGATCCGGCCATAGAGCGGCAGTTCGATCGAGACGCCGGTGGCGGCGTTGGCGGGCAGGGCGGCGCCGGTCAGGCCAGGCTTGAACTTGCCCTTGATGACGTTTGGCGTGAAGCCGCTGCGCGGCTCGGGGGGCGTAAAGCCGCTGCGCGGCTCGGGGGTGGGCTGCGGCGCGGCAAACGGCCGGCTGGTCTCGCTGTTGCCGGCGCTCACCAAGGTTTCGGGCAGGCGGATGACCTCGAGGGCGCGGGCGCGGTGCGCCAGGCGGCGGATGAAGCCGCGCTCTTCCAGGCCGGTAATGAGCCGGTGGATGCCGGATTTGGATTTCAAATTGAGCGCATCCTTCATTTCGTCGAAGGACGGCGAGGCGCCATGCTGGGCGAGGTGGCGATTGATGAACAGCAGCAGTTCGGATTGTTTTTTTGTCAGCATGTGAACCCTGTCGCGAAATCCGTCCTGCGGCGCAAGAGCGGTGGCCCGACGGCCAAAAAGCTAGAAAACCCAACTAATCCGGCGCTTCGCTTGCGAAGACGCTAGATATAGAACAAAACCAAAACATCCGATTTTGTTCTAGTTTAGTTCTTATGCCGCCGTCAAGCGCCAAAGCGCGGCAGTCGGACAGTCCCCCTGGCGAGAGCCGGGGGCGCCCCTTATGGTCGGCGCATCAACAAGAAACCTATGTTGGGGAGCGTGAAGTTGAACTATCGGAATCTCGGCAAATCCGGCCTGCGCGTCTCGGAGATCGGCCTCGGCTGCAACAATTTCGGCGGCCGCATCGACCTCGAAGCGACCCGCAAGGTCGTCCATAAGGCGCTCGACGTCGGCGTGACCTTCTTCGACACCGCCGATACCTACGGCGACCGCGGCGGCTCGGAAATCGCGCTCGGCGAAGTGCTCGGCCCGCGCCGCCAGGAGATCGTCCTGGCCTCGAAATTCGCCATGCCGATGGACGACGAGGGCCTGAAGAAGGGGGCGTCGCGCCGCTACATCATGCAGGCGGTCGAGGACAGCCTTCGCCGCCTCAAGACCGACTGGCTCGACCTCTATCAGCAGCACCGGCCCGACCCGCTGACGCCGATCGACGAGACGCTGCGCGCCCTCGACGATCTCGTGACCCAGGGCAAGGTGCGCTACATCGGCAATTCGGGCTTCGCCGGCTGGCAGGCGGTGGATGCCGAATGGACGGCCAAGGCGGCGAACCTGACGCGCTTCGCCTCCTGCCAAAACGAATACAGCCTGCTCAATCGCCAGGTGGAGGCCGAGTTGCTGCCGGCCATGGAGGCGCATGGCTTGAGCCTGCTGCCGTTCTTCCCGCTCGCCAACGGCCTGCTCACCGGCAAGTACAAGCGCAACGCGCCGATGCCGGAGGGCCGCCTGACCAAAGAGAAGCGGGCCGCCGGCCGCACCCTGACAGAGCGCAATTGGAGCATCGTCGAAAAGCTCGACGACTTCTCAACGTCGCACGGCAAGACTCTGCTGGAGCTAGCATTTTCTTGGCTGCTGGCGCACGGCGCAGTGGCCAGCGTGATCGCCGGCGCGACCAAGCCCGAACAGATCGAAGCCAATGCGGCAGCAGGCAATTGGAAGCTGAACGCTGAGGACATGGCTGAGATCGATAAGATTACGGCCTAATCGCCAACTCTTGATATAGACTATCTAATAGTCTAAATTAAAGTCCATTGATTAGTCCAATGGGGTTAGCCATGCGCGTATCCGTCAGCGATGCCAAAGGCCAATTGACCGATCTGGTCCGCCGCGCCGAACAGGGTGACGAGATCATTTTGACGCGCCATGGCCATGCGGCCGTCCGTCTTGTCCCGGTTAAGGCGGCGATGAGCCGTGACAGTCGAATCGCGCTGCTGCGAGGGCTGAGCGATGTCGCCGCCGCCAAAGCGACGCCCGGCCCGTCCGCCGCTCGCAGCCAAGATTTCCTCTACGGCGACGACGGCTTGCCCAAGTGATCGTCGTCGATACGTCGGCGCTCCTGGCCATCCTTTTAAAAGAACCCGCAGGAGAAGCCTGCCTGGCCGCGCTGGCGGTCGAGGAGGAGATCATCCTGTCCGCCGGCACCATGGCGGAAGCCTTGATCGTCGCTGCCGCACGGAACATCGGCGACGAGATGGCTCGCTTGATCGAAGAGGTCGGGCTGGAGGTCGTTCCATTGACGCCTGCGGCAGCCCGGCGCGTGGCGGGCGCTTACGCCGCATGGGGCAAGGGCGTCCATCCTGCCGGCCTGAATTTCGGCGACTGTTTCGCCTATGAATTGGCGAAAGAGCGCGACTGCGCTCTGCTTTACGTCGGGCAGGATTTCGCCAAGACGGATGTCGCTACGGTCCTTTGATGGGAGCTAATCCAACGGGATCACCGGCACCCAGTCGCCGGCTTGGGCGGCGGGGGCGTCGGGCGGGCGGCGGATCAGGCCGTCGGCGCGCGACAGCAGGCCGAGCATCGAGGAGTCCTGCACCGGGAAGGCAGTGGCGACGGTCTCGCCCTCGGCGTTCGTGGCCAGGGTCGCGCGCAGGAAATCCTCGCGGAAATTGTTGGCCTTCACCGCCGCGCCCAATCGCGCGCGGATCTGGCGCGGCGCCGTGTCGCCGCCGCCCTGCAGTTTCAGGATGGCCGGGCCGAGATAGAGCAGAGCGCAGACGAGCGCTGAAACCGGATTGCCGGGCAGGCCCAACATCGGCGTGCCGTTGAAATGGCCGAACATCAGCGGCTTGCCGGGCTTCATGGCGATTTTCCAGAAGTCGACCTTCAAGCCGACTTCGCCCAGCACCTTCTGAATCAAGTCGTGATCGCCGACCGAGGCGCCGCCGATCGTCACCAGCATGTCGGCGCCGGCAGCGCCGCGCGCCATAACCTTCAAGGCTTCCGCGTCGTCGGGCGCGATGCCGAGATCGACCGGCTCGCCGCCATGGGCGCGCACGAAGGCCGATAGCCCGAAACCGTTGGAGCTGACGATCTGGTTGGGGCCGATGGGCTCGCCCGGGTTCACCAACTCGTCGCCGGTGGCGAGAATGGCGATGCGCGGGCGGCGGCCGACCTGAAGCGTGGGATTGTTGGCGGCGGCGGCCAGCGCGATGTCGCGCGCGGCGAGGCGGCGGCCCTTGGCCAGCAACAGGCCGTCTTTGTAAAAGTCCAAACCGGCGCGACGCACGTTTTCGCCCAACCGCGGCCCGGCTTTGACCGTGATTTTGTCGCCCGCCCGCTCGGTGTCTTCCTGAATCACCACGGCATCCGCCCCGGCGGGGACCGGGCCGCCGGTGAAGATTCGCACGGCCTGGCCGGGGCCGACCGTGCCTGGGAAGGCGCCGCCGGCGGGCGCTTCGCCGATCACGGTGAGGGTGGCCGGGACCTGGGCGACATCGCCAGCGCGCAGGGCATAGCCGTCCATCGCCGAGAGGTCGCTGGGCGGCTGGGTGACCTGCGCGAGGACGTCTTCCGCCAGCACCCGACCGAGGGCCGCAGCGAGGCCGACCGTCTCGGCTTCGAGCGGCGAGAGGGCGGCCAGGATCGCCTTGCGGGCCTCCTCGACCGATAGCATCACTTCACCTTGTAAGTGCCTGACTTACCGCCAGACTTGTGGGTGACGCGGACGCCGGTGATAGTCATGCCGCGATCGACCGCCTTGCACATGTCGTAAACTGTCAAAGCCGCGACGGAAACCGCTGTTAATGCTTCCATTTCGATGCCCGTCTGGGCGGCGATCTTGCAGGTGGCGGTGATGTCGACGCCCTTGGCCGTCAGGGTCAGATCGACGGCCACCGAGGTGAGCGAAATCGGGTGGCAGAGCGGGATCAGCTCGGGGGTTTTCTTCGCCCCCATGATGCCGGCGATGCGGGCGATCGACAGCACATCGCCCTTCTTGAAGCCGCCGGCGCGAATCAGCGCCACGGTCTCTTTGGCCATCAGCACCGAGCCGGTGGCGGTGGCGACGCGGCTGGTGACGGCTTTGCCGCCGACATCCACCATGCGGGCGTTGCCCTTGGAATCCAAATGGGTGAGCTTGGGCTTGGCCATTACGCCTGCACCCGAACTGGTCCGAGCAGGGCGCGGGTGGCGGCGGTGACGTCCGGCTGGCGCATCAGGCTTTCGCCGACCAGGAAGCAACGCGCGCCGGCGCGGGCCATGCGGGCGAGGTCGGCCGGGCCGGTCAGGCCGCTTTCGGAGACCAGGGTTTTCCCGGCAGGCAACAGATCGGCCAGGCGCTCGGTGACGCCGAGGTCGGTCTTGAGGGTTTTCAGGTTGCGGTTGTTGACGCCGATCAGCGGCGATGTGAGCGCCTTGAGCGCGCGCGCCAGTTCGTCTTCGTCATGCACTTCGACCAGCACGTCCATGCCATAGCCGAAGGCGGCGTCTTCCAGCTCGCGCGCCTGCGCGTCGCTGAGAGCGGCCATGATGATGAGGATGCAGTCGGCGGCGAGTGCCCGCGACTCGGCGATCTGATAGGGCGTCAGCATGAAGTCTTTGCGCAGCACCGGCAGATCGACCGCCGCGCGCGCCTGGACGAGATAATCGTCATGGCCCTGGAAGTGATCGACTTCGGTGAGCACCGACAGGCATGCAGCGCCCCCGGCTTTATAAGCGCGGGCGAGGGCGGCCGGATCGAAGTCCGGGCGGATCAGCCCAGCGCTCGGGCTGGCTTTCTTGATTTCGGCGATCAGGCCGTAAGCGTGGGCGGCTTTGACCGGCGTTTCATAGTGCTGCTGCGCGCCTTGCGTGCGCAGATCGAAGACTTTGCCGTAGCCGTCGTCGGCCACGGCGGCCGGCGCGATGCGGCGAGTCTTGGCGTCCAAGGCTTTGCGAAAGCCGCGCGGCTTGCCCGTTGGCGTTTGCGACTGGGCTTTGGCGGCGGCATCGACGGCGGCGAACGGCCGCGCCGCCTCATTCGCCTTCACCTGCGCGAGGCGGATGTCGCAAATCTTCTGGAGAACGTCGCTCACGCGGGTACTTTCGTCGAGGTGGCGACGAGAGCAGCCAGCGTTGCTTTCGCTTTGCCGGAGGCGATGGCCTCGGCAGCGAGCTTAACGCCGGCTTTCAGGTCGGCTGCCTTGCCGGCGACGATGAGCGCCGCGGCAGCATTGAGTAGCACGATGTCGCGATAGGGGCCGGTTGCGCCGTCGAGCATGGCGGTGATGGCTTGGGCG
Source organism: uncultured Rhizobium sp. (assembly GCA_964628235.1). Classification (GTDB taxonomy): domain Bacteria; phylum Pseudomonadota; class Alphaproteobacteria; order SMXQ01; family SMXQ01; genus CAMAVH01. Next base: position 38,583 of record CAZVLU010000010.1, on the reverse strand, counting down.
TTGAAGGCGGGATCGCCGCCTTTGAGCGCGTCGGAGGCGACGCGCGGCAGGCCGGCGTCTTCGGGCGTGACCTCGAAGGTCGCGACCTTGCCGTCTTTCAATTCGGCGACATAGCTTGTGCCGGTGGTGGTCAACTCATCAAGGCCGTCCGAGCCATGCACGACCCAGGCGCGTTCGGAGCCGAGCTGGCCGAGCACTTCGGCGACCGGCTTGATCCATTGGCGGCTGAACACGCCGAGCAACTGGCGTTTCGCGCCAGCCGGATTGGCCAAGGGACCCAGCAGATTGAAGATCGTGCGCGTGCCGAGCTCGACGCGCGTCGGCCCGACATGGCGCATGGCGGCGTGATGGCGCGGCGCCATCATGAAGCCGATGTTGTTGAGCTTGAGCGACTCGGCGACCAGCGCCATGTCGGCGTCGAGATTGACGCCGAGGGCGGCCAGCACATCGGCCGAGCCGGACTTGGACGAGGCGGCGCGGTTGCCATGCTTGGCGACCGGCACGCCGCAAGCGGCGGCGACGATGGCAGCGCCGGTCGAGATGTTGAAGGTGCCGGAGGCATCGCCGCCGGTGCCGCAGGTGTCAATCGCGCCGGGCGGGGCTTGGATCGGCACGGCCTTGGCGCGCATGACGCGCGCGGCCCCCGCGATCTCGTCGACCGTCTCGCCGCGCAACCGCAGGCCCATCAGCATGGCGCCCATCTGCGACGGCGTGGCGTTGCCCGACATGATGATCTCGAAGGCTTCTTCGGCCTGGGCCTGGCTCAGCTTGCCGCCATCGGCGACGAAGGCGAGCAGCTTCTTGAAGGCGGCGACGAGTTCAGGGTTGCCCGTAGGGTTTTTGGCGTCGCTCATGCCGCGCTCCGCTTCATGCGGGGGCCATTGTGGCCGGCGAGCTGCAGGAAGTTGCGCAGGATGTCGTGGCCGTGCTGCGAGGCGATGCTCTCGGGATGGAATTGCACGCCGAACACCGGCAGCTCTTTGTGCTGCAAGCCCATGATCAGGCCGTCGGCAGTCTCGGCGGTGGACTCGAGGCTGGCGGGCAGGGTGGCTTTCTCGACGATAAGCGAGTGATAGCGCGTCGCTTCGAAGGGCGTCGGCAGGCCGGCGAAGACGCCTTTGGCGCGATGCTGGATGGCGCTGACCTTGCCGTGCATCGGCTCGGGCGCGCGCACCACCTTGCCGCCGAACGCCTGGCCGATGGCCTGATGGCCGAGGCAGACACCGAACAACGGCAGCTTGGCCTTGGCGGCCTTGTCGATCAGCGCCAGGCAGATGCCGGCGCGGTCGGGGTCGCAGGGGCCTGGCGACAGCACGATGCCCTGGGGCTGCATCGCCATGGCTTCGTCGGCCGTCAGCGCGTCGTTGCGCTTGACCACGACCTCGGCCCCCTCTTCGCCAAGGTAATGCACCAAGTTGTAGGTGAAGCTGTCGTAATTATCGATTAGGAGAAACATTTCAATCTCTTGGCGGGAGTCTTTCGCATCGCGCGCGAATCGACGCAGCCGCTGCAAGCGGCTGGAATTGGCGGCTGTTATATCAGGCTTTTTCAGGCGAGGGGAAGGTCAGGGAGGGCGCAGCGTCCGTGGGCCGGAGGGCTCAGCCGTGCGAGGCTACCCTGCCAAGAGCTTCGGCAATCGCGGACGGGGTATAGGGCTTGGGAAAGAACAGAGCGTTCTCGGGCATGTCCTTGGCGGACAATTTGATATAGCCCGAAGCGACCAGGATGGCGCATGGCGGCCAGCGCTTTTTGATGAAATGCGCCAATTTCAGCCCATCCATCAAGCCGGGCATCTCGATATCCGTGAAAACGGCGAAAATATCCTCATGCCGCTCGAGCATGGCAATGGCCTGATCGGCATCGCCGGCTTCATAGGCGACATAGCCCGCGTCTTCGACGAGATCGACGGCGCCGAGCCGCACCAACGGGTCGTCTTCGACCACCAGGACGGCTTTAGGGGCATATGGCGCAGTGTTCAACATGATTGGTAACGCGCCCATATGAGGGGAGTTCCATGGCTATTTCGAGACGGTTTGTTGTTCTTCAGGGTCCAGGCGGCCGTCGAGGGTGAAATTGATGCCATTCGGCTCGTAGGCGACATTGCCGCGGCCGGAAAAATAGCTGGCGACGATGGTTTCGATCAGGCGGGATCCGAACCCTTTGACGGTGGGGGGCGTCACTCTCGGTCCGCCGGATTCCCGCCATTCGAAACAAAACAGGCCGCTGGCCTCAAGCGTCCAGCCGATCGTCACGGCCCCATGCTCGTTCGAAAGGGCGCCGTATTTGACGGCATTGGTCGCCAATTCATGGATGGCCAGGGACATGCCGAGCGCCTGCTGCGCGGTGACCCTGGCCGGCGGGCCGGATATGGCGAAGCGGCCGTCGCGGTCGAGATGGGCGGAGAGCGCGTTGTCGATCACGTCGCGGAGATCGGCATTCGCCCAACTATTCTCGGTGAGAGTGTCCTGGGCGCGCGACAGGGCGATCAGGCGTCCGGCGATGGTCTCGCTCGCGTCGCTCAGGCTTTTCGAATGGCGCATGGTCTGGGCGACGATCGCCTGGACGACGGAGAGGGTGTTCTTCATGCGGTGAGACAGCTCGCGCTGAAGTAAGCTCTGCTGTTCCTCCGAATGAATGCGGGCGGCGAGCAGGCGTTGCGCTTCCTCGATGCTCTCGGCGAGGGCTCTGTTGGCCGTGTTGAGTTCGGCGCGGTCGATGACGGCTTTCGTCGTTTCCGTGGCGATATCGAGAATCCCGGCAACGCGGCCATCGTCGTCATAGAGCGGGCTGTAGGAGAAGGTGAAATAGGCGTCCTCCTCATAGCCGTTGCGCGTCATGCGGAGACGAAGATTCTCCGTCCATGTGCCTTCGCCGGACAGCGCTTGGCGCGTGAAGGGAAGGACGTCTTCCCACACATCCGACCATAATTCCTTGAAGGGCCTGCCGAGCGCTCCGTCGGCGCGTTTGCCGAGCATCGGCCGGTAGGCATCGTTGAAGAAATTCAGCAGCTCCGGTCCCCAGAAGAAGCACATCGGCTGTTTGGACATCATCACCATATGGGTGATGGTTTTCAGCGATTGCGGCCAATTTTCCATCGGGCCGAGCGACGTTTGCGACCAATCGAATGCCGTAATGGCGGCACCCATCTCGCCGCCGCCGGAGAGGAATGGACGTGGCGGATTATCTGAGAGGCCATCCCACGCGTCGGAGTTGATCAACGAGCGTCTTTCTAAAACCGTATGACGTCCGATATGGGACGCTGTCGTAAACGTGCCCATGATTTGCCGGTTCCGAAGCCGAAGCGAAGCTGTCATACCCTTTAAATGATCGCGAAGTGACTTTTTCTGCGCCGATATGCTAGCTAGGCAGGCCTATGTCCCGCGTTGGAGCCTCCGCATGGCTGGCCGTTCGTTCCGCAGCCGTTTGGCGTCATTATGGCAGACCGCCAGCACGTCGCTGCTCGGGATCGCCGCCATGGGCTTGGCGCTCGGGATCGGCATCGGTCTGGGTCTTTGGCTCGGCGATGTCGCCGCTCCGCCGCCGCCCGCAGCGCCATCCGCGCCGCCGTCCCAGCCGCAATCCGCCGCCCCGCCGCGGCAAAACCAGCCCCGCATCGATATCGCGCCCTGGGTCTCCGATCCGCGCCGCGAGCGCCCGCCGATGATGGATTTGCCGCCCGAGGATCCGTTGCGCGCCATGCCGCTGCCGCTCAGCGTCCCGCCATCGCTGCCCGAGTCTGTTCCCGAAGTCGCGCCAGCGCGCGCGCCCCAACAGGACGGCGCGCTGCCGCCATGGCGGCGCTATGCGGTGACGCCGCCGGCGACGCAGGGCCGGCCGATGGTCGCCGTCGTCATCGACGACATGGGCGTCGATCATCGCCATTCGCTCGAGGCTGCCGCGCTGCCGGCGCCGCTGACGCTCGCTTATCTGCCTTACGCGCGCGATCTGGCGGCGCAGACGGCGACGGCGCGGCGGGCTGGCCATGAGCTGATGGTGCATGTCTCGATGCAGCCGCAGTCGCGCACGACTGTCTCGGGCCAGGCCGAGTCGGGCGGCGATCCGGGGCCGAACGCCCTGACGGTCGGGTTGCCGCCGGAGGAAATCCGCCGCCGGCTCGATTGGGCGCTCGGCCAGTTCGGCGGCTATGTCGGCATCAACAACCATATGGGCAGCGGCTTCACCGCCAGCCGGCCCGGCATGGCTGTGGTGATCGACGAGTTGAAACGGCGCGGCCTGCTGTTTCTCGACTCGCGGACCACGGCGGCAAGCGTCGGCGACATGTTGGCGGCGGAGGCCGGCGTGCCGCATGCGACGCGCCATGTCTTCCTCGACAATATCCAGACGGCGGCCGAAGTGCGCGCGCGGCTGATGGAGTTGGAGCGCATCGCCAAGGCGCGCGGCAGCGCCATCGCCATCGGCCATCCTCATGAAAGCACGCTCGCGGTGCTGCGCGACTGGTTGCCGGGCTTGGGCGAACGGGGGTTGGTGCTGGTGCCGCTCACGGCCATCGTGGCCCGCAGCGAAGCAGCCGCGGCGCGCGCGCAGACTCAGGGCGCGATAACGCGTTAAACGACATTGAAAAACCGTCATGGCCGGACTTGGTGTCCGACCTTGGGTCGGCCTGACGGCCGCTCGCCATCCACGCCTTAATCTATTTCAGCATCGAAAGGCGTGGATGCCCGGACCAAGTCCGGGCATGACGCAAGGTGTTTAAGGCTTACCTTTGCTCGCCAGCTTTGTCTTCACGCAACGACCTAGGGCGTCGTTGATGACTCGCTAAGAGCGGCGTTAGTTTTTGGGTGCGGCGGCCGAAGCCGTGCGCGTCGTCGGCAGCGGCTGGCGAGACGGCGGCGCGGGATCGAGCTTGGGCGCATTGCCCGGCTCGTCCTTGTAAATGAAGCCATGCGCGGCATAGACCCGGCCGAAGCTGCCGAGCGTGTTCATGAAGCGCACTTCGCTCCAGTCGTTGGCCTTCGAGACGTCGATCACCGGCTGGCGCTTATGCACCTTGCCGCGCGTGTCGCCGTTGTCGCCCCAGTTGGCGTGATCGACCCACAGCTTGCGCGAGTCTTCCGAGGTCGCGACGACCACTGCGACATGGCCGAGGGGCAGGGACTTGGTCTTCTGCAGGGTCAGGACGGAGCCCTTATGCGGCGCCTTGCCCTTGGGATATTTGCCCTCGGCGCCCTTCCACCAGGTCCAGGCGTCGCCGAAAAGCTGCACCCCCGAGACACTGCGGGCATAGGGCACGCAGGAGAGGAAGCCGACCTGCTCTTCCATCTCGATGGCCGGCTCGGAATAGCGGATGGCGGTGGACGTGGCTGTGGGTGGTGAAGTCGGCGCGGCGCAGGCGGCCAGGACCACCGTCGCGCCCAGGGCGGCGGCGGAGAGCAGCGGGCCGAAATTCGCCAGACTCTTCAAGGGTCCTCTCATAGGGAGCAATGGTTAACGCATCGTCAGAGTCGGGGAAAGGCCAAAAATGCAGGTTCCGTGTCCCCGCCTGGGATCGCAGCGTCCCTGTTGACCTTCCCAGCATGGGAAGGTGCAGGATGATTTTATAAGTCCCCCCTGAGCTACGCGAGCCTGCCATGACCGACCACGCCCATCCCCAGCATCATCACGATCATGCGCCGGCCTCGTCGCGCCGATTGGCCAAGGATCCTGTTTGCGGCATGTCGGTCGATCCGGCCACGACGACCCATCGCGCCGCCCACGACGGGCAGGACTATTTCTTCTGCAGCGGCGGCTGCAAGACGAAGTTCTCGGCCGACCCGCAAAAATATCTCGCGCCCCAGCCGATTGCGGCACCGCCCGTTCCGGGCGCGATTTACACCTGCCCGATGCATCCCGAGGTGCGCCAGGAAGGCCCAGGCGCTTGTCCGATTTGCGGCATGGCGCTGGAGCCGGTCATGCCCAGCGCCGACGAGGGACCCAATCACGAACTGATCGACATGAGCCGGCGCTTTTGGATCGGCCTCGTCCTGACGCTGCCGATTTTCGCGCTCGAGATGGGCAGCCATCTGTTCGACATTCACCGCTTGCTCGGCATCGACGCAAGGCAATCGTCATGGGTGCAATTCGCGCTGGCGACGCCGGTCGTGCTGTGGGCCGGCGCGCCGTTCTTCGCGCGCGGCTGGGCGTCCGTGGTCAGCCGCAACCTCAACATGTTCACGCTGATCGCGATCGGCACCGGCGTCGCCTGGGCCTATAGCGTCGTGGCACTCATGGCGCCGGGCCTGTTCCCGCCCGCTTTCCGCATGCAGGGCGGCGCTGTGAGCGTCTATTTCGAGGCGGCGGCCGTGATCACCGTGCTGGTCCTGCTCGGCCAGGTGCTGGAACTGCGCGCGCGCGAACGCACCGGCGGGGCGATCCGCGCCTTGCTCGATCTCGCGCCGAAAATGGCGCGGCGTCTCGACCCCGATGGCAGCGAACGCGACGTGCCGCTCGATCAGGTGCAAGCCGGCGACAAGCTGCGCGTGCGGCCCGGCGAGACGGTGCCGGTCGATGGCGCGATCACTGAGGGGCGCTCCAGCCTCGACGAATCGATGGTGACCGGCGAATCGATGCCGATCGTCAAGGATGCCGGCGCCAAGGTGATCGGCGGTACGCTGAACGGTCAGGGCAGCTTCCTGATGACCGCCGAGAAGGTCGGCGCGGCGACAATGCTGGCGCAGATCGTGCAGATGGTCGCCGACGCCCAGCGCTCGCGCGCGCCGATCCAGAAGCTCGCCGATCAGGTTTCGGCTTGGTTCGTGCCGCTGGTGATCGCCGTGGCGCTCGTCGCCTTCGGCGCTTGGGCAGCCTGGGGGCCAGAGCCGCGACTGGCCTATGCCTTGATCGCCGCCGTCTCCGTGCTGATCATCGCCTGCCCCTGCGCGCTCGGTCTCGCCACGCCGATGTCGATCATGGTCGGCGTCGGTCGCGGCGCGCGCGCCGGCTTGTTGATCAAGAACGCCGAGGCGCTCGAACGGCTGGAGAAGATCGACACGCTGGTGATCGACAAGACCGGCACCTTGACCGCCGGCAAGCCGGCGCTGACGGCGATCGTCGCGGACGGCATCGCCGAGGCGGAACTGCTGGCGCTCGCCGCCAGCCTGGAGCGCGCCAGCGAGCATCCGCTGGCGGCGGCCATCGTGCAGGCGGCGGAAGCGCGCGGTTTGAAGCTGGAGAAGGCGCGCGGCTTCACAGCGGAAAACGGCAAGGGCGTTTATGGCATGGTGATGGGGCCGACCGGGGGCAAACGCGTCGCGCTCGGCAATCGCATGATGCTCGACGATCTCGGCATCGATGCGTCAGCCCTGGCCGGCAAGGCGCACGCGCTGCGCGAGGATGGCGCGACGGCGATCTTCGTCGCGGTGAACGGCAAAGCCGTCGGCGTGCTGGCCATCGCCGATCCGATCAAGCCGACGACGCCACAGGCGATCAAGGATTTGCAAGCGCAAGGCTTGCGCGTGGTGATGCTGACCGGCGACGCCCGCGCCACCGCCGAAGCGGTCGCGCGCCAGCTCGGCATCGCGGAAGTCGAGGCGGAAGTGCTGCCGGCCGACAAGAGCCGCATCGTCGCGCGGCTGCAAGCGGAAGGGCGCAAGGTCGCCATGGCGGGCGACGGCGTGAACGACGCGCCGGCCCTGGCGGCGGCCGATGTCGGCATCGCCATGGGCACCGGCACCGATGTCGCCATCCGCTCGGCCGGCCTGACGCTATTGCATGGCGATCTCGCCGGCATCGCGCAAGCGCGCGCCTTGTCGCAGGCGGTGATGCGCAATATTCGCCAGAACCTCGCCTTCGCGTTTTTATACAACGCGGCAGGCGTGCCGGTGGCGGCGGGCGCGCTCTATCCGGTCTTAGGCCTGCTGCTATCGCCTGCCATTGCGGCGGCAGCGATGGCGCTGTCGTCGGTGAGCGTCATCGCCAACGCGCTGCGATTGCGGTCGGTGAGGCTTTAAACGGCGATCTTACTCGGCGGCGCTGGCCTGGGCGCGGTCGAGGCCGCCGCGAATCGGCCGTTCGCCCTTCACGCTGAGGCGGTAGCAGATGCGGCGGTGATTGACCTTGTCGAACGGCGTCGCGGCATGAAGCAAGCCGCGGTTGTCCCAGATCACTAAGTCGCCGGCTTGCCACTTGTGCGCATAGACGCGGCCCGGCGCTGCGGCGCGGTCGCGCAAATGATCGATCATGTCGAGCACCTCCTGCTCGGTCATGCCAGGCGCAGGACGCGCCGACAGCTTGGCGCTGAAATAGAGAAAGTCCTTGCCGGTCAGCGGATGACGCCGCACCACCGGCTGCGGAATATCGGGATAGTCGGCATATGCGCCGGTGTTGTGGCGGCCGCCGTTGAGCTTGTCGTGGCTCGCCATGATCGTCATGGCGGAATATTTGCGCTTCTCCTCGTCCGACATATCTTCGTAGAGCGTCTTGGTGCTGCAGAAGATCGTGTCGCTGCCGACCGGCGGCGCCTCGACGCAGTAAAGCAGCGTGTAAGCGGTCGGGTGCTCGAAGAAATACTGGTCGGTGTGCAACTGGTAGCCGTCGTCGGAATTGCCGATGGGGCGGCCGTTCTCGTCCTTCACGTTGGACAGCACATAAATCTTTTCATAGTTCGGCAGCAAGAAATCCTGGCGCGTGCTGTTCTCCAATTCGCCGAACTGCTCGGCGAAGGCGATCATCTCGGCGGGGGTCAGCTTTTGGCGGCGAAAGGCGAGGACGCCATGTTCCGCGAGCTGGGCTTTCAGCGCGTCGAGGTTGTGCGGGCCGATGTCGGTGACGCCGACGCCCGGCGCGACGATGGCGCCCGGATGGCTGTCGGACAGCGCCTTGACGGGGATCTGCGCGGAAGCGGCGGACAAGGACAGGGACATCGGCGGCTCTCCTGAAAAATGATACGCAGATCATGGCGGAAAAATTAGCTTTGTAAAACGAGCAAATGCTAATATGCGGATTGAACCCTATTGAACAATCGGCGCCGGAGCTTCGCATGGACCGCCTGAAGATGATGGAGAGCTTCGTCGCCGTGGCGAAGGCCAAAAGCTTCTCCGCCGCCGCCGAGCGGCTCGGCATGTCGCGCGCCATCGTCACCAAACATATCGGCGCGCTCGAAGCGCGGCTCGGCGCGCGCCTGCTGACGCGCACGACGCGGCGCGTCGCGCTGACCGAGATCGGCGCCGATTATCTTGAGTTCTGCACCGGCATCCTCGGCGAGCTCGATCGCCGCGAAGGCGCCATCGCGCGCGAGCAGCAAGAGCCGCAGGGCAGCTTGCGCGTCGCCGTGCCGACATCGTTCGGCGCGGTGAACTTCCCCGAGGCGGTGTCGGCCTTCGTGCGCGCCTATCCGCAGATCCGCGTGTCGCTGATCGTCGACAACAGCTCTAACTATTCGGTCGATATCGCCAGCAACGATTTCGATGTCGCGGTGCGTTTGTCGCCCATCCCGGCGACGGCGGCGGTGACGACGCGCCAGATCGGCCAGTTGCGCTGGATCGCTTGCGCTGCCCCCGAGTATCTCAAGCGTGCCGGCGAGCCCAAGACGCTCGCAGACTTGGCGCGGCACAATTGCATGATCCACATGAAGCTGGCGCCCGACCGCATCTGGCGTTTCGGCGGCGTCGGCGCTAAAAAGCCGACGGCGAAGGTCGCCGGCGAATTCTCCTCGAACAGCATCCTCATGCTGCGCCAGGCGGCGCTCGACGGCATCGGCATCGCCATGTTGCCGACCTATCACATCGGCGAGGATATTCGCGCTGGCCGGTTGCGCCGCCTGTTGCCGCAATTGCCGCCGTTCGAACGGCCCGTCAACGTGCTGTTTCCCGAGGGCCGCATGATTCCGAAGAAGACGCGGCTGTTCAGCGATTTTCTCGCTGACTGGTTCAAGCGCGGCAGTTGGGACGCCACGCTGCTCAAGAGGGCCGGATGATGGCGCGCGCTCAAGCTATCGGCACCGTGCAGATCGACGATGCGCGTCTGCGCGTCACCGAATGGCGCTTCGCGCCCGGCGCCGAGACCGGCCGGCATGTGCATGGCTTGGATTACGCCGTGGTGCCGATGACGACGGGGCGGCTGACCATCGAATGGCCGGACGGCAGCGTCACCTATCCTGAATTGACCGCCGGCGCGACCTACGCGCGGACGGCCGGCGTCGATCACAATGTGATCAACGACAATCCCTTCGCCTTCGTCTTCATCGAGATCGAGCTGAAGTAATCAGCCGCAGGCCGGCGGCTTGGCGCTCGGTCCGGCGAGGCCGTCGAGAATCGGGCAGGCGGCGCGCGCGTCGCCATGGCAGGCGGCGGTCAATTCCTCCAAGCCGGCGATCATCGTCTCGATCTCGCGCTGGCGCGTTTTCAGCGCGGCGATTTGATCGATGGCGATGCGTTTGACGTCGGCGCTGGCGCGCTCGCGGTCGCGCCACAGTTGCAGCAGCGCCTTGATCTGCGCCAGCGCGAAGCCGACGTCGCGCGCGTGGCGAATGAAGCCGAGTCGCTTGAGATCGTCGTCGCTGTAAACGCGATAGCCGTTGCCGCCGCGCAAAGGCGCCTCAAGGAGACCGATGCTTTCGTAATGCCGGATCATCTTGGCGGAGATGCCCGACGCCTGCGCGGCCTGGCCAATATTCATGGAAACCCTCCCACGCTACCTGTGGATAAATTTTCCTATAGTGACGCCATAGGAAGTATATACGGCAACAATAGCGGCTAAATGTTCTTCTTTTTAAGTGATTGCCCACATTTCTTGACAAGGCGACTAGACCAAAAGTGATAACTCATGGTAAAGAAATCGTTAACGGAACTCGACTGAAGAATTCATCGCTTTCATTTTTGTGCGCCGCACCCTTTCGGCAAAGGTTGCGGCGTGTGTTTGGTGGGGACCTATGAAGACGTATGAAGAATTGAGCGGCGCGCAAGGCCGCCAGATTTTCTATCGTGCCGAGCGTTACAAGGTCCGCGACCTGTTCCGCAAGACTCTGCCGGATCTCACGCTCGATGAATCGCCCTACATTCTGCAAGACGTCAGCTTGAACGGCATGGGCGCCACCGCCCAGTCCTTGCAGAACGACATGTACAATCCGGGCATGCCCGTGTCGGTGCAGCTTGGCCTGCGCGGCACGCCGCTGTTCGAGGGCAAGGGCGAGATCACGCGCACAGAGCAGACGCAGACCGGCACCAAGGTCGGCATCCGCTTGCGCGACTGCATCGACATCTCGCAGCTCGTCACGAAGTATCAGGAAATCCTGATCCGTGCCGACATCGACGCCTTCGCCAGCGACAACATCAACAGCGGCGTCGCGGCCGACTATCGCCTGATGGCGTCGGACGTGCTGCATCTGCTGCGCAGCTTCCGCGCCAATCTCGACCAATTCGACCAGCAGAAGCTGACGGCGGATGCCGAAGCGGAGATTCTGGCGACCTGCGAAGAGCGCATCCTGCCGACCTGGCGCGAGCAGTGGCAGCGCGCCAACGCGCTGGTCGAGCCGATCATGGATCAGCCGCTCGAACTGCGCGCCACCAAGCGCTTCACCGAACTGGTGCTGACGCCGGAATTCATGGCCGGCGCGATCTGGAACCGCAGCTACGTCAAGCCGCTCGGCTACCCCGGCGACTTCAAGATCATGAGCATGGTCTATGATTGGCAGCGCGAGGGAAAGACCCTCTACGAGAAGCTGTCGCACCGCCTCGGCCTCGACGTGGCGGAATGCATCGCGACGCGCATGACCGATATGCGCGGCGCCATCGCCCAGGCGATCCTCAGCGCGCCGGCGGCGACGACGGAAAGCCGCCCCGTGCGCATCGCCAGCCTGGGCTGCGGTCCGGCCCGCGAAGTCATCGATTATCTCGCGGTCGCCGATCTGCCGCGCCGCGCCGACTTCACGCTGATCGACCAGGACCATGAGGCGTTGACTTCGGCCTACGAGCGCAGCTATCCGGCGGTGGTGCGCCACGGCGGCCGCACCAGCGTCAGTTGCCTGAACGCGTCGTTCGTGCAGTTGCTGCGCGGCGAATTGTTCGAGAAGCTGCCGCCGCAGGACCTGATCTACACGGTCGGCCTGATCGATTATCTGGTGCCCAAGCGCGTCAAGTCGCTGGTCAACACGCTCTATTCGAACTTGGCGGTCGGCGGCACGTTGATCGTCGGCAATATGCACCGTTGCGCCGGCAGCAACCTGTGGCCGATGGAATTCATCACCGATTGGAACATCCTTTACCGCGACGCGCAGGACATGGCGGCCTTCGCCGCGGGCCTGCCGGGCGCGGCCTACGAGACGTTCTACGACTCGACGCAGCGCGTCGTCATGGTGCGGATCGTCAAGAAGGCTTAAACGGCTTCATCGCGAAACGAAAACGGCGGATCCCAAAGGGTCCGCCGTTTTTCTTTGCGCGAATGGGGAAGGGGACTTAGGCGGCGCCGACGGCCTTGTCGTCCAGCGCCACGAAGCGGCTGGCCGGGAAATCGACGATCACCGTCGTGCCGGCGCCCAGCGTGCTGACGATTTCCAGATTGCCGCCATGCAGCAGCATGATCTTCTTGGAGAGCGGCAGGCCGAGGCCGGTGCCGCCATTCTTGCGCACCATGACGCTCTCGACCTGGACGAACGGCTCCATGACGCGCGGAATGTCGGCTTCGGCGATGCCGATGCCGGTGTCGGCGATGCGCACCGACCAGCCGCCGTCGGCGTTGCGCTGGATCGAGGCGCTGATCTCGCCGCCCGGCGGCGTGAATTTCAGGGCGTTGCTGAGCAGGTTGATGAACACCTGCTTGATCAGCGTCTTGTCCACTTTCAAGACGACGTTGCGCGGGATGTCGCGCAGGCTGATGCGCAGGCCCGACTGCGCCGCCTTGTCGCGCACGATGCGGAAGCACTGGTCGAGCACGTCGATGACATCGACGTTCTCCTCGGCGATCGACAGCTTGCCGACCTCGGCCTTCGAGAAGTCCAACACATCGGTGATGATGGTCAGCAAGTGGCGCGCCGTGCTGTGGATGTCTTCCACGTAGGACGAATATTTTTCCGAGCCGATCGGCCCGAACATGCGGATCTTGATGATTTCCGAGAAGCCGAGGATGGCATTGAGCGGCGTGCGCAGTTCATGGCTCATAATCGCGAGGAAGTCGCTCTTCGCCTTGTTGGCGGCTTGCGCTTCGGTCAAGAGTTCTATGACACGAGTTTTTTCCTGCTTGAGCATCTCGGTGCTGATGAACTCCTTGCGGATGTAGAGTTCCTGCACGTAGCTCGAGAACACGCCGACGGCGACCGACATGCCGAGGAAGAAGTTGTTGCTCAGCAGATATTCCGGCGGGATCGGATTGAGCCAGATCGCCGAGATCTGATAGAGCCCGAACAGCACGAGGCAGATCATCGTCGAGTTGACGCAGCGCAAGCGGATCAAGCTGGCGGAATAGATCACCACCATGATCAGGCCGGCATAATAGAGGCGGTTGCCGGGCTCTTCGGCGAAGGCGGTCATGGCGATGATGCCGAGGCCGGCGATGAAGCTCGACGTGCCGAGCACGAATTGGGCGATGCGCGAGAAGGACGGATGATAGGTGAGCGCCAGCGCCAGGAGCAGCAGCGGGCAGACGCCGGCATAGCGGATCAGCCACATGATGCCGTGGGTTTCCGGCAGGATGTAGTAGTCGAGGATGCCGAACAGCGCGTACAGCGCGCAGGCGGCCAGCAAGAAGACGCGGATCGTCGGCAGCGCGCGGTTGAGATGCTCGGCGGTAAATCGCCGCTCGATCTCGCCGTCGACGAAGCTCAGGCTGAGCGTGTTCAGGCCGTAGCCCGGCGGCGCCGAGCTGTCGCCGACGCCGAAACGCCGGAGCGGGGAGGTCGCGTCAACTGTCAAAAGGCCACCTGCAGGCCGAAGCCCAGAACGTCAGAGCTGGTTTCGGTCATGCCCGTCGTCACCGCAGTCGTGCCGAGGGCGGGGAAGCTATTCACGCGGTTGATGGGCGCTTCTTTGGCGAACATGTGCATGTAAGAGACGTCGATCGTGACTCTCTCCGTCACGGCATAGGAAGCCCCGAGGCCGAGCCAGAAGCGGTCGGTGTCGGGAATGGCGGTGGAGCGGTTGGCGTCGCGCGTCGGCGTTTGGTCGTATTGCAGGCCGCCGCGGAAGGTCCAGCCGCCGGGCAGCTTATGCTGCGCGCCGATCGAGAGGCCGAACGTGTCGGTGAAGTTCTGGTCGAGAATCGCCGTGGTGCCGTCGGAGAAGTTGAACTCGAGCTTCTCGAAGCGGCTCCAATTGTAATAGTTGGCCTGGGCGAGCAGGGTGGTCGCGCCGCTCAGCTTATAAGCGCCGGCAAGCGAGACGATGTCGGGCAGGGCGACCGTGGTGCTGACGTTCTGGATCGTCGTGGCGCCGAATATCTGCGTCGATTGGCCGCTGATGTCTTGATCGATCGCAGAGCGATAGGTCAGGCCGAGATTGAGCGCCTCGGTCGGCTTGTACAAAACGCCGACGTTGTAGCCGACGCTGAAGCCCTCGCCGGCAATGCTGAGTTTGCCGTCGGATGCGGGGTTGCCGAGATCGCCCGGGTTGGGCAGCGCGTTGACGAGCTTGGCGTCTATATATTGGAAATCGATGCCGCCGCCGACCGACAGGCGCGGGTTGATCTTGTATGCGAGGCTCGGCGCGACATCGACGGCGACGATGCGGCTTTCGATCGAATCATAACGGCCGAAATAGTCGGACTTATATTTGTTGGCGAGGCCGTAGGGGACGGTGACGGCGAGGCCGAGCCAGACGTTCTCGCTTGCCGGGGTGGCGGCGTAGAAATGCCCCATCGGCTGCGCGTCGAAGGCTTGGTCGCCGCCGCGTCCGCCAATCGCGCCGCCGCCAACTGTGGAGCCGCGGTCGCTGAGCTTGGCTTCGGGCTTGACCATGTAGCCGCCGGCGAGGAATTGCGTGCCGCTCAGTTCGGTCATGCCGGCGGGATTGTAAAAGATCGTGCTGGCGTCTTCCGCGATGGCGGCTTCACCGGCGAACGCGCGACCGCTGGCCTTGGCGCTTTGCTCCTGCATGAGGAACGCGCCGGCCTGCGCATCGATTGCGCAAAACGTGGTTAATGCGACGAGCGCGAGCGCTCCGCTGACCTGATGAATACGCAAAGCTTGGATCCCTCCCCAGAGTGCGCTTCGGGAGGAGGGCCCGACTCGCATCCATGAGCGGGATTAAGGACTTATAAAATTAACAATTGTTTAAAAGGGAGGGTGAGAGCCGGCGTGACGGCAAAAATATCACTTAAAACAATAGGATAGTTTTGTGTCTGCTGGCGAACGCTTCAGGACTGCGATTGCGGGACGGCCATCTCGGCCACGGGTTGGGCCGGGATTAAGCGCTCACGCAGCCCATCTCTCACATAGAGGATGATATCTTTCACTATGTTCTGGATGGCATCTTGAGCTGCGGTGCCGACCGCGTCGCCTATGCTGTTACAGGTGAAAATCTCTTTGCTGCCGGTGCCCTTGCCGGTGGTGGTGTGCTGATAGCTCAATCCCTTGTCGTCCAGAATGGCAAGGGTCACGGTCAGCGCCAGATCACTGCGGGCGGTGCCGCTAAAGAAATTCTGCGAAATGCTGAACTTGGAATCGGCGTTACCTTGATGGATGACGACCTGCGCCGTCATGCCTTTAGCTTTCAATTCCGCCGGCGATAAGGCTTGGTTGACGAATGTGACCTTCTCTAGGGAGCGGGTCAGCACCTCGCGCATGGCAGATTCGTAGGGGCCGTTGACATCTGTATCGAACGACCATGCGCCGCAGGTTAAGCCTTCAGACTCGGTCTTCAATGCCCAGCCGCCGGATTGGATCATCGCGGCATATTGGCCAGGGGTTGGTTTAATCCCGGCTGGCGTTTGCACGTTGATCTGCGGGATAACGGTTTGGCCCGTACATGCGGCCAAAGACAAAAGTGCGATGATGCAAATGGCGGAACGGCGCATAATGTCCCTCAATCGACGAGTTTGATGCCTTGCGGACGTTTGACTTCCGTCGGCAAGTTGCTTGCTGGCAAGACGCGCTGATAGCCGCCCGTATTTTGAACGATCACTCGTTCTCCAGCTTGCATGATGCGCTCGTCCTTGGGGCTTTCCTGCGCCAGGGTCAGAGTTATTCCAGACTCAAGGATGATGGTGTATTCGACGCCTTTGCGATCGGACATAGCTTGTTCGGCCAGAGCGCCAGCGATAGCGCCGGCGATGAGACCTGCGCCAATCGCCCAATTGTTGCCGGAGCCTGATCCGAAGGCGCTTCCGGCACCCGCCCCGGCAGCGCCGCCGATCACGGCGCCGGCGCCGCTGTTTTCACCGATGATATCGATTGGGCGCACTGCCAGGACGGTGCCGAAGCTAACAGCAGACGATTTACCGACTTCATTATAACGGTAAGCGTTCTGGCTCGACTGTTGGCAGGCGGAGAGCCCCAGCAACAGGACTGCAGTCGCGGCCGCGAATAGCTTCTTCATAGATGATTCCCCCGGTAGACCGTTCCAGTCTATTTGAGGGAGTGGCGAACCTGCAACCCAGGTTACAAATCAAATCGAGCATCAATCGATGCGCTCGCTTGTAAATCCAGCCCTAATTGCGCCCCCGGCGGCCAGCGGCGAACTGCACGGCCTCTTCGGCGGCGCGCACCAAAGCCCGCGCCTTGTTCTGGCTTTCTTCGTATTCGGCCTTGGGATCGCTGTCGGCGACGACGCCGCCGCCGGCTTGAATATAGAGCGTGCGGTCCTTCACCAGGGCGGTGCGCAACGCGATGCAGCTGTCCATCGCGCCGTTGGCGGCGAAGTAGCCGATGGCGCCGGCATAGATGCCGCGCCGGGTCTTTTCCAACTCGTCGATGATCTCCATGGCGCGCACTTTGGGCGCCCCCGAGACGGTGCCGGCGGGGAAGCCGGCCATCAGCGCGTCGATGGCGTCATGCTTGGGGTCGATCTCGCCCTCGACGTTCGAGACGATATGCATGACATGCGAGTAGCGCTCGATCACCATTTGCTCGGTGACGCGCACGGTGCCGATTTTGGCGACGCGGCCGACATCGTTGCGCCCGAGATCGAGCAGCATGAGATGTTCGGCAAGCTCTTTCGGGTCGGCGAGCAGTTCTTCGGCCAGCGCGGCGTCTTCTGCCGGCGTCTTGCCGCGCGGGCGCGTGCCGGCGATCGGGCGGATCGTCACCTTGCCGTCGCGCAGCCGCACGAGAATTTCCGGACTCGAGCCGACGATGGCGAAGCCGCCGAAATCCATGAAGAACAGGAAGGGCGACGGATTGAGGCGGCGCAGCGAGCGATAGAGCGCGATCGGCGGCAGGTGGAACGGCACCGAAAAGCGCTGCGACGGCACGACCTGAAAAATGTCGCCGGCGCGGATGTACTCTTTCGCCCGTTCGACGTTCGCCGTGTATTC
Source organism: uncultured Rhizobium sp. (assembly GCA_964628235.1). Classification (GTDB taxonomy): domain Bacteria; phylum Pseudomonadota; class Alphaproteobacteria; order SMXQ01; family SMXQ01; genus CAMAVH01. The sequence goes on along the minus strand of CAZVLU010000010.1, from coordinate 21,189 downwards.
CGCCAGCGTGGTGTTGGAGGTCGGCACCGGCGCCGGCTGCTCGCCGTCGGCCGCTTCGTGGCGATAGGGCAGCGGGCCTTCGAAGGCGGACAGCGCTTCCGTCAGGCGCCATTGCGCGGCGGCATAGGCCGCGTCGGCTTCTTTCTCGGTGACGTTTTTGTCGGCGAGATCGGGCCACACCGGCGTCACGAGGGAGACGGTATCTTCGAGATGATCGAAGATGGCGACCACGGTCGGGCGTAAAAAGACGCTTTCCGGCACATACAGTTCATCGGGATTGGCGTCGGGCAAGACTTCGACCTGGCGCACCATGTCGTAACCCATATAGCCGAACAGGCCGGCGGCCATCGGCGGCAGGTCGGCCGGCGTCTCGATATGCGACTCCTTGATCAGCGCGCGCAGCGCAGCGAGCGGCGCGCCGTCGCAGGGCTGAAAGTCATTGAGGTTGGCGAGGGCGTTGCGGTTGATCTCGGCCTTGGCGCCGGACGATTTCCAGATCAGGTCGGGCTTGAAGCCGAGGAAAGAGTATCGCGCGCGGCGCGCGCCGCCTTCGACCGACTCGAACAGAAAGCTGTTGGGCTGGCCTTCGGCGAGCTTGAGCAACGCCGAGACCGGCGTCTCCAAATCGGCGACGAGGCGCGTCCAGACGATCTGCGCCGACTTCGCCCGATAGGCTTCGGCGAAAGCGACGAACTCGGGCAGCGTCTTCATCTTAGAACCGCTGGTCGATGACGCTGCGCTCGATTTCGACGTCGTAGCGTTGGCGCAGCGCAGCGGCGAATTGATCGAGCAGGTCGCCGCCGATGGACTGCGCCAACTGCTCGTCGAGCCGGCTGCGCGTGTCGGCGGCGAGGGCCGGCGCCGGGCGCACTTCCTTCAAAACGGCGACGACATAGCCGTCGCGCGTTTCGCCGATGGCGGCCTCGCCCAATTGTAAGGCGAAGATGTCGGCCTTGATCGATTCCGGCACGCCCGCTTCGGATTCATGCGTCGCGCGCGTGAAGGGCTGCGTGGTCTTCACTTGCAGTTTGTCGGCGGTCGCGGCGGCGGCAAGGGCCTGGCCGCCTTTGATCTTGTCGAGCAGGGCTTGGGCGCGTTTTTCGGCGGCGGCGCGGCGCTGCTCGTCCTGCCAGGCGGCGATCAGATCGCTTTTGATCTGCTCGAGCGGCTTGGCGGCGGCGGGACGCAGGCTGTCGACATGCAGCACGGCATAGACGCCGTTCGCCAGTTCGAGCAGCGAGGATTCCTGATTTTCCGGCGTGGTGAAGGCGGTGCGGATGAACACTTGGTCGGGCGGCAAGGTCGGCGCGGCGCGGCCGGCTTCGGTCAGGCCGTTGCTGTCGATGGCCGGCACTTTGGCGACCTTGAGGCCGATCTGCGTCGCCGCTTCTTCGAGCGAAGCGCCGCCGGCAAGGGCGTCTTCCAGCTTGATCGACAGGCTATGCGCGGCGTCGCCGGCTTCGCGATTGGCGATCGTGCGGCGCAGATCTTCGCGGACTTCCTCGAACGGCTTGACGCGGCCCTCTTCGGCGCCGTTGACGCGCACGACATGGAAGCCGAGCGTGCTTTTCAGCGGCGCGCTGTGCTGGCCGCCCTTCAGGGCAAAGACAGGGCCGGCGATTTCGCCGAGCAGATCGGCGCGCTCGACCCAGCCGAGCTTGATGACCTGGGCGGAGACGCCGGATTCCTTGAGGGCCGCTTCCATGCTGCGACCTTGATCCATCAGGCCGGCGACGCGCTTGGCTTGATCCTCGTCGCGCAGCACGAGTTGGTCGACGTCGCGGCGTTCGCGCAGGGTGAAATCGCTGATGCGGCTGTTGTATTCGCTGCGCAAACGGTCTTCGTCGATAGCGACTTCCTCGGCGATGGCGGCAGGATCGATAGCGACATAGCTGAGCGTGCGGTATTCGGGGGCCATGAAGCGGTCGCTGTTGGCCTTGTAATAGTCGGCGAGCGTCGCTTCGTCGGGCGGGGCCGGGGTGGCCGAATCGTTGGCCGGCACGGCGACGATGTCGGCGATGCGGCTTTCCTCACGGTAGCGATGCAGCGATTCGGTCAGCACGCTGGGCACCGGCGCGTCGATGCCGACGACGCCGGCAAGCTGGCGCGTCGCCAGGTCGCGGCGCAGGAGGGCGACGTAGCGCTCTTCGTTCAAATTGTTCGCCATCAGCACTTGCTGGAAATTGGCGCGGTCGAACTGGCCCAGGGCGTTGCGGAAGGCCGGCTCGCTCTGGATATGGCGCAGCACCATCTGGTCGCCGACGGCGAGGCCGAGGTCGCCCGCCGCCTTGTTGAACACTGCGCGGTCGATCAGCCGTTCGAGCGCTTGGTCGACCAGGCCGAGCTGCTTGGCCTGCTGCGAATCGAGCGTGCCGCCGAAGATCGGTTGGAAGCGTTCCATCTCTTGCTTCACGGCGTCATTGAGCTGCGATAGCGGAATCTTGTTGCCGTCGACCGTGGCCACCGTCGGGTCGCGTTCGCCGAGGAAGATGTCGTTGATGCCCCACAGGCCGAAGCTCAAGATCAGGAGCCCAAACAGAATCTTCACCACCCAAGAGGTGGCGTGTTGGCGCATGGACTGGAGCATTGACGTGGGGCCTGTACGAAACGAGGGAATCTAGGCGCGGCCCAATTCCAGCGAAAGGCGCTAGAGAAACAGGCACTTGCAGGGCGCGGCGCATGATAGAAGCGGCTCCTAGGCCCTGCAACACGGAAATCACAGCAAAAACCGTGGCCTTTTGCCGTCCGATGGGGATGGTAGGGGCGATTGGCAGTTTCTATCGCGCGTGTTAGGAAGCCGCCCCTATAGAGCAATTTTGATAAAGGGAACAACCGTATGGCCGCTCGCCGCCCGTTGATCGCCGGCAATTGGAAGATGAACGGTTTGCAGTCCGATGGCCTCGCCCTCGCGAAAGCGGTGGCCGGTGATGTCGGCAAGCCCGGCGCGGTCGCTTGCGAATTGCTGGTTTGCCCGCCGGCGACGCTGGTGATGACGGTGGCGCAGACGCTGACCGGCAGCGCGGTCGCCACGGGCGGCCAGGATTGCCACGCCAAGGTCTCCGGCGCTCACACCGGCGATATCAGCGCGGCCATGCTGCGCGATGCGGGGGCGACTTACGCCATCGTCGGCCATTCGGAGCGCCGCACCGATCACGCCGAAACCGACGCCCAAGTCCAGGCCAAGGCCCAGGCCGCGCAAGCGGCGGGATTGACGGCCATCGTCTGCATCGGCGAAACGGAAGCGCAATATGTCGCGGGCGAGACCCTGGCGGTGCTGGCGCGTCAGATCGCCGGCTCGGTTCCCGAGGGCGCGAAAGCGGCCAATACGGTCGTCGCCTATGAGCCGGTCTGGGCCATCGGCACCGGGCGCACGCCGACCAACGATGAAATTGCCGCCGCCCATGCCCATATCCGGGCCGAATTGGCCAAACGCAGCAACGAGGCGGCGAGCCTCCGTCTGCTATACGGCGGGTCTGTGAAACCGTCGAACGCCGCGGAGATTTTGCGCCTGGCCGATGTCGACGGGGCGCTGGTCGGCGGCGCCAGTTTGAACGCGGCGGATTTCGCCGCTATCGCGCGCGCCTGCCCATAGCCGCGGGCCTAACCTTCTAAAAAGAGCCGTCGCCACGGTGACTTGCCCCTAGCGGAACCTGGCGAAAGCGAGTAGAGAAAGCGCCCATGACGACACTCCTCCTGGTCATCCATATTTTCCTGGCTCTCGGTCTGACCGTGACCGTCCTTTTGCAGCGCAGCGAAGGCGGCGCGCTGGGAATCGGCGGCGGCCAAGGCGGCGGCATGATGACGGGCCGCGCCCAGGCCAGCATGCTGACGCGCATCACCGCAGTTCTCGCCACGCTGTTCATGGTCAATTGCCTGGTGCTGGCGATCCTCGCCGGCGCGACCAAGCAGCCGCGCTCGATCTTCGATGCGATGCCGGCCACAGCCCCGAGCTTGCCCTCGACCTCGCCGATGGCGCCGCCCGTGGCGCCCTCGACGCCCTCTGGGCCGTCGCCGACTGTGCCGGCGCCGAGCCAGAGCGGCACGCCGACCGCGCCGCCTACCCGTTAATGGCGACCCGTTGATGGTCGGGCGTTAAAACCCGCAGCGCCGCGCCACGTTTCGGTCGCCGCGACGATGAGATGAAAAAAGGGGCGAGGGGTCGCCCCTTTTTGTTGGGAAAGTCCTGAGCCTTGTGTAATCTTTATCTCCCATGACGCGGTATATCTTCATCACTGGCGGCGTGGTCTCCTCCCTCGGTAAAGGCATCGCCTCCGCGTCGCTCGGCGCGTTGTTGCAGGCGCGCGGCTATAAAGTCCGCCTCCGCAAGCTCGATCCCTACCTCAACGTCGATCCGGGCACGATGTCGCCCTATCAGCATGGCGAGGTTTACGTCACCGACGACGGCGCCGAGACCGATCTCGATCTCGGTCATTATGAGCGCTTCACCGGCGTGGCCTCTCGTCAGAGCGACAACATCACCACCGGCCGCATCTATTCGACCGTGATCTCGCGCGAGCGCCACGGCGATTATCTCGGCGCGACCGTCCAGGTCATTCCGCATGTCACCGACGCGATCAAGGAATTCATCCTGTCCGACGCGGGCGAGGCGGAGTTCGTGCTGTGCGAAGTCGGCGGCACGGTCGGCGACATCGAAAGCCTGCCCTTCCTCGAAGCGATCCGCCAGCTCGGCAACGAGCTGGGCCGCGAGCGCGCCATGTATGTGCATCTCACGCTGGTGCCCTATATCCCGAGCGCCGGCGAATTGAAGACCAAGCCGACGCAACATTCGGTCAAGGAATTGCTCAGCGTCGGCATCCGGGCCGATGCGTTGCTTTGCCGCGCCGACCGGCCGCTGCCGCCGGGCGAGAAGCGCAAGATCGCGCTGTTCTGCAACGTGCGCGAGGACGCGGTCATTCCGGCGCTCGACGTCGACACCATCTATCAGGTGCCGATCAGCTATCACGAGCAGGGCTTCGACAATGTCGTGGTCCGCCACTTCGGCCTCGACAAGGACCCGGCCGGCCAGGCCGAGCCCAATCTCGGCCGCTGGGAACATATCGCCGGCCGCATCCGCGCCCCGGAAGGCCAGGTCAAGATCGCCGTGGTGGGCAAATACACCCACTTCCTCGATTCTTATAAATCGCTCAACGAAGCGCTGATCCATGGCGGCATCCACAACAACGTGAAGGTCAAGCTCGACTGGATCGAATCGGAAATCTTCGAGTCCGAAGGCGCCATCGAGAAGCTCGAAGGCGTCAACGGCATCTTGGTGCCGGGCGGCTTCGGCGAACGCGGCAGCGAAGGCAAGATCGCCGCGGCGCGCTTCGCCCGCGAGCATAAGGTGCCGTACTTCGGCATCTGTTTCGGCATGCAGATGGCCGTCATCGAAGTGGCGCGCAATTTGGCCGGCATCACGAAAGCCGGCTCGACCGAGTTCGGCCCGTGCGACGAGCCGGTGGTCGGCCTGATGACCGAATGGATGCGCGGCAACACCCGCGAGCAACGCTCGGCCGACGCCAATGTCGGCGGCACCATGCGCCTCGGCGCCTACGAATGTGCCCTCAAGCCGGGCAGCAAGGTGGCCGAGGTCTACGGCCAGCAGATGATCAGCGAGCGCCATCGCCACCGCTACGAAGTGAATATCAACTACATGAAGCGGCTGGAAGAGGTCGGCTTGATCTTCTCCGGCATGTCGCCCGACAAGAGCCTGCCCGAGATCGTCGAGTTCGCCGATCATCCCTGGTTCATCGGCGTGCAGTTCCACCCTGAGCTGAAGTCCAAGCCATTCGACACGCACCCGCTGTTCGCCTCATTCGTGCAGGCGGCCATCGCCCAGTCGCGGCTGGTCTAGGTCATGGCCAAGAAACCCGCCGCCGCCAAATCAGCAGCCGACGTCAAACAGCGTCACGTCAAGGTCGGCAAGACCGTCTTCGGCAACGATATGCGACTGACGCTGATTGCCGGCCCTTGCGCGCTGGAAAGCCGCTCGCACGCCATGGAAATGGCCGAGGCGCTGGTCAAGCTGTCCAAGAAGCTCGGCTTCGGCCTGATTTATAAAAGCTCGTTCGACAAAGCCAACCGCACCTCGCTCACGAGCGACCGCGGCATGGGCCTGAAGAAGGCGCTGCCGATCCTCGCCGAGGTGCGCGAGAAATTCGGCTGCCCGGTGCTGACCGACGTGCATGAGCGCGAGCAATGCGCCATGGCCGCCGAATATGTCGACATCTTGCAGATCCCGGCGTTTCTGTCGCGCCAGACCGACCTGCTGATCGCCGCCGGCGAGACCGGCAAAGCGGTCAACGTCAAGAAGGGCCAGTTCTTGGCGCCTTGGGACATGGCGAACGTCGCCGCCAAGATCGCCTCGACCGGCAATGAGCGCATCATGCTGTGCGAGCGCGGCGCGTCGTTCGGCTACAACACGCTGGTGTCCGACATGCGCTCGCTGCCGGTGATGAAGGCGACGGGCTATCCGGTGATCTTCGACGCGACGCACTCGGTGCAACAGCCGGGCGGGCAGGGCACGACCAGCGGCGGCGACCGCCGCATGGTGCCCGTCCTGGCGCGTGCCGCCGTCGCCATCGGCGTCGCCGGCGTCTTCATGGAGACGCATCAGGACCCCGACAAAGCGCCGTCCGACGGGCCGAACATGGTTCACTTAAAGGATATGCCGAAGCTGCTGGAAACGCTGCTGGCGTTCGATAGCTTGGCCAAATCCGATCCGGCTTAGGCCGGGCTTTATCCTCATCTCGCGAACCCCCATCACGGAGCCACGCCCATGACCGCTATTGCCGATATCCAGGCGCGCGAAATCCTCGATTCGCGCGGCAATCCCACCGTCGAAGTCGACGTGATCTTGGAGACCGGCGCGATGGGCCGCGCCGCCGTGCCGTCCGGCGCCTCGACCGGCGCCCATGAGGCGGTCGAGCTGCGCGACGGCGACAAGAAGCGCTACGGCGGCAAGGGCGTGCTGAAGGCCGTCGAAGCGGTCAACGGCGAGATTTACGACGCGCTGTCCGGCATGGACGCCGAGGACCAGTTGTCGCTCGACCGCGCCATGATCGAATTGGACGGCACGCCGAACAAGGCGCGGCTCGGCGCCAACGCCATCCTCGGCGTGTCGATGGCAACGGCCAAGGCGGCGGCGGTCGAAGCGGGCCTGCCGCTCTATGCCTATGTCGGCGGCGTGTTCGCCCGCACCTTGCCGGTGCCGATGATGAACATCATCAACGGCGGCGTGCATGCCGACAATCCGATCGACTTTCAAGAATTCATGATCATGCCGGTCTCGGCCCCGACCATGGCCGACGCCGTGCGCATGGGCGCCGAAGTGTTCCAGGCGCTCAAGGGCCAGCTCAAGGATGCCGGCCTCAACACCAACGTCGGCGACGAGGGCGGCTTCGCGCCGAACCTGGCGAGCGCCGACGCGGCGCTGAAGTTCATCATGCAGGCGATCAAGAAGGCCGGCTACAAGCCGGGCGAGGACATCGCCCTGGCGCTCGATAGCGCCTCGACCGAGCTTTATAAAAAGGGCAAGTACGTGCTGGAAGGCGAGGGCAAGACGCTCGCCCGCGACGGCATGGTCAAGCTCTACGCCGACCTGGTGAAGCGCTATCCCATCGTCTCGATCGAAGACGGCATGGCCGAAGACGATTGGGAAGGCTGGAAGATGCTGACCGAGGAGATCGGCGGCATATGCCAGCTCGTCGGCGACGATCTGTTCGTGACCAATCCCAAGCGCCTGGCGCGCGGCATCAAGGAAGGCACCGCCAACGCCATCCTGGTGAAGGTCAACCAGATCGGCACGCTTTCTGAGACGCTGGAAGCCGTCGAGATGGCGCACAAGGCGGGCTACAAGGCCGTCATGTCTCACCGCTCGGGCGAGACCGAGGATGCCACCATCGCCGACCTGGCGGTCGCCACCAACTGCGGCCAGATCAAGACCGGCTCGCTCGCCCGCTCGGACCGGCTGGCCAAATACAACCAGCTCATCCGCATCGAGGAAGAGCTGGGCGGCTCGGCGGTTTACGCCGGCAAGTCGGTGCTGCGGGGTAAATAGGAATCTTCTCCAGACTCGCAAGGCTTGCCTTGCGAGTCTGATTCCCAATCAGAGCAGTTACCTTTTGATTCTTGATTCCGTTGAATCTTTTTTAAGTTCTGCGCGCTTTATCGTTGACGGGCATGAATCGGGTGTGATTCTTTAAGCCCATGGTCCTGCTGCGCGAAATCAAGAAAAGAGCCCGCCACATCACCGGCCCCGTGCTGGCGATCGCGGTATTCGGCTATTTCGCCTATCACTCGATCCAGGGCGACCGCGGCCTGATCGCCTGGATGCATCTCAGCCAGCAGATCGAGATCGCCGACGCCAACTTCGAAAAGGTGGCGCGCGAGCGCCTGGCGCTCGAGCGCCGCACCAATCTGTTGCGCCCCGACCACCTCGACCCCGACATGCTCGACGAGCGCGTGCGCTCAAGCCTTGGCCTGCTGCTGCCGAACGAAATCGTCATTATGGACGGCCCGGCGGCTCCGGCGCCGATGTCCTTGCCGGCCCCGGTGATGCCGCCGCCTGCCGATCAGCCGCGCGGACCGGCCAAAGTGGCGGCCAAGGGCCTCGCCGCCCATGCCGCAGATGCGTTGCCCACAGTGCGTGCGCAAGCGGCGCAATTGGCTGATTTGGCTAATCGCGTGACCGTCTCCTTCGCACCTGCACGATAAAGCCCTCAGGCTTTACTTCTAACTAATTCAATTAGTTATCGTTTCCAAAGTTCTATGATTACGCAGATGCAGCATTTATTTGTGCTGCTGCGGCGATTCCTGTCTCCGATTAACCTTGTAGCGTTCGATTATTACGCGTGATGGGGGGCAAGGCGTAATATCATCTTGATTTCAGTTAATCCTTATTATCGCATTGCAATAACAGGATTTTTTGGAATTTAGAGGCCCTTCCCATGGCTTGGGGAAGTCGCTATATGAGGCTTCCTGCGCTGCCTTGCGGCGCATGCGCTTCCCCTCACGCAGCGAAGGTGCCGGTATGGTCGCAGCCACTGCCAAGAAGTCCGCCCCCGTCAAATCCACCCTGACGAAGCAGGCTTCGCCGCCGCGACAAGCCGATAAGGGAAAACCCACCAATCTCGACAAAAGTCTGCTCCTCAAGATGTATGAGGACATGCTGCTGATCCGCCGCTTCGAAGAAAAGGCGGGCCAGCTTTACGGCCAGGGCGCCATCGGCGGCTTCTGCCATCTCTACATCGGCCAGGAAGCCGTCGTCGTCGGCATGCAGTCGGCGATCACCGGCGACGACGCCGTCATCACCACTTACCGCGACCACGGCCATATGCTGGCCTGCGGCATGGACGCCAAGGGCGTCATGGCCGAGCTCACGGGTCGCCAGGGCGGCTACTCGAAGGGCAAGGGCGGCTCGATGCATATGTTCAGCGCCGAGAAGAACTTTTACGGCGGCCACGGCATCGTCGGCGCCAGCGTGCCGATCGGCGTCGGCCTCGCCTTCGCCCGCAAATACAACGGCAAGAACACTGTCTCGCTGACCTACTACGGCGACGGCGCGGCCAACCAAGGCCAGGTCTACGAAGCCTTCAACATGGCGGCGCTGTGGAAGCTGCCGACCGTGTTCGTCATCGAGAACAACCAGTACGCCATGGGCACCTCGGTCAAACGCGGCGCCTCGACCCCGGACTTTTATAAACGCGGCGAAGCCTTCGGCATCCCGAGCATGAAGGTCGACGGCATGGACGTCATCAAAGTGCGCGAGGCGGCCGAGATCGCCGTCGCCCATTGCCGCGCCGGCAAGGGCCCTTACGTGCTGCAGATGGAGACCTACCGCTATCGCGGCCACTCGATGTCCGATCCGGCCAAGTACCGCACGCGCGACGAAGTCGACAAGATGCGCGCCGAGCGCGACCCGATCGAGCATCTGCAGGCGCAGATTATCGAGGCGGGCTTCGCCGACGAAGCGGCGCTCAAGAAGATCGATCAGGACGTCAAGAAGACCATCGTCGAAGCGGCCGACTTCGCGCTGACCGACGCCGAGCCCGATCCCTCGCAGCTTTACACCGACGTGCTGGCGTAATCGCCAGCCTCGAAGGGCCGGCCCATTCGTTAAGGTGGGTCCTTCGATTCTTTATCTCCCCAGGGAAGACGAAGGTTTCTCATGCCCATCGAAGTGCTCATGCCGGCCTTGTCGCCGACCATGACGGAAGGCAAGATCGCCCGCTGGCTCAAGCAGGAAGGCGACAGCGTCAAATCCGGCGAAGTGCTGGCCGAAATCGAGACCGACAAGGCGACCATGGAGGTCGAGGCGGTCGATGAGGGCACGCTCGGCAAGATCTTGGTGCCGGAAGGCACTGAGAACGTCGCTGTCAATCAGCCGATCGCCGTGATCTTGAGCGAGGGCGAAGACGCCAAGTCGATGGGCGCCAGTAAGCCCGCCGCGAAGAAGGCCGACGCCAAGGCCGAGACGCACGAAGAAGCGCCGAAAGCTGAAGCGAAGGCCGCCGCTGCGCCCGTCGCCCCGGCCTCGACCTACGGCCATCAGGACGACACCGATCTCGGCGAGACCAAGGTGATGACCGTGCGCGAAGCTTTGCGCGACGCCATGGCCGAAGAAATGCGCCGCGACCCGGACGTCTTCGTCATGGGCGAGGAAGTCGCCGAATATCAGGGCGCTTATAAAGTCACCCAGGGCCTGTTGCAGGAATTCGGCGACCGCCGCGTCGTCGACACGCCGATCACCGAGCATGGCTTCGCTGGCCTTGCCGTCGGCGCCGCCTTCGCCAAGCTCAAGCCGGTCGTCGAATTCATGACCTGGAACTTTGCCTTGCAGGCGATGGACCACATCATCAATTCCGCCGCCAAGACGCGCTACATGTCGGGTGGCCAGATGGCGTCGCCCATGGTGTTCCGCGGCCCCAACGGCGCGGCCTCGCGTGTCGGCGCGCAGCATTCGCAGTGCTTTGCCAGTTGGTACGCCCACGTGCCGGGCCTCATCGTCGTGTCGCCTTACTCGGCCGACGACGCCAAGGGCTTGCTCAAATCGGCGATCCGCGATCCCAACCCGGTGATCTTCCTCGAAAACGAGATGCTTTACGGGCGCAGCTTCCCGGTGCCGGTCGATCCGGATTACACGGTGCCGATCGGCAAGGCGCGCATCGTCCGCAAGGGCAAGGACGTGACCATCACTGCTTTCTCGATCATGGTCGGCGTCGCTTTGCAGGCCGCCGAGGAATTGGCCAAAGAGGGCATCGACGCCGAGGTCATCGACTTGCGCACGCTGCGTCCGCTCGACACCGCGACCATCGTCGAGTCGGTGAAGAAGACCAACCGCCTGGTGAGCGTGGAGGAGGGCTGGCCCTTCGCCGGCATCGGCTCCGAACTCGCCGCGATCATGATGGAGCAGGCGTTCGATCATCTCGACGCGCCGGTCAAGCGCGTCTGCGCCGTCGACGTGCCGCTGCCCTATGCCGCCAACCTCGAAAAGCTCGCTCTGCCGCAGGCCGATCATGTGATAGCCGCCGCGAAAGAGGTTCTCTATCGCTAAGACGGCGCTCGCCAAGCAGCGTCTCGTCCGTTTCTAGGGAAAGCCCGCCATGCCGATCAAGATTTTGATGCCCGCGCTGTCGCCGACCATGACCGAGGGCAATATCGCCCGTTGGCTCAAGAAGGAAGGCGACAAGGTCAAATCCGGCGAGGTGCTGGCCGAGATCGAGACCGACAAGGCGACGATGGAAGTCGAAGCCGTCGACGAAGGCACGCTCGGCAAGATCATGGTCGCCGAAGGCAGTCAGGGCGTGAAGGTCAACGACGTCATCGCGCTGCTGCTCGAAGAGGGCGAGGACAAGAAGGCGCTGGACGGCGTGAGCGCCCCGCCTGCGCCGAAGGCCGCGCCCAAGGAAGAGCCGAAGGCTGAAACCCCCAAGGCCGCTGCGCCGGCTCCCGTTGCCGCGCCTGCGCCGAAACCGGCTGCGCCCGTTGCTGCTCCGAGTGGCGGCCGCGTGTTCGCCACGCCGCTGGCGCGCCGCATTGCCAAGGACAAGGGCTTCGATATCGCCAGCGTGACCGGCAGCGGCCCGCATGGCCGCATCACGCGGTCCGACGTCGAGAATTTCAAAGGCGGCGCGTCGGCCGGTGGCGGCTCTGGCGGCTTGCGCCTAGGGTCAGGCGCGAATTTTGCCCCGGCCAAGAGCAAGCTGGTCCCGCACAGCACCATGCGCAAGGTCATCGCCAAGCGCCTGGTTGAATCCAAGCAAACGGTTCCTCATTTCTATGTCAGCGTCGACATCGATCTGGACCGTCTCATGGACCTGCGCGCCGAGATCAACGCCATCGACGAGAAGACGAAAATCTCGGTCAACGACTTCGCCATCCGGGCTGCCGCGCTGGCCCTGATGCAAGTGCCGGGCGCTAACGCCGCTTGGAGCGACGAAGGCGCGGTGATGTTCGAGTCGGCCGACATCTCCGTCGCCGTGTCGATCCCCGGCGGCTTGATCACGCCGATCATCAAGAGCGCCGAGAAGAAGGGTCTCGCGGTCATTTCCGCCGAGATGAAGGACCTGGCGACGCGCGCCAAGGAAGGCAAGCTGAAGCCCGAGGAATTCCAGGGCGGCACCTTCTCGCTGTCGAACCTCGGCATGTTCGGCGTGAAGGACTTTTCGGCGATCATCAATCCGCCGCAGGGCTGCATCCTCGCGGTCTCGGCCGGCGAGCAGCGCGCCGTGGTGAAGAACGGCCAGCTTGCCGTCGCCACGGTGATGACTTGCACGCTGTCGTGCGACCACCGCGTCGTCGACGGCGCGCTCGGCGCGCAATATATGCAGGCCTTCAAGAATCTGATCGAACATCCTATCAAGCTCGTGTTGTAGGAGCCGACCATGGCTGAGACCAATTTCGACGTCATCGTCGTCGGCAGCGGCCCGGGCGGCTATGTCACGGCCATCCGCGCGGCGCAGCTCAAGCTGAAGGTCGCCATCGTCGAGCGCGCCGAACTGGGCGGCATATGCCTCAATTGGGGCTGCATCCCGACCAAGGCGCTGCTGCGCAGCGCCGAGGTCTATCATTCGATGCAACATGCCGACGCTTACGGCCTGAGCGCCAAGGGCGTCGACTTCGACTTGAACAAGATCGTCGAGCGTTCGCGCGGCGTCGCGTCGCAGATGTCCAAGGGCATCTCGTTTCTCATGAAGAAGAACAAGATCGAGGTCGTCGTCGGCTCGGCCAAGCTGGATGGCGTGGCCGGCCCGCTGCGCAAGGTCGCCGTGACCGGCGCTGATGGCAAAGTGACGGCCCTGACGGCCAAGCATGTGATTCTCGCGACGGGTGCCCGTGCCCGTTCGATGCCGGGCCTGGAGCCCGACGGCAAGCTGATCTGGAGCTACCGCGAGGCGCTGGTGCCCAACACCATGCCGAAGTCTTTGCTGGTCGTCGGTTCGGGCGCCATCGGCATCGAATTCGCCAGCTTCTTCCGCGATCTCGGCGCCGAAGTGACTGTCGTCGAAGTGATGGACCGCGTGCTGCCGGTCGAGGACGAGGAAATTTCCGCGTTCGCGCGCAAGGCGTTCGAGAAGCGCGGCATGAAGATCCACACCGGGGCTACCGTGAAGGGCCTCAAGACCGGCAAGGACAATGTCACGGCGACGATCGAATTGAAGGACAAGGACGGCAAGGTCAAGACCGAGACGCTGACGGTCGACCGCGTCATCCTCGCGGTTGGTATCGTCGGCAATGTCGAGAACCTCGGCCTCGAAGGCACCAAGGTGAAGGTCGATCGCACCCATGTGACGGTCGACGGTTACGGCCAGACTGGCGAGCCGGGCGTCTATGCCATCGGCGATTTGACCGGTCCGCCGTGGCTGGCGCACAAGGCGAGCCATGAAGGCGTCGTTTGCGTCGAGAAGATTGCCGGCTTGCCGGTGCATCCGTTCAAGGCCGACAACATTCCGGGCTGCACCTATTGCCGCCCGCAGGTGGCGAGCGTCGGGCTGACCGAGAAGGCCGCCAAGGACAAAGGCTTCCAGGTCAAAGTCGGCAAATTTCCGTTCATCGGCAACGGTAAGGCCGTGGCCATGGGCGAGCAGGACGGCCTAGTGAAAACGGTGTTCGATGCCAAGACCGGCGCGCTGCTTGGCGCGCATATGATCGGCGCCGAAGTCACCGAACTGATCCAGGGCTACACCATCGCTCGCGAATTGGAGACCACCGAGGCGGAACTGATGCACACGGTCTTCCCGCATCCGACCATTTCTGAGGTCATGCATGAGGGCGTCCTTGACGCCTTCGGCCGCGTGATCCACATCTAGCGTTACTGTGCGGGGGCTTCAGGGGGGACCTGGAGAGCTTATGAGCGATACGCCTGCCACCAGCGACAAGCCGCAACGCGTCCCGAAACCCGATTGGATTCGGGTCAAGGCGCCCAACTCGTTGCAATACAACGAGACGCGCAAGCTGTTGCACGGCCTGAAGCTTCATACCGTCTGCGAAGAAGCGGCCTGCCCGAACATCGGCGAGTGCTGGACCAAGAAGCACGCCACGGTGATGATTCTCGGCGACACCTGCACGCGCGCCTGCGCCTTCTGCAACGTCAAGACCGGCAAGCCGAACCTCGTCGATCCGCACGAGCCGGAGAATCTGGCGACCGCCATCGCCACGCTCGGCCTCGAGCATGTCGTCATCACCTCGGTCGACCGCGACGACCTGAAGGACGGCGGCGCCAACCAGTTCGTGCAATGTATCGAAAAGCTTCGCGTCAAGGCGCCGGGCACCACCATCGAAGTGCTGACGCCGGATTTCCTGCGCCAGCCCGAGAGCATCGACCTCGTCGCCAACGCGCGGCCCGACGTCTACAACCATAATCTCGAGACGGTGCCGCGCCTTTACGCGACGATCCGCCCGGGCGCGCGCTATTTCAATTCGCTGCGGCTGTTGGATCGCGTCAAAAAGGTCGTGCCGTCGATCTTCACCAAGGCCCGCAACAAGGGCGGCCACCGCGAGACGCCGGAGGAGGTCCATCAGGTGATGGACGACCTGCGCGCCGCCGATGTCGATTTCCTGACCATCGGCCAATATCTCCAGCCGACGCCCAAGCATGCCAAGGTTGAGCGCTTCGTCACGCCCGATGAGTTCAACGCCTATGCCGCGAAGGCGCGCGCCAAAGGCTTCCTTCTTGTGTCCTCGTCGCCGCTGACGCGCTCGTCCTATCACGCGGAAGAGGATTTCCGCCGCCTGCGCGAGGCGCGCGAGAAGAAGCTCGCCGCCGCGCAGCGCTAAGCAGGGATCGACTCGCGCGATGCCGGTCCATGCCGAGCAGAAATTCATGCCCTACAGCCCCGAGCAGCTTTATGCGCTCGTGGCCGATATCGACAAATATCCGGAGTTTTTGCCTTGGTGCGTCGGCGCGCGGATTCGCGAACGCCGCGAGACCGAGGTGATCGCCGATCTGGTGATCGGCTTCAAGATGATCCGCGAACGCTTCACCTCGCGCGTGACGCTGACGCCGCCGGCCGAGGGCGTCGTGCCGCGCATCGAAGTCGCCTATATCGACGGCCCGATGCGCCACATGAGCAACAAGTGGGTCTTCAATGCGAGCGATGGCGGCACGCTGATCGATTTCCATGTCGAATTCGAATTCCGCTCGAAGATTCTGGAAACGCTGATCGGGGCGCTGTTCCACGAAGCGGTGAAACGCATGGTCAATGCTTTCGAGGCGCGCGCCGCCAAGCTTTACGGGCCTTCAGCCATCACCCCGTTATAAGAAAAGGGGCGGCTCATGGAGCCGCCCTTTTCATTTAGCTGTATAATTTAGTTCTTATGATCGGGCAGGGCGCTGATCTGCTCTTTGGTCATCGAGGTGTGCAGCTTGCCGTCGCGATGCTGCAACGCGCTGAGCTGCATGATGACTTCTTTCTGATTCATCTGCAGGAAGCTGCCGGCGTCGATCGACACCGCGACCGCCTTGCCCGAGGAATCGGCGAGGACATCTTCGACATCGCCGATCTTCTGGCCATTGGCGCCGATCACATCCATGCCTTCAAGCTTGCCGACGTTGACGTTCATCGGCTGCACCATGGTGTCGTCATTCTGAATGACGGTGAGCGTGCCGGCCGGCGCGTTGGTCGCCGACTGCGCGAAAACCGGCGTCGTGAAGGCGAGAGCGGCGGCGCCTGCGAGCAAGATATTGCGGATGTTCATGGGGGATACTCCTGTGCTGCGATAAAAGACGTTGAGCAACGAGGAACGCAGCCGCGTCGTTCCGGGAACGCGCGCACTCAGGTTTATCGTCTTATCGAGAAAGAATTCTTAGGATGCAATTTGTCGCGTGAGCAGCGTGAGCGCCAAGCGCAGGGCGGCGAGACGCACCGCCGAGCGATCGCCCGCGAAGACGTGACGCTCATGCAAAGTTGCACGACCGCTGCGCGCGCAAGCAAAATGCACGAGGCCGACCGGTTTGTTGGGCGACCCGCCGCCTGGACCGGCGATGCCGGTGATGGCCACAGTCAGATCGACCGGCGCTGCGCGCAGCGCGCCTTCGGCCATGGCGCGCGCCACCACTTCGCTGACCGCGCCGACGTTGGGATCGTTCAGCCAAGCCGGCGCGACGCCGAGCAATGCCGTTTTCGCGTCGTTGGCATAGGTGACGAAGCCGCATTCGACGACGTCCGACGATCCGGCGATTTCCGTGAGCGCGCCGGCGACCAATCCGCCGGTGCAGGATTCCGCTGTGGCGATGCGCAAGCCTTGCGCCCGCGCCGCGGCGAGAACGGCTGCGGCCTGCTGCAAGATGTCGGCGGGAAAGGCCATCATCGCTCCTAAGTCGCGACCGTATTGGCGGCGATGATCGAATTGATCAGCCACAAGAGGCCGCCGGCATAGATGGCGGCCAGCATGTCGTCGAACAACACGCCGAAGCCGCCGCCGATCTCACGGTCGGCCCAGCTGATCGGCCAAGGCTTCCAAATATCGAACAGGCGGAACAGCGCGAAGCCGAGGATCAGGTTGTACCAAGTCGGCGGCACGACGATGAACACGGCCATCTGCGCGGCGATCTCGTCGATGACGATCTCGGAGGGGTCCTGCACCATGCGGCGCTTCACATAGACATGCGACGCCCACCAGCCGAGGCAGAAGAGATAGAACACGAACAGAATCACCACGGGCGGGCCGCCGAGGTAATAGATGCCGAAGGCGAAGGGCAGGGTGATGGCGGATGCCCAAGTGCCCGGCGCTTTCGGCAAATGGCCGATGCCAAAGCCGGTGGCGATCAGATAGGCCGGATGCCAATTGGGCAAGCCGCGCGGGACGGGCGCCGACGGCGTTGCCGCTTCGGGGGGGATATCGGTCATGCGGCTCAAAGAACTCCGGCGGGCAGACGCACCGTGGCGACCGCTTGCGCCGCGATGCCTTCGCCGCGCCCGAGGAATCCGAGCTTCTCGGTGGTCGTCGCCTTGACGCTGACGCGGCCGATGGAGATGCCGGCAATCTCGGCAATGCGCGCGCGCATGGCCTCGCGGTGCGGCGAGACCTTGGGCGCTTCGCACAGCATGGTGACGTCGAGATGGGCGATCATGCCGCCCTGCGCTTGGACGAGGCCGACGGCATGGCGCAGGAAGACCGCCGAATCGACGCCTTTCCATTGCGGGTCGCTCGGCGGGAAATGGCTGCCGATGTCGCCGTCGCCGATACAGGCGAGCAAAGCGTCGGTGATGGCATGGAGGCCGACGTCGGCGTCGGAATGGCCGACTAGGCCGCGCGGACTTGGGACCTTGAGGCCGCAGAGCGTCACGTGATCTTTTTCACCGACAGGTCCGAAGGCATGGACATCGACGCCGAAGCCGGTGCGGATGTCGCCGAGCGACGCAAGCAATTGCCGCTCGGCACGCGCCAGATCCGCTTCAGTGGTGATCTTGAAATTGTCTTCGCTGCCGAGCGTCAGGCCGACGGTGCCGCCGGCTTGTTCCATCACGGCAGCGTCGTCGGTGAAGCCGCGGTCGTAGCCCATGTTTTCCGCCGCGGCGACCTTGCGGTGCGCGGCCAGGATATCGGCGTAGCGGAAGGCTTGCGGCGTTTGCGCGCGCCATAGCCCTTCGCGTTCGACAGCGGCGGCGACGATGTTATCGTTTCCGCGTTTCAGGCTGTCGGCGAGCGGCACGGCGGCGATGGCGCCGGGATGATGTTCGAGGCCGGCGAGGCTGCGCTCGATGATGCCGGCATCGACGAAGGGCCGCGCCGCGTCGTGGATCAGCACCGTGGTCGGCGCCTGCCCAGCGAGGCTTTCGAGGCCGAGGCGCACGGAGTCTTGGCGCGCTGCGCCGCCATGGACTGGCGGCAGGAGATCGAGACCGGCCATCGCCTCGTCATAGAGCGCGCGGTCGTCGGCATGGATGACGACGCGTACGCCAGCGACCTTCGGGTGATGGAGAAAGGGCAGGGCGGCGCGGCGCAAAACGGGCATACCGCCGAGGTCGCGGTACTGCTTGGGCGCGCCGGGTGAAGCCGAGGCGAATCGGCTGCCGCGCCCGGCGGCGACGATCAAGGCGATGCAGGATGTCTCTGTGGCATGGCTGGTCATGGCGGCGCCAACCTAGCCCGTCCGCCGCCGTCTTCCAAGCCAAGCCTAAATGCTCTAAGAGCCATAAATCGCCGGGGCGGGCGCAGCCGGCGCGATGGGTGTATAGTCCAGACATGCTTTTCGCCACAACGCACAGTTTCGTCTTCGGCCTTTCGGCGCTCGTCGCGCTGTTGCCGGCGACGTTTTACGCGCTATCGCCGCGCGCCTTTCCGGTCGGCCAGGAGAGCGCCCGCGGGCCGGGGCTGTTCTGGCTGCTCGGCGCGGTCGCCTTCGCCGGCAGCGCCGCCTGGACGATGGCGCAATTCGCCGCCGGCTGGCGCACCGGATTCGCACCGAGTCTGTGGCTCATCATCGTCGTCACGCTAGCGCTCTATGCAGGGCTGGCCGCGGTGTCGTCCGACGCGCGCCGCTTGGCAGGGCCGCTGTTCGCCTATCTCTCTCTCATGGCTTTGCCGGCGATCCTGTGGAGCGGCGCGCCGGAGCGCCCGCTCATCGGCCCGCTCGGCCCCTGGATGACGGCCCATATCATCGCCGCCGTGTTGGCCTATGCCTCGGCGACCTTGGCGGCGGTGGCCGGGATCGGCGTTCTGTTGCGTGAGAGCGCGCTTAAGCGCAAGGCGCCGCCCGGCGCGTCGCTCGCCGCGCGCATGCCGGCGGTGGCCGACGGCGAACGCGTGCAGAGCCGCTTGCTGATGGCGACGGCCGCTCTGCTCGCTATCGCTCTCATGAGCGGCATGGCGGCGCAATATCTCGAGACCGGCGCGCTGTTGCCGCTCACGCATAAGGTCGTTTTGGCCTTCATCGCCTTTGCCGTTGTGGTGGCGCTCCTGGCGCTCCATTCGCGCCTTGGCGTCGGCGGGCGCCGGCTCGCCCGCGTTCTGCTCGGGGCCTATTTGGTCCTCGCCTTCGCCTATCCAGGCGTCAAATTCGTCACCGATGTGTTGATCGGCGGCAATTGAGCGTTCCGGCAACTTTCGCCGTTTTTTCCACTTAGATCAGTTGACTGAAGGAGTTCCGGGGGCTGGCGCGCCATCTCAGCCCTGTTCCCGAATGGCATTCGGCGGTGCGGTCTCAGCGACAATTCTATTGCAAATGCGAAGGGCGGTGGATAGTCTTGCCTAACATTTGGTCATGATTCCCATATGCTCACTTTGTGAGCAAGTTCATGGTCTGGCAGAGAAAATCCCCCAATGTCCGCCAATCTTCTCAAGCGCCCTTATTCCACCAGCGGTGAAGGCCTGCATGAGACGGTGCTGAGCGCGCTGCCCGATCCGATTCTCATTATCAGGGACGGCAAGCGCATCGAATATGTGAATGCGGCGGCCGAACAATTTCTGCAGGCGAGCATCGGCTATCTCAAAGGCAAGTCGTTGCAGGAGATGATCCCCGCCGACAGCCCGCTCTTCACGCTGATCGATCAGGTGCATCAAACGGGCAGCAGCGTCTCCGAATATGGCGTGACGCTGGAGACTCCGCGCATCGGCGCGCATGTCCTGACGATCCAGGTCGCGCCGATCGGCGAGCGCACCGATGGCGTCGTGGTCATGTTCCATGAGCGCTCCATCGCCTTGAAGATGGATCGCCAACTCACCCATCGCAACGTCGCGCGCTCGGTCACCGCCATGGCGGCGATTTTGGCGCATGAGATCAAGAATCCGCTGTCGGGCATTCGCGGCGCGGCGCAGTTGCTCGAGCAGAACGCCGAAATCACCGATCGGCCGCTGACGCGCCTCATCATCGAAGAGACCGACCGCATCTGCGGCCTGATCGACCGCATGGAGATGTTCTCCGACCGTCCGCATATCGAGCGCGACGCGGTGAACATCCATCAGGTGCTGGAGCACGTGCGGCGCATCGCGCAGAACGGCTTCGGCAAGCATATCCGATTCACCGAGAACTACGATCCGTCGCTGCCGCCGGTCGCGGGCAACCGCGACCAGCTCATCCAGGTCTTTCTCAATCTGGTGAAAAACGCCTGCGAAGCTTGTCCGCAGCAGGGCGGCGAAGTCGTTTTGTCCACCGCCTATCAGCATGGCGTGCGCTTGGCGCTGCCGGGCACCGACACCCATGTGCAACTGCCGCTGCTCGTCAGCGTGCAGGACAATGGCGACGGCATTCCCGAAGATCTACGGCCGCACCTGTTCGACCCTTTCGTCACAACGAAAGTGAACGGTACAGGTCTCGGACTTGCCTTGGTCGCCAAGATCATCGGCGACCATGGCGGCATCATCGAATTCGTCAATATGGCGAAGGGCGCGAACTTCCGCGTCCATCTTCCGATCCACCAGCGTAACGCGAGCGGCCAAAAACAATGACGGAATCGACCATTCTCGTAGCCGACGACGACCAGGCCATCCGCACGGTCCTGGCGCAGGCTCTGGCCCGCACCGGCTATCGCGTGCGCACCACCGGCAATGCCGCGACGCTGTGGCGCTGGGTGTCCGACGGGGAGGGCGATCTTGTCGTCACCGACGTGATCCTGCCCGACGAGAATGGGCTCGATCTGATCCCGCGCATCCGCAAGGTGCGCCCGGACCTACGCATTGTCGTCATGAGCGCGCAGAACACGCTGCTCACCGCCGTCACTGCCGCGCAACGCGGCGCCTTCGAATATTTGC
>CAZVLU010000009.1:0-83944 GCA_964628235.1 uncultured Rhizobium sp. | reverse complement strand
ACGCTCTGCATCGGCGGCGGCATGGGCATTGCCATTTGCATCGAGCGGTAATGCCGATAGTCAAACGCTAAGGGCCTCGATGAAGGCTCAGGCGATAACAGGATAGCTTTAACGGGAGAGTGGATCATGGCGCGGACGGCAGTGGTGACAGGCGGCACGCGAGGCATCGGCGGGGCGATTTCGCTGGCGCTGAAGAATGCCGGCTACAAGGTGGCGGCGGTCTATGCCGGCAACGACGAGGCGGCAGCGGCCTTCACGAAAGAGACGGGCATCCGCAGCTATAAATGGGACGTCGCCAAGTTTCCCGAATGCGAAGCCGGCATGGCCAAGATCGTCGCCGATCTCGGCCCGGTCGACGTGCTGGTGAACAACGCCGGCATCACGCGCGACGCGACGATGGTCAAGATGACGCCGGAGAATTGGACGGCGGTGATCGAGACCAATCTCGGCTCCTGTTTCAACATGTCGCGCGTCGTCATCGACGGCATGCGCGAGCGCAGTTTCGGCCGCATCGTCAATATCGGCTCGATCAACGGCCAAGCCGGCCAATATGGCCAGGTCAATTACGCCGCCGCCAAATCCGGCATCCACGGCTTCACCAAGGCCCTGGCGCAAGAGGGCGCGGCCAAGAACGTCACCGTCAACGCCATCGCGCCGGGCTACATCGACACCGACATGGTGCGCGCTGTGCCACCCAACGTGCTGGAGAAGATCGTCGCGCGCATCCCGGTGGGCCGCTTGGGCCGCGCCGACGAGATCGCCCGCGCCGTGCTGTTCCTCGTCGCCGACGACGCCGGTTTCATCACCGGCTCGACGTTGTCGGTGAACGGCGGCCAGCACATGTACTAGAGACAGCCTGTTGCCCGATCCGCAGGCTGCCGATCTGCAGGCCAAAAAGGCGGCTTTTCAAGCCGGGCTGGCCGATCTGCAGCGTGGCGATGCCGCAGGCGCGGCGCGGCGCTTCAGGCCTTTGCTCGCCGCCGATCCCGACAATGCCGACCTCCTGCATGTGCTGGGGGTGGCCCTGCACAAGTCGGCCGAGAGCGAGGAGGGCGTCGCTCTGATGGCGCGCTCTATCGCGCGAAACCCCCGTCAGCCCGATTTTCTGATCAATCTTGCCAATGTCCACCGCGAGCGTGGCGAGCGCGATAAGGCCGAGCCGTTATTGCGTCGCGCCGTGGCGCTTGCGCCGCAATATGGCAAGGCTTGGCAGGATCTGGCCAGCCTGCTGTACCAGATCGAACAGCTTAGCGAGGCGGTGGACTGCCGCCGCAAGGCGGCCGCGCTCGACCCGACTTCGGCGCCGCAGTTGGTACGGCTTGCCGTGGCGCTGATCAATGCGCGGCAGGTTTCCGAAGGCCTGTCGCTCTGTCGCGAAGCGCTGGCGCGCGATCCGCTGAGTTTTGCTGCCCATTCCACTCTGGCCTTTAGCAGCCATTACTTGCCTGGCGACAAGGCGGCGCTATTCGCTGTGCATCAAGCGGCGGGTGCGGCCTTCGGCGCCAGGCTGCCGGCGGCTGCGCCGCATGGCAACGTTCGCGATCCCGAACGACGATTGCGCATCGGCTATGTCTCGGCTGATTTCCATCAGCATTCGGTGGCGTTCTTTCTCGCGCCGTCGCTCGCCGCTCATGACGCGGCGAAGGTGGAGCTCTTCGCCTATTCCGACGTCGCCAAGCCCGACGCGATGACGGCCAAGCTGCGCGCGTCAGTCCCCAATTGGCGCGACGTGCGCGATATGAACGATGCGGCGCTCGCCGAACTGATCCGTCAGGACGCCATTGATATTCTGGTCGATCTTGCCGGCCATACGGCGGGCAATCGACTCGGCGCCTTTGCCCGCAAGCCGGCGCCCGTGCAGATCAACTGGCTCGGCTATCCCGACACGACGGGCCTCGGCGCAATGGACTCCCGCCTCACCGACACCATCGCCGACCCTCCCGGCGCCGATGCCTTCGCCGTCGAGAATCTCGTTCGCCTGCCGCAGGGCTTTCTTTGCTACGGCGCAGGGGATGACGTGCCGCCGGTCTCGCCATCGCCCGCCGGCGCTGCAGGTTCGGTGACCTTCGGGAGTTTTAACAACCTGCCCAAGTTGAATGACGAGACGCTCGATCTCTGGGCTCAGGTGCTCCTCGCCGTGCCCGGATCTCGGTTGCTGCTGAAGGCGCGCGGCCTCAACGATCCGGCGATCGTCCAAGGCGTCGTCGCGCGCTTTGCCTTGGCAGGGGTCGCCACCGAGCGCCTGCGCTTTGCCGGCCGCGTGCGCGGCTATGCCGGCCATATGGCGCTGTATCACGAGATGGACATCGCGCTCGATAGCCTGCCCTACAACGGCACGACGACGACCTGCGAAGCCTTATGGATGGGCGTGCCGACGGTGACGCTGGCGGGCGACCGCCATTGCGCCCGGGTCGGCGCCAGCCTGATGACGCGCGTCGGCCTTGCTGATCTGGTGGCCGAGACGCCGGAGGATTACGTGGCGATTGCCGCGAAGCTCGCCGCCGACCGCGCGCGCCTCGCCGAGTTGCGCGCCGGCATGCGCGCCCGCGTCGAAGCCTCGCCGCTGATGGACGCTGCCGGCTTCACGCGGTCGCTGGAAGACGCCTATCGCGCGCTGTGGCGCGACTGGTGCGCGAAGGCCTAAGCCGTGTTCGGCTCCCACTCAGGAGCGGCCATCTCGAAGCCGGCGAATTCGAAGGCCGGCGAGACGGTGCAGCCGACCAATGTCCAGTCGCCCTCGCTCTGCGCGCTCTGCCAATGTTTCGGCGGCACCAGAATTTGCGGGCGTTCGCCAGCGGCGATGTCGGGCCCGAGACGATAGAGCGTGGGCTTGTCGTTCGGCGCGGCGATGCTGAGGGCCAGGGGCGCGCCGGCATAGTAATGCCAGATCTCGGCGGCATCGACGCGATGCCAGCGCGAGACTTCTCCGGCTTTCAGCAGATAGTAGATCGCCGTGCCATGGCCGCGCGGCACGGAGGGGTCGCGCCACGTTTCGCGAAAAGAACCGCCTTCGGGATGCGGCGCGAGGCCGAGGGCCGCGATGATGGCGTCAGCCTCGCTCTCGGCCATGCTCAGCCGAGCTTCGGCTCGGTCGCGACCAGTGCCGCCTGCTTGCGCACGGCGTCATACCAAGCGGCAAGCTTGGGGAACGCTTCGCGCCAGCCTTCGTAAATCTTATGCTGCTCGATGAAGAACAGCATGCAGGCGAACGTCACATGCGGCACGCCGAGCGACGGGCCGAGCTGGCCGACGATGGTTTCGATGGCGGCGAAGCCGAGTTCGATCTTGCTCTTCTGGCGCTCGATCCATTCGGCGGAGCGCATCTCCGGTTTGCGTATGCGCTCTTCCATGCGGCAGAGCACGGCGGCGTCGAGCACGCCATGGCCGAGAGCTTCCTGCTGCAAAACCCGGCGGCGCGTCTGCGGGTCTTGGCCGTAAAGCTTCGGGCCGCTACCGACCTCGTCAAAATATTGGCAGATCAAGCGCGACTCGATCAGCGTCTCGCCTTCGTCGGTGAGCAGCGTCGGAATTTTGTTGAGCGGATTGAGCTTGTCGAGATTGACGCCGGCTTCGCGCGCCGGCGGCTTTTCCAGTTTGCCGTCGAGCCCCTTGAGGATCGCGACGGTGTGGGCCATGCGGACATAGGGCGACGACGGCGAATAAAACAGTTTCATGGGGCTCCCCTGGTCGATATGAGTCTTATTTGAAGTGATCTTTACGCTGACGGATTTCGGCGAAGACGGCGACGGGATCGCGCGCGTCGAGGCCGAGATTCTTCGCCAATTCGCTGTCATCGGCGCGCAGGAACGGGTTGGTGGCGCGTTCCTCGCCGAGCGTCGAGGGGACAGTGGCTTGGCCTTTGGCGCGCGCTTCGTCGACGGCGCGGGCGCGGGCGACGAGGGCTGCGTTCCCGCCATCGACTGTGAGCGCGAAGCGGGCATTCGACTGGGTATATTCATGGGCGCAAAACACCCGCGTCTCGTCGGGCAGCGGGCCGAACTTGCCGAGGGACGTCCACATCTGCGCCGGCGTGCCTTCGAACAGCCGGCCGCAGCCGAGCGCGAACAAGGTGTCGCCGCAGAACAGCGCGTCGCTGTCGGGAAACCAGAAGGCGATATGGCCGCGCGTGTGGCCCGGCACGTCGAACACTTCGGCGCTCTCTTCGCCGAAGCGATAGGTCTCGCCGTCGCCGACCTCGATATCGATGCCGGGAATGCGGTCTGCGTCGGCCGCCGGACCGACGACGGTGGCGTTCCACGCCGCTTTCAGCGCGATGTTGCCGCCGACGTGATCCTTGTGGTGGTGCGTGTTGAGAATATGCGTGAGGCGCCAGCCGAGCATGGCAAGCGCCGCGTCGATCGGCTCCGCTTCGGCGGGATCGACCACGGCGACCATGCCGCTTGCCGGCTCGCGGACGAGCCACAGATAATTGTCGGTCAGGGCGGGGATGCGGCGAATGTCGAGCATAGCGTGAGAATACCATGCGGCCCGCGCTATGCTACTCTTCCGCCATGTGGACCGATGTCATCGATTTGCGCGATTTCTACGCCACCAGCCTCGGCCAGGCGGTAAGCCGGATGCTGCGCCGCCGTCTGCGCGACATTTGGCCCGACGTCCACGGCCAGCGCGTCCTCGGTCTCGGCTACGCGGTGCCCTACCTGCGCCCCTTCATGGACGAAGCCGATCGCGTCATCGCCGCCATGCCGCCGGCGCAAGGGGTGCTGCATTGGCCGTCTGCCAGCCAGAACCAGGCGCTGCTGGCCGACGAGGCGGAATTGCCGTTGCCCGATCTGTCGATGGACCGCGTGCTGCTGATCCATGCCGTGGAACAGACCGAACAGTTGCGCCCGATGCTGCGCGAAGCCTGGCGTGTGCTGGCGGCGGGCGGGCGGATGATCGTCGTCGTGCCCAATCGACGCAGTTTGTGGGCGCAGCTCGACCGCACGCCGTTCGGCCAGGGCTCGCCCTACAGCGCCGGCCAGCTCTCGCGCTTGCTGCGCGACAGCCTATTCACGCCGGTCGTCACCACCGGCGCGCTGTTTGTGCCGCCGAGCCAGTCGCGCATGATGATCGCCTCGGCGCCGGCCTGGGAAAAGCTCGGCTTGCGCTGGTTTCCCAGCTTTGCCGGCGTGGTGATGGTCGAAGCGGTGAAACAGATCTATGCGCCGAGCGGTTTCGCCGAGCCGGCGCGCGCGCGGCGCAAGTCTCGCGTCTTCGCGCCGCTATCTAATGGACAGCCCCGCCGGGACGCATGTCCTGGCCTGTTGGACCGCCGCGAGATCACTTCAGCAGAAAGACCGCCTGACGGGCGGTGAGGCGGGCGCGCCAACTGTCGGGCGCGACCTCGCGGGTGCGGCCGCCGCCATGCACGGTGAAGCAACGCTCGGGCTCGATGCCGAGATCGCCGCACAGCGTCAGGAAATCGCCGATCGTGCAGGGCCGGATATTGGCGGTGTCGTACCATTTATGGCGGGTGCCGTCGGCGACCGGCACGCGGCCGTCGAACATCAGGCCGAGACGCATGGCCCAATAACCGAAATTGTCGAACGAGATGATGGCGTGTTTGCCGATGCGCAGCAGCTCGGCGAGGATGCCGCGCGGATCGCGCATCGCCTGCAACGTCTGGCTGAGTATCACATAGTCGAAGGCGTCGGACGGATAGTCCTTCAAGTCGGTCTCGGCGTTGCCTTGCACAACCGACAGGCCTTGCTGCACGCAAGCGTTCACGCCTTCCTGGCGCAGTTCGATGCCGCGCGCGTCGACGTTCTTGGTCTGCGCCAGATGGTGCAGCAGCGCGCCTTCGCCGCAGCCGACATCGAGCACGCGCGCGTTCGGCGCGACCAAGTCGGCAACGAGCTGCAGGTCGGCGCGGATGCGGCCATGAACTTTCGGCAGGCTCGGCAGGGTCATTTGCTAACGAGTCCCCGGTGCGCCGCCGCGCCGTTAAGAAAGCCGGTCAGCGTGCGGTGATAGTCGGGAATGTCGAGCAGGAACGAATCATGGCCCTGGTCGGTCTGGATCTCGACGAAGCTGACGTTGGCGGCGGCGGCATTCAACCCATGCACCAGCGCCCGGCTCTCGTAGGTCGGAAACATCCAGTCGCTCGAGAAAGACAGCACGCAGAACCGCAGCTTGGTGCCCTTGAAGGCTTCGGCCACCGAGCCATGCTCGCTCGCCATGTCGAAGTAATCGATAGCGCGCGTGATGTAGAGATAGGAGTTCGCGTCGAAGCGGTCGACGAAAGTGATGCCTTGGTGGCGCAGATAGCTCTCGACCTGGAAATCGGCGTCGAATCCGTAGGTTACGGCTTGGCGATCTTGCAGCGAACGGCCGAATTTGCGGTGCAGGGCGGCTTCCGACAAGTAAGTGATATGTGCGCTCATGCGCGCCACGGCCAATCCGCGCTCCGGCCGCGTGTTCTGGGCAAGGTAATCGCCGCCGCGCCACTCCGGATCGGCCATGATCGCTTGGCGGCCGACTTCGTGAAAGGCGATGTTCTGCGCCGAGCAGCGCGCCGCCGTGGCGATGGGGATGGCGGCAAACAGCCGCTCGGGGTAGCGCGCCGCCCAATCGAGCACTTGCATGCCGCCCATCGAGCCGCCGATGACGCAGAACAATTGATCGATGCCGAGCTGGTCGATCAGCAGCTTTTGCGCCTTGACCATGTCGCCGATGGTGATGACCGGGAAGGCGAGGCTGAAGGGCTTGCCGGTCGCCGGATTGATCTCCTTGGGCCCGATGGTGCCCATGCAGCCGCCCAGGATGTTCGAGCAGATGATGAAATATTTGTCGGTGTCGAGCGGCTTGCCCGGGCCGATGGCGTTGTCCCACCAGCCGCGCTTGCCGGTCACCGGATGCAGGCCGGCGGCGAATTGGTCGCCGGTCAGGGCATGGCACACCAAGATGGCGTTCGAGCGCGCGGCGTTGAGCCTGCCGTAGGTCTGGTAGGCGAGGGTGAAGCCGGCGAGATCGAGGCCGCTGTCGAGCTTCATCGGCGTCGGCGCGCCCAGCACGACGCGATGCCCCGTCTGGGGGGCTGCGTCGCCGTGCGCGGCGGTCTCGCTGCTGTCTTGGCTGTGCGGGATGCTCATCTTCGCTGACCCCGGCTTTTCCGGGCGCCGGGAGGGTGTGACGCCCGATTGGGGCCGCCAAAAACCGGCCCGGCCAGGCGGTTTCATCGGTTGTGATAGCTAGGGTCCGGGGCTTGGACTGTCAATGTTTTCTTTGATTTTGCAACCCGCTAGGACTATGAATTATGCCCCTTTTTCCACGGTTTTAGCCCCCCATGAGCGACGGCAAAACGCCCCTCGACGGTCTGCGCGCGGAGATCGACGGGATCGATAACGCGATCCACGATCTGCTGATGCGCCGCGCTGCCCTCGCCGAGCAGATCGGCCAGGCCAAGCTGGACCCTGCCGCCGTGCCGGGTAGCGCCAAGCCCTCGGCCCTATATCTCCGCCCGGGCCGCGAGGCCCTGGTGCTGCGCCGCCTGGTGCGCCGCCATAGCGGCCCGTTCCCCGTCCAGTCCCTCGTGCGGCTGTGGCGCGAGATCATGTCGTCGCTGCTGCGCCTGCAGGGGCCCTTTTCGGTCGCCGTGCTGTCGGGCGGACCGGACACCCCGCCTGGCCTATGGGACCTGGCGCGCGACTATTATGGCGCCACCACCCCGATGATCGCCTGCCAGGGCGTTTCGCAGGTTATGCGCGAGGTCAGCGAAGGCCGCGCCACGGTCGGCGTGCTGCCGTTCCCGGAACAGGGCGAGACTGCCCCCTGGTGGCCGATGCTGATCGGCGCCGGGCCGGACGAGCCGCGCGTTTTCGCCCGCCTGCCGTTCTTCGAGCCGACGATCGACCGCGGCGCGCTCGGCGCCGTCGCCATCGCCCGCGTCGCGCCGGAAGCGACCGGCGAGGACCGTTCGCTGCTCGCCATCGAAGTTTCCGAGGATATGAGCCGCACTCGACTGACCTCTGCCTTGTCCGCCGCCGGGCTGCCGCCGGTCGTCATCGTCGACGAGGGGCGCAGCGGGGCGCGGCGCTATCTCGCGGAGATCGACGGCTTCGTCGAATTGTCGGATGGCCGGCTCGCCCAGCTCTCCGCCGGCCTCGGCGCGTCGCTCGCCCGCCTCGCCGTGCTCGGCGCTTATGCCGCCACCCTGTCGGACGAAGAAAGCGCCCCGCGCAAGAGCGTCGGACAGCGCCAATGAGCGACGACAGGACCGATCTGGTCGCGCGCGGCCCAGTGCTGCGCGCCCCTGAGTTAAGACCCGGCATCGACGCCATCGAAGCTTATGTCGGCGGCAAGTCGAAGATTGCCGGCAACGCCAATCCCATCAAGCTGTCGTCGAACGAAAGCGCGCTCGGGCCCAGCCCGCGCGCCGTCGCGGCTTACAACGCCGCTGCCGCCAGCATGCATCGCTACCCCGACGGCGGCGCGATTGCGCTGCGCGAAGCCATCGGCGCGCGCCATGGCCTCGATCCCGACCGCATCATCTGCGGCGCCGGCTCGGACGAGATTCTCGGCCTGTTGGCGCGCGCCTATGCCGGCCCCGGCGACGAAGTGCTTTACTCCGAGCATGGCTTTTTGATCTATCCGATCGCCGCCCATTCGGTCGGCGCCCTGCCGGTGACGGCGGGCGAGACGAATCTCACGGCCGATGTCGACAAGCTGTTGGCCAAGGTCACGCCGCGCACCAAGCTGGTGTACATCTCCAATCCGAACAACCCGACCGGCAGCTATCTGTCGAATGCAGAGATGACGCGGCTGCGCGCCGGCTTGGCCGACAATGTCGTGCTGGTGATCGATGCGGCTTATGCCGAATTCGTCACCGCCAACGATTACGAGGCGGGCGTCGAGCTGGTCGACGCCTCGGTCGGCAAGGGCGACAACGTCATCATGACGCGCACCTTCTCGAAGATTTACGCCATGGGCGGCTTGCGGCTCGGCTGGGCCTACGCGCCGGCGCGCATGATCGACCATCTCAACCGCATCCGCATGCCGTTCAACGTCGGGTCGGCGACGCAAGCCGCCGGCATCGCCGCCGTCGAGGACGTCGCTTTCATGAGCCAAGCGCGCGACCACAACGAGCGCTGGCGCATCTGGCTGACCGATGAGCTGACCAAGCTGAATTATCGCGTCGCGCCGAGCGTCGGCAATTTCGTGTTGGTGCGCTTCGCCAATGCGGCGACGGCAGACGCCGCCGACAAATTCCTCACCGCGCGCGGCATCATCGTGCGCCAAGTGCCGAAATACGGCCTGCCCGATAGCTTGCGCATCACCATCGGGCTAGAGGACGAAATGAAAGCCGTCGTCGCGGCGCTCGCCGATTTCAAGAAGGGCGTCTGAGATGGCTGTGACCAAGAAATTGCCGGCCAAGAAAAAGGCCGTCAAGAAAGCTGCGAAGCGCGCCCCGCTGTTTCACAAGATGGCGCTGATCGGCCTCGGCCATATCGGCTCGTCGATCGCCTGGGCGGCGAAGAAGCACGGCCTGGTCGGCGAGATCGTCGGCACGGCGCGCACGGCGGCCACGCGCAATACCGCCAAGAAGCTCGGCTTCATCGACGCGGCGGTCAGCGATCCGGCCAAGGCCGTGAAGGGCGCCGATCTCGTGATCGTCTGCGTACCGGTCGGCGCTTGCAAGGCGATCGCGCAAGCCATCGGGCCGCATCTGGCGCCCGGCGCCATCGTCACCGATGTCGGCTCGGTCAAGCAGACGGTGGTCAACGACATGGCGCCGTTCCTGCCCAAGGGCGTGCATTTCGTCCCCGGCCATCCGCTCGCCGGCACGGAAAACTCCGGCCCGACGTCGGGCTTCGCCGAACTGTTCCAGGGCCGCTGGACGATTCTCACGCCGCTCAAGGGCGGCGATCCGAAGGCGACCGCCAAGCTGCGGGCCTTCTGGGAAGGCATCGGCTCGAACGTCGATGTCATGGACGCGGCGCATCATGACCGCGTGCTGGCGATCACCTCGCATCTGCCGCATCTGATCGCCTTCACCATCGTCGGCACGGCGACCGAGCTGGAAAAGCATCTGCGCGGCGAAGTCATCAAATATGCCGCCAGCGGCTTTCGCGATTTCACCCGCATCGCCGCCTCCGATCCGGTGATGTGGCGCGACATCTTCCTCAACAACAAGGAGGCCGTGCTCGAGATGCTCGGCCGCTTGAACGAGGATTTGTCGGCGATGCAGCGAGCGATCCGCTGGAACCAGGGCGACAAGCTGGAAAAGAAATTCGCCAAGACCCGCGCCATCCGCCGCAGCATCGTCAAGGCCGGCCAAGCTTAGGGCGCTGAGCGCCTAAGCAAATACAACATCCGCGATTTCTCCATTTGTCGTCATGCCCGGGCTTGGCCCGGGCATCCACGCCTGACGATGTATCCACAAAAAGGCGTGGATACCCGCACCAAGTTCGGGCATGACGATTGAGGATGGGGCTAGTGCTGTGCGCCTCAGATCAAGTCCTAAGGGCTGGTACGCCCTACCAGCGCGTCACGAAATCGACCACTATTTGCCAATTCTGGTCGAGCACATGCCACAGGCCGCCGACGATCAGCACCAGCACGACCATCGAGGCCACGGCGATGCCGAGGCCGGCCATGATGAACAGGCCGTCGCGCTCCAGCATGCCGAGCGCCATGAAGGCGCAGGCCAGGGCCGGCAGGAAGTTGGCGCCGGGAATCGGCAGGAACAGGATGAAGCCGAGCCACAGCACAGCGCCGCCGACGATGTTTTCAAACGGCGGGCTCATGAGGAATTCAAAGCGCGGCTTGATCAGCTTTTCCATGCGCTCGACCCAGGGAATCGCGAAGGCGAGAATTTTCACGACGGTCGGGCCCGGCATATGGCGGTTGCCGAGGAAGCCGGGCAGCCACATCTGGCTGAGGCCGATCATGATCTGCACCGCCGGCAGCATGATGAGCAGCCCGAAGATGGTCGACATGCCGGGAATCTGCGGCGTGATGTTGGGCAGCGCCATCAGCAGGATAATCGCGCCGAAGGCGCGGGTGCCGAGCCGGCCGACCAGCCAACCGACGGTGATACTCTCTTGGCCTTTGACGTCCTCGGCGAGCCGGCGCAGCACCTCGGAGGTCTTGATATGGGACTCGCGCTTGGGATGCTCGCTGACCGCTTCATGCGGAGCCGCGTTCGGGTCTGCGTTGGGCGGCAGATTGTCGCTCGGCGTGGTCATGGCGATTCCCGGTCGATCCGACGCCGTCATGTCGCCGGCCAAACGATGGGCCGCAGCGTGAAGAGCGGCACCGGGCCGACCGAAAGCCGCTGATTCTGGATCGTCAGCGGCACGGCGATTTCCGGCGCGCCGCCCGTCAGCGGCGTTTTCGCCAGCAGCGACAGCAACGTCTTGGCTGCCGCGGCATCATTGGCGTCGAGCGCGCCTTGCGCGACCAGCAAATCGATTGTCTCGGCAAAGCCGCTCATGGTCGCGGTGAAGGCGGCGAGCGGCTGCAGGCTGCCGTCGAGCGCCACTGTGCCGGCGGCTTTGACGCGCAACGGGCCCCAGCGCAGGGTGAATTCCTCGACCTCGACGGTGCCGCCGGCGTCGCGCCAGGCGGCCACGGTGGCCGTGTTGACCTCGGGGCCGATGGCGCCCATTACCTCGGCTTCGAGCGCCAGAGCGTCGATGCGGGTTCCCAGCGTGCCGGGCAGCAGGCCGGACGGCAGCGTGAGGTCGTCGAGCGCCACGGTCAGGCCGGCGCTCGGCACGCTCAGGCCGGCGGCGCGGCGCGTATGGAAGGCGTCGATCAACGCCTCTTTGAGCGTGAAAATGCCGCTCACGCCCTCAATGACGAGCGACGAATCGCGCAATTCCAAGCCGCCCATATATTGCTCGCCGCGCCGCTGCACGCGGGCGATGCCGGCCTTGCTGGCGGCGGAGAAGGCGACGGAGACGCCGAACAGTTCGGCGACGACCTTATGCTCGCCGGCGAAATCGGCGCGCGCGCGGGTCGGCGCGAAGGGGGACGCGCGCAAGCGGATCGCCGGCGCTTGCCAGCGCCAGGGCGATGAGGCGCCGCCGCCGGCGATGGCGAAGTCCTCGAGTCGGGCGCGGAAATAGAGCGGGAAGCCGGTGACGGCGAAGGGCTTGTAGGCGACGAGATTGCCGTCGGCGCGCCAGGCCGCCGCCCATTGGCCGACGTTGGCGCGCAGCTTGTCGGCGCCGAACACCCAAAAGGCGGACAGGCCGAGGCCCGCCAGCAGGAAGACCAGCAGCGTGGCGATCATCAAACGGCGGGTGATATTCGTCATGAACGCGGGGCGAAACTTTGCGACGAGTGCGGGGCGACGGATATGGGTCGACAGATGCGGGCGGGACCAGCGACCGTTATACTAGCCGAAAGCCCGGCGGAGTCGAAGCCGCCGCAGCGGCCTTTGCGGATTATCGGCGCCCGGAGCGGGTCCGGACCGCCCACCTCATCTGGTGTATCGCGCGCCATGTCGTCGGATATGTGGATTTTTGCTTACGGCTCGTTGATGTGGAATCCCGGCTTTCCGCATATCGAATCCGAGCCGGCCTATTTGCGCGGCTGGCACCGCGCCTTCTGCGTCCGCTCGGTGCGCTATCGCGGCACGCCGGACAAGCCCGGCCTCGTCTTGGGCCTAGATCGCGGCGGCTCCTGTCACGGCGTCGCCTTCCATGTCGGCCATGCCGATGTCGAGGCGGTGCTGAAGACGGTCGACGAGCGCGAACTCGTCACCGGCGTCTATCAGCGGCGCGAAGTCACCATCCAGATCGGCGAGCCGACGCACGGCCGCATGGCAACAGCCTGGGCCTACATCACCGACCGGGCCCACGCGCAATATGTCGGAAAATTGGAAACGGCGGACGCCGCCCGCCTGATCCAAGGCGCCTGCGGCAACAGCGGCAGCAACCGCGATTATCTCGACAGCACGCTGGCTCACCTCAACGAGCTGGGGATTCACGATCCCTATCTGCAGAAGCTCAAGGCCGAGGTGGACGCGGCGCGCTGGCCGACTGGCGTCTGACATCAAGACCCGTCATGCCCGGGCTTGGCCCGGGCATCCATGCCTTGCGATGTATCCGCAAAAGGCGTGGATACCCGCACCAAGTGCGGGCATGACGATTGAGGATGAGGTGAGCGCCGTGCGTTAGCGGGTTAGGGCCGCCTTCAGCGATCAGCGCGAGCTAGGCGAGGACTCACCCGCACTTCGAATAAGCGCAGCTCTGGCAGCTATCGCAGCCTTCTTGTTTGATCAGGCTGGCTTGGCCGCATTTCGGGCATTGGCGGTAGCGCGAGTCGGGGCTGGCTTTAGGGGCGTGATCGTGGCCCTTGTGGTCATGCCCATGATCCTCGTGGCCGCGCGCCTCGGCGAGGTTGACCACCTGGCGCTCCAAATGGCCTTCGCGCTTTTCCTTCGAGTTGGGCATGAAGCCGATCTCGATCATATGCTGCTCGATGACGTCGCCGATGGCGGCGAGGAGCGAGGGCACATAGCGGCCTTCCATCCATTGGCCGCCGCGCGGATCGAACACGGCTTTCAATTCCTCGACCACGAACGAGACATCGCCGCCGCGGCGGAACACCGCCGAGATCATGCGCGTCAGGCCGACGGTCCAGGCGAAATGCTCCATGTTCTTCGAATTCACGAAGATCTCGAAGGGGCGGGTGCGGCCGTCCTGCACGATGTCGTTGATCGTGATGTACATGGCGTGCTCGCTCTCGGGCCAGCGCAGCTTGTAGGTGCGCCCCGCAAGCTCGCCCGGGCGGTCGAGCGGCTGCGTCATGTAAACGACGCCGCCGGCCTCGAACGGATCGGCGAAGCGCGCCGGCTGCTTTTCCAGCGGCAGCTCCTGCTGGCCTTCTTCCTTGTCCTTCTGCGGCTTCACTTCCAGCACCGAGCCGGTGATGTCGTTCGGGCGGTAGGTCGTGCAGCCTTTGCAGCCCTGCTCGTAGGCTTGCATATAGACGCTCTTGAAATCCTCGAAGTCGATGTCGACCGGCATGTTGATGGTCTTGGAGATCGAGCTGTCGACGTATTTCTGCACCACGGCCTGCATGGCGACATGGTCGGCGGGCGCCAGCACCTGGGCGTCGACGAAGTAGTCGGGCAGCGGCAGGTTGTCGCCCTTCAGGCGCTTGAACAGGCGGAAGGCGTAATCGCTGACTTCTTCCTCCTGGCGGGTGCCGTCGGGCAGCAGGATACGGCGCGTGTAGGTGAAGCTGAACACCGGCTCCAACCCCGACGAGACATTGTCGGCGAGCAGCGAGATGGTGCCGGTCGGCGCGATCGAGGTGAGCAGCGCGTTGCGGATGCCGTGCTTGGCGATGGCGGCCTGCACGTCGGCATCGAGCCCGCGAATCGTCTCGCCGGCCAAGTAAGCGTCTTTGTCGAACAGCGGGAAGGCGCCTTTTTCGCGCGCGAGCTCGGTGGACGCCAAATAAGCGGTGCGCTCGATGGCGCTCATCCATTCCGCCGTCAGGCGCAGGGCTTCGGTCGAGCCGTAGCGGGCGCGGCACATGATCAGCGCGTCGGCCAGGCCGGTGACGCCGAGGCCGATGCGGCGCTTGGCCTGGGCTTCGCGCGTCTGCTCTTCGAGCGGGAAGCGCGAGACGTCGACCACATTGTCCATCATGCGCACGGCGAGCGGCACCAGCTCGCGCAGGCGATCCATGTCGAGATGGGCGTTTTCCTCGAACGGCTCGCGCACCAGGCGGGCGAGGTTGATCGAGCCGAGCAGGCATGCGCCATAGGGCGGCAGGGGTTGCTCGCCGCAGGGGTTGGTGGCGCTGATGCTCTCGCAATAGCTGAGGTTGTTGCGGCGGTTGATGCGGTCGATGAAGATCACGCCGGGTTCCGCATAGGAATAGGTCGCGTGCATGATTTTGTCCCACAACGCGCGGGCTTCGATCGTGCGATAGACCGTGCCGTCGAACGTCAAATCCCACGGCAGATTGTGTTTCACCGCGTCCATGAAGGGGTCGGTGACGAGGACCGAGAGGTTGAACATGCGCAGCCGGCCCGGCTCGCGCTTGGCCTCGATGAAGGCTTCGATGTCGGGGTGGTCGCAGCGCATGGTCGCCATCATGGCGCCGCGGCGGCTGCCGGCCGACATGATGGTGCGGCACATGGCGTCCCACACGTCCATGAAGCTGAGCGGGCCGGAGGCGTCGGCCCCGACGCCCTTCACCGGCGCGCCCTTGGGGCGCAGCGTCGAGAAGTCGTAACCGATGCCGCCGCCCTGCTGCATGGTCAGCGCCGCTTCGCGCAGATGCGCGAAGATGCCGCCCATGGCGTCGGGCACGGTGCCCATGACGAAGCAGTTGAACAGGGTGACGCTGCGGCCCGTGCCGGCGCCGGCGATGATGCGGCCGGCCGGCAGGAAGGCGAAGTCTTCCAGCGCGCCGTAGAACTTGTCGGACCAGGCGGCCTTGTCGGCTTCGACCTCGGCCAGGGCGTCGGCGATGCGCCGCCAAGTGTCCTCGATGGATTTATCCACAGGCACGCCCTGGGCGTCCTTGAGGCGGTATTTCATGTCCCAGATCTGTTGGGAAATCGCTGCAACCGAGGCCATGGACCGCTTCTCCGACGATAAAAACGCCGCCGAGACTCGAAGGTCATGGCGGCCAAACGCGCAACGCTGGGGAATTGCCTTACTGGGGCAAAAACGAGTGTACGGCGGGGCCGCGCGCAAAACAATGTTCGCGATATGTTTCACAGAGGATGGGTAGTCAATAACCCACTGAAAAACCTGAGAAATTCTCGGGATAAATTTTGTTATCCCGGCTTTCCACCGCGAATATCCGAGGGACAGATATGGGGATTGCCCACAGGTTTATCCACAGACGATCAGGAGTAATCACAAACGTATTGGATTAGGGATCGCGACTCGCATAAAGAGATTCCCAAAGGCTTGAGACATAGCTTCTAGATAAGGCGAGGTTAATCGCCATCTCTGACCAGCAGTTTCTGCAAATTGCGAAGTGTATTGATAAGGCAAACTGACGATATGTCGAAAATCAGCCAGTAAATAATTGCGCCCATCTGGCATCGCTTCAGGCGATTGCAACAAGTGCAATCCTTCGACACGGCCTTTTGAAACCATCCCCCACTTGCTTTTGTCCTTTTCGTAAGCCGGGTTGGTTTTCTCAAACTCAATTAGTGAGTGGACAACAGCAACTAGAACATTTGCAGATTTACCATTCACCAAATCACAGCTTTGGGTAAGGACGAGAACGTCCGTGGTCGCAATATCAAACGGTACATTGCCGTTTTCGTCAGCTTCCGGAAAATTAGATTTGATAATGGGAATAGAAATTCCTCTCAACAGATCCCCCTGATTAAGAGTGGGGCCATCGATCTGTTGCCACCAAGCCGGCATGCTTAATCATCAGTTAGATGCATAGGGACAATTCGCCCAATATTATTTACGCGAGCACGAGCTTCGCGAGTTGGCAATTCAACACTGAAATACTCATATGGGTCATGAGATATAACAGAGTTGTAAGGTCCAATTAGTTGAATAATACGGCGGAAGGCATCATGTGCCACGATACTGACATGCATAGATTCAGCGCCAAACGCAGTCTCAGGCTTGGTGAAATATTTGTGCTGAATGCGAGGCAGTTCGTGCATTCGTGAAAACGACATGTAGAGCGGCTCCTTTTGCTCGACAGCACTATCCGCAGTAAAAGGTTCAGCGAAGAAGGCAGTTGCCATTATTTAAATAGCTCCCTTGTGGCGTCTGTGATGCAGGCTTCAAAAGCCTCATTCTTCTTTGCGCGTAGCTTTTCAAAATATGCCCATAAGTCAGCATCGCCTTGCGGCACTGAGTGCGCGCGAAACACGTCTAAATCCAAGATAACCGATGCCGTTTCTTTATCGGGGGGCGGGGCCATAGTCATGTTTATGATCAACATGGCTTCTACATCTGCATATGGAATTTGAAATTGAGTAAAAAAATTAGATAGCCCCTGAGGCAATCCCGGGGCCAATTCTGGAGCTTGCTTCAGGTATTTTCCAAAGTCCTTCAAGCCAACGGGAAGATTGAGCTTGTTGATATATCGCAGGCCTACACGGGTAATATTTAGAGGTTTTGCGATAGCCTTATATTGCTTCCAAAGCTCTTTAGCTTCGGCACTAAAAAGTTCCCAACTTTCATAGGGAGCTAATTTGTTAAAGCTGAAGCCTAGTTTTTGGGCCTGAAAAACTTTGCTTTGCTCGGCATTTTTAAAAATGAAGCCTATTTTTTCTGAGGTAACAGGTTCAGTTTTCGATGAGCCTATTTCGTACGTTCCAGTGAAATGCAGAACGTCCTCAGACGAGGGATAGCGCGACCCAAATATCTTAGATAATTGGCCAAGCTCTTCGACTGTTATATCGGCGCGTGGCGACACGCGGATATCCAATACGGCCTCAGTGATCGGAGCTTTTAAGTAAGGCATGCGGATAAAATCTATCCCATATAGCTTACTCAAAATGTAGTTGTTTATTTAAGAAAATCAAGGCCTTAAAAAAGAAGAATCGTTTCAGCTATTTGCAACCTCAATGCCCGCCCTGTCCCCGCGTGTGGCGTTCGAGCCAGGCCTTGAGGATCAGCGTCACGAAGGCGAGCAGCGTGAGGATCGTCGCGGCGGCGAAGGCGCCGGTCGCGTTGTAGTCGTGATAGAGCAACTGCACTTGCAGCGGCAAGGTGTTGGTCTCGCCGCGGATGTTGCCGGAGACGACCGACACGGCGCCGAACTCGCCCATGGCGCGCGCGTTGCACAGCACCGCGCCGTAGAGCAGCGCCCATTTGATGTTGGGCAGGGTGACGCGGCGGAAAATCTGCCAGCCGCTGGCGCCCAAGGTGGCGGCGACCTCTTCCTGGTCGCGGCCCTGCACCTGCATCAGCGGAATCAGTTCGCGCGCCACGAAGGGGCTGGTGACGAACAGAGTCACCAGCATGATCGCCGGCACGCTGAACATGATGCGCACGTCGGCCGCTTCGAGCCAGGGGCCGAACAGGCCGTTCGAGCCGTAGAGCAGCAGGTAGCAGACGCCGGCGACGATCGGCGATACCGAGAAGGGAATATCGATGGCGGTCAGCAGCAGCTTCTTGCCGGGGAATTCGAACTTGGTGATGGCCCAGGCGGCGGCGACGCCGAACAGGATGTTGAGCGGCACGACGACCAGCGCGGTGAGCACGGTCAGATAGACGGCATGCAGCGTCTCGGGGTGGAACAGGTTCTGGCGAAAGACCGCGAGGCCCTTGGCGAGGGCTTGGTCGAAGATCATCAGCAAGGGCCCGACGATGAACAGCGCGGTCAACACGATGCCGGCGCCGATCAGCCAGCGCGGCGCGCGGCTCGGCGGCGCTTGCAGAAGAGTATCGGGCTGCGCGATCGCCATGGCCTAGTCCTTCACGACCCGCTTGAGCCGCCAGGCCTGGATGGCGTTGGTGGTCAGCAGCAGGACGAAGGCGACGGCGAGCAGCACGACGGCGATCGCGCTGGCGGCCGGATAATCGTACTCCTCCAGCCGGATGAAGATCAGCAAGGGCGCGATCTCGGTCTGGAACGGCAAGTTGCCGGCGATGAAGATGACCGCGCCGAACTCGCCCATGCTGCGCGCGAACGACATGGCGCAGCCGGCGAGATGGGCGGGAAAAATCGCCGGATAGATTACCCGGGTGAAGACTTGCCAGTCGCTGGCGCCGAGCGTGCGCGCGGCTTCTTCCGTCTCGGCTTTCAGCTCCTCGATCACCGGCTGCACCGTGCGCACGACGAAGGGCACGCTGGTGAAGGCCATGGCGACGGCGACGCCGACGATGGTGTAGACGACTTTGAGGCCGGCCGGCTCCAAGACCGCGCCGAACCAGCCGTTGCCGGCGTAGAGCGCGGTGAGCGCGATGCCGGCGACGGCGGTGGGCAGGGCGAAGGGCAGGTCGATCAGCGCGTCGAGACTGCGCCGGCCGGGAAAACGGTAGCGCGCCAGCACCCAGGCCATCAGCAGCCCGTAAAGAGCGTTGAAAATCGTGGCGAGAATCGCCGCGCCGATCGTCACCTGGAAGGCCGCGACGGCACGCTCGCTCGAGATCACCTGCCAGAAGCGCAACCAGCCGCCGTCGGCGGTTTTCAGAATGAGCGCCGCCACCGGCAGCAGCACGATCAGCGCGAGATAGAACAATGTCGCGCCCATCGTCAGCCCGAAGCCGGGCAGCACGCGACGCCGCGCCCGAGCCTTGACGGCAGGGCGCGGCGGTTGCGCTTGATCGCCCAAAGAAAGGGCTGGGGTTGCGGCGAGAGTCACTAAAGCCTCAACGCTTCACGAAGACTTTGTCGAGGATGCCGCCTTCGGCGAAGTGGTCTTTGTTGGCCTTCTCCCAGCCGCCGAACACCTCGTCGATGGTGACCAGCTTGACCGGCGGATAGGACGCCTTGTGGCGCTCGACCACCTTCGGGTGATGCACGCGGTTGGCGAAGCCGGCGACGATCTCCTGGCCTTCCTCGCTGTAGAGGTAGTCGAGATAGGCCTGGGCGAGCGGACGCGTGCCCTTGCGGTCGGCGTTGCGGTCGATCAGCGCCACCGGGAATTCCGCCAGGATGCTCTGCGACGGAATGACGATCTGGTAGCCCTTGTCGCCATATTCCTTCTTCACCGCGTTGACTTCGGCCTCGAAGGTGATGAGGACGTCGCCGATGCCGCGCTCGACGAAGGTGGTGGTCGAGCCGCGGCCGCCGGTGTCGAACACCGGCACGTTGGCGAGGAAGGCTTTGACGAAGTCCTGCGCCTTGGCGTGATCGTTGTTGTTCTGCGACAGAGCGTAGGCGTAAGCGCCGAGATAGGTGTAGCGCGCGTTGCCCGAGGTCTTCGGATTCGGGAACACGGACTTCACATCGGCGCGGACCAGATCGTTCCAGTCCTTGATGTTCTTCGGATTGCCCGGACGCACCAGGAAGGCCGGCAGCGAGTAGTAGGGCGACGAGGCGTTGGGCAGGCGCTTGGCCCAGTCGGCGGGGATCAGCTTGCCCTTGTCGGCCAGCACTTGAACGTCGAGCACCTGGTTGAAGGTGACGAGATCGGCGGGCAGGCCTTCGAGAATGGCGCGCGCCTGCGTCGAAGTGCCGGCATGCGACTGCTTCACTTCGATCTTCTGACCGGTCTTCTTCTGCCAGTCGGCGGTGAAGGCTTCGTTGATCTTCACGTAGAGCTCGCGGGCGATGTCGTAGGAGACGTTGAGGATCTCCTTGGGGCCCTTGTAGTCGGCCGGCGCGTTGACTTGCGCGAAAGCGGGGGTGCTGGCCAGCAGCGAGGCGGCGAGCGCGAGAGAGGTGAGCGTCTTCATGGTCATGGTCTTTCGTTCACGGATGTAAGCGAGATGCGATGAATGTGCGCGGCGCGGCGCGCGGGTCCGGCGGCTCAGGGCCGCGCGATACAGGCGCGGTCTTGCGCGTCCGACGCGGTTGGGGCGCTCGCCGCAGCGGCGTGCGGCGCGGTGAACAACCGGCCGTGCATGGCTTTCAGGCGGACGCGCTGGCCGGGCTTGAGGCCGCGGGCGCGCGCCACGTCGCGGCGGATGTCCGCCGTGAGCGGCTTACCCGCGAGAGTCAGCTCGACATGGGCCTGGGCGCCGGTGATGAAGACCGAACGGATGTTGGCCGCACCGTCGTCGGCAGGCTGCACGTCGATGTCATGCGGGCGGACGAACAGGCTGGCGGCGCCGTCGCCGGCGGCGATGCGCTCGACGGCGCTGGTGTCCAAGCCGTCCACTTCGATCCGGCCGGCGCGCAGATGGCCGGGCAATTCGTTGGCGCCGCCGAGGAAACGCAGCACGTAAGGCGTCGCCGGATGGTCGTAAACCTCTTCCGGCGTGCCGATCTGCTCGATGCGGCCTTCGTTGAGGATGACGACGCGGTCGGCCAATTCCAGCGCTTCTTCCTGGTCGTGCGTCACGAAGACCGTGGTCATGCCGAGTTGCTTGTGCAGATCGCGCAGCCATTGGCGGAGATCCTTGCGCACGCCGGCATCCAACGCGCCGAACGGCTCGTCGAGCAGCAGCACCGCCGGCTCGATGGCGAGGGCGCGGGCGAGCGCCACGCGCTGGCGCTGGCCGCCCGAGAGCTGCGACGGATAGCGGTGGCCTAGCGTACCCAGTTGGATCAGTTCGAGCAGCTCTTTGATCTTGGCTTGGATCGCCGCTTCATCGGGACGCTGCTTTTTGTCGCGCACGCGCAAGCCGAAGGCGATGTTCTCGGCGACGGTGAGATGGCCGAACAGGGCGTAATGCTGGAAGACGAAGCCGACCTTGCGCGCCTGCGTCGGCTTGGCGATCCAGCTTTCGCCGTCGACCAGGATGTCGCCGCCGTCGGGAAACTCGAGGCCGGCGAGAATGCGCAGCAAAGTCGTCTTGCCCGAACCCGACGCGCCGAGCAGCGCCACCAGTTCGCCGTCGCCGATATCGAGATCGACGCCGCGCAGGACCGGCTGCGTGCCGAAACGCTTGTAGAGGCTCTGAATGTCGATGGTCACGGGATACGCCCCAAAGGAAAGCAACGGCGGGAACATAAGGGTCGTTCCTGGCCAAATCAACGTATAAAAAATGTTTTATATTGAAATTTACATATATTATTTGTGTAAATAAATATTCCGCTTATTTATCAAGGGCCTGATTTTCAAGGCGACGCGTCGCCGGCTCGATAGCGGCTTCTAAGCGAGCGAGAAATTCGCGTTTGGGCAGGCCGGGCGGCAGGGCGGGGAGAAATTCGACGGTGATGCGGCCGGCGCGTTTGGTAAAGGCGCGCCGTCCCCAGAACAAGCCGGAATTGAGCGCCAACGGCACGCAGGGCAGGCCGAGATCGCCGTAGAGCGCCGCGACGCCGGGCTGGTACGGCGCTGACGCCCCCGGCGCAGTGCGTGTGCCCTGCGGGAAGATCACCAGCGGTCGGCCGTCTTCCACGGTGCGCTGCTTGGCATCGCGCAGCATGGCGCGCAGCGCTTTGCCGCCGCCCTTGCGGTCGATGGCGATCATGCCGGCGCGCTTGGCGTACCAGCCATAGAACGGAATCCAGAACAGCTCGTGCTTGAGGATCACCACGGGGCGGCCGAGCAGCACCGGCAGCATCAGGGTGTCCCAGGCCGACTGATGTTTGGCGGCGATCAGCGCCGGCCCGTCCGGCAGGTGCTGACGTCCACGCACGATGAAATCGAGGCCGACGATCGCCTTGAGAAGCCAGAGCATGAGCGCCGACCAAGCGCGGCCCGCCGCCATCATCGCCTGGGTACCCGCTTTGCCGGGAATCAGCAGCAACGGCAGATAGACGAGGGCGAGCAGGGTTGTGACGCAGTAGAAAGCAAGGTTGAACAGCAGCGCGCGCAAGCTTGTCATGGCTTCGCTGGCGGTTGTGGCGTGTCCGGCAGCGTGATGCCGAGGGCGCCGGCGCCGGCGGCGATCAGATATTTGCTATATTCGCTGGCGAGCAGCGAGAGCGTGCCGGGCCAGCGCCACCATTCGGCGAGGCGAAAGCCGGTCGGGAATACCGG
Organism: uncultured Rhizobium sp.; assembly: GCA_964628235.1. Classification (GTDB taxonomy): domain Bacteria; phylum Pseudomonadota; class Alphaproteobacteria; order SMXQ01; family SMXQ01; genus CAMAVH01. The sequence goes on along the minus strand of CAZVLU010000009.1, from coordinate 61,449 downwards.
GTGGGGGATGATGACGGCGTCAGGCAAAGCGCGGCGGAATTCGCGCAGGCTGCGGCGCATATGATAGCTCGCCGTCACGAGGCGCAACGAGGCGAAACCTTCTTTGGCCATCCAATCGGCCGTCTCGCGGGCGTTGCCCGGCGTGTCGCCGGCTTCGTGGCCGAGCGCGATGCGGTCGCGCAAGTTGCGCGCATCTTGGCGCATCGAGACTTTGAGCAGTTGGTCGAGATCGACGTCGCGCGCCACGCCGGAGACGAACAGTTTGCTCGCCCGCCGCTCGGCGAGCAGCGCCAGGCCGACATCGACGCGGCCCGAGCCGCCGGTCAGCACCACCACGGCGTCGGTCATGGTCGTGGTGTCGTCGATGGCGCGCGGAATGTCGTTGGCGTACCAGACGAGGCCGCCGAGCCATGTCGCGGCGAGCGCCACGAGGCCGATCAGCGCCCATTGTATCTTGCTATGACGGCGCGGCGTGCGATCTATAGCGGCGGGGTCGCTCATGGCAACCGCGCCAAGGTGCGCATGACGGTGACGCGCGCGGTCGCCATGCCGATCAGCGCCACTGCGAGCGGCAAGCCGGCGAGCAGCGCCCATTGCAGCGGCCCCAGCGCCAGTGGCGGCAAGAATTGCGAGCCGAGCCGGCCGGCGAGCAGACCGAGTCCGCCGAGCGTGAGCGCCGCCAGCGCGAAGCCGATCAGGCCGCCTTTCAAGCCCAGCGCGAGCGCCTGGGATTGGAATTGCTTGGCGATATAGTCGTCCTGCGCGCCGATGACATGCAGCAGGCCGATGACGTCGTGATGCAGCGAGAGGCCGGTGCGGGTGATGAAGATCACCGTGACGACGGCCGCGCCGGCGACCAGCAGCACGACGGCGGCGGCAACCAATTCGACCGAACGGATCAGCAGCAGCAGCCGGTCGAGCCATTTCTTATGGTCGTCGACCGTGGCGCCCGGCACGGCGGCGGCCAACACGCTTTGCAGCCCTTCGGCATTGAGGCCGGCGCCGTCGCGGATTTTCACGTCGATCAGGGCGGGCAGCGGCAGTTCGGCGACGAGGCCGCCGGCGCTGCCGAGCCAAGGCTCCATCAACGCCGCCATCTCGCCCTGCGACAAGGCATTGGCGGCGGCGACGCCGGGCTGGGCGCGCAACAGTTCGAGTGCGCGCGTGATGCGCGGGGCGTTGTCGCCGAGCCGTTCGCCGTCTTTGGAAACGGGGGCGGGAATCTGCACCGTCATCGCGCCGGTCAGGCCCTTGTCCCACGCCGACACGGCATCGCCGAGCGCCATCAAGCCAGCCAGAGCGAGGGCGGCAAGATAGACGTTGAGCGCCACCAGCCACGGCAGAAAGCGGCGCGACGCGTCGGTGCGGAGCGGCAGGTCGCTGCGGCTTTCGAACAGTCCGAACATGCTCAGGCCCCCCGCTTGGCGGCAGGGCGCACGGAGATCTCGCCGTTTTCGAGATGGAGCTGCGGATGGCCGAAGCGCGAAATCAGCGCCTCGTTATGGGTAGCGATGACGATCGTGGTGCCGAGCTTGTTCAACTCTTCGAACAGATAGAGCAGGCGCAGCGCGATCTTGTCGTCGACGTTGCCGGTCGGTTCGTCGGCGAGCAGCAATTTGGGCCGGCTGATGACAGCGCGGGCGATGGCGACGCGCTGCTTCTGGCCGCCCGACAGGATGGCCGGGCGCGCCTGCATATGGTCGGCGAGACCGACCCAGCTCAGCAGTTCCTCGGCATAGTCCCTGATCTGCTTTTCGCCCATGCCGGCGACGCGCAGCGGCAGGGCGACATTGTCGAGCACGCTCAAATGGTCGAGCAGGCGGAATTCCTGGAACACGACGCCGATCTTGCGGCGGAGTTCCGGCAAGTCGCGGCGCGGCGTGGTGGCGATGTCGCGGTCGAACAGGGTGATGAGGCCGCGCGACGGCCGATGCGCCAGATACATCAGGCGCAGCAACGACGACTTGCCGGCGCCGCTCGGCCCGACCAGAAAGTGGAAGGAGCCGGGCGCCAGGGCGAAGTTGACATCATGCAGGACTTCCGGCCCGACGCCGTAGCGCATGCCGACATTCTGAAAGCGAACCAAGGGCGGGGCCGTTCTGCGCGCGAGAGAATGGTTAATGCGGCGTCCGCTCTCGATCCGAGCCGGGCGTCGCTGAACGTCTCTTGAGAATCGCACGGGAGCTTATCATCGTCCAGAGCGACCGATCTCAGTGTTATAATGACGTTGCGCGCTGGCGTCTCGCCGCTGCGTGCGGCAAGATCATGCGTGTAGGCTGTCTATTCGCTGGCGCGGCTTGCCAGCTTGTGGATGAAAGCCTATAAACGCGCGCTTTTCCCGCGTTCCCCGCTTTTCCCCGCCAGGCGCGATGATCCTTTCCTGTACAGCTTGCGGCACACGCTATTTGATCAATCCGGCCCTTCTGGGCCCGGAGGGGCGCGTCGTGCGCTGCGCCAAATGCGGCCATCAATGGACGCAGACGCCGCCGGAGGATTTGCCGCGGCAAGTGGAATTGCCGCCGCTCGAAAGCGATTTCCGCGCCATTCCTGGCGCTGCCCGCCCGCCAGGGAGCAATCTGCCGGCCTTGCAGTCGCAACAGCGGCCGCGCAGCGGCGTGATCGCCTGGGCTGTGCTGTTGCTGATCATCGGCGGCTTGGCCGGCGGCATCGTCCTGGGCCGTCACGACATCGTCGCCGCTTGGCCGCCAGCAGCCAAACTCTACGAATTGGCGGGTTTCGCCAGCGAGGAAATCGGCAGCGGCCTCGAATTGCGCAATGTTTCCTCAGCCAGTCGCAGCGAAGACGGCACCCCGATCTTCGCCATCGAGGGCGAGGTCGCCAATATCTCCACTGCGGCGCGCGACGTGCCGACCATGCGCGCGATCGTCAAGGCCGACGACAAAGAGGTGCAGAGCTGGACCTTCAAGGCGGCGCAGTCGCGACTGCTGCCGGGCGAAAGCGCCTCCTTCGTCACCAGCTTGCGCAACCCGCCGCCGGGCGCGACGGGATTGACCATCACATTTACCGCCGACAAGTGACGGGGGCCCGCATGGCGCGCATTTTGGTGGCGGAAGACGATCGGGCGGTTCGCGAATTCGTCAAACGCGCCCTCGATCATCGCGGCCATGACGTGACCACCGTCGAAGACGGCCTGCAGGCGCTGACCGTGCTGCAGACCGAGACCTTCGATCTGCTGATCACCGACATCGTCATGCCCGGCCTCGACGGCATCGCCCTCGCCCTCAAGATGGCGAAGGACAAGCCCGAGCTGCGCATCTTGATGATGTCGGGCTATAGCGCCGAACGCCAGCGCGCGCACAACCTGGATGTCTTGATCCACAAGGTCGTGCCGAAGCCGTTCAGCTTGAAGGAAATCTGCGACGCGGCGGAAGCCGCGCTCGCCGGGAAATAACCGGCGGGCTTTCGCTTTTGTTTCCTGGTTTCGCTGTCGCCTTATCTCAACCGTCATGCCCGCACTTGGTGCGGGTATCCACGCCTTGCGGTGCGGATAAAAGAGAAGGCGTGGATGCCCGGGCCAAGCCCGGGCATGACGATAGTTGTAGAGGCTGGAAGTTGCTGCGCCGTTAGAACCGCCGCCGCAAACGATCCCCCACGACGCCGTTAGAAACGGCGCAGGAGCCGATCGATGTAATCGAGCTCGATGCGCGGCCGTTCGGCTTCGCCAGCGCGTTTGCGCAGCTCTTCGAGAATCTCGCGCGAGCGCAACAGATCGCCAGCTTTGGGCAGTTCGCGCCCGAGCGTGTCTTCGCCGGCGACGCCGCTCGACGGCGGCTGGCGGCCCAGGGGATCGAAGCTGCGCGGATCGCCCTGGCGCGGCGCCGAGGGGCCGCCGGGCTGACCGGGCTGGCCTTGACCCATCTGCGGGCCGCCGGGCTGGCCCTGGCCGGGGCCTTGCCCCTGACCCATCATCTGCTGCAATTGCTGCATCATCTGGCCGGCACCCTGCTGCAATTGTTCGAGCGCGTTGGCTTGCGGCCCCAGCGCCTGTCCGGGCTGGCCGCTGCCGAGCGCCTGGCCGGCGTCGTTCATCGAGCGTTCGGCGTTGCCGAAGCCTTCGGGAATCTGGCCGCCCATTTCGCCGAGCTGGCGCATCATCTCGCCGAGCATCCGGCGCAACGCTTCCTGCTCCGCTTGGCTCTGCTCGCTGTTCTGGCCCGGCTGCTGACCTTGCTGGCCTTGTTGACCCTGCTGTCCACGCTGGCCTTGTTGTCCGCGCTGGCTTTGCTGGCCCTGTTGGGCGTCGCGATAGGTCTGCTCCATCAGCTCGCGTTGACGTTTCATCAGCTCCTGCATCTGGCGCATCATCTCGTTCGCCTGCTGCTGTTGCTGCTGCTGTTGTTGCGACTGGGCGAACTGGCCCGATTGCAGGCTTTCGAGCATCTGCTGCAATTGCGCCAGCATCTCCTTCGCCGCGTCTATATTGCCGCTGCGCGCCATCTCGCGCGCCGCCTCGATCATCTTTTGCAGCTCGTCGCTGGTGACGAAGCGGGCATTGGGGTCGAACGGCATCTGCTGCGGCGGCATATTTTGCGCGTTGCGCATCATCTGTTCGATGAATTTATTGAGCGCCTGCTGCAATTGGTTGATCAGGCGGTCGATCTCGTTTTGCGGCGCGTTGCGCTGCAGCGCGTCTTGCAGCGCGCGCTGAATGTCGCGCAATTCGCGTTCGGCGAGCGACAGGCGGCCATCCTCGATGCGCAGCGCGGTGTCCCACAGCAGCGATTGCACCGACGCGATGGTGGCGTCGTCGCCGTTATGGCGCAGGCGGGCGACGACCGAGCGCAGCGCGAGGAACACGACGGTGTCATGGCCGAAGGCTTGCGGCGCTTCTGAGATGTCGCTGAGGCCGTTGCGCACGGCGTTGCGGTTGCGCGGGGATAGCGCCAGCAATTTGCGCAATTCGACGATGGCGCGTGCCACCGGATGCTGGAATTCGCGCTCGGGCAGCACGAAGGGGATGGGATCGGTGACGCTGATCTGGCCGAGGGCGTCCTTGGCGACGAGCTGCAGCGTAACCGGCAGGCCGGCCCAGGCGTGGGCGGTGAGATCGTGAAAGCCGCTGCCTTTGACGGCTTTGGCGTTGCGGCCGGACAGCGGCATATCGAGCGCCAAGGGCTCGGCGACGATGCCATCGCCGCTCGCGGCGCGGCGCACGACGCCTTGCAGACTGACGACGCCATAATCGTCTGTGGCTTCGTAGGATAAGCGCAGCGCCCCGCGTTCGGTGCGGCCCGGCGGCGTCGGCATCGTCACTTCGGGGTCGAGATCGGGCAGCACGGTGACGCTCCAGCCGGCGATCTCCTTGCCGTTCTGCGTCACGCTCAGGCGTTGCGGCCCGTCGCTGACTTCGGCGAGCGGCGCGCTCAGGCGGAAGGCGCCGCTATCGACCGTGTCAAACGGCTTGTGCCAGTCGCCGAGCGTCAGGTTCGGCGCCTTGCGGCCGCCCTGTACTTGGGCAAGCACGGTGGCGCCGACGGGAATGGCGATCGGGCCATCCTGGCCGACGGTGCCGCCCATTAAGATATTTGGCGCGACGATGTTGGTTTGCGACCCGCGCGCCAGATGGATCGGCGCCAGCCCGGTGTAGCTCGGCGGCGTGATCCAGACATCGAGGGCGAGTTGCGCGGCGGCTGTGGCGCTGCCGGGCAAAACAGCGCGCAGGATGCGGTTGCGCCCGTCGCCCCAAGCGGCGATGACGCCGACCGCAAGGACGAGCAGCAGGCCGGCGCGCAAGGCATAGGGATCGCGTTTGGCAAGGCCGGGCGCCGGCAGGCCGACACGCAGGCGTTCGATGCTGTCGCGGGCGCGCTGCTGATGCAGCGCCCACAAGGCGGCAGCGGCGGGGTCTTCAGCGCCGGCGGCGAGAGTATCGCGCAGCGTCTCGAGCGGGCGGTGCGTCAGGCCGCTGTTGGTCTCGATCCGGCGGCGCGCCAGGCCGAAGCCGGGCCAGCGCAGGCGGCGCAAACCGCGCCACAGCGCGGCGGTCAGCGCGCCGGCGAACAGGATGAGCGCGGCGATATGCGCCCAGAGCGGCAGCGCGGGCAACAGATCGAACAGGGCGAGCACGAGAAAGACGCCGATGACCGCCAGCGTCGGCCACATATCCGGCCACAGCTTTTCCCAAAACAGCGCGCTGCGCGCGAGCCAAAGCCGTCCGTCCAGGCCCGGCGGCTGGTCCAGGGCTTGGCTATTCGACAAGGCGCCCGCCGATGCGGCGCGGGGCTGATCGGGCAAGTCGGTCATCTTGGAACGATGCCATGCTTTGGCCGGAACCGCACCGGCGATTCGAGCATGGCTGATCACCGCTGCGTTAGCTCTGCGCAGATTGCCAAATTTTGGGCAAGCTATTGGCCGGTCGGACTATTTGTCCTGCCACGGGGGCAGATGGTCGCGCCCGAGCATGTCATCGTAGCTCTGGCGCGGGCGGATCACGGCGTATTCAGCGCCTTTGACCAGGACTTCGGGCACCAGCGGACGGCTGTTGTAGTCCGATGCCATCACCGCGCCATAGGCGCCAGCCGAGCCGAAGGCGACGAGATCGTCTGCCCCGAGCGGCGGCAGGACGCGGTCCTTGGCGAAAATGTCGGTGGTCTCGCAGACCGGGCCGACGACATCGACCGGCGCGCTTTTCGCGCCTTTGGCCGGCTCGGCGAGCGGGCGGATGTCGTGCCAGGCGTCATAGAGCGCCGGACGCATCAGATCGTTCATGGCAGCATCGACGATGACGAAGCGGCGATCCGAGCCGTCCTTGACATAGAGCACGCGCGAGACCATCACGCCGGCATTGCCGACGAGCAGGCGACCGGGCTCGAAGGTCAATTCGCAACCGATGTGGCCGACGGTTTCCTTCACGACCGCCGCATAAGCGGCGGGCGGCGGCGGCGTTTCGTCGCGATAGGAAATGCCAAGGCCGCCGCCGAGGTCAAGGCGGCGGATGTCATGGCCCTCGGCGCGCAGCCGAGTCGCCAGATCGGCGATCAGCAGAAAGGCGTCGCGGAACGGCGTGAGATCCAAAAGCTGCGAGCCGATATGCACGGCGATGCCGAGCGCTTGAATGCCCGGCAGCTTGGCGGCTTCGCCATAGACGGCGGGCGCGACATCGTAATCGATGCCGAACTTGTTTTCTTTTTTGCCGGTGGTGATCTTGGCGTGTGTCTTGGCGTCGACGTCCGGGTTCACCCGGATGGCGATGGCGGCGGTTTTGTTGAGGCGCGTCGCCACGTCGCTCAATTGGCGCAACTCGGGCAGCGATTCGACATTGAACTGGCCGATGCCGGCATTGAGCGCGAAGGCCATCTCGTCGCGCGACTTGCCGACGCCGGAGAACACGACCTGCTCGGGCGGCACGCCGGCGGCCAGCGCGCGGCGCAGTTCGCCTTCCGATAGGACGTCCGCGCCGCCGCCCAATGCGGCAAACGTGCGGATCACGGCCTGGTTGGAATTGGCCTTCACGGCGAAGCAGATGCGCGCCGGCTGGCCGGCGAAAGCGTCGGCGAAAGCGCGGTACTGCGCTTCGAGCGCGGCGCTCGAATAAACATAGACCGGCGTGCCGACGGCTGCGGCGATCTTGGCCAGCGGCACGCTTTCGCAGGCGAGCGCGCCGTTCTGATAAGCGAATGCGGTCATCGCCCGATCAACGCCTGGGATAAGTGCGCGGATAGTCGCTGTTCTCGTCTGGCGCGGTCGGCGGGCCTTTTTTGCCGCAGGCGGCGAGCGGCGCGGCGAGAGCTGCGACGAGGACGAGAAGCGCGAGGGCGCGCAGGAGCTTATGCATGATCAGCCCTTCAAAAAGCGTTTGCGCGCGGCCTTGGCGGCGGCGCGCACGCGCGACGGCGCGGTGCCGCCCAAGCTGGTGCGGCTCGCCACCGATTTGTCGACCGACAGGACGCCGTAAACGCTCTTAGTGATGCGCGAATCTGCGGCCTGCATCTCTTTCAACGATAGATCGGCCAGTTCGCAGTTCTTCGATTCGGCGAGCTTCACCAAGCCGCCGGTGACGTGATGGGCGTCGCGGAACGGCAGGCCGGCCTCGCGCACCAGCCAATCGGCCAAATCGGTCGCCGTCGAGAAGCCGGCGGAGGCCGCCGCGCGCAGCCGCGCTTCGTTGACGGTCAGCGAACCCATCATGCCGGTCATGGCGTGGATCGACAGCGACAGCGAATCGGCGGCGTCGAACAGCGGCTCTTTGTCTTCCTGCATGTCTTTGCTGTAGGCGAGCGGCAGGCCCTTCATCACCGTGAGCAGGCCGACCAGCGCGCCGGCGATGCGGCCGGTCTTGGCGCGGATCAGTTCGGCGGCGTCCGGGTTGCGCTTTTGCGGCATGATCGACGAGCCGGTGGTGAAGCCGTCCGACAGTTTCACGAAAGCGAATTGCGGCGACGACCAGATCACCAGCTCTTCGGCCAAGCGCGACAGATGCGTCGCGCAAATCGCCGAGGCCGCGAGGAATTCGAGCGCGAAGTCGCGCGCCGAGACGGCGTCCATCGAATTGGCGAGCGGCCTGGCGAAGCCGAGCGCCTTGGCCGTCGCTTCGCGGTCGATGGGAAAGGAGGTGCCGGCCAGCGCCGCGGCGCCGAGCGGCGATTCGTTGACGCGGGCGCGGGCATCGCCAAAGCGTCCGCGGTCGCGACCGATCATCTCGACATAGGCGAGCATATGGTGGCCGAAGGTCACCGGCTGGGCGCTCTGCAGATGGGTGAAGCCCGGCATCACGGTCGCGGCATGTGCTTCGGCTTTGCCGATCAGCGCCGCTTGCAGCGCTTGCAGCGCGCGGTCGGTGGCGTCGATGCAGTCGCGCACCCAAAGGCGGAAATCGGTCGCCACCTGGTCGTTGCGCGAGCGCCCGGTGTGCAGGCGGCCGCCGGCGGCGCCGATCATGTCGGTCAGGCGCTTCTCGACGTTGAGATGGATGTCCTCCAGCTCGGTCTTGAATTCGAACTCGCCGCTTTCGATCTGTTGCAGTATCTTCTGCAGGCCGTTCACGATGGCGGCGACGTCTTTGGCCGCGATGATGCGCTGCTGGCCCAGCATCCGGGCGTGCGCGATCGAGGCGGCGATGTCTTGGGCATAGAGCCGCTTGTCGAAGTCGATGGACGCGTTGATGCGCGCCATCAGCGTGTCGGGGCCGGTCTCGAAACGGCCGCCCCACATCGTGTTGGCGTTCTTCTTGGCGGCGTTTTTTTTGACTGGGCGTTTCATGACGGCGAAATCTGGCGGTTGGCGGCGAAACAGACTGATGCTGGCGACGTTCGCGGCGGCGGTGTTTGTCGTCGCCGCCGTCGGCGTCGGCGCGCTGCTGGTATCGGGCAAATCGGAGCTCGGATCAACCCCGGAACGGATCGCCTTGCCGGCATTTCGCGGCGAATTTCAGGACTTTAGCCCGGCGATGCCGCCCCAGCCAGCGCCCGACGTGGCCTTTCTCGATGAAAAAGGCCGCCGGTTGCAACTTTCCGGTCTGCAGGGCGAGGTGGTTTTGATCAATTTCTGGGCCACCTGGTGCGCGCCCTGCGTTGCCGAGATGGCGGCGCTCGATCGCTTGCAGGCGGCTTTGAAGTCGGACGGTTTGACCGTGCTGGCGCTGTCGCAGGACCGCACGGGCCTCGCCGTGGTCGAGCCGTTTTATAAGAAACTGGACCTGCGCGCGCTCGCCATGCGGTTCGATTCACGCGGCGAGGCCGGCCGCGCCTTCGCCATCCGCGAACTGCCGGTGACGATTCTGATCGACCGCAACGGGCGCGAGCTGGGCCGCCTGTCGGGTCCCGCCGCCTGGGACAGCGACGCCGCCAAGGCTTTGATCAAGGCGGCGCTCGCCCAATAACCATCCAGCGGGGAGAGGCCCGATGACCATCGCCATCCGGACCTGCATCGACGTGCGCGACCTGGAGGCGGGCATCGCCTTCTACACCACGGCGTTCGAGCTGACGGTCGGACGCCGGCTCGACGCCGACTGGTGCGAATTGCTCGGCGCGACCTCGCCGATCGATCTATTGGCTAATCCCGCCGGCAGCGTGCCCTGTCCCGATGCCCATATGCTGCGCGATTACGACCGGCATTGGACGCCGGTGCATCTCGATTTCGTCGTCGACGATCTCGACGAGGCTGTGACTCGCGCCAGGCTCGCCGGCGCGACGCTCGACCGCGACATCGTCGAACGGCCCTGGGGCCGCATGGCCAACATGGCCGATCCCTTCGGCAATGGCTTCTGCCTGCTCGAGATGCGCGGGCGCGGCTATGACGAGATGATGAATCCCGCGACGGAGATTTAGCGCGCTGGCTCTAACGCGTCGGGACGGGCTTCTCGCCGGAATAATCGTAGAAGCCCTTGCCCGACTTGCGGCCGAGCCAGCCGGCTTCAACGTACTTCACCAGCAGCGGGCACGGCCGGTATTTGCTGTCGGCGAGGCCCTCGTAGAGCACCTGCATGATGCTGAGGCAGGTATCGAGGCCGATGAAGTCGGCCAATTCGAGCGGGCCCATCGGATGGTTGGCGCCGAGCTTCATCGCCGTGTCGATGGCGGAGACGGTGCCGACGCCTTCATAGAGCGCGTAAACCGCTTCGTTGATCATCGGCAACAGGATGCGGTTGACGATGAAGGCGGGATAATCTTCGGAGCTGACCGGCGTTTTGCCGACCTTTTCGGCGAGGTTGCGCACGCTCTCCAGCGTCGTCTTCGCCGTGGCGATGCCGGGGATGACCTCGACCAGCTTCATGATCGGCACCGGATTCATGAAATGCATGCCGATGAACTTGTCGGGCCGGTCGGTGGCGGCGGCGAGGCGGGTGATCGAGATCGACGAGGTGTTCGACGCGATCATGGCGTCGGCCTTGAGATGCGGCACCAGGTCCTTGAAGATGGCGACCTTGACCTTCTCGTTCTCGGTCGCGGCTTCGATCACCAGGTCGCGGTCGCCGAGATCGGCCATCGCGGTGCTGGTCTTGATGCGGGCGAGCGCGGCGTCGACGTCGGCGGCCTGGATGACGCCCTTGGCGACCTGGCGGTCCATGTTCTTGCGGATCGTCGCCAGCGCTTTTTCGAGCTGCTGCGGATTGACGTCGACCATCGTCACGTCGATGCCGGTTTGCGCCATGACATGCGCGATGCCGCTGCCCATCTGCCCTGCGCCGATGACGCCGACTTTCTCGATCATGGATGCCCTCTGAATGGTGCGGCGCGGCCGAACGGCGCGCCGGGTTATGTTGCGGCGCAACATAACCACTATCCGCAGGGGGCTGGCAAGGGGCTAGATCGGCGAGGGAATCGCCCGTAATGCGAAATGATGAGAGTTTTTATGCGCTTAGCGGTTCGCGCCGGGCTTCCATAGGACATCCGTGGCGCCATCGTCGTTGCAGGCGCGAGCCAAGACGAAGAGATGGTCCGACAGCCGATTGATGTAGGCGATGGCGAGCGGATTGACCGTTTCGCGCGCCGCCAGATCGGTCATCAGCCGTTCGGCGCGGCGCGTGATGGTGCGCGCCAGATGCAGATGGGCGGCGGCCGGGCTGCCGCCGGGCAGCACGAAGGAGTCGAGCGGCTTCAGCTTGGCGTTCATCGCGTCGATCTCGCGCTCCAGCCGGTCGATCTGCGCTTGGACGATGCGCAACTCGCCGTTCCGCCGTTCCGCGCCTTCCGGCACGCAGAGATCGGCGCCGAGATCGAACAGGTCGTTCTGGATGCGCGCCAGCATGGCGTCGAACTCATGAGTCGTGTGCAGCCGGACGAGGCCGATGGCGGCGTTGGCTTCATCGACGGTGCCCATGGCGGCGACGCGCAGGTCGTGCTTTGGCCGGCGCGCGCCGTCGCCGAGCGAGGTTTCGCCCGCATCTCCGCCGCGCGTGTAGATCTTGGTGAGCTTGACCATCAGCGTTTCGCGATCAGGACGAAGCCGATGATGAGCAGGATGGCGAGCGCTTGCAGCAGGATGCGCCAGCGCATCAGCTTGTTCGAAGTGCGCGGGTCGTGGCCCTTGCGCGCCATATTGACGACGCCGATCACCACCACCGCGAGAGTGGCGAAAGCGGCGATGCCGATCATCACCACGAAGGTGATGTTCATTCCGTCCGTCATATCTAGTTCCTGCCGTCGAGGATGCCGCGGGCGATCACTTGCGCTTGGATCTCCGCCGCTCCTTCGAAAATATTGAGGATGCGCGCATCGCACAGCACGCGGCTGATTTGATATTCGAGGGCATAGCCGTTGCCGCCATGAATTTGCAAGGCATTGTCGGCGTTCGACCAGGCGACGCGGGCGGCGAGCAGCTTCGCCATGCCGGCCTCGCGGTCGCAGCGCCGCTCGGAATCCTTCTCGCGCGCGGCGAAATAGGCGAGTTGGCGGGCGATCATGGTCTCGACCGCCATCCAGGCGATCTTGCCGGCGACGCGGGGGAATTCGGCGATGGCCTTGCCGAATTGCTTGCGCCCTTGCGCGTAAGATAGCGCCAACTCCATGGCGTTCTGCGCCACGCCGACGGCGCGCGCCGCAGTCTGGATGCGCGCCACCTCGAAGGTCTGCATCAACTGCTTGAAGCCCTGGCCCTCGACGCCGCCGAGCAGATTTTCCGCCGGCACGACGAATTCGTCGAAGGCCAGCTCATATTCCTTCATGCCGCGATAGCCGAGCACTTCGATCTCGCCGCCGCTCATGCCGGGGGCGGGGAACGGGTTGTCGTCGCTGCCGCGCGGCTTTTCCGCGAGGAACATCGAGAGGCCTTTCCAGCCGGCCTCATTGGGATCGGTGCGCGCCAGCAGCGTCATCATGTCGGAGCGCGCCGCGTGGGTGATCCAGGTCTTGTTGCCGGTGATGAGATAGACATCCTGGCCGTCGCGTTTCGCCCGCACAGCGCGGGTGCGCAAGGCGCCGAGGTCGGAACCGGTGTTGGGTTCGGTGAAGACGGCGGTGGGCAACAGTTCGCCGCTGGCGATCTTCGGCAGGTATTTCTGCTTTTGCGCTTCGGTGCCGCCGAGGCGGATCAATTCGCCGGCGATCTCCGAGCGCGTGCCGAGCGAGCCGACGCCGATATAGCCGCGACTCAGCTCCTCGGTGACGACGCAGAGCGCGATGCGGTTCATCGCCAGGCCGCCATATTCTTCCGGCACGGTGAGCCCGAAGACGCCAAGCTCGGCGAGCTTGTTGACGACTTCGAGCGGGATCAGCTCGTTCTTGAGATGCCAGCCATGCGCGTCGGGCGCGATGGCCTGTTCGGTGAAACGGTGAAATTCGCTCTGCACGGCTTCGAGCGTCTCGTCGCCGAGCCCGCCGTCGCCGAAGCGGCTGTCGCCGACCAGTTCGGCGAGACGCTGGCGCGCCGCCGCCGTGTTGCCGGCGACGATCAATGCGCTGACGGCCGGCACGAACAGCGCGCGCAATGCGTCATGCGGCAAGCCCATGTCGCCGTGGCGGGCGATCTCGCCTTGGCTGAGCGCGATGCCGCCGGCAAGCTGGGCGAGATATTCGCCGTAAGCCGCTTGCAGAATGAGGCGTTCCAACTCGTCGAACTTGCCGTTCTCGTCGAGCCGCTGCGCCCAGGCGAGCATTTGCGCCAGCGCTTCGACATAAGTCGCTGTCCAGGCGAGCGCATGGGCGGCGAACTGGTGGCGATCGAGTTTTGCGCTATCGATCTTTCCGCTGGGCGCGACCATAGCGGCGACCGACTGGTGCGCCGCTTCGCCATAGGCGCGCGCTGCGGCGAGCGCGCTGTCGCACAGCGGCATCAAGCGCGCGGCGGGCAGGGCCACGGCAGCTTCGGCAGATTGTTCGCTGGCGGCGGAAAGGGTCATGGCGCTGTCGAAAAACGGAACCGATGGGGGCGGATATGGTGCGGATCATCAATGGTGGATAAGGATTTTACGCCGCTCTGTCCCTGCTCAGGCGCTTTTTTATTAAGCTGGGCACTCTGGCGCTGCGTGGCGCTTGCGTCAAGGCGAGGCACCGGTTAAGCGAGACAGGAACCAAGCAAGAGCACCATGACGTTTCTCGATCATATCCGCGTCTGCAACGACCACGATCCCGAGCGCTATCTGCCGTTCTCGGCGGCGGGGCAGCGCGTCGGCTGGGTCGCGCGCAGCTTCGCCGTCCGCCTCAAGGCCTTTGCCGACGTCTTCACGATCACGCCTGACGCCATCGCCCTGCGCGAGACGCTTGCCGACTTCGACGCGCGCACGGCGGCGATGAAGACCGTGACCGATGCCTTGCGCGCCGACGGCACGATAACGGCCTGGCGCGACGAGTACTACGCCGTGGCGCCACGCTTCGGCGCAGCGCCCTTGTTCAAGGTCGAGCGCGCTGCCGCGCCGAAATTCGGCGTCACCTCACTCGGCGTGCATCTCAACGGCATCGTGCGTGACGGTCAAAACCTCAGCATGTGGGTGTCGCGGCGCAGCGCCGTGAAGGCGACCTATCCCAACGAGTTGGACAATCTCTGCGCCGGCGGCATCTCCTTCGGGCATGGCGTGTTCGATACGCTGGTGAAAGAAGCCGGCGAGGAAGCAAGCATTCCGCCGAATATCGCGACGGGCGCGCGGCCTGCCAGCGCCATCACCTATTGCTGCGAGCGCGACGGCGGCCTGCGCCCTGATATCTTGTTTGTCTACGATCTGGAGCTGCCGGCGGATTTCACGCCCAAGCCGAATGACGGCGAAAGCGCCGGCTTCGAGCTATGGCCGATCGGGCGCGTGCTGCAAACGGTGCGCGGCAGCTTCGACTTCAAGTTCAATTGCAACCTCGTCATCATCGATTTTCTCATCCGCGAAGGCTTGATCGGCCCGGACGAGCCGGACTATCTCGCGCTGGTCGCCGGCCTGCGCCGTTGGGTCGGCGGAGCCGCGTCGGGCGACATGATCGAATTCGGCGGACAACAGGGGATAAGGCCATGAGCAGTTTTCCGAAACTCGAAGGGCCCTCGCTCGAGCCCGCCTCGGGCGGTCCGGCCCGGCAGCTCGTCGTGCTGCTGCATGGCTACGGCGCCGACGGCAACGACCTGATCGGCCTGGCGCCGCATCTGGCGCAGGCGCTGCCCGACGCCGCCTTCGTCTCGCCGCACGCGCCGTTTCCTTGCGAGATGGCGCCCTACGGCAAGCAATGGTTCAGCCTGAACGACCGCGCCCCGGCGCGCATGATGGAAGGCGCGCAGATGTGCGCGCCGATCCTCGAGCGCTATCTCGATCTCGAATTGGCCAACCGCAAGCTGACCGACGCCGATCTCGCCTTGGTCGGCTTTTCGCAGGGCACCATGACGGCGCTGCATGTCGGGCTGCGCCGCGTCACGCCGCCCGCCGGCATCCTTGGTTACTCCGGCGTGCTGGTCGGCGCCGACAGTTTGGGCGATGAAATGCGCGTGCGCCCGCCGGTCATGCTCATTCATGGCGACGACGATCCGGTGGTGGCCTACAGTCTCCATCAGGTTTCGCTCTCGACGCTGGAAGCCCTCGACGTGCCGGTCGAAGGCCACACCCGGCCCGGTCTCGGCCATAGCATCGACGCCGAAGGGCTGGCCCTCGGGGTCGATTTCCTGCGCCGCGCCTTTCAGCGGCCGGCTTAGAAACTTTCTTACTGGAATACCCCCTTTGGGGGTTCGAAAGACCGCGTCCTACCAGGGCTTGCGAAAAACTGCGCAGCGGTCTTGAAACGGTCATCGCCCTGTTGTTTGATATGCGCCGTGGAAGCGACTTATCCCCAGGGAGTGTGCGTTGCTCGCCTCGCCAGATAGCTGTCCTGCGCTGGTTCTGAACGCCGATTTTCGGCCGTTGTCCTATTTCCCGTTGTCATTGTGGCCGTGGCAGGAAGCCGTCAAAGCGGTATTCCTCGGTCGCGTCAACATCGTCTCGGAATATGACCGCGAGGTTCACTCGCCGTCGCGCGCCATGCGGCTGCCGTCGGTCGTCTCGCTCAAGGACTACATCCCGGCGGCGCGCCGCCCCGCCTTCACCCGTTTCAACGTGTTTTTGCGCGACCGCTTCTCTTGCCAATATTGCGGCGTGCGCAGCCCGGCCGAGGGGCTGACCTTCGACCATGTCATTCCCAAATCGCTCGGCGGGCGCACCAGCTGGTCGAACGTGGTCGCCGCTTGCGAGCCGTGCAATCTGCACAAGGGCGGCCTGATGCCGGCCGAGGCGCAGATGTTCCCGCGCGTCCGCCCGATGCAGCCGACGACGATCCAGTTGCAGGAGAACGGGCGCGCCTATCCGCCCAATTATCTGCACGAAAGCTGGCGCGACTTTCTCTATTGGGACAGCGAGCTGGAGCAGGCTTAGGCCTTTTTCACGGTTCGCGGCGGGCGCAAAAGTTCTCGGCAAGTCCAGGGAACCGGCTAAACTTCCAGCAAGAAGCGCTTCGAGCGCCTCGGTCGTCGCACCGCCAGCCAGGAGGCTCCCGTTATGGAAGCGTTCGCGCCCAGTCCCTTTCTGATTTTCGTCATCAGCGTGGCCATCGTCGCCTTCGTCGTCATCTATTCCGGCGTGAAAACCGTGCCGCAGGCCGAGGAATGGACGATCGAGCGTTTCGGCAAATATACCCGCACCCTGGCCCCCGGCCTCAATCTCATCATCCCCTTCGTCGACCGCATCGGCGCGAAATTGTCGATGCGCGAGACTGTGATCGACATCCCCTCGCAAGACGTCATCACTTACGACAACGCCTCGGTGACGACCGACGCCGTGGTGTTCTTCCAGGTGGTCGATGCCGCCGCCGCGGCTTATGAGGTCGAGAATTTGCGCCAGTCTGTGACCAATCTCGCCATGACCAACACGCGCTCGGTGATCGGCTCGATGTCGCTCGACGACGTGCTCTCCAAGCGCGACGACATCAATGAGCGGCTGTTGCGCGTCATCGATTCTGCGACGACGCCGTGGGGCATCAAGGTCACGCGCATCGAGATCAAGGAACTGGCGCCACCGGCCGACCTGACCGACGCCATGGGCCAGCAGATGAAGGCCGAGCGTTTGAAGCGCGCCGAGATTTTGACGGCAGAAGGCCAGAAGCAGTCGGCCATCTTGCGCGCCGAAGGCCAAAAGCAGGCCGCCATCCTCGAAGCCGAAGGCCGCCGCGAAGCTGCCTTCCGCGACGCCGAAGCGCGCGAGCGCGAAGCCGAAGCCGAGGGCAAGGCGACGCTGTCGGTGTCGCAGGCGATTTCCAGCGGCGACATTCAGGCAGTCAATTATTTCGTCGCCCAGCGCTATATCGAGGCGCTGGAGAAGCTCGCCTCGGCGCCGAACCAGAAGGTGCTGATGATGCCGGTGGAAGCCAGCGCCGTGCTCGGCAGCCTTGGCGGCATCACCGAACTGGCCAAGGCAGCGTTCGGCGGCGGCGGCGAGAAAGGCCAATCGCAGGGCGGTCAACCAGGACAGGGTGGCCCATGGACGCGTTGATCGAGTGGGTGTGGAACGTCTCGTTCTGGCATTGGTGGGCGCTCGCCGGCCTGTTGATCGCCATCGAGGTGATGACGCCGACGACCTATCTGCTGTGGCCGGCGATTTCCGCCGCCGTGATCGGCGCCGTCGTCGCCGTGATCGGGCCGTTCGACTGGCGCTTGCAGGTGCTCGCCTTCGCCCTGCTGTCCATCGCCACCGGCGTGGTCTGGGCGAGGCTCGCGCCGCGCCGCCAGGCGGCGGACGGCGAGGAGCGTCTCAACAACCGTGGCCAGAGCTATCTCGGCCGGCGTCTGCATCTGACACGCGAGCTGCCCGAGGGGCGCGGGCAAATTCAGATCGACGATAGCTGGTGGACGGCCAAATCGGTCGACGGCTCGCCCTTGCCGGCCGGCGCGATGGTCGAAGTCGTCGGCAATGATGGAACCGTGCTGATCCTCAGGCCGGTCTAAGGCGCGGCTGCGCGCTTAGATTCTCGTCGACAGCCAGATGGCGAGGCGCGCGCCGCCCTTCACCACGGACGAGAAAGCTTCGTAGAGCGGCGCATCCTTGGCGCCGTAATCGAGCGCCGTGGCGCCGTGGCTCATCTCGTCGGCGCGAAATTCGTCGATCGTTGCCTTTAGCGCCGGATCGTCGTCGCCGATCGCTTCGGCCTGATGGCGGTAATGTTCCTCGATCACTTCTTCCACGGCCACCGTGCAAGCCATCGCGGCCTTGGGGCCGAGCAGGGCCGACGCGGCGCCGAGCGCGAAGCCGGCGACCTCCCAGATCGGCGACAGCGCCGTCGGGCGCACGCGGCGCTCCAGCATCAGCTTGTCGAACTTGTCGAGGTGGCGCTGCTCCTGCGCCGCCATATGGCGGATGGCGCGTGCCGCCGGGCCGCGCTTGAGCACCGCCATCTGACCGTCGTAGATGCGGACAGCGCCATGCTCGCCGGCATGGTCGACGCGGATCATGCGCTCGATCATGGCTTTGCGATCGGGGTCGCCTGGTAGGCGACGAGGGCGAGAGGGTTCGCTCATGGCGTCGGGGTCCTGAGAAGATGCGCGGTGAGGCGCAGGCTGATGAGGCCGAGCGCCAGGGCCAAGAGAAAATTATAGCCCGCCATCGAGATGCCGAACAGCGACCAGGCGATCTCGTCGCAGCGCACCACCGGGGCGGCGAGCAGGCGATCGCGCAAGTCATCGAGGCTGTTAGCGCCGCTCACCGTGCCCGAGCAGGTGGCGAGCCCCTCCCACCATTTTTGCTCGACGCCGACATGGAACCCGGCGATACCGGCGTCGATCACGAAGGCGAGGGCGCAGAGCCCCATCAGGATGGCGAGTTGCGGGCGCTTGACGCCGGCGCGCGACAGGCCGGCGCCGATGCCGGCGAGGCCGATGACGACGGCATAGGGATAGCGCTGCCACAGGCAGAGCGCGCAAGGATGCAGCCCGCCGACGAACTGAAAGGCGAAGGCGGCGCCGAGAATCAGGACGCTGGCGGCGAGCAGTGCGAGGAAAGCGGCGCGGGCGGTGGCATCGCCGCGCGGCTGCAAGAAAGCGCCGGGCATCAGCGGCATGGCGGGTCCTCAAGGATGTCGAGGCGGCAGTTCAGCATGGCGGCATCGCTGGGCAAAATCACAAGCCCGCGCGGCTTCGGCGCGCCTCAGAGTTTCCAGTCGGGATTGGGCATTTCCTGAAAGGCGAAGCGCAGCGCGTCGCTCCAATAGCCGCCGACGCTGCGGTAATAATCGTTGGCGGCGTCGACTTCGACTTCGAAGCCGCGCTTGTAGCTGTCCTTGCGATAGGCCATCAGGTTGATCGGCAGGCCGACCGAGACGTTGCTTCGCATGGTCGAATCGAACGACAGCAGCGTGCATTTTGCCGCTTCCATCAAGCTCGACTTGTGGCGGATGACGCGGTCGATGATCGGCTTGCCGTATTTGTTCTCGCCGATCTGGAAGTAAGGGCTGTCGATCGTCGCTTCGATGAAATTGCCGGCGGAATAGACCTGGAACAAGCGGTGATGCTCGCCCTTGATCTGGCCGCCGAAGATGAAGGAGACGTTGAAATCGGTGTCGTGCTGGCGCAGCGCTTCGCCGTCGACGTCGTGGACCTTGCGGACGGCGGTTCCCACCAGGCGCGCGGCGGCGAACAGGCTGCGCACGTTCATCAGGTTTTCTTTGCGCTTGGTGCGCACGCCCTCGCGCAGCTCTTCGATCACCGCCTGGCTGATCGCCAGATTGCCGGCGGTGAGCAGCGTCATGACGCGGTCGCCCGGCTTGTCGAAGACGGTGAGTTTGCGGAAGGTCGAGACATGGTCGACGCCCGCGTTGGTGCGGGTGTCGGCGGCAAAGAGAAGACCGGATTGGAGAAGGAAACCGACGGCGTAAGTCATGGATGCGGGGTCATCGTCTGCTGGGGGGCGCTTGGTGCGCGAGCATATCGGAGCGGGGGGAGCGGCTCTATAGGAAAGCGGGCGTGCGCCGGGCGATTGCGGGCTGCGCGAGCGCCGGGCTTTGCGGGGTATTTTCGCTGGGGAGGGGCTGCCGGCTATTGGGCTTGCCCGCCGTGGGGCGACAGCGGCGCCGTCGGTGTGACAGCGAGGCTGCCCTGGTTAACTTGCACGGAGACGTCGAGCGCTTCCGAGCCGCCGCCGCGGCGCACGCCGCGCACGGGGGCGCAAGCGAGGTAATCGAGCCCGACGGCGAGGCGCAAATGCGATTCGGTCGGCGAGATGCCGTTGGTGATGTCGAAGCCGACCCAGCCCAGCGCGTCGACCCAGGCCTCGGCCCAAGCATGCGAGGCGTTTTCGCCGGCGCCGATGCCGACATGCAGATAGCCGGAGACATAACGCGCCGGAATTCCCAACGCGCGTGCCGCCGAGACGAAGACATGGGCCTGGTCCTGGCAGACGCCCGACCCTTGGGCGAGCGCGTCGGCGGCGGTGGTCTGCGCGTCGGTCTCGCCTTGGCGGTAGGCGACCGCGCCGTTCACCTTGAGGAGCAGTTCATGCAGGCCGTCGAGGCGGTCTTTGGCGACGATCTTGCGCAACGGCGCGACCAAATCGGCGACGGGCGCGCCGCCTTCTGTCAGGTGCGAGCGGCGCAGATAAACGCCGGGCGGCAGGGTTTCGGTCTCGCTGCCGATGATGCCGGCGGTGTCGGTGGTCTCGACTTCGCCGCTGACGCGGATGGCGATTTCGTCGTGCGGCTTGTCGACCACCAGCACATGCATGATGTTGCCGAAGGCGTCGGGCATCTCGATCACCTGGCCGGGCGTTTCCAGGCGCCAGCGCAACACGCGCTGGCAGGCCGCCGTGCGCGGCGTCAGGTGCAGATATTGGATGCTGTAGTTCACCGGCGCTTCGTAGCGGTAAACCGTGGCGTGCTGGATGGCGAGTTTCATGCTGTTTAAGCCGCCAAATGGAAGCTGTGCTGAATTTCGGCCGATAGCGCGTTGTTGCGCTTCAGGAAGACCGTCAGAAACTCGTGCAGGCCGGTCTTGAAGATGTCGCCGATCTTGCCGTAATGCAACGAGGCATGCAGTTCGCCGGCGAGGCGCGCCGCTTCCGTCGGCTTCTCGGCGCTGAGCATGGCGAGCAGGCCGATGGTGGCATCGAGGCAGGAATGCAGCGAGCGCGGCATCGAATCATTGAGGATCAGCAGTTCGGTGACGCGGCGCGGCTCGATCGTGTCGTGATAGACGCGATGATAGGCGCGAAAGCCGGAGACCGAGCGCAGCAGCGCGCCCCACTGGAAATTGTCGATCACGCCGCCGACATCGTCGACCGAGGGCAGCAGCACGTGATATTTCACGTCGAGGATTCGCGCGACATTGTCGGAGCGCTCGACGAAGGTGCCGAGGCGGCCGAAGTGATAGGCTTCGTCGCGCAGCATGGTGCCGAAGGTGATGCCGCGGAACAGATGCGAGCGCTCCTTGATCCAGTCGAAGAAGTCGCGCTGGCCGTTCTTGCCGAGCATCGCCGGCGTCAGATCTTTCACCTCGAGCCAGGTGGCGTTGAGGCTTTCCCACATTTCCGAGGTGATGCAGACGCGTTCGGCGTGGGCGTTCTCGCGCGCGGCGCGGATCGTCGACCAAATGCTCGACGAGTTCTCGCGGTCGAGCGTGAGATAGGCCGTCACCTTGGCAGCGGTGATGTCGCCATAGCGCTTGGTGTAATCCTCGACGTCGCCGGCGATCTCGAGCACGGCCTGCCATTCGCTGGCGCCCTTCTTGGCGACATGGGGCAGCAGCGCCATGCGCTGGCTGATCTCCAAGATGCGCGCGGTGTTCTCGGCGCGCTCGATGTAGCGCGACATCCAGTAGAGGTGATTGGCGCTGCGTCCCAGCATGCGTCAGTTCTCCAAAATCCAAGTGTCTTTGGTGCCGCCGCCCTGCGACGAATTGACCACCAGCGAGCCTTTGATCAGGGCGACGCGGGTCAGGCCGCCGGGCACCAGGGTCTGCGTCTTGCCGGTGACGACGAAGGGACGGAAGTCGACATGGCGCGGCGCGATGCCCTTGCTGACGAAGGTCGGGCAGGTCGACAGCGCGAGCGTCGGCTGGGCGATGTAATTGCCCGGATTGGCGACGATGCGCTTGGCGAAGTCCTGAAGCTCCTTCGTCGTCGCGGCGGGGCCGACGAGCATGCCGTAGCCGCCTGAGCCGTGCACTTCCTTGACCACCAGCTTGTCGAGGTTGTCGAGCACGTAAGCGCGGTCCTTGTCGTCGCGCAGCACGTAAGTCGGCACGTTTTGCAGGATCGGCTCTTCGCCGAGATAGAAGCGGATCATCTCGGGCACATGGACGTACATCGACTTGTCGTCGGCGACGCCGGTGCCGATGGCGTTGGCCAGCGTGACGTTGCCGGCGCGGTAGGCGGCGAGCAAGCCGGGCACGCCGAGCATCGAATCGCGGTGGAAGGCCAAGGGATCGAGGAAATCGTCGTCGACGCGGCGATAAATCACGTCGACTTGCTGCGGACCTTTGGTGGTGCGCATGAAGACATGGCCGTTTTTCACGAACAAATCCTGGCCTTCGACGACGTCGATGCCCATTTGGTCGGCCAGGAACACATGCTCGAAATAGGCGCTGTTGTAAGCGCCGGGCGACAGCAGCACGACGGTCGGGTTGTTCGCGCCGCCGGGCGCCAGGGCGCGCAGGCTCGCCATCATATGCGCCGGATAATTGTCGACGGGCGCCACCTTGTGGGCCGAGAACAGGTCGGGGAACAGCCGCATCATGACGTTGCGGTTTTCCAGCATGTAGGAGACGCCCGATGGCGTCCGCAGATTGTCTTCCAGCACGTAGAAGTCGCGCTCGCCGGTGCGCACCAGGTCGAGGCCGGCGATATGGACATAGACGCCGCCCGGCACGTCGAGGCCCTGCATCTCGGGGCGATATTGCGGATTGATCAGCACTTCCTCGGCGGGGATGCGGCCGGCATGGAGGATGTCCTGGTTGTGATAGATGTCGCCCAGAAAGGCGTTGATGGCGCGCACGCGCTGGCAGCAGCCATCGTGGATGATCTGCCATTCCTCGGCGGTGAAGATGCGCGGGATGACATCGAACGGGATCAGGCGCTCGGTCGAGGTCTCCTTGCCGTAAACCAGGAAGGTGATGCCGAGGCGGCGGAACAGCAGCTCGGCTTCCTTGCGCTTGCGCTCGAACTCCTTGGCCGGCACCGTCGCCTGCCATTCGGCGAAGACTTTATAAACCTCGCGCACTTTTTCCGGCGTGACCGGGCCGTTGCCGGCGAAGGCGGTCATTTCGTCGAAGGCGAGGGCTTTGCGCGGGCTCGCGGCCGCTTTCGGCGCAGCAGGCGGCGCTTTGGCTTTCGCCACCACGGATTTTGGCGGGGATTTTGGCGCGGACTTGGGTTTGGCAGCCGAGGCGGGTTTGATTTTGGCGGCTTTCATGGCGCGGGAGGGCACGGCAAGGGGGGAAACTGCAGGGTCTCGAGCGCCAGTCGCGTCCTTCCTGACCTTGCGGATCGCGCGCAAGTTCGAAAGCGCTGACGCCATGCCGGAAGTCTGCGGCGAGAGGGCCAATCCGGCAAGCGAAACCCCGTTTCTATCTGTAGCTCGCCCGAAAAATAGGCAGCGTGGCGCAGAAACGATCCTGAGCCAGTCTTTGCTCCCAGCGTCGGAAAATAAAGCCTGGGGCTAGCGCTTGAGGGCTTGGTCGCTGACGGCTTGGGCGAAGTAGCTGGTGTCGATGTAGCGATAGGGATCGGTCAGTTTCTTCTTCGGCCAACCCATGTCGCTGCGCAGCCGCAGCACCGTCTTGACGCCTGCGATATTGATCTCGCCGCGCTTGGTCAGGCCGCCTTTATCGTCCACCAGGCCCTTATAAACCAGCTCGGCGCGCTCCGCCGACAGGCTTTTGAAGTGGGCGCGCAGCACGGCGATGGTGCCCTCCTTGTCGGCGCGGATATATTCGTGCGCCGCGATCAGGCCGCGCGTGACGCCCAGCAATTCGCGCGGATGCAGATTGGCCCAGGCGCGCCGCGTCGCATAGACGCTGCCCTGATAGCCGCCGGTCAAATCGGACGGCTCGGCGAGAATGGTGAAGCCGGCTTCCGCCGCTTCATCGTCGTTGGGGGCCGCGAGCAGCGTGCCGTCGATGCGGCCGGCCTTGAGGGCCGCGAAGCGCTCCGCCGGCCCGCCGAGGGCCACCACCGTGTAATCGACATCGCGTTCGAGATCGTTGCGTTCGAGCAGGCGATAGAGCACGAAAGCGTAGCCCGAAGTCAGGCTGTCGACGCCCATCGTGCGGCCGCGCAGATCTTGATAGGTCTTCAACTCGGGCTTCACCACCAGGCTATTGAGGCCGCGGTGCGCCCCCATGAAAGCGAACATGTCGGGATGGCCAGGCAGCTGCGCGATGCCCTGGCCTTCTTGATAGGCGACGATGTTGTCCATGGCGGTGATGAAAAGCGGGTATTTGCCGCCCATCACGTCGGACATCTGCGCCGCGGCGCTGCTGGCGCGCACCAAATTGACGGCGACGCCGTTGCGGGCGAAGAAGCCTTTGTCCTGGGCGATCCAGACCGGCAGATTGACGGTGCCGGGAAAACTGGCCATCTCGATCGCCGGGGGCGATTGGACCGGACGGATCTCCTGGGCCGCAGCGCTCCACGACGTCATGCCCGCCGAAAAGCAGGCCGCCAAAAGGGCAAAGGCTTTGCCCAGCCCGGACGCGAACGACATTGCGGTGCTCTCCACTGACGGCACGTTTTTTCTTGGCGGCGGTTTTACAAAGCCAAGTTGGATTATCAGCAGGGCATCGTCTCCCGTCAATTGGGCGACAATGGGGCCGAGTTGGCGCCTGGCCGGGCGGCGCGAAAGCCTGCCGGGAGCCGGCGGCGGGTGGAAAGGCTAGTTTTCGCAGAGACTTGCGGGCCGCTTGACCCGCCCGCGTCCCTGGCTATGATCCGCCGCTTCCGCAGGGCCGCCCTACCACGGCCCCTCTGCGCGGCCCCTATGGCGGAACTGGTAGACGCGGCAGACTCAAAATCTGTTGCCCGTGAGGGCGTGCTGGTTCGATTCCGGCTGGGGGCACCACGCGACGTCGGGTGAGCATTCATCATCCGCGTCTGAACATGATCCGGCGCTTGTTGGTAGGCGCTATAATACCGCCATCAACCATGCGTGGACGCCATGGGTCTCCAAGCCCGCGCCGAAAAACCTCTGATTCCGCTGTCCGGCCCTCGGCCGGCGGCGCCGTTCCTGCCGATGAGCCGCGCCGAAATGGACGCGCTCGGCTGGGACGCCTGCGACATCGTGCTAGTGACGGGCGATGCCTATGTCGATCATCCGAGCTTCGGCATGGCGATCATCGGTCGGCTGCTCGAAGCCCAAGGCTTCAAGGTCGGCATCATCTCGCAGCCTGACTGGCAGTCGGCGGAGCCGTTCAAGGCGCTGGGCAAGCCGAACCTGTTTTTCGGCGTCACCGGCGGCAACATGGACTCGATGGTCAACCGCTACACGGCGGACCGCCGGCTGCGCCACGACGATGCCTACACGGCGGGCGGCGAGGGCGGCAAACGGCCGGACCGCTGCACCATCATCTACGCGCAACGCTGCCGCGAGGCGTTCAAAGGCGTGCCGATCGTGCTCGGCGGCATCGAGGCGTCGCTGCGCCGCATCGCCCATTACGATCATTGGTCGGAGAAGGTGCGCCGTTCGATCCTGGCCGATGCCAAAGCCGATCTGCTGATCTACGGCAATGCCGAGCGCGCGGTCGTCGAGGTGGCCAACCGGCTCGCCGCCGGCCAAGCGCCGCGCGAGATCGACTCGGTGCGCGGCGTCGCGCTGTTCAAGCGCGTGCCCGACAATTATACGGAACTGCGCGCCGACGATCTCGACTCCGCCGATGAGGGCGCCGCGCGCCATGCCGGCGATGTCGTGATCCGGCTGCCGGCCTATGAGCAGGTGGAGCAGGACAAAGAGTCCTATGCTCGCGCCTCGCGCGTGCTGCATCGCGAGAGCAATCCGGGCAATGCGCGGCCGCTGGTGCAGCGCCATGGCGACCGCGACCTGTGGCTCAACCCGCCGCCGATCCCGCTGACCATGGCGGAGATGGACTCCGTCTACGATCTGCCTTACGCCCGCGCGCCGCATCCGTCTTATGGCGACGCCAAGATCCCGGCCTGGGACATGATCAAGTTCTCGGTGACGATCATGCGCGGCTGTTTCGGCGGCTGCTCGTTCTGCTCGATCACCGAACATGAAGGCCGCATCATCCAGAGCCGCTCGGAAGGCTAGATTCTGCAAGAGATCGAGCGCATCCGCGACAAGTCGCCGGACTTCAAAGGCGTGATTTCCGACATCGGCGGGCCGACCGCCAACATGTATCGCATGGCCTGCAAGGACCCGAAGATCGAAGCGGCCTGTCGCCGGCCGTCCTGTGTCTTCCCGGGCATCTGCCCGAACTTGAACACCTCGCATGATGATCTGATTCGCCTCTATCGCAAAGTGCGTGAAGTCGAGGGCGTCAAGAAGGTGATGGTGGCGAGCGGCGTGCGTTACGACCTGGCGGTGGAGAGCCCGGAATATATCAAGGAGCTGGTGACCCATCACGTCGGCGGCTATCTGAAGATCGCGCCGGAACATACCGAGCGCGGCCCGCTCGACAAGATGATGAAGCCGGGCATCGGCGCTTACGACCGTTTTAAAGAAATGTTCGATGCGGCCGCCGCGCAGGCCGGCAAGAAATATTATCTGATTCCCTATTTCATCGCGGCGCATCCGGGCACGACCGACGAGGACATGATGAACCTCGCGATCTGGCTCAAGAAAAATCGCTACCGCGCCGATCAGGTGCAGACCTTCCTGCCGTCGCCGATGGCGAGCGCCACGGCGATGTATCATAGCGGCGTCAATCCGCTGCGCGCCGTGCGGCGCGGTGCCAGCGAGCCGGTCGAGGTGGTCAAGGGATTGCGCCAGCGCCGTCTGCACAAGGCATTCTTGCGCTATCACGACCCGGACAATTGGCCGCTGCTGCGCGAGGCGCTGAAAAAGATGGGCCGCGCCGATCTGATCGGCCCGCGTCCCGACCAGCTCGTGCCGCTGCATCAGCCGCCCGGCACGGGTCAGCCCGCCGGTACGAAGCGCCCGATCGGCAGGACGCCGCGCTTCACCACCAAGGGCGTGCGTTTTCCTACGAAGAAGTGAGCGGCCGCCTTACGGCTTGGCGGCGCGCTGCATGACGGCGGCGAAAAAGCCGTCGGTATTGTGCCGCGCCGGCGTCAGCGACAAATAGTCGGGATGCGCCGACGAGGTCAGGTGCGGCGCGGCTTGCCGCAGCGGCACGACATGAAAGTCCGGATGCGCCGCGACGAACGCGGCGACCTGGTCCTCGTTCTCCTCGGGCAGCATGGAGCAGGTGGCATAGACGAGCCGGCCGCCGGGCTTCACGAGGCGCGCGGCGCTGGCGAGAATGCTGGCTTGCAGCGGCAGCAAACTCTCGAGCCCGGCCCCGAGAGGCCGCCAGCGGGCGTCCGGGTTGCGCCGCCAGGTGCCGGTGCCGCTGCAGGGCGCATCGACCAGCACGCGGTCGAAATTGCCCTTGTGCCGCTTCACCCAAGGGTCCCTTTCGCTGCTGAGCGGCTTGGTCTCGATATTGTGCAGCCCGGCATTGCGGAAACGCTCGGCGCTGCGCTTCAAGCGATTGGCCAGGATGTCGCAGGCGATGACGTGGCCTTTGTTTTCCATCTGCACGGCGATCGCCAGCGTCTTGCCGCCGGCGCCGGCGCAGAAATCGACCACCCGCTCGCCGGGTTTCGCATCGACCAGCATGGCGACAAGCTGCGAGCCTTCGTCTTGAATCTCGACCTCGCCGCCTTTCAACATCGGCAGGCCGGCCAACGAAGGCCGCTCGCTCACGCGGATGCCGTAAGGCGCCATGCGCGTCGCCTCGGCCGGCAGACCGAGACTCTGCAACGCGCGCAGCATCGCCTCGCGCGTGGTTTTCAGCGGATTGACGCGCAGATCGAGCGGGGCGGTCGTCAGCAGCGCCGCCATCTCGCGCGGAAACGAATCGCCAAAGCGTTTGCGCAACGCTGCGACCGCCCAGGCGGGACATTCGCCGCGCACCTCGTCGGGCATGGCGGGATGCTCGATGGTGCCGCCCTGCAATTTCACCAGCAGCGCGCGCTCCTCATCCGTCAAAGCGGCGGGCGCTGACTGTCCGCCGTTGAACAGGACGCGAAGCTGATCCGGCGTCTTGCCTTCGCCGAGCGCCAGCCAGGCCAGCAGGCGGCTGCGCGGCGTGGCGTCGCAGCCGTGCTTTGCCAGCCACCAACCCAAGCGGGCGTGATGGCGGAGCAGCGCATAGAGCAAGTCGGACATCTGGCCGCGATCGGCGTCGCCGATATGGCGGCGGGCGCGAAACCACGCCGAGACGACAGCATCGGCAGGACGCGCGACGTTATCGACCTCCTGCATCAGGTCGAGCGTGGCTTGAAGACGGGCAGCGAAGTTCACGGCGAGACGATCATGTTGCAGGCAAGGTACCACATCACCGTTGCCAGGATTTAGCAGCAGCCAAATGACAATAGCTCTAATTGGGCGATGTTAGCGTGAGCGATGCTGCTTTTAATCAACGGGTTTAAAGCACTCGGATACATTTCCTTCGCCTGTATTCTCGATGCGTCAGAGGCACCAACTGGTGCTCATTACGCGAGCATAATATCCCGATAAATCTTACGGAGCGTGACATATAATAAGTGGCCGTGGGCATCGTGAATTACGGGGGTAGATCATGGCGGATATTACGGGTCTCGAAAATTTAGAAGACGATGTAATCGAAGATCTTTTTTCATCCTCATTAAATAGTCCGGAAATTATTCAGGCTTTGCTATTCGAGCTGTTTGAGAATCGCGATCTCGACATCGATGGAGGCATTTATGATCTCCAGATTAAGGCATTTGTTCGTCTTAGCCTTAATAAGGTGCAGCAGGAATATTTAGAGTTGAGGCAATTGAGTGATCCCGACTCCAGCGATCATCTTGATGATTTTTCTTCCCTTGTTGCAAACTGGCTCGGTATTAAAACCGAAGAACCTGTGTGCCCTGAACCCCCTTGGCCGTGGCCTATTTCTGAACCCGCACCTTCGGGCGGCGGGCGAGGCCCCATTTTTACAAGAGACCATAGTGGACTATGGATATCTGGTTATCGTTCGGGCGCTAATGGCATGTCCGATACGGAGCGGAGAGATTTTTTAAATTACTTTTTCCGACACCCATTACCGGATGCCGTATCGGAATATTGCGGAGATGAATACGGTGAACCAGGTTCCGAATTAAGGCTGCAAAAAATGGCAAACGTGATAGCCGTGAATTGTTGCAACTTTAAAAGGAACGATCGACAAAAATATCAACTAGCTATCCGCCAGTGGGAAATGGACCTCCGATACCTGAAGGATCAATTTTACGTTGCAGGCTCCTTTCCGTGGCCTCCAATAGAACCATAACGGTGGTTATCGTTCCCTTAGCCAGTTAAGGACTCGGGGTGCCAAGGTGCCGGATCTGCCGCCTGCAGCGCGCGCAGTTTTCTGCAAGGACGCAAGTGGCTGGTTGAATAAGAATAATAGGACGGTTGGCTCAGCCGAGTGGAGAAGGCGCGCCTTTGCCGGCGTGGGCCGTCTTGCCGGCGACCAGGCTGGCGACGGCGCGGGGCGGGCGGCCTGTCGGCGCTTCGACCAGCAAGATGTCGGCGCGTTGGCCGGCGGCGAGGCGGCCACGGTCGGTCAAGCCGGCGGCGTCTGCCGGATTGCGCGAGATCAGCGCCCAGGCGGCGGCGAGATCGCAGACGCCGTCGCGCTCGAGGCGGAAGGCGGCGGGCAACATCGACGGATAGTAATAGTCCGACGTCAGCACCGTGCAGAGGCCGGCGGCGATCATGTCGGCGGCGGCGACTGCGCCGGCCCCCTTCTGATGGCTGCCGCCGCGCACCACGTTGGGCGCGCCGAACACGACATGGTTGCCGAGCTGGCGGGCGAGCTGCGCGGTGTCGCGGGTTTTGGGAAATTCGGAAATCTCGCAGGCGATGTCCTGGTACCAGCGCCGCGTGTCGGGCGAGGGGTCGTCGTGCGAGCATTGCGGCACGCCGGCGGCGACGGCGGCGGCGGCGAGCCGCTTGATCGAGGCTTCGACTTCGTCCTTTCGCGCCGCCACCTTGGCGAGCAACGCGCGCAATTCGTCGCTCGACAGCCGCGTGCGCTGCAGATAGGTCATCATTTCCTGCGGATCGGACTGCTTCCTCAGCATGTCCGGCGTATGGTCGTTGAAGGCGAGAAGATCGATCTTGCCCTCGGCGAGCCAGGCGAGCGCCTCGGCTTCGCCGTCGAGATTGTAGGTCTCCTGGCGCAGATGAAGCTTGGTGTCGCAGGCGAGATGCGGCCGCGCCTCGTCGAGCGCCGCGATCATCCGCAAGATGGTATCGCGGCTGCGCAGGCCCGGCTCCCAGGAATAGGTCACGCCGTGAAAGGCCGTGGTGATGCCGTTGGAGACGAGCTGGCGGTCGGTGTCGGCAAGCGCCAACTGCAAATCGAAATGCACGCCGGGGCGCGGCATGATCTGGCGCTCGAAGGCGTCGCCGTGCAGATCGATGATGCCAGGCATGACATAGAGCCCGCGCGCGTCGACGGCGCGCGCGGCGCCCGCTTCGCTCGCGACATCGACGATGATGCCGTCCTCGACGATGACGACCGCATCGGACTCGAATCCTTGCGGCAGCAAGACCTTGCCGCCGACCACCGCATAGCGCGCCATTCCGTGCATCTCGTCGTCCGATTCTCATTGTGGAGCGCAAGATTTAGCGCCGCTTTGTGACAGCGACGGGACCGATCTAGACAACTCGGCGATAGGTATAATCACAAAGTCTTTCCAATGGCTTAGGTGAAAATTTTTCCACCGGAATCGCGCCGCGTTCATGTGGCTGTCATGATCAGGTCCGACGATCTGTCATGTGGTGAGGGCATTGATGGCCTCACCAATCCGCACCAAAGGGGATGCACCCATGACCATGATCCGTCGCCTGACTGCCGCCGCCTTCGGCCTCGGCGTTCTCGCCGCCGCCTCGTCCGTTCAAGCTCAAGAGCTGCGTCTCGCCGTCACCGACATCGTCGGCCTCGAAAACCTGCAGCGCGAATTCGGCGCGTTCCAAAACGTGCTGTCGGAAAAGGCCGGGATGAAAGTCCAGCTTTTCCCGGTGCCGAGCCGCACCGCCGCCGTCGAAGCGCTCAATGCCAAGAAGGTCGATCTCGTCCTGACGGGACCTGCCGAATATGTCGTGTTCAAGAAGCGCACCGACGCCAAGCTCGTCGTCGGCTTCAGCCGTCCGGAATATTACGGCTCGGTCGTCACCATCGTCGGCTCCGGCGTCGATAGCGTCGAGGACTTGAAGGGCAAGAAGGTCGCGCTCGGCGATGTCGGCTCGACCTCGCGCCATCTCTCGCCGATCCAGGTTCTGTCCGACCTCGGCGTGACGCCGAAGGACATGCAGGTCATGCACATCAACCGCAACGTCGGCGTCGAAGCCATGAAGCGCGGCGACGTGGCCGCCATCGGCATCAACCGCACCGACCTGCCGGGCCTCGCCAAGCGTTTCCCCGACGTGGTCTTCAAGGTGATCGCGCGCGGCCGCGACCTGCCGAACGACGTGTTGCTCGCCGGATCGCATGTCTCCGACGACACCGTCGCCAAGATGAAGAAGGTGTTCACCGAGAACTCGCAAACCTTGATCGACGCCGTGCTGCGCGGCCCCGACGAGAACCAGAAGTTCCAGGGCATGGCCTTCATTCCGACGATCGCCGACAAGGACTACAACTACATCCGCAAGATGTACGCGACGATCGGCCAGCCGCAGTACGCTGACTTCGTCGGCAACTGAGCCGCATGACCGCGCCATCCACCTCGTTCGGACGCTCCGCCATGCGACGGGAACCCGCCGGCCTCGATATGCTCCGCGACGCGGTGCGCCAAGCTGAAGGCGCCGCGCCGCAGGGCGAGGCCGTCCCGTCGCGGGCGCCGGACCTGGTGGTGCGCGGATTGCGCAAAAGCTTCGACCAGACGACCAGCGTCCTCAGCGGTGTCGATTTTACCGTGCCGGCCGGCCAATCAGTGGCGCTGATCGGCGCCAACGGCGCGGGGAAATCGACGCTGCTGCGCTGCTGCCTGCGCCTCATCGAGCCGGATTCCGGCGATGTGCGCCTGCTCGGGCGCAATATGGCGATGCTCAAGCCGAACGATCTGCGCAAGCTGCGCGCCGAAATCGGCTTCGTCTTCCAAAAACACAATCTGGTGCCGCGCCTGTCGGCGCTGACCAACGTGCTGCATGGCGCGTTGCCGCGTAGCGCTCTGGCGCGCCCCTGGTTCCAAAGCTGCGCGCCGAAAGCCTTGCGCGACGAGGCCTTGGCTTGCCTGGAGCGTGTCAATCTCGCCCATATCGCCGGCCGCCGCGCCGACAAGCTTTCTGGCGGCCAATCGCAGCGCGTCGCCATCGCCGGCGCCCTCATGCAGCGGCCGCGGATGATGGTCGCCGACGAGCCGGTCGCCAGCCTCGATCCCAGCGCCGGCGAGGAAGTGATGCGGCTGTTCACCGACCTCATCCGCCACGAGGGGCTGACATTGCTGTTTACCTCGCACGATTTGTCGCACGCCATCGCTTATGCCGATCGCGTTATCGCTTTGCGTCGCGGCGCCATCGTGCTCGACGCGCCGTCGTCCGAGCTCAACGTCGCCACCTTGAGGGCGCTCTATGACTGATCTTACGCAACCAGCTCCGAGCGCGCCGCCTGGCCTGCCGCCCAGATTCGAACGCCCGAGCCTCGGCTCCTTCGCCGCTTATATCGTCGTCGCGCTGTTCTTCGCCTGGTCGCTGCACGGCACCGGCGTCTCGCTCGGCGATTTCTTCGGCGGCTTCCCGCAGATGGGCCGTTTGATCGGCGAGATGATGCCGCCCTCGACCGCGCGTCTCGACGCCGTCGGCCGCGCTTTGCTCGAAACCTTCCAGATGGCCTTTGTCGGCACCGCCGTCGGCGTGCTGATCAGCGTGCCGATCGCCGTTTTGGCGACGCGCCATCTGACGCCGCATCCGGCATTCTATCATGCGGCGCGCGGCTTGATTTCCTTCTTCCGCACCGTGCCTGACCTGGTGTGGGCGCTGCTGTTCGTCGTCTCGGTCGGTCTCGGACCGTTCGCCGGCACGCTCGCCATCGTCGTCGACAAAATCGGCTTCTGCGGCCGCTTCTTCGCCGAGGCGATGGAAGAAGCCGACCGCGGCCCGCAAGAAGCTTTATCGGCCATCGGCGCGAGCAAGCTATCGATCGTCATGTGCGCGGTGATCCCGGCCGCTTTGCCGTCGTTCATCAACACTTCGCTGTTCAGCCTGGAGAAAGCGACCCGTTCGTCGGTCATCCTTGGCCTGGTCGGCGCCGGCGGCATCGGCATCGAGTTGAAAGTGGCGATGGATCTGTTCAATTATGACGAGGCGGCGACGATCATTCTCGCCATCTTCGCCCTCGTCGTCGTCGTCGAACGCGTCAGCGACCTGTTGCGGCGGCGCGTTCTCTAGCCCTGAAAGGTCCGCCATGCCGCGCATCGCCACCATCGAACAGTTGGAAGCGATCTACGAGCGGCCGTTGGAAACCTCGACGGTCAAGGAAATCGATCATCTCACGCCGCATTACCGGGCGCTGATCGACGCCTCGCCCTTCGTGGCGTTGGCGACCTCGGGTCCCGAAGGCCTCGATTGCTCGCCGCGTGGCGATGTCGGGTCTGTCGTGCATATTCACGATGACCGCACCCTGATGCTGCCCGATCGGCGCGGCAACAACCGCATCGACAGCCTGCGCAACATCGTGCGCGATCCGCGCGTCGCCCTGCTGTTTCTCATCCCCGGCAGCGGCACGACCCTGCGCGTCAATGGCCGGGCGCATTTGACGGACGATGCCGAACTGCTGGGGTCGCTCGCGATGGAAGGCAAAGCGCCGCGCTCGGTGATCGTCATCGAGATCGACAGCGTCTATTTCCAATGCGCCCGCGCCGTGATCCGCGCCGATCTGTGGAATCCGGCCAAACATGTCGATCCGGCGAATTTGCCGACCGCCGGCGCCATCCTGGCCGCGCTCAGCCAGGAACGCATCGGCGGCGAAGCTTACGACAAGGCCTGGCCGGAGCGCGCCCGCCAGTCGATGTGGTGAGCGGAGCTCGCCCGGCTTTAACGGCTGAGATCAGCTTTCGAAGACGAATTGCACACGGTCGGCGGCGAAGCGCGCCATGCCATATTCGATGGGCAGTCCCGCCTCATCGACATTGACGCTTTCGGTGATCAGCACCGGCCTGTTGCGCGGCTGGGCGAGCAGGCGTGCCTCTTCTTCCTCGGGCATGCGCGCGGTGACGCGGGTCACCTTGCGCGTGTAGTCGTTGACGCCGAATTTTCGCAGCGCCGCCGTGATCGAGCCCTCGGTCTTGAAGGCTTCGGCCAGGCCGTTGAAGCGGCGGAAGGGAAAGTGATGGCTGCCGAAGTTGATCGGCCGACCGTCGGCCGATTTCAGGGTTTCGAGCAGCAGCACCGGCTCTCCGGCGCGCAAGCCGAGCATCTGCGCCATGATCTTGTCGGCGGGCAAGCGGGCGACGCGCACCAATTCACCGGAGGGATCGCGGCGCAGCGTGAGAATATTCTCGCTGAAGCGCGTGCGGCGGCCGAGCTTGTAGTCGACGATGTTCTCTTGCACGAAGGAGCCGCGGCCCTGCTCGACGCGGATCAGGCCGCGTTCCTGCAGGCCGAGCATGGCGCGCCGCACGGTGTGACGGTTGACGGCGAAGCGTTGCGACAATTCCGCTTCGGTCGGCAGGCGGTCGCCCGGGCCGAATTGTTTGGCGCGGATGTCGGCTTCGATCTCTTGTTCGATCTGACGCCACAAAGCGACGCCGCTCATGCGCGCAAGGGTCATAGGTTGTCTAGTCCCGTCATTTAGAATTCACAGTGCTGTCGTTTACTAGGGCTACGAATGGGGTTAAGTTATGCCCTAGACGTTTAGATGTCTATATGAATATGGACCTGCGTATCATGTCTGCTGCCGCCGTAACGCCTGCCCCCGAGATTGCCGCCCGCCAGCGCTGGATGGCGGTTCTGGCGCGCGCCGAAATCAGCGAACTTGAGGCTGCCTGGGCGGCGCTGACCGACAAACCGGCCTATCGCCTGTTGCGCAAGCCGGAGATCGGTCTGGTGATGGCGCGCGGCCGCGTCGGCGGCGCCGGCGGCGCTTTCAATCTTGGCGAAATCGCGGTGACGCGCTGCGCAGCGCAGCTCGCCGATGGTCAGGGCGGCTTCGGCGCTACGGGATTCGGCTATATCGCGGGACGCGACGGGCGCAAATGCGAGTTGGCGGCGGTGTTCGACGGCTTGCTGCAGGACGGCGCGCGTCAGGACAGCTTGCTCGCCAGCGTCATCGGGCCGCTCGCCGACGCGCAAGCGCAGCGCAAGGCGACGATGCAAGGCGACGCCGAGCGCACCAAGGTGAACTTTTTCGCGCTAGAGCGCGGCGAGGATGCGAAATGAGCCAAGTCGCGCTGAAAGCCGGCTTCGACGACAGCGTGCATGACAGCCAGCGGGTGTTCCGCGCGCTGCTCGATGCCATGTCGCGGCCTGGCCGGCTCGTCATGCCGCCAGCGCCACCGGAAATGCCTGCAGCGCTGCATCCGGCGACCGCCGCCGTCTGCTTGGCGCTGCTCGATTTCGAGACGCCGCTCTGGCTCGCTGGCGCCGACATCGCCGAGACGCGCGCCTGGCTCGCCTTTCATGCCGGCTGCCCCTTCGCCGCGACGCCGGATCAGGCGGCCTTCGCCCTGGTCACGGACAGCAACGCGTTGCCGGCGCTCGACGGCTTCGCGCTCGGCAGCGATGAAATGCCCGAGCGCTCGACGACGCTGATTTTGCAGGTCGCAGGGCTTGCGGCAGGACGGGGCAAGCGGCTGTCAGGCCCCGGCATCGACGGCACGGCGTTGCTCGCCATTGAAGGGCCGACGGATGCGTTCTGGGTCGAGCGCGCCGCCGCTTGCGTGCTGTTCCCGCGCGGCCTCGATATCATTTTTTCCGCCGGGTCGGCGCTTGCCGCATTGCCGCGCACAACGCAGGTGGAGGACTAAGCCATGTATGTCGCGGTCAAAGGCGGCGAACAGGCGATCGACGCGTCGCTCGAGCAGCTCGCGCGCGAACGGCGCGGCGATCCCGTCGTGCCGGAGCTTTCAGTGGCGCAGATCAAGCAGCAGATGCGTCTGGCGGTCGATCGCGTCATGTGCGAAGGCTCGCTCTACGACGCCGATTTGGCGGCCCTCGCGATCAAGCAAGCGTGTGGAGATTTGTTCGAAGCGGTGTTCTTGCTGCGCGCCTATCGCACCACGTTGCCGCGCTTTGGCGTCACCGCGCCGCTGGAGACGACGGCTATGACGGTGCGCCGGCGCATTTCGGCGACCTTCAAGGACATTCCGGGCGGGCAAATCCTCGGGCCGAGTTTCGATTACAGCCATCGCCTGCTCGATTTCGCGCTGATGGACGAAGTTTCCTCAGAGACTGTCGGTCAAGCTGACGCCGCGCCCTTGGCGGACGCCGCGTCCTTGCCGCGCATCACCGATATTCTCGGCCACGAGGGGTTGATCGAAGGCGACGGCGAGCTCGACGGACAAGCGCCCGGCGACTTGACGCGCGAACCGCTGCGCTTTCCCGCGTCGCGCGATGTGCGCCTGCAGAACCTAGCCCGTGGCGACGAGGGTTTCTTGCTGTCGATGGCCTATTCGACGCAGCGCGGCTACGGCCGCAACCATCCGTTCGCCGGCGAGATCCGCATGGGCGACATCGCCGTGAGCATCGAGCCGGAGGAACTGGGCTTCGCCGTCGAGATCGGCGACATCACCGTCACCGAGTGCCAGATGATCACGCAGTTCAAAGGTTCGGCCGACAAGCCGCCGCAGTTCACGCGCGGCTATGGCCTGACGTTCGGCTATTGCGAGCGCAAGGCCATGGCCATGGCGCTGTGCGACCGCGCCTTGCGCGCCACGGAATTGGGCGAAGACATTACCGCCCCGGCGCAGGACGAAGAATTCGTGCTGGCCCATTCCGACAGCGTCGAAGCCTCCGGTTTCGTGCAGCATTTGAAATTGCCGCATTACATCGATTTCCAGTCCGAGCTGCTGTCGGTGCGCGACATGCGCGCCAAGGTCGCGGCCCGCGCGGCATCCAAGGAGGCGGCCGATGACGCAGCGTGACGAACAAATCGGTGTCGCCGGCTACAATTTCGCTTATCTCGACGAACAGACGAAACGGATGATCCGCCGCACGATTCTGAAAGCTGTGGCGATCCCCGGCTATCAGGTCGCCTTCGGCAGCCGTGAGATGCCGCTAGCCTATGGCTGGGGCACCGGCGGCATGCAGATCACCGCCGCCATCGTCGGTTCGGACGATACGCTGAAAGTGATCGACCAGGGCGCCGACGACACGACCAACGCCGTCTCGATCCGCCGCTTCTTCAACCGCACCGCCGGCGTCGCCATGACCGAGCGCACGGTGGACGCCAGCGTCATCCAGACGCGCCACCGCATCCCCGAGACGCCGCTGCGCGACGACCAGATCATCGTCTATCAGGTGCCGATGCCCGAGCCTTTGCGTTACCTCGAGCCACGCGAAACCGAGACGCAGAAAATGCACGCGCTGTCGGAATATGGCGTCATGCATGTGAAGCTCTATGAGGACATCGCGCGCCACGGCCGCATCACGACATCCTACGATTATCCGGTGCTGGTCAACGGCCGCTACGTCATGGCGCCGTCGCCGATCCCGAAGTTCGACAATCCGAAGATGGACCGCATGCCGGCCTTGCAACTGTTCGGCGCCGGGCGCGAGAAGCGGATCTACGCCGTGCCGCCCTACACGCCGGTGAAAAGCCTCGATTTCGAGGATCATCCGTTCAGCATCGACCGCCAGCCCCATAGCTGCGGCCTGTGCGGTTCGAACGAGAGCTTTCTCGACGAGATCGTCACCGACGACCAAGGCGGCCGGCTCTATGTCTGCTCCGACACCGATTATTGCCGCGACCGCCGCGAACCGGGCGCCGCCATGAGCCGGAGCGCCGCCGAATGAGCCCTCTTGAACGGGATATGGCCTCGCAAGACAATGACCTGCCGCTGCTGACCGTGCGCGACGTTTCGCGCTATTACGGCCAGCGCCTCGGCTGCCGCGGCATCAGCTTCGATCTATGGCCCGGCGAAGTGCTCGGCATCGTCGGCGAGTCGGGTTCGGGTAAATCGACGCTGCTCAATTGCCTGTCGGGCAAGTTGGAGCCGAGCGGCGGCGAGGTCGTCTATGAGACGCGCCACGAAGGGCCGCTCGACGTCTATCGCGCCTCAGAAGCGCACCGCCGCCTGCTGTTGCGCACCGACTGGGGCTTCGTCCATCAAAACCCGCGCGACGGCTTGCGCATGGCGGTCAGCGCCGGCGCCAATGTCGGCGAGCGGTTGATGGCGGTGGGCGACCGTCATTACGGCAATATTCGCGCCGCGGCGACCGATTGGCTCGGCCGCGTCGAGATCGCCGCCGACCGGCTCGACGATCGGCCGACCGCCTTTTCCGGCGGCATGCAGCAGCGCCTGCAGATCGCCCGCGTGCTGGTGACCAAGCCGCGCCTCGTCTTCATGGACGAGCCGACCGGCGGTCTCGACGTCTCGGTGCAGGCGCGTCTGCTCGATTTGCTGCGCGGCCTGGTGCGCGATCTCGGCCTTTCGGCCATCGTCGTCACCCATGATCTCGCCGTCGTGCGCCTGCTCGCCCATCGCTTGCTTGTCATGAAAGACGGCGAAGTTGTCGAGAGCGGTTTGACCGACCGCGTGCTCGACGATCCGCAGCATCCCTACACCCAGCTTCTCGTGTCCTCGGTATTGCCGCCATGAACAATCTCTCGCTCCGCGTCGACGGCCTGTCCAAGACGTTCCAGTTGCATACGCAGAACGGCGTCAAGCTGCCGGTGTTGCAGGGGCTCAGCTTCTCGGTCGCGGCCGGCGAATGTCTCGCTTTGTCCGGTCCCTCCGGCATCGGAAAAAGCACGGTGCTGCGGCTGCTCTATGGCAATTACGGCGCCGAGACCGGCCGCATGGTGCTGCGCCAGGGCGAAGGCGAGATCGATCTCGCCAGCGCCAGCCCGCGCGAAATTTTGCGGTTGCGGAAAAATACCATCGGCTATGTCAGCCAGTTCCTGCGCGTCATCCCGCGCGTGCCGACGATCGAGATCGTCGCCGACACCCTGCGCAACGCCGGCTTCAAAGGCGATCCTTTGCCGCCGTCGAAAGCGATCCTGACGCGCCTGCGGATTCCGGAGCGCCTGTGGCATCTGGCGCCCAGCACCTTTTCAGGCGGCGAACAGCAGCGCGTCAATCTCGCGCGGGTTTTCGTCCATCCGTTCCCGGTGTTGCTGCTCGACGAGCCGACGGCGTCGCTCGACGCGGCCAACCGCCAGACGGTGATCGAGTTGATTCAGTCCGCTTGGGCGCGGGGCGCTGCCGTGATCGGCATTTTCCATGATCTCGAAGTGCGCGACGCGGTGGCGACCCGCCTGCTCGACATGGACCAATTCCGCGCCGCGGCTTAAACGCCGCATGACCGCCGCTCGATACGCCCTCTACGCTGCGCCGCCTGCGGGCAGCGCGCTCGCCGCCTTCGGCGCGGCATGGCTCGGCTATGACGCCGAGTCGGGACAGGCCATGACGCCGCCGGTCGTGTCCGGCCTGACGACCGAGCGCTGGGACGCCTTGACCAAACGCGCCCGCCATTATGGCTTTCATGGCACCTTCAAAGCGCCATTCGAACTGGCCGCCGGCAAGAGCGCCGATGAGCTGACCGCCGCGCTCGCCGATTTCGCCGCCGCGCGCCGTGCCTTCGATCTGCCGCTGACGCTCGCGCGCATCGGCGGCTTTCTTGCCCTGGTTCCGGCGATGGAGATTGCTGCCGTCAGCGATCTGGCGAACGATTGCGTGGAGGCCTTCGACGGATTTCGCCGGCCCGAGACGCCCGAACAGGTGGCCAAACGCCGCGCCGGCCTGAGCACGCGCCAGTCGGACCATCTCGACCGCTGGGGCTACCCTTACGTGTTCCAAGATTACCGCTATCACATGACGCTGACCGATCCGCTGCCAGGTGAGGAGAGCGAGCGGCTACAAGCGGGGCTGGCTGAGTTGCTCAAGCCGCTGCTGTCGCAGGCGATGCGCCTCGACACGATTTGCCTGTTCGCGCAAACCCGCCGGGATGCGCCGTTCCGCTTGCTGCGGCGTTTTCCGCTGGCTTAGGCGAGGGGGCCTAGACGATAGACGGCGCGCGTAACGCCGCCAGCATCCGGGCGATGCCGATCTCAAGGCAGCCGTCATTGACGACGACATCGACATCGGGTCCTTCCGGCAAGGCGAGCGCGCCGCGCGCGAGGCGCTCGGCGATCTGTTCGGCGCTTTCGCGGCCGCGACCGGCTAGGCGGGCGGCGACGATGTCTGCCGGCGCGGTGACGGCGATCACGCGCAGCGGCTGATAACGCCGACGGGCCTCATCGACGATGGTGCGCGAGACGTTGACGACGACATGGCGGCCATCGGCGAGCGCGGCATCGATTTCGGCCGGAATGGCGTAATCCAAGCCGTTGGCGTACCAGGCGAGAGCGAAGGCGCCGACAGCGCGCATCTCGGCAAACTCTTGAACGCTGACCGCGCGGTGGGCTTCGCCGCCGGCATCGGCCGGGCGCGTGATGATCCGTTGCGGGAAGGCATAGCGGCTGTTGCCGCTCAGGGCGACGCGCGCGCCATCGAGCAGGCTGTCCTTGCCGACGCCGCTCGGGCCGACCACGAGAAAAAGAATGCCGCGCAAAGCCGAAAAATCCGTCTGTGGATAAGCTCCGACCATAGGACAGGAGCATGACAGCGACGTGTCAGCCGGTCAGCCGAGCGGCTTCTCCATCATGACGACCGGCAGTTCGACCCCGTTTGGGGTGGCCATGCGCGCTTCGCTTATGGCGATGTAGCCGAGCGCTTCATAGAGCGAGACGGCATTGAGGTTGGCGCGCACGATCAGACGGCGATAGCCGGCTCGCAAAGCTTCGCTCTCGGCGCGGCGCACCATGCG
This sequence comes from uncultured Rhizobium sp., assembly GCA_964628235.1. Lineage (GTDB taxonomy): Bacteria > Pseudomonadota > Alphaproteobacteria > SMXQ01 > SMXQ01 > CAMAVH01. Next base: position 20,428 of record CAZVLU010000009.1, on the reverse strand, counting down.
GCTGCCGAGGCCGCGCCGCGCCATGGCGGGATCTACGAAGACCTTGCGGATGCGCGCGGTGGCGATCTGCTCCTGAGCTTCGATCCAGCCCGCCGTGGCGACGATTTGCTCGCCGTCGAGCGCCAGCCCGACATGGCATCGGCGCAATTCCTCGGCGTAATGCTCGTCTGCGATCAGCGCCAGATGGCCGGCGATTTCCGCTGGCGTATGCTGCGCGCCCGCCAAGCCGGCAAAGGAGCGGGCATGCAGGTCGCGGACTGCGGCGATGTCCGCCTCGTTCATCGCGCGAAAGGCGAAATCCGCCGCAGTTCGCACGTTCATATGAAGCGTTTGCGGATCTGCGCCGAGATCAGATCGACGATGCTGACGGTGACGATGATCATGATGATGACGGCGCAGGTCTGGGCGAAATAGAAGCCGCGGATACCCTCCCACATGACGACGCCGATACCGCCGGCGCCGACCATGCCGACCACGGTGGCCGAGCGGACATTCGATTCGAAGCGATAGAGCGAATAGGAAATCCACAGCGGCATGACCTGGGGGATGACGCCGAAGATGATCTCTTCGATGGCCAGCGCGCCGGTGGCGCGGATGCCTTCGACCGGGCGAGGATCGATCGATTCGACGGCCTCGGAGAACAGTTTGGCGAGAATGCCGGTGGTGTGGACGAAGAGCGCCAGCACGCCGGCGAAGGGCCCGAGGCCGACGGCGACGACGAACAGCATGGCGAAGACCATTTCGTTGATGGCGCGGAAAGCGTCCATCAGGCGGCGCATCGGCTGGTAAACCCACCAAGGCGCGATATTGGCCGAGCAGAGCAGGCCGAACGGCACGGCGAGAATGATGGCGAGCAGCGTGCCCCACACGGCGAGCTGGAGCGTCACGATCATCTCGCGCAGGTAGAAACGCCATTCGGTGAAGTCCGGCGGGAAGAAGTCGCCGGCCAGTTCGGCGATGTTGCCAGACTCGCGGACCAGCGCGAGCGGGTTCATCTCCGCGCCCTGCCAACTCCAGATCAGGAACGCGCCGACGGCGCCGTAGCTCAAGGTCTTGATGAAGGAGTTGCGCAGCGCGCCTGTCGGCGGCGTCGGCGCGGCCCGCAGGCCTTGAGCGTTGTCGGTCATCGTCGGTCTCCGTTGCGCGAGGGCGTTGATGTGAAACGGGCGGCGTCCGAGATGCCGGAGCGCCGCCCGTTCGTCAGGCAGTCGAACGACCTAGTTGGTCATCGCTTCTTTGCTCAGCGCGGCGAGCTTGGCGTCGATTTCGGCAAGCGCCTTGGCTTTGTCGGCGGCCGACATGCTCGAAGCTTCAAGCTTGGTCTTCTGCGCGGCGAGATCGAGCTCGCGGAACGGAATGAGCTGCTTGTTGCTCGATTCCTTGAAGGGCGCCCATTGCAAGGCGGCGAGGGTCTTCTTCTCGCTCTCGACGCCCGTGGTGCCATAGCTCAAGAAGAAGTTTTTGATCTTGGCCTTGGCGTCGGCCGGCAGATCCTTGCGCCAAACGATCGGGTCGGACGCGATCAGCGGCGAGATCCAAATGGCCCGCAGTTCTTCATATTTCGCCGGGAAGTTCTGCTTGATGCGCTCGACCGATTCGGTGTTGTTCGTCGCGGCGTCGACCTGCTTGTTGGCGACGGCGAGAGCGTTGGTCTCGTGATTGGCGGTGACCATGCGCTTGAACGCCTGCTTCGGATCGAGATTCTTCTGGGCGAAGACGTAATAGCCCGGCACCAGGAAGCCCGAGGTCGAGTTCGGATCGCCGTTGCCGAAGGTGTAATTGCCGACGTTCTTGTAGAACATCTCCATGCAGGGCTCGCAGCCCTTGTAGGTGTTCGGGTCGAACTTGGCGCCGCCGCCCATCGACTTTGCCGGCTCCATCTGGGCCAGCGGATGGTCCTTGTGGGTCAAGATGAGCGACCAGTAGCCCGGGTCGCCGTTGGCGGCGACGCTCTGGACGAACACTTCGCCATCGGCGCGGTCAACGGCCTCGATCGCCGCTTTATTGCCGTACCAGGCGACATCGACCTTCTTGAAACGCTGGGCCTGGATGATGCCGGCATAATCGGGAGCGAAGAAGGCGTTCACCTTCATGCCGGTCTTCTTCTCCATATCGGCGAGGAAGGGCTGCCAGACGCTTTTCAGGTTCTGCGAAGACTCTGTCGAGATGATGCCGAAGTTGATTTCGGTCATTTGCTGGGCGGTCGCGGCCGATGGGGCAGCGAGCGCGGCGGCGGCGCACAGGCCGAAAGCCGTGAGCGTGGTGCGGATCATGGAAGCTCCTTGCATAGGGTTAGGGGCGTGGGTTGACGAAGTGAGGGGCGTAGGCGACTTACGCGGTTGCCGAGCGCGTCAGGCGCGCGCCTCGGCGAGGGACAAGCTGTCGGCGAAGGCCGCGGCGGCGGGACGGGCGGCGTGGCGCGTGTCGTCGACGGAGAATTCTTCGTCGCCGATCGCGTCGATCTCGGAGCCGTAGATGTCGCTGAGCAGGGTCGGCGTGATCGCCGCGCTCGGGCCGTCGAACACGATCTCGCCGTTGCGCAGCGCGACGACGCGCGGGCAGTAGCGTGTCGCGTAGCCGACCTGGTGCAGCGAGACGAGCACGGTGATGCCGTCTTCGCGGTTGATGCGCGCCAGCGTCTCCATGACGCGCCGCGAAGATTCGGGATCGAGCGAGGCGATCGGCTCATCGGCGAGGATCACTTCCGCCTTCTGCACCAAGGCGCGAGCGATGGCGGCGCGCTGCTGCTGGCCGCCCGACAGGGTGCCGGCGCGCTGCGGGCAGCATTCGCTGATGCCGACGCGGGCCAGGGCGTTGAAGGCGATCTCTTTTTCCGCGCTGGTGAACCAACGCAGCAGGCTGCGCCACAGCGGCACGCGGATGAGCAGCCCGACCAGCACGTTGGTCTCGACGGTCAGGCGTTCGACCAGGTTGAATTGCTGAAAGACGAAGCCGATGCGGCCGCGCAGCGCGCGGATGTCGCGCGCCAGCTTGCCGCCTTTTTGCACTGCGCTACCGAGCACCTCGATCTCGCAGGCGCTTTGCGCGCGGTCGGCGACGGCGAGGCCGGCGATATGGCGGAGCAGGGTGGATTTGCCGGACCCGGAGGCGCCGATTAGGGCGATCATCTCGCCGCGCTGGACCGAGAGCGACACGTCGTTAAGGGCGACTTTGCCGCCGCGAAAGGTCTTGCGCAGGCGCGAGACGCGAACCGCTTCCGTCATACCGATGTCCCCCATCCGATGGTGAATGCGGGCTCGAAGCTAACGGCGAGGCATAACAGCCCGGTGACGGCTGTGTGACAGCTTGCGGACTTCGTCTAGACGACTGGCCGTCGACATCCTCCGTCGGACGGCATAGACGTTCGCGCAGATCGCCGTGAGTCAATGGGTCGCTGGGGCGCTCGCGATCAGATCGCCGACGATCGCCATGTAATGTTCGAGCGGCGGCGTAACTGCGGCTGGGTCCTTCGCCAAGTCGTCCCAGCGGCGCAGGCGGACGGCGTCGGCTGCATGGGGCTGGACGATAAAGCCGTTCGCGGCGGCTTCGTCGAATACGCCGCCTTGCAGCAGAAGACTGCGCACCGATGCGAACGACAGCGTCTCGAAATAGCCCGGCTCGACGGCGCAGAGATAGCGTTTGGCCGGCACATGAAGGCGGACCGGCTCGACCAGGGCCGGCGGGAACCAGCGCGCCAGATAGCGCGCGGCGACGTCCTCGTGCTGCATGTCGATGCCGCGCGGCGCGGCCGCTTCGTCGTCGGCGACGAGATGGCCGACATCGTGCAGCAACGCGGCGGCGATCAGCGACGACGGCGCGTCCTCGCGCTCGGCGAGGGCGGCGCATTGCAAGGCATGCTGCAATTGGCTGACCGCTTCGGTGCCGTAACGGGCGCGCCCGCGTTCGCGCAGCAGTTCAGCGATGATGTCCACTTGCGCGTCGGTCTTCACTGGATTGTCCTCTGTTAAAACGCCCGTTCGCCGTCGCGCCACACGGCGCAGACCATCGGATGCTCATTTTCGGTCGAGATGCGCAGCAGATCGGCGCGTTTGCCGATCGCGATCTCGCCCCGGTCCTCCAGTCCGACCAGCCGCGCCGGATTGACGCTGACCATTGCGACGCTTTGCGGCAGCGAGATGCCGCTGTCCGCTTGCGGCAGGGCGAAGGCGGCTTCCAGCATGCTGGCCGGCACGTAATCGGACGAGATGATGTCGAGCAAGCCTTCGCTGGCCAGCGCGCGGGCCGAGATGTTGCCAGATTGCGAGCCGTTCAACACCACGTTGGGGCCGCCCATCAGGATGCCCATGCCGGCATCGCGGGCGGCGCGCGCCGCGACCAGCGTGGTGGGGAATTCGGAGATTCGGATGCCTTCCTCGACGGCTTGCGCGACATGGGCTTCCGTTTCGTCGTCATGGCTCGCGACAGCGATGGCGCGGGCGCGGCAGAGCCGCACCAACTGCCCGCGATGGAGCGCCGAATAGCGCTCGCGCGCGTTGATCTGGCGCTCCATGAAGGCGTCCATCGCCGTGTCGTCCATGTTGTACTTGCCTTGATAGTACTGCCTGTACTTGGCGAGATTGGCGAATTGGCGCTGGCCCGGCGAATGGTCCATGATCGACGCGAGCCCGACCAGCGGGTCGTTCGACAGCTCGTCGAAGCGCGCGACCACGTTCTCGTAGGTCAGTTCGCAGCGCAAATGCAGCCGATGTTCGGCGCGCAGGCTGTTGTTTTCTGCGGCCGCGCGCAGGGCGACGACCATCGCGTTCAAATCGCGGATGCGCGGGCTGTCGGGGACGATGTCGCCGATCGACAAGGCGTCGAACACCGTGGTGATGCCGGCGGAGATCACCATGGCGTCATGAGCGCGCAGCGCGCCTGCCACGGGCCAGCGCACGCCGGGGCGCGGCGACAAATGGCGCTCGAGATTGTCGGTATGCAGCTCGATCAGGCCGGGCAACAGATAGTCGCCGGCGAAGTCGACCGCGCCGGCGATGTCGCCGCCGCCTTCGGACATGTCGGCCACCAAGCCGTCGCGCACGACGGCGCTGCCGAGGAAAACGGCATCGGCAGTGACGATCCGGGCGTTGGTAACGATCAATTGGTCCATAACGAGCTCGCAAGGCATAAGGGCGAGCCAGTAAAAGGCCATTCGATGAAATCTAAGTGACAGCGCCTGATATATTTGCGTCAGCGAAGCGCCGTATTCAGACGTCAGAAGGCGACTATCGCCGCGCAGCTGCGAATTGCCTAGGGCGATCCCGGATCTAGGGCGATCCTCCATGTAGAGCGTCAATGGACGAGCAGGCATCCGCCAGCTCGCCCATTTCCGCTACCCAAGTCAAACTAGCGTGTCCTGCTCTTCGCGTATGCTTAGCGGCCCAAGATTTCCTTGGCCCGCGAGATCGCCGCCGCGTCGAGCTTGAAGATATTGTCGACAAGCTGGGCGACCTGGCTGGCCGGCAATGGGTCCAGCTCAAGCTTGGCCTTTTGTGCCTCCGCTTTCAATCCGGCGTCCGCCGCCATCGCGTCGAACGCTTTGCGCAGCATTGCGACACGATCGACCGGCACGCTCGGTCCGGCGGCGAAGCTGTGGCCGACTGTGGCAGGCTGCAGCATCACGGTCCAGATTTGCCGCTCTTCGTTGGTCTTGGCCAGTTCGACGATCGCCGGAACGTCGGGCAGCTCCGCGTGGCGCTTCAACTGATATTGCACGATCAGATTGAGCTTCTTCTCGCTTAGCGCCGTCGCGCGGTGAGAGCGCAGCTCCTCCCAATTTTGCAGCGACATGTCGACCTCGCCGCGTTCTAGCGCCAGATCGGTCTCGGCGCTGCCTTTGTAGCCCGGCAGAATCTTCAGCTTGGCGCCCATCAAATTGACGACTGCCGTCGGCAAGATCACCGACATCGATGTCGGGCCGCCGCCGGCAACGACCACTTCACGCTTGAACAGGTCGTCGAACGTGGCCGGCCCCTTGCCGACATAAGAGTAGTGTACATCGGCGCCGCCCGAAGTGATGCGCCCGATCCAGCTGAATTTGCGTGTATCGTACTCGATGTTGGGCGTCGAGATCGCTTGCGCCAAGGTGGTGCCTTGATGCAAAGCGCCGAGCACGGTGCCGTCTTGCGCCGCGACCTTATAGACATGGTTGGCGGCGAGAATGCCGCCGGCGCCGGGCATGTTCTCCACGACGACGGACGGATTGCCCGGCAGATGCTTGCCGATATTGCGGGCGACGAGACGTGCATAGGCGTCATAAGGCCCGCCCGCGCCGAGAGCGCAGATGATACGAACGGTCTTGCCCTTGTAAAACCCGTCGGCGGACTGAGCCTTTGCTTCGGACGCGAACAGGCTCGCGGCGCAAAGCATGGCAGAGATAGCGACAACGCCGTTGAAACGATGGGTCATGATGACCTCCCCCAATTTTTATATGGAGCAAGACTTGCCGTCTTGCTTCTTGAGCACGCGGACTCGGCGATGAGTCCTTCCTGACATCGAATGGACGGAAGCGCTCAAGCGCGCTGAACGCTTCCGTTGCTTCGTGTCAGGCCGACTTTTTGACCGCGCCCGGACGGATGTCCGTGCACTCGGCCTTGAACACGGTGTTGAGGCACCAGTCGGCCAGCTCGGGCCCGGTGGCGAACCACACGTCGCCTTTAGTGACTTCGCGGATATGCTGAATGATGCCGCGCAACGCCAGCGTGCGGCCCGGCCGCCCGATGATGTAGGGATGCAGAGTGAAGGGCACGTATTTCGGGCTGTCCTTCGACGACTCGGACCACAGCTCGTCGAAATAAGCCTTCCACACTTCGAGGCCGAAGTAAGGGTTGCCGAATTCGCCGTGGCGGTGGCCGAACAGCGTGCCGTCGCCGAACGGCTGGCGCGGCAGCTCGACCATCACCTTGCCATCCTTTTCCCACAGGTACGGCAGCTCTTCATGGAAGCAATTGGTGTTGTAGGTGAAGCCGTTCTCGATCAGCAGCTCGATGGAATTGCTGCTCTGCGTGCAAGAGCGCCAGCCTTCGGGGCGGCGTCCGGTGCGCTGCTTGATCATGGCGATGGCCTTCTTCATCACCGCATCTTCTTCGTCGCGCGCGAGGTAGCGGGCGATCTCGTGGTTATAGCCGTGGCCCTCGATGATATGGCCGTGCTCTTGCACCGCCTTGACCGCCTCGGGGAAGCGTTCGGCGATGGCCCCGCAGGTGATGAAGGTCGCCTTGACGTCCTCTTCCTTGAGGATGCGCAGCAGGCGATAGACCGCATGGTGCGGGCCATATTCGCCCTGGCTCCAATTCTCGTAGTTGAGAATGCCGTTCTTGTCCGGTTTGACGTCCTCGCCGCCCTGGAAATCGAAGGTGAAAAACACGGCGATGCGCTTGCCCTCGGGCCAACGCATCAGATGGTCGTAATGATATTCTTTGAGCATCACAGCCTCCAAAATGTTAGGTTTTTCTTCGACTTATGCTTATCGACTTGTTGAAAGTGTGGATCGGACCAGAGGCGCTTTGGTAGTCTGCTTCTCGAAACAACCGTTGTTTCCCGGTTGATCGACAGGCTGGCTGTCGGGGCTTTCCCGCGTTGACCCCATGGGTGCGTGATGAAACGAACGACCGAGGACAGAGCGCTGCCGCTGACGGCGGCGCTCAGAGACCTCAACAAGCTCAACACCTTCGTGCGCGTCGCCGAGCGGCTCAGCTTTACCAAGGCTGCGGTCGATCTCCGCACCACGCCGTCTGTCGTCAGCAACCGCATGCGCGAACTGGAGGAGTCGTTGGGCTTCAGCCTGATGAACCGCTCGACCCATGGCATCGCGCTCACCGAGGCGGGCGAAGGGCTCTACCGCAATTGCCTAGAGATGCTGGAGCGGATCGACGCCTACATCGTCGATGAGCGCAATCTGCAGTCGGGTCCCTTCGGCGCGCTGCGCGTGCAGACATCGGCTTATTACGCGCAGTCGATCCTGACGCCGTTGGTGATGGAATTCTCGCGCCGCCACACAGGACTGCGCATCCATCTCTCCGCCGTGGAGGATGGATCGATCTCCCTCGAAGAAGGCTTCGACGTCATCATCGCCAACCGCAAGCCTGCCGCGCCCGGCCTTATCGGCCAAGAGCTCGGCGTCGTGCCCTACGTCATCTGCGCCGCGCCCGATTACCTGCGCCGCGCTGGCCAGCCCAAACAGCCGCAGGATCTGCGCGAGCACAATTGCCTGCTCAATCCCTTCGCCGGCAAGGAATGGCCCTTCACTGTCGCCGGCCGACTTTCGCATGTGACGATCGAAGGCGCGCTGTCATCCAACAGCGACGCGGTCTTATTAAAGATGGCGGTCGCCGGCTGCGGATTTATCCGAGTGCCGCGTGCGCTGGCCGCGAGCGAATTGAAGGACGGCCGGCTGGTGGCGATGTTCGAAGCGGCGTCGGCGGCGACGGAGCGAATCAGCATTTACCACTCGAAGGCGAAAACGCTCCCCGCCAAGACCACAGACTTCATCAGCTTCGTGCGCGAATCGATCTGCGCCGTATGACGTCAAGGGATGACATGAACCGCTTTCGCATCGTCAAAGGCCAAGGGCCGAGCAAAAGCCTGTTCGGTCGCAAGCTGCCCGTATATTTGAGGTCGTGATGGCAGACGAAGACGCGACCAAGCACGCGACCGGAAATCCAGAATCCGGTGACGAAGCCGCGCGCGGCTTCAATCGCGCGATCTACGCGCTCGATCTAACGGGCGTCGCCGTGTTCGCGGCCAGCGGCGCTTTGGCCGCCATGACCGCGAATTTCGATCTCTTGGGCATTCTCGTCCTGGCTGCCGTGACGGCCATCGGCGGCGGCACCATCCGCGATCTCCTGCTCGGCCGCCACCCGATCTTCTGGATTAAAGACACCGCGCCGCTGTTCGTCATTATCGGCGCCGCCGCGCTCACAGTGGCTTGGGCGCAGATGATGCCCGTGCCGCGCCAGACGCTCTTGATCGCCGACGCGTTCGGCCTGGCCGTATTCGCGATCACGGGCGCGCGCATCGCCGAAAGCAAGGGCTGCTCGCCGCTCGTGGTGATCCTCATGGGCACCCTGACGGGATCCGGCGGCGGCGTCATGCGAGACATCTTGACCGCTCAGGTGCCGCTGCTGCTGCGCTCCGACATTTACGCCTCTGCCGCCATCGCCGGCATCATCGTCTATCTGTCGCTCCGCGCGATCGGGGCGACGAGCCGGACGGCGATGATCCTCGGCCTGCTCGTCGTCGTCGGCACACGCCTTGCGGCGGTCGCCTTCGACCTCCACCTGCCAGCGTTCAGCCTGGCGCGCTGATCAACCCGCGCTGATCAAGCGTTGCGGATGCCGAGCGTCATTTTGCCGATGCCTTCGATCTCGGAGACGACGACATCACCGGCGATTAATTGCCGTTGGAATTCGGGCGAATCCGGCGTTCCGGTCGAGATCAGGTCGCCGGGCTCCAGGGTGCAGACCTTCGAGAGGAAGCTCACCAGCTCGTAGCAGTTGTTGATCATCGTCTCGGTCGACGAGTCCTGGTGCAACTCGCCGTTGATCCACATCTTCATCGTCACTTTATCGGGGTGCGGAATCTCGTCGCGCGTGACGATCACCGGGCCGAACGGCGCGAAGGTGTCGTAGCCCTTGCGGATGCAGCGCATCTCCTTGCCGGATTTGCCGGGGCCGTAGTTGCGCGACGTGACGTCGACGAGGATCGAATAGCCGAAGATCACAGACGGCGCGTCGGCGATACTGACGTTGCGGCAGCGCTTGCCGATCACGACGCACAGCTCGGGCTCGGGGAATACGCCGCCGGCGCCGGCGGGAATCGCGATGCTGTCGCCGGCGCCGATGATCGCCGACGGCGGCTTGAGAAAGACAGTGTGGAGCAATTCTTCCTTGGTCAGTTCGGTTTTCTGACCGCGCCCGCTCTTGTCGTTCGGGCTCTTCGTGTTGACGCGATCATAGTTGCCCGCCGCCGCCCAGATTTTCGACGGCTTGGCGATCGGCGGCGCCAACTCTGTGGGCAGCTCCATCGCTGGGCCGGAGAATGTCAGGCCGGTGCGGAAGGTCTCGATCAGCTCGATCATCGACGACCGGTTGACGCGGCGATAGCCTTCGTTCGTCTGGGCCACCACTTCGCCCGTGCGCAAGGTCGCGAATTTCACTCTACTCTCCCCGTTTTCGAATTATTGGACGGCAGTTTTATGCGGCGCGGCGGACTCGCCCGCAGTGCCGCGATTGTGCGAGCCGACACCTGCGGCGGCGCCCGAGACGGCGACGCAACGATCGACGGGCAGTTCGACATAGACTTCGTCGCCGGCGCCGAAGGCGAAACGCGGGTGCTGCCGGGTCATCAGCAACTCGCTGCCGATTTCGATTTCCAGCTCGATGTTCTCGCCGAGAAAAGTCGGGCGGCGCACCCGTCCGCGAAACACGTTGGCGCGGCCGGCGGGCGGCGGCTCGATCGTGACCTGCAGATCCTCGGGCCGGATGACGACAGAATCGCCCAGGCCGATCGGTCGTTCGCTCGCGACATTCACCAAGAGCGGGCCGATGCTGGTTTCGACCGAGAGGATGCCGCTGCCGGCATGCGACGGCGGGCGCACGACCGACAGGAGGTTCGTCTGGCCGACGAAGGTGGCGACGAAGGTCGTGCTCGGACGCCAGTAGATGTCGCGCGGCGCGCCTTTTTGCACCAACACGCCGGAATCCATCACGGCGATGACGTCCGACATGCTGAACGCCTCCGATTGATCGTGCGTGACGTAGAGCGTCGTGACGCCAGTACGAAGCTGCATCGCCCGCAGTTCGCTGCGCATATGGTCGCGCAAGCCGGCGTCGAGATTCGATAAAGGCTCATCGAGCAGCAGCAGATCGGGACGGGTGACCAGCGCCCGCGCGAGCGCCAGGCGCTGTTGCTGCCCGCCGGACAGTTTCGTGGCCATGCGGCCGCCGAGCTGGTCCAAGCGCACGAGACTGAGCGATTCCTCGACGCGATCATTGATCTCTTTGCGCGACAGCTTCTGGCGTCGTTGGTTGGCCTGCAGCGGGAAGGCGACGTTCTGCGCCACGGTCATATGGGGCCAGATGGCGTAGCTCTGGAACACCATGCCGAAGTCGCGGTCGGACGCCGGCACGAACTCGCCCGTGTCGGTATCCGCCAGCACGCGGCCGCTCACGGCGATATGGGCGCGGTCGCCGCGCTCCAGCCCGGCGATGCAGCGCAAGGTCGTGCTCTTGCCGCAGCCGGAAGGGCCGAGCAAAGTGAAAAACTGCCCCGGTTCGATCGTGAAGGAGACGTCCTTGATCACATGGACGGTTTCCTGACGCGACGCGAAGGTCTTGACGAGATTTCTGACTGTCAATTGGCCGGGACGGACCGGCCCGTCTGGGGCCGATCCATCCTGCGCCTGTGAACGCAAATCGCTCATTTCGTGGCGACCGGGAACTTCCACGACTCGAAGATCCGCTTTTGCAGCGGCTCGATCTCGTCGACGTCATCCCAGCCGACGAAGGCGATCTTCTTGCCTTCGACCAGCTTGTTGGGCAGCGAGCCTTCCGTGAAGACTGACGCTTTGACAGGACCTTCGCGGTCGAAAATCTCCTGCACCTTGGCGCTGGCGACGAACTCGATGAACAGCGTCGAGGTCGCCGGCATGGCCGTCTTGCCGTTGATCGCCAGAATGTTGTTGAGCCGCACCGGCACGGGTTCGAGCAACGCCGCTTGTAAATGCGGCGCTTTGCGCTGTTCGCGGATGCGGATCAGCGAATGATAGTGGTTGAGCGAGCCGATGGCATATTCGCCCGCAGCCATCGCCGTCATCGAGCGCGTGGCGCCCGTCGTCCACACCGGGCGTTGCTCGCCGAGCTTGGTGGTGTAGTCGATCACCTTGTCCTTGCCCCACACGACGAAGAGCGCGGCGAGGCCCGACGCCTGCGAGACGTCGACCCACAAGAGGCCGCTGTTCTTCAGCTTCGGGTTGAGCAGGTCCTCATAGGTTTTCGGCACCAGGTCGGGCGGCAGGGCCTTGGCGTTGTAGGTCACCGCGGCCAGTGCGCTGCCGAGCGCGGCCACGTTCGGCTGCTTCGGGTTGACCATCTTGACTGGCATGTTGAGGACCTTCTTCTCGGCCATGCCGAGAAGGTCGACCTTGTAGAGATGCTCGTAGTAGGTCGGCAGGCCGAGCTCTTCTTCGAGATGCACGATATCGCTTTTATGACTGCCGGCTTTCAGCTCAAGCAGAATGCGCGAGTCGGCGTTGCCGACCTCTTGTCCCGCCGCCTTCACGCCGTAGGTCGAGGCGAAGAGCTTGACCACTTCATCGACGGCATTTTGCGTCTGGGCGAAGGTCACCATCAGCGTGCCCGATTCCGCTTTGGCCGCTTTGACGAGTTCGGCATGGCTGGCGTAGCTAAGGAAGCCGGCCGCGTTTCTTTCCGCGGCATGGCCTGCTATCGGCGTCAGCGCCGTGGCGCAGGCCGCGACGAGTAAGCATTTCAACGCGTTCATGTCACCCTCCCTTGGGTATTGTTGTGTTTGTCAGTCTTGTTACGCTGTGTTGCGCGCGAGGCTAATCGTTGCCGGAATAGCCTCGCGCGATGAGTTGTCTGGCGAGAACGGTGATCAAAGCGAGCCCGACAACGAGCACGACGCCGAGCGCCGATGCCATCGAGAAGTCCGCCTGGCGTTCCCAGTAATCGTAGAGCGTGACCGAGATCAGCTCGTTTTGCGGCGTCGACAAAAGCAGCGATACGTTCAGATTGCGGAACGCGTTCGCCGCCACGAAGATCCAGCCGGCGACGAAGGTCGGCAGCAGCAGCGGGAACAGGATGCGCGCCAGGACGCGCGCCTTGCGGGCGCCGCTGACATAGGCGGCTTCTTCCAGCGAGGCGTCGATCTGCGTCATCGCCGCGTTCGATGTCCGGCTCGCGAAGGCGATGAAACGCGTCACCAAGGCCAGCGACAGCACGATCAGGCCGCCATACAAGCCGGTCCATTGCATGGCTGGCGACAGGTAGAACATGATCATCGCGACGGCGACGACCACCGCCGGGATGGCGTGCGGAATGAAGGCGATCGAATCGAGGACCATCCGGCCGGGCACGCGCTGGCGGACGATCACCCAGGCGAGCAGGAAGGCCAGGATCATGGTGCCGCTCGCGACCCAGAATGAGACCCATAGCGAATTGCCCGCGGCGCGCAATACACGCGTGTTGGAGAAGAGCTGCTCGTAATTGATGAGGGTCAGCTCACTGAACATGTCCCACGACGGCACCCGATAGAAGGGCAGCAGGGACGCCAGGACCAGGATCAAGAGCGGCAGCATCACCGCCAAGATGAAGTAGAGGATCACCAACCCCAGCGCCGGCCAGCGCATGCGGCCCAGCTCGATCTGCCGCGGCCGGAAGGCCTTGCCCGAAACGGTGGCGAATTGGCTGGTGCGGCGCAGCACGACGCGATGGTAGATGACGACCATCACCACCGAGATCAGCAGGAAGATCGTCGCGTAGGCCGCCGCCAAGCCCCAGCTCGAACTGAGATAAGCCGTGAAGTAGATGACCGTGGGCAGCAGGAAGATTTGCGCCGGCAGGCCGATGAGCAGCGGCGTCTCGAAATCGTCGAGCGTGCCGATGAACGAATACATCCAGGTCGCCAGCAGCATCGGCAACATCAGCGGCAGGGTGATTTTGCGCAGCGTATAGCCGGTGCGGGCGCCGGACATCGAGGCAGCTTCTTCCAGCGCCGGGTCCATCAGGCGGAAGCCGGCGACGAGCATGAGGAACAGCGTCGTGCTGCCGCGCACGCTTTCGACGAAGATCATGCCTTCCATGCTGTAGATGTTGATCGGCCCGGACGGCGCGTCATAACCGAACGGTGCGAGCAATCCGCGCAGAATGACGTTGATCAATCCGCTACGCGGTCCGAGCAGCAAAATCCACGCCATCGACGACAGCATACCCGGCATCGCGATGGGCAGCAGGATCATCACCCAGGCGGCGCCGCGATAGGGCATGTCGGTGCGTTCGACGAGCCAAGCCAGGCCGCCGGCGATCGCCATGCTGATCGTCGCGACCATCAGGGTGTAAATCAGGGTGTTGCCGAGCGCCGAATGCGTCATCTTGCTGGTGTAGACCAGCGCGTAGTTGGCGAGCGTCCAATCGCCAGGGGCCGCTGCGGTGCCGGACCTAAAGCTGAAGATGATGAGGTAGACCAGCGGAATGACGACGATCCAGATCAGCACCGCCGCTGCGGCCAAGCTGATCCAATGATCTCGCAGCCACGCTTTGATGCGCCCGCCGTCGAGCGGCCTTCGCAAGCTGCTGGCGATCGGATCGGCGCTCATCGCGGCGCTGACCAGATAGCCGCCGCAAAAGACCTGAGCGTCGGTGCGAGCATCGTAAGTGGGCCAAGCATCCGGCCACCGACATGCTCAGAGTCGCCGAGCGCGACTGGCATGCGAACTTCCTCCCCCTGCCGCCCGGTCTTATAGGAAAAGACGCGGGCAGTTGTTCTCGCCTTGCGCATATAAGCGCTTATGGCGGCGTGTTCTTTTTAGATTGACACTTCAGTATGGTAACTGTGGGTCGCCGAGAGCGGCAAGCGCTTTTTGACCGCGCCACGCCTCAGTCGCGACTTGACTCTTGCCCGAGCCACTCGACGACGCCCCGCCCCGCCGCGGCGCCGGTCGCCATGCAGCCTTGCAGCAGATAACCGCCGGTCGGCGCCTCCCAATCGAGCATCTCGCCGCAGGCGAAGACGCCTGGCCGCTTTCGCAGCATCAAGTTTTCGTCAAGTTCAGAGAGCGCGATGCCGCCAGCCGTCGAGATCGCGCGAGCGATGTCGAACGGGGCGGTCAGGCGGACCGGGACGCCCTTGATCAGTTCGACGAGCGACTTCGTCTCGCCGTCATGCAGCGCTTCCTGCACCAGGCCGATGGCGACGGGCGGCAGGTTCGCGCGCTTGCGCAAGATGTTGGACAGCGAATCGCCGCCGCGCCCCGCGCCGAGATTTTCGGCAAGCGCCTCGATCTTGATGTCCGGCAGCAGATCGATATAGAGCACGGCGACGCCCTGCCGTGCGATCATGTCGCGCGCCGACGCCGACAGCGCATAGACTGCGCCGCCTTCGATGCCTGCCGCTGTGACCACGGCTTCGCCGCGCACCCTCTGATTGCCGATGGTCAGCGCGATGCGCTTGAGCGGCTGGCCGGCATGTTTGTCGCGGAAGATGTCGGACCAGGCGACGGCGAAGCCGCAATTGCTGGCGCGCAGCGGCGCGATGTCGATCTCGGGCAACAGCGCCGTCCAGCCACCGTCGGCGCCGAGCTTGGGCCAGGAGGCGCCGCCGAGCGCTAGCACGGTCGCGTCGGCGTCAATGGCGTCGTGGCCGGCGAAGGCGAGACCGCCGGCGAGATCCCAGCCGGTCCACTCGGCGCGCGTCTCGAAGCGGACACCTTGGCTGTCCAGGCGCGTCAGCCAGGCGCGCAGCAGCGGGCTCGCTTTCATCGCCTTAGGAAAGACGCGGCCGCTCGAGCCGATGAAGGTTTCCTGGCCGAGCTCTTCGACCCAGGCGCTCAGATCGGTCGGCGAGAAGGCATCGAGCCGCGGCGTCATCCAAGATTCCGCCGCGCCATAGCGCGCGCGGAATTTCTCGATCGGCTCGGAATGGGTGAGATTGAGTCCGCCGCGGCCCGCCATGAGGAATTTGCGGCCGACGCTCGGCATGCGATCGAAAACCGTGACGGCGAGGCCCGCCGTCGCCATGACTTCGGCGGCCATCAAGCCGGCGGGACCGGCGCCGATAACGGCGACGCGGCGGGCGCTTTTGGGCGCGGTCTTCTTGCGGGGCTTGGGGGCGGCTTTTTTCACGCCCTCTTATGCCCGGCGAGGCCCGGCTTTGCCAGCCGTCATTCTGGCGTGAAGGTGAGCGCCACGCCGTTGATACAATAGCGCTCGCCGGTCGGCGGCGGGCCGTCGGGAAAGACATGGCCGAGATGGCTGCCGCAAGTCGCGCAATGCACCTCGGTGCGGGTCATGCCATGGCTACGGTCGGTCGTGCTTTCTGTCGCGCCGGGCAGGGGCTGGTCGAAACTCGGCCAGCCGGTGCCGCTCTCGAACTTGGTTGTGGCGCGAAACAGCGGCGTGCCGCAGCCGACGCAGGCGAAGCTGCCGGCGCGCTTTTCATGCAGCAGCGCGCAGCTGCCAGGGCGCTCGGTGCCATGCTCGCGCATGATGTAATATTGTTCCGGCGTCAATTTCGCGCGCCATTCGGCATCCGTATGGGTGACCGGAAAAACCTTGTCCATGCTGCGCTCCTTCAAACCTTGAATGTTTTGCTGGCGCCGTCCAGCGCGGCGAAGTCTTCGTCGCTCAGCGCGATGTCGGCCGCCGCGACGTTCTCGTCCAAATGCGCGATCTTCGACGTGCCGGGGATCGGCAGCATGACCGGACTGCGCTTGAGAATCCAGGCCAGCGCGATTTGGCTTGGGCTCGCGCCGTGATTTTTGGCGATAGCGTCGAGCGGCGAACCGGGCTTGGCGAGATCGCCGGCAGCCAGCGGATACCAGGGGATGAAGCCGATGCCCTGGGCTTCGCAATAGTCGACGACGGCCTCATGCTCGCGGCTGGCGAGGTTATAATGATTCTGCACAGTGGCGACCGGGAAGACCTTGGCTGCGGCCTTGATCTGGTCGACGCCGACTTCGCTGAGGCCGGCATATTTGATGAGGCCCGTGTCGAGCAGATGCTTGATCGCGCCGAATTGCTCGCCGGCCGGCACGCGCGGATCGATGCGATGCAATTGCCACAGATCGATTTGTTCGAGGCGCAGTTTCTGCAGGCTCTTTTTCGCCTGGGCAATCAGGT
The DNA here is from genome assembly GCA_964628235.1 of uncultured Rhizobium sp. GTDB lineage: Bacteria > Pseudomonadota > Alphaproteobacteria > SMXQ01 > SMXQ01 > CAMAVH01. The sequence goes on along the minus strand of CAZVLU010000009.1, from coordinate 3,575 downwards.
AGTCCGGCTTGCCGTTGGGAATCCAGCGGTCGGGCCCGGGCCGCGTCAGGCCGCCCTTGGTGGCGATGAACAAGCCATCATAAGGATGCAGCGCTTCGGCGAGCAGCTCTTCCGACACATCGGGGCCGTAGCTGTCGGCGGTGTCGATGAAATCGACGCCGATTTCGGGCAGGCGCTTGAGCGTGCGCAGCGCGCTCGCCTTATCCGCCGGCAAGCCCCAAATGCCGGGGCCGGTGACGCGCATGGCGCCGAAGCCGAGCCGATGGACCGGCGTTGCGCCGCCGATGGAAAAAGTGCCGCTCTTCGCCGCGTCGACTATTGCCATCGGCTGACCTTCTTTCTGTCTCGCCCGCCAGACCTGCGGGCCATAGTTTAGGCCCGCGCTGCCGGCTCCGTCGCGCCCTCGACAGTGGCATGAAGATGGGCGACCAGAGCGTCTTCGAGCTTGAGGCGGGCTGCGAGCAGCGCGAGATAGCCGCGCTCGGCCGGACTGTCGACATCGATGGCCATCAAAGAGACGGTATAGATCTCCGCCGCTTCCTCCGGCGTGCGTGCCGCCTGTGCGACGCTATCGATATCGAGCGGCGCGCGCAATTCATCCATCACGAAGGCCTTGTCGTCGGCATCGAGGGCGAATTTGTCCATCGCGGCAAACACTTTGGATTGCTCCGCCGCATCGAGATGGCCGTCGGCCTTCGCAGCCGAGATCATGGCGCGCAACAGCGTGCGGCCGAGCGATTGCTGCGCGGCTTCGCCGGTGGGATTGAACGGTGTGCCCGCTGGCGGCGGCAGCATCGGCGTCTGTTGGGTCGCGTCAGCACTCGGTGTCCTGCCGTCCTGCCAATTGCGATAGGCTTTGTAGGCCAGGGCGCCGACCACGGCCATGCCGCCGACCTTGAGAGCCGACCCGCCGATCTTGCGGCCTGTCTTGGTGCCGAGCAGTAATCCGGCAAGTCCGCCAGCGAGCGCTCCGCCAGCGAGGCCGCCGCCGCCGAACTGGCCGCCGAGAGTCTTTGCAATGTCGCCGAGCGACGATCCCGCGCCGCCGGCCATGCCTGCGCCGCCGGTCTGCGCGCCGAGAAACTGATCGAGGAGGCGTTTTGCGTCGAACATGAGGATAGCCTTTTGCTGATGGGCAGTCAGTCAGCGCCGATGCGGCGTTGAAGCGAGGGATCGTTTAACGGGAGGGGAAGGCATCGAGGGTCTCAAGCCAAAGGCGGTCTCCCAATCGACTGGTGGCGCAAGCCATCGCTCAGGTGGAAGAGTCCGACATCACGATCCTGTCGAATCGCCAGAGGGGCCCGGATCTCTCGTGTGACGGCTATTTAGGATGGCATGAGAGGCTTTCAAGCGATAAACGCCGCCAGGCTTCATTTGTGGCAATGGCTCACGGAATTTTGACGGATATCCGACGCAAGATGTAGCTGTCCATGATCCAGCCATGCTTGGCGCGCGCCGCCTTATGCGCTTCGGCGATTTTCGGAGCGGTCTCAAGGAGTGGGCCGGAAATGAGAATCTCGTCGGGCGTGCCGACATAGGCGCCCCAGAAAATCTCCACGTCGTCGGCGGGCAATCCCGCATAGGCATGGCGGCCGTCGAGCATGACGACGAGATTTTCCGCGCTGTCCGGCCAGCCAGCCTCGAGCTTGCGCCCGGTGGTGATCTGAATCGCTTCGCCGACGCCGTTGAGCGGCACGCGGTGGCGCGCGGCAAGCGCCGAGACGCTGCTGATGCCGGGAATCATTTCATAGTCGAAGGCGAGCGTTCCCTTGGCGGCTATTTCGTCGAGGATGCGGATGGTGCCGTCGTAGATCGCCGGGTCGCCCCAGACCAGGAACCCGCCGCATTGCCCGTCGGCCAATTCATCCGACATGAATTTTTCATATTGCGCGGCGACGCCGGCACGCCAGGCGTCGATGTTGTTTTTATAGTCGGGCGTCGCGGCGATGTCGCGCTCGGGCAGGCGCATTTCGGCAAAGCGCGGGCTGCGCCCTTCGATGAAGCGCGCGCAGATGTCGCGGCGCAGCTTCTGCAAGCCATCTTTCTCCGCGCCCTTGTTCGGCAGGAAAATGACATCGACCCGGTTCAGCGCCTTGATGGCCTGCACGGTCATATAGTCGGGATCGCCGGCGCCGATGCCGATGACGAGAATGGTGCGCATGGTCGATTGTTAGCACAGCGCGCGCCGGCGCATAAGCCGGTCACATGTAGGCGATCAGGCGTCCGCAGGCGGCGATAGTCAACCATAGCACTACGGAGGCGACGGCTTGGGCGCGTCCGAAGGCGGGCGGCGCAAAGTCCCATTCGGCGAGGCGCTTCTGCCACAGCCAGCGAAAAAGCAGGGCGTTGGCGATCGCCAGCGTCATGAGCGCCATTTTCGCCTGCATCAACGGATGCAAGGCGAGCGGCCCGGCGTCGGCGGCAAATAGCGGCGGGCCACTGACGATCATCAACAAAAGACCGGTGATCGCGATGGGCGTCAGCAATTTCGAAGCGGCGGGCAGCGCGACGGCGCGCGCGACGCCGAGCAAGCGGAGATCGAACGCGAGAATCGGCCCGACGAGCAGGGCGATCCCAAAAATATGCAGCAGGTTGGCGGCCGGATAGGCGAGCAGGCTTTCGCGCATCAGCTCGCCGAGGGCGGAATCCTCGATGGCTTCCGCCCAGGCGGGGCCGACCGGATGATGCATCAGCGCAGCTCGACGGTTTTGCCGGCGACGGTGATGCGCTCGGCGCGCATTTCGGCGTTTTGCGCCTTGTTCGGGTAGCCTTCGACCGTGACCGTCTTGCCGACGGCGAGATCGGCGGCGTTGAGGCCGCGCGAATCCATGCGCGTGGTCGGCGCGAGCGTTACCGTCCAGCGTTGGCCGCCGTGATCGAGCCACAGCTCGCCGTGCGGGTTCTGGTAACGCAGCTCCAGCACCGGGCCGGTGATGGTGAAGACCTTGGCGGTCTCATAACTGCTCCAGCCGTGATGCGCGAAGGCCGCGCCGGCGCTGGCGAGCAACACAGCGCCGGAAATCATCGGCAAGCGATAGACCAAGCGAGAAGTCGTCCGGCTCATGGAAGCCTCCCATACGATCATGTCATGCGACGGCGAAGCCCAGGATAAGCGTCAGCGACGCTACGGTAAAGCGCCGCGCGACGGTCCTCACCGAAACGTCATGAGCGGAACGTGATCGGCTAAAGTCCGAGCAGGGTTTGCGCGTTCCCGCCGAGAATTTTGGCCTGATCGACTTGGCTCAGGCCCGGCACGCGGCGCACCAGTCCGACCGGGTCGTTGTCGCCCATGTCGAACGGACGGTCCGAGCCCATCAGCACATGATCGGCGCCGACCAGGGCGACGAGATAGGCGATGGCCTCCGGTTCGAACACCACGGTGTCGAAGTAGATCTGCTTCACATAGTCCTTGGGCGGTCGCTGGATGTGAACGCGACATTCCTTGCGTTCGCGGAACGCCTGTTCGAAGCGGCCGAGATAGAAGGGCAGGAAGCCGCCGCCATGCACCGCGAGCACCTTGAGGCGCGGGAAGCGCTCGAAGACGCCGCCGAAGATCATCTGCGCCAGAGCCAGCG
>CAZVLU010000008.1:0-90059 GCA_964628235.1 uncultured Rhizobium sp. | reverse complement strand
CGTCACGGTGCCCTCTTTGGTGAAGGCCGGGCGCAGTTTGCCCAGCGTTTCGATGGTGGTGCCGTGGCGCGGATATTCGTCCGTTCCGACAATCTCGTCGCCTTTGCGCGTCACCAACGTGATCGGCAGAATCTCGTCTTTGAAGCGGTCGGCCTTCTGCGCCGCCTCGGCCTTCTGCTGGCTGGCGGCGGCGAAAGCGTCCTGATCGGCGCGGCTGATCTGCCATTTAGCCGCGACGTTCTCCGCCGTGATGCCCATGTGATAGCCGTTGAAGGCGTCCCACAGGCCGTCCTTGATCATCGTGTCGACAAAGGCGAGGTCGCCCATTTTCTGGCCGTTGCGCAAATGCGCGCAGTGAGCCGACAGGCTCATGCTTTCTTGGCCGCCGGCGACGACGATGCTCGAATCGCCGCTGCGGATCGCCTGATAGCCGAGCGCCACGGCCTTCACGCCGGAGCCGCAGACATGATTGATGCCGTAAGCAGGCACGCCGTCGGGCAAACCTGCTTTGATGCTCGCTTGGCGCGCCGGGTTCTGACCCTGGCCAGCCGTCAGCACCTGGCCCATGATGACCTCTGAGACGTCGCCAGGCACCGTTTTGGCGCGCGACAAAGCTTCGGCGATGACTTTGGCGCCGAGTTCATGGGCGGGAAATCCGGCGAGCTTGCCGTTGAAGGCGCCGATGGGCGTGCGAACGGCGCCGGCGATAACGATGTCGGCCATGAAAACCTCCCTGGGGCGCGGCAAGACAAAGCGATGCGAACAATTGAGTTTAGAAGAGCGTGCGCGAGACACAAGCAGATCGCGCAGCCGTGACGACGGCAATGACGAACTGATGACAACGGCTGTGGTCTTGCCCGTCTGGCTTGCCTAAGCCGTGGGCATGGTGCGGCGCGATAATCAGGAACGACGCTTTTTCGCGCGATCGGATTTCGCCGCTGCTTTGTTCGTCGGTTTTTTCTTCGCCGCGCTTTTTTTCGCTGGCGTTTTGTTTGTCGAAAGCTTTTTCGCAAAGCTCTTCTTCGGCGTTTTGCGCGCGGGCGGGCGCGGCGCGAAGCCATCCAGCCAATCGGCCAACGGCTCCCAGCTTTGCGCCTTGGCTTGACGGCCGACGATCATCGCCACATGCCCGCTCGCCACCTTGATCGCCGTGGCGTTGGGCAAAGCCTCGGCGAGCGCTGCCGACGCGGCCGGCGGCACGATCTTGTCATGCTGCGGCATCAACAGCAGCGCCGGCTTGGCGCAGCGTTCCGGCGTGATCGTTTCGCCTGCCACCTGCCACAGGCCGCGCGCCGGGGCGTTCTGGCCATACCAGCCGACGAGACATTCGGCGGCGACCTTGGCAGCCAGCGGCACGCCGTCGTTGACCCAATCTTCCAGGGCGACGAACAGTTCGCCGTCATCTGCTGATTTCGCACCGCCCGCCGCTTGCGCCTTGGCGAAGGCGCGGTATTTGCGCGACACCAAAAAGGGATCGAGGCTGGCGAACATCGCCTGCAGCAGATCGACCGGAAACTCGTCGAGCGCTGCGAAAGCCGCATTGAGAGCGGCCGCAGAGGCTGGATCGAGCGGCGTTTTGATCGGCCCGTCGATCTGGAAATCCCAAGGCGTGGCGAGCAGCGCCAAGCCTGAGACGCTGTCGGCACGCAGTTGCGCCAGCGCCAGTGCGAGATTGCCGCCCATGCAATAGCCGACAAGCGGCACGGGTCCGCCGGCCGCTGCGGTTGCGGCGTCGAGCGCGCCGCTCAACCGACCTGCGATGTAGTCGCTGAGGTCGAAGCGGCGTTCCGTCGGGCCGGGCGCGTCCCAATCGACGAGCAGCGGACGATGGCCGCGCGCGGCGAGATAGCGCAGCGGGCTCGTCTCGGCGGTGAGATCGAGCACCTGGGCGCGGTTGACCAACGAGGGGATGACAAGCACCGGCGTGCCGGCACGCTTGAGGCCGTAATCGAGCAACCGCGTCGTCCCGTCCCGCCACAACACGGGCGGCTCGATCAACCTGCGGCGATAGGGATGCTCGCGATACGCCGAGACCCCGGCAGCGAATTCGAGAAAGCGCTGCTCGCCGGCTCGGTCCACTGCCGCTAGGACATCCGCGCCAGCTAAATCTTCAGCGCTTGCCGCGCCGAGGTCGCGCTGCAGCTCCGCTGCCGCTTCGGCGAGCGGCGTCGGCCAGGGAAAGCGCCCGTCGGCGATCAGCGGCAGGGCGGCGCGCAGGCTCGTCCAGGCAGCTCCCGCGCTCGCCAGATGCAACCCCAGCGGACGCGGCCCGCTGCGACGTGTCGGTGGCGGAGGACGACGTTTCTGACGCCCGGGCTTGGAAGGTTTGGCCATAAGACGTTGCTGACCCTGAGACGGAGGCTTGCGAGAGCGCCGCCAGACTATGGCCCGCAGCGGCGAGGAGCCAGAGCTTCAACGCGTCGAGGGCAGCGGTTGGAACCGCCGCCGACAATTCGCGCGGCAGGAGCTCGGCGGGAGGGCGGGCTTGCTGGACGGGAAGACGCTCCCAAAGCTCGAACAAACCCTTCGCAAATGCGTCGAATCTGCCGTCTTCACCGTCCTTTTCGCCTGCCTCCCCGCTCATTCGGCAAGTTTACCAGCGCCCCCCGACCTTCGCCAGGGCGATGCCGCGCCGCAGCGAAAGCTTGCGCGCCGCAGCATTTTCGCGCCATCTTGGACGGATCGACCGGGGAAAGCGTCCGCAGAGCCGCCCGCCGGTCCCCGATTTCAGCCAGCGCCCCGAGGACGATCCCATGACCGATACCCCCGGCACGGACAGCCCCGTCATCACTATCAAGAAGTACGCCAACCGGCGTCTCTACAACACGTCGACCTCGAGCTACGTCACGCTCGAGCATCTCGCGAAGATGGTGAAGGAAGGCGTCGATTTCGTCGTGCTCGACGCCAAGACGAACGAGGATCTCACCCGCCAGGTGCTGACGCAGATCATCATCGAGGAAGAGGCCAAGGGCGAGAATCTGCTGCCGATCAATTTCCTGCGCCAGATGATCGGCCTCTACGGCCATGGCATGCAGGGCTTGGTGCCGCGCTATCTCGACCTCAGCATGGAATCTTTTTCGCGCAACCAGCAGCAGATCCGCAGCTACATGGAAGATACCTTCACAGGCCTCTTCCCGTTCGGCGACAAGATCAACGAAATGGGCAAGCGCAACATGGCGATCTTCGAAGACGCCATGAAGATGTTCACGCCCTTCCCCGGCGCCGCGCGTGGCGCAGGCGCCGAGCCGGCGGGCGAGGGCGAGTCGGCCGAAATTCGCGACCTCAAGGCCAAGCTCGACAGCTTGCAGGGTCAGCTCGACCAACTCCTGCGCGCCAAGAAATAATCTCCTGAAAAGCCGGCTTACGCGCGCACGCGCATGCTGGCGCCCTTAAGCGCGGACGCGCGTCGACGTCCCATCGTCTTCAAGCTGGCTTTCAAGCTTGTCTTCGAGCGCGTAAGTCGCATGGAGGCGAGACGCGGGAAAGCGCAAGGTGACGGCGGTGCCGACGCCGGGCGTGCTGACGATCTCCAATCGGCCGCCGTGCAGCTCTACCAGATGCTTGGTCAAGGGCAGGCCAAGGCCGGTGCCTTCGTATTTCCGGCTCAAGCGGCTGTCGATCTGGCGGAACGGCTCGAGCGCAATAAGTATCTCATCGGCCGTCATGCCGATGCCGCTGTCCTTCACCATGAACAGCAGATCACCCTTGCCGGCGCCGTCTGCAGCCCCAGGATCAAGAGCGGCTGATAGAGAGACGCGCCCGCCCTCCGCGGTGAACTTGAAGGCGTTGGCGAGAATGTTGATGAGAATCTGGCGCACGCGGCGCTTATCGCCGTAGAGATAGGGCAGATCGCGCGCCACAGAGACGTCGAACGAAGCGCGGACCTTGCCGTCATGCGCGCCGACCATCCGCAAGCTGTCGGCGACGACATCGGCGGGACGGATGTAATCTTCGAGCAACGTCATCTTGCCGCTTTCGGCCTTCGACAGATCGAGAATGTCGTTGATCAGGCTGAGCAGATGCTTGCCGCTCTCCTCGATATGTTTGGAATAGTCGAGCACGCGCGGCCCGGCATCCTGCCCAAGCGCGCCAGAAGCGATCACCTCGGAAAAGCCGATGATGGCGTTGAGCGGCGTGCGCAGCTCGTGGCTCATCGCCGCCAGGAAGGCCGACTTCGATTGGTTGGCTTTATCGGCCAGTTCCTTGGCTTTGACCAATTCGTCGAGGACCCGTTTGCGTTCGCTCACGTCACGCAGATTGGCGACGATGCCGGCGATGCCCGGATCGTCCTGCAGGTTGCAGCAGGTGATTTCGCAGGCGCGCCATTGGCCATCGGCATGGCGCAGTTGGATGTCGGCTGTCATGTTGACGCCATGCTCGGCCTGCACGCGCGCGAGAAAACTATAAAAATCGCTGAGATCGGCCGGCGACATGAATTCGTCCATGCGCCGTCCCGTCAGCCAGCTCGGCGCGAAGCCGAGAATGCGCTTGGCCGATTCGCTGCAATAGGTGAACACGCCGCGCCCGTCGATGATGGCGATGACGTCGGAACTGTTGCGGATCAGCGAGCGGTAGCGCCATGTGCTGATTTCGAGCCGGTGTGCCGCGAGCGCGCGGTTCCTCGAAAGACGACGATCGGCGATGGCCGACACGAGTCCGAGCAACAGCAAGAAGAAGGTTGCGCCGGCGATGCCGACGGCGAGAATTTGCGGCGAGACGTTCATGCCGCTGTTGAACAGCGGCGTCAGCAGCGCCAGATGATACTCCGCCGCCGCCATGCCGACGAAATGCATGCCGGACACTGCGGCCGCCATGATCGCGGCGCTCACCAGCTTTTGCCAATAGGCATGGACATTGAAGGCGAGCCACAAGGCAGCAGTGGCGGCGACGATAGCGATAACGACGGAGAGCGCGAACAGCGCGGCGTTATAACTGATCGTCGCATCCATCTGCATGGCCATCATGCCGATGTAATGCATGGCGGCGACGCCGAGGCCCATGAACAATCCGCCGACCGCCAAGCGCAGACGCGTGAACCGGCCAGCGCCAGCGATGGCGAGGCCGGTGCCGCTGACGAAAATCGCGACGAGCAGCGAGGCTGCGGTCAGCGACAGGTCGTAGCGGATCGGCAAACCCATCTTGAAGGACAGCATGGCGACGAAATGCATCGCCCAGATGCCGCCGCCCATGGCCGACGCGGCGAGCCCCAGCCACCACAGCCGCGCGCGGCCGCGCGCCTCGCGCAGTCTGCCGGCGACATCGAGCGCTACGAACGAGGCAAATACCGCGATGGCGACCGACAGCAGGACCAGGGCCAGATCGTGGCTGCCTGCCAAATGGTTATGGACATGCAGGGGAATGTCGGGGCTCCGAAAACTGCGGGGACGCTCCCGGCAAAATGCCGGCACACGCCAGCCTTTAGGATAGGGCCTTTAGACTTAAGTCTTACTTAAAATGCAAGAGATCACATTTTTATCAATGATCTCAAGCTATTGACTGCATTACTGCACGACGCGCAGCGCCTCGGCGAGGATGCCGAACAGCTCGTCGATCTGCGCTTGGCTGATGATGAGCGGCGGCGACAAGGCGATGATGTCGCCGGTGACGCGGATCAGCAGGCCGCGCTTCTGGCATTCGAGGAACACGTCGTAGGCGCGCGTACCCGGCGCGCCGGGGCGCGGCGCCAGCTCGATGCCGGCGACAAGGCCGATGTTGCGGATGTCGATGACGTTGGGCAGGCCCTTGAGCGCGTGCGCTGCCTGCTCCCACGGCCCCGAGAGATCTGCGGCGCGCTGGAACAGATTGTCGCGCTCGTAGATGTCGAGGGTGGCGAGCGCCGCGGCGCAAGCCAGCGGATGCGCCGAGTAGGTGTAGCCGTGGAACAGCTCGATGGTCGATTCCGGGCCGTTCATGAAGGCGTCGTAGACGCCCTTGCGCACCATGACGCCGCCCATCGGCACGGCGCCGTTGCTGATGCCCTTGGCCATCGTCATCAGATCGGGGATCACGCCGAAATAATCTGCGGCGAACGGCGCGCCGAGACGGCCGAAGCCGGTGATGACCTCGTCGAAAATCAGCAGGATGCCGTGCTTGTCGCAAATCGCGCGCAGCTTTTCGAGATAGCCTTGCGGCGGCACCAGCACGCCGGTCGAGCCCGCCATCGGCTCGACGATCACGGCGGCGATGGTCGAAGCGTCATGCAGCGTGACCAGGCTTTCGAGCGCGTCCGCCAGATGCGCGCCCCAGGCCGGCTGGCCGCGCGAGAAAGCGTTGTGCTCGAGGTTGTGGGTGTGCGGCAGATGATCGACGCCATTGAGCATATTGCCGAACTGCTTGCGGTTGCCGACGATGCCGCCGACCGAGATGCCGCCGAAATTGACGCCGTGATAGCCGCGCTCGCGGCCGATGAAGCGCGTGCGCGAGCCTTCGCCGCGCAGCTTGTGATAGGCGAGCGCGATTTTCAGCGCCGTCTCGACCGACTCGGAGCCCGAGTTGGTGAAGAACACATGATCCAAATCGCCCGGCGCCATGCCGGCGAGGCGGCTAGCCAGCTCGAACGCTTTGGGATGACTCATCTGGAACGCCGTGGCGTAGTCCATCTCATGCGCCTGCAGCGCGATGGCGTCGGCGATCTCGTCGCGGCAATGGCCGGCGTTGACGCACCACAAGCCGGCGCTGCCGTCGAGCAGCTTGCGGCCGTCGGTCATCTCGTAATGCATGTCCTTCGCCTTCGCGATCAGGCGCGGCGCCGCTTTGAACTGCCGGTTCGGGGTGAAGGGCACCCAATAGGCGGAAAGGTCATTGCGCGCCGGGGCGGTCTGGCTCGGCGTGCGCTGCGCCTGAGCGGCCATCGCCTTTTTTCGAGATGCCGTCCCACTTTTGGCAGAGGGGGTTGTGGGCATGGGGGACTTATTGGTCGCTTTGCCGCCGGACATCGCGCGCTCCTTGAACCGAAAGACGATTGTTATCCTTCAATAATACACACGAGCCGCAGGCCTCGCACCCGATGGCTGCGAAACGTCTGCATCGCTTGGCAAAACGGAGGCTTGTCTGATCAGCCGAATCGAGAATTTATTGGTTAATTTTTGAGGTCCGTCGATCCCTCGTTAACCTATTGGAGTTGTTCAATAATTTCTGTTGATTCCAACCCGGGCTGGGGATAAAACCGTCAATAAGAACATAAAATTTTAGCTAAAGCCTACGAGACCTACTCAGGCGGATTATCCGGGACAACGCAGTGCAGATCAGCGCGGCAAATATCATCCCTTACGGGATGCAGACGGGTGCGACGGCGATGCCGGCGAACGCCGCCGCGCGCACGATACCGGTCACGCCGATCGCCCCGGTCACTCGCCAAGATCAGCGCGCCAACGCCTGGATCGACGCCTCATGGACCGAGGCCCCCGCTCGTCCGGCGCAGATCGATCCTTACGACACCGGCGATATCAGCAGCGAACTGGCCTTCGCCGCCCAGCGCTACGCCCAGACCGATGGGTCGGCGACCGCGCCCATGTCACTGCATCAACTTGGCGCTGAAGCCTATCGCGCTGCCCAGGGCGATAACGGCCAATACCAACGCGGCGATCTCGGCATCGACTTGGTCGTCTAGGCCAGCGCCTCGCATCGTCAGGCGCCAGCGCCTTGGCAAGCGTGCCCGCCGCGGCGCACCTTGCAAAAACCCTTCTCCGACAGTAAGTTAGATCGCGAATTTCCCCGGCGCCGGCGCAGCCTGCTGCGTCGCCAAAGCCATATCAAAAGGCTGCGATGGACGCCGACGCGCGCAACCCGCTTCCACTGAAAATCCTCCATGTCATCACCGGCCTCTATACCGGCGGTGCGGAGATGATGCTGACCAAACTGCTCACGCGCCTACCGGCCGGACAGACCCGCCATATCGTCGTCTCGCTCACCGGCGGCGGCCCGTTGGCGGCGCGCATCGCAGAGCAGGGCATTTCAGTGATCAATTTGGGCATGAACAAGCCTGGCCTCGCCAAAGGGCCGGCGTTGATCGCCGGCTGGCTGCGCCTGCGCCGCATGATTCGTCAGGAACGCCCGGATGTCGTGCAAGCCTGGATGTATCACGCCAATCTTTTTGCCGGCCTAGCCGCTGCAGGGCCGAGCGCGCCGGCCGTGATCTGGGGCATCCGCCAGAGCGATCTCGACCCGCATGTCAGCAAACGCTCGACGATCCTCGTCGCCAAACTCGGCGGCTGGCTGTCGCGCGCCTTGAGCGACACGATCCTGTGCTGCTCCGACATCGCGCGCATCGTTCATGAGCGCATCGGCTACGATGCGGCGCGCATGGTGGTGATTCCCAACGGCTTCGATCTCGACGAATTCAAGCCCGACGCCGACGGGCGCGCGGCGATCCGCCGCGAGATCAACGTGCCGCAAGACGCGCCGCTGATCGGCCTCATCGCGCGCTTCGATTCGCAAAAAGATCATCGCGGTTTCCTCGCCGCCGCCGGCCAGATCCGCAAAGCCGCGCCGAACGCTTACTTCCTCCTGTGCGGCGGCGGCGTCGATGCCGCGAACCGCACGCTCGCCGGCTGGATCGACGATTTCGACCTCGGCCCGCGCTGCCGTCTGCTCGGCGCGCGCAATGACATGCCGGCCGTGACCGCCGCGCTCGACATCGCCGTATCGTCGTCTGCCTTCGGCGAAGGCTTCCCCAACGTGCTGGGCGAGGCGATGGCCGCCGGCGTGCCCTGCGTCGCCACCGATGTCGGCGACTCGCGCATGATCGTCGGCGAGACCGGCCGCATCGTCGCGCCGAAATCGCCGGACTCACTGGCCGACGCCGTTGTCGAGTTGCTGCGTCTATCCGCGGAATCGCGCGCCGCCCTCAGCGCCGCCGCGCGCCAACGCATCGCCGACCAGTTCGAAATCGGCACCGTCGCGGCGCGCTATCTGGCACTTTATCGCGACACGCTCGTCGCAAAAGAGGCGGCATAACCATGTGCGGCATCGCCGGCCTGCTCGACAGTTCCAAGACCCTTGGCGGCGACGCGCTCGAAGCTATGGCCGCGCGCATGGCCGGCACGCTGCATCATCGCGGCCCGGACGACGGCGGCGCCTGGAGCGCGGCCAGCGCAGGCGTCGGCCTCGGCTTTCGCCGCCTCGCCATCATCGACCTGACGCCCGCCGGCCATCAGCCGATGCTAGCCGGAGATGGACGCTCGGCTATCGTTTTCAACGGCGAGATCTACAATGCCGAGGACATCCGCCGCGAACTCGACGGCCTCGGCGCATCGCCGGCCGGCGGCTGGCGCGGGCATTCCGACACAGAAGTGCTGCTGCAAGCCTGCCTGCATTTCGGCGTATCCGCCACGGTCGAACGCCTGGTCGGCATGTTCGCCTTCGCCTTCTGGCACGCAGAAGAGAAGCGCCTGACGCTGGTGCGCGACCGCCTCGGCATCAAGCCGCTCTATTGGGCGCGCGCCGGCAAGCAATTCCTCTTCGCCTCCGAACTGAAGGCGCTGCGCGCGCATCCTGCCTTCAGCGCCGACATCGACATGACGGCGCTCGCCGGCTATCTGCGCCAAGCTTACGTGCCGGCCCCGCGCAGCATCTATCGCGATGCGCAGAAGCTGCCGCCCGGCCATATGCTGACCGTGAGCGCCGACGGCGAACCCGTCATCACATGCTATTGGGACTTGCGCGCTATTGCCGCGAACGGCCAGCGCCACGCCGCCACTCGCACGATCGACAACCAAGTCGCCATCGAAGATCTCGACAAGTTGCTGCGCGAGGCCGTGAAGCTGCGCATGATCGCCGACGTGCCGCTCGGCGCGTTCCTTTCGGGCGGCATCGACTCTTCGACGGTCGTGGCGCTCATGCAGGCGCAATCCGACCGGCCTGTGAAGACCTTCACCATCGGCTTTCACGAGGAAGGCTACAACGAGGCGGCGCACGCCAAATTGGTCGCCGGCCATCTCGGCACCGAACATACCGAGCTCTACATCAGCCCCGATCACGCCTTGCAGTTGATCCCCCGCATCCCCGAGCTATTCGACGAGCCCTTCGCCGACCCGTCGCAGATCCCGACCTATCTCGTCTCCGAGATGACGCGCCGCCACGTCACCGTGGCGCTGTCGGGCGACGGCGGCGACGAATTGTTCGCCGGCTACTCGCGCTATGCATGGGCCGAACGGCTGAAACGCTGGACCGACAACGTGCCGCTCCCCCTACGTCAGATGACGGCGGCGTCGCTGCGCGCAGTGCCGACGGAAATGTGGGACAGCTTGTCGGGCCTGATCCCGGAACGCCGCCGTCCCCGCCAATTCGGCCACAAGGTGCAAAAGCTTGCCGGCCTGTTGTCCGAACCCTCGGCCGACGGCGTCAGCCGCCGGCTCGTCGGCTTCTGGCACCAGCCCAGCGAGCTTTTGGGACGCGAGCATACGCCTTACGGCCCGCTCTGGGACGGCAGCGTGGCGGCAGACCTGCCCGATTTCACCGCGCGCATGCAATATTTCGACACTGTCACTTACTTGCCTGACGACATCCTCGCCAAGGTCGACCGCGCCAGCATGGCCGTGAGCCTGGAAGCGCGCGTGCCGCTGCTCGACCATCGCGTCGTCTCGCATGTCTGGAATCTGCCGCCCGATCTCAAACTACGCGACGGCAAAGCCAAATGGCTGCTGCGTCAGATGCTCTACCGCTATGTGCCGGCCGCGCTCGTCGAGCGGCCCAAGATGGGCTTCGCCGTGCCGATCAACAGTTGGCTGCGCGGGCCCTTGCGCGATTGGGCCGAAAGCCTTCTCGACGAAAATCGCCTGAAGCGCGAGGGCATCCTCAATCCGGACCCCATCCGGCGCAAATGGCAAGAGCATCTCGCCGGCACGCGCGACTGGCAGTACGACCTTTGGGTCGTGTTGATGTTCCAGGCTTGGCACGAGCGGTGGCAGGCTTGAGCGCAGGCGCGCCGGACGAAACCTTAACCGCAGCCGGTTGGCGCGCGGGCCTGCCCTGGTGGCTCAAGATCGCCGCCAAGCTGGTGCTCAGCCGCCTGCCGATCAGCAAGAAGTGGTGGCAAAAGCTCGGCCTGTTCTCGCCGGGCTTCATGCTCGATCCGTCTTACGCCATTAGCGTCTTCCAAGCGCATTACGCCCGCGCCGGCTCGCCGCCGCCGGGCTTTGCCTATCTTGAACTCGGCCCCGGCGATTCCCTGGCGTCCGCCGCGATCGCTTGGGCGCATGGCGCGAACGAAGGCTGGCTGATCGACGCCGGATCTTACGCGTCTCGCGACATCGAACGCTATCGCCCGCTGTTCGAGAGGCTCTCGCAAATGGAGCTGCCGCGCGACGCCGGTGAATTGATGACCTGCCGTTCGGTCAGCGACATGCTGAACCGCACCCATTGCGTCTATCGCGAGGACGGGCTCGTCGGCTTCAAAGCGGTGCGCTCGGCGAGCCTCGACATGATTTTCTCGCAAGCCGTGCTGGAGCATTTGCCGCGCGCAGAGTTCGCTGCGACCCTCAGCGAGATGAAGCGAGTCCTCAAGCCGACAGGCGCCGCTTCGCATGTCGTCGATTTCAAAGACCATCTTGGCGGCTCGCTGCACAACCTGCGCTTTGGCGACGGCCTCTGGGAACGGCCCTGGTTTGCCAAACGCAGCGGCTTCTACACCAACCGCTTGCGTTATTCGGAAGTCGTCGCGGCTTTTCAAGCTGCCGGCTTCTCCGTCGAGACCGCCGTGCGGCGCGTGTGGAGCAAACCACCTTTGCCGCGCACGCGGCTGGCCAAGCAGTTTCGCGCGTTGAGCGACGACGATCTCCTCGTCCTCGGCGCCACCCTCATCGCGCGCCCATGAGCTCGCCGCCCCGCGCACAGCCCAAGCTGCTCTTCTTCGTCACCGAAGATTGGTACTTCTGCTCGCATCGCTTGCCCTTGGCGCGCGCGGCGCGCGACGCCGGCTACGATGTCCATGTCGCTTGCCGCGTCGCGGCCCATGGCGAGACCATCCGCGCCGAAGGCTTCGGCCTCACGCCGCTCAAGCATTTTAATCGCAGCATCGGCAATCCGCTGCGCGAACTGGCGAGCTTACTGGAGATCCTGCAAATCTATCGGCGCGAAAAGCCCGACATGATCCATCAGATCGCCATCAAGCCGGTGCTGCTCGGCTCGCTCGCCGCACGCCTGTCAGGCGTGCCGCGCATGGTCAACATGATCGCCGGCCTCGGCTCGATCTTCACTTCGCACAGTCTCAAAGCGCGCCTGCTGCGCTCGCCCGTCAAGCTGGCGATCCGCCTTTTGCTTAATCGGCCGAACGCGCGCGTGATCGTGCAAAATCCGGAAGACGGCCGGCTGTTGACCGACGGCAAGCTGATCGATCCGTCGCGCCTGGCGCTGATCAAAGGCTCCGGCGTCGATCTCGACCATTACGCTGCGGCCCCCGAACCGCCGGTCGACGGCGCGCACCCGCCCATCGCTGCCCAGGTCTCGCGCATGATCTGGGACAAGGGCGCTGGTGTTTTCGTCGAAGCGGCCCGACTGCTGCGCGCGCGCGGCGTCCCCTTGCGTGTCATTCTCGCCGGCACGCCGGACCCTGAGAATATGGCGACCATCCCCGAAGCCCAACTCCGCGCCTGGCATGACGAAGGCATTGTCGAGTGGATCGGCTTTTGCGACGATGTCGCGAAGCTTTGGCAAAACAGCCATATCGCCGTGCTGCCCTCGTGGTACGGCGAAGGCGTGCCGAAAAGCCTACTCGAAGCCGCCGCTGCCGGCCGACCGATGATCGCCGTCGACGGACCTGGCCTGCGCGAAGTGGTGATCGATGGCGAAACCGGCTTACTGGTGCCGCCGCGCGCTGCCGAGGCCCTTGCCGACGCGCTGCAAAAGCTGGCGGAGGACAGCGCCTTGCGCCGGCGCTTTGGCGATGCAGCGCGACGCCGGGCGGAGGAGAGTTTTGGCGATGCCACGGTGGTGGCCGCCACCCTGGCGCTCTATCGCCAATTGCTGACGCCGCAGGGAGAACGGAGCCGCTCATGAACCGCGCGCCGGACAAAAAAAAGCGATCCAAGAAGGACCGCACGAGGAAAGGCCGCGCCCAGAAAATTCAGGGGCTGGCTGCGGGCGCGCATGTCATCCGCACGGCGCGGCCCGAGGATATTCCGGCGCTGCTGATGATCGAGCATCAGTCCTTTCCGACCGACCGCCTGTCGCAGCGCAGTTTCCGCTACATGCTGTCCAAGGGCAACGCCGTCACCCTGGTCGAGACCGACCGCGAGGGGCGCGACGTGCGCGGCTATGCCATGGTGTCGTTCCATCACAACACGCCGATGGCGCGGCTCTATTCCATCGCCGTGGCCCCGCGCTGGCGCGCCAAGGGCGTCGGCCGCGCCTTGCTGCGCGCGGCAGAAGACGCCGCGCGCGACAAATCCGCCGCCTATATGCGCCTCGAAGTGCGCGCCGAGGACCATGACACCCAAGGCTTTTACAAAAGCATGGGCTACAAGCCGTTCGGCACCCACAGCCAATATTACGACGACAATGCCGATGCCGTGCGCATGGACAAGATCATCGCGCCGGGCCTCGCCCCCAATGTCACGCGCGTGCCTTATTACCGCCAGCGCCTCGATTTCACCTGCGGCCCCGCCGCAGTGATGATGGGCATGCATGCGCTCGACCGCAAACGGCCGATGACGGCGATCGAAGAGCTGCGCATCTGGCGCGAGGCGACGACCATCTTCATGACCCAAGGCCACGGCGGCTGCAGCGCGCAGGGCTTGGCGCTCGCCGCCTGGAAGCGCGGTTTCGACGTCGAGCTTTACACCAACGAGCGCGGCGTGCCCTTCGTCGAGACCGTGCGCAGCGAGATCAAGCGCGACGTGATCCGCGCCGTCCATCACGACTTTCTCGATCAATTGGATGACACCAAGGTCGATCTGATCCCGCGCGCCCTCAATCTCGCCCAAATGCGCGCCAAATTCGACGCCGGCGGCATCCCCATCGTCCTGGTCTCGTCCTACCAGTTCGATCGGCGCAAGGAATTGCATTGGGTGGTTGTGACCGGCTTCGACGACACCTATGTTTACGTCCACGATCCTTACGTCGATGTCGCCGCCGCCAAGACCCAGACCGACCGCATGCATATTCCGGTCCCCCAGCGCATTTTCGACCGTATGGCGCGCTACGGCAAACAGCACAAGAAGGCCGCGTTGATCATCAAAGCGCGCAAGAAGTGATGACCCCTCCGGCCTCCATGAGCGAGCCATGACGCAGCATGTGATCGTCGTCGACCGCGAGGAAGACTTCAAATGGCCGGGGCCAAACCGCCAGGTGCTGACGGCAAAGGACTTCGTCGCCAAAGAGTTCGGCAAGGACGCCGTCAAAAAATACCCGAGCTCGGCGCGCGTCATCAATCTCTGCCGCGACTATAGTTATCTGTCGCTCGGCTATTATTCCTCGCTGCTCGCCGAAGCGCGCGGCCAGAAGGTCATCCCCTCGGTCGAAGTGCTGCTCGATCTCAATTGGAAGCGGCTCTATCAGACCGAACTGCCCGAGCTGAACGACCTGTTGCGCAAGACATTCTCAAGCGCCGACGACGACCCGGTCGGCTTCACCATCCATCTGTTCTTCGGCGCCTCCGACGACGTGCGCCTGCGCGAATTGTCGCGCCGCGTCTTCGACCTGTTCCGCGCCCCGCTACTCGCCGTCGACTTGCGCAACGGCAAGGAAGGCTGGGAGATCATGTCGATCCGGCCGATCTCGCTCAAAGATCTGACGGCCGTCCAGGAGGACGCCTTCGCCGTGGCGCTCGACCGCTATACGCGCAGCGCATGGCGCGCCGCCAAGCCCGACGTGCCGGCGGTCTATTCCATCGCCATCCTGCACAATCCGCAGGAACGCCTGCCGCCGTCGAACGAGCGCGCGCTGAAAAAATTCATCCGCGCCGGCGAACAGATGGGCGTCGAGATGGAATTGATCACGCGCAAGGATTACAGCCGCCTGCCGGAATATGACGCGCTGTTCATCCGCGAGACGACCGACCTCGACGACCACACCTATCGCTTCGCCCGCAAGGCCGAAGACGAAGGCATGCCGGTGATCGACAGCCCGCAGGCGATCTTGAAATGCACCAACAAGATCTATCTCGCCGAACTGCTCACCGCCAACGGCGTGCCGACGCCGCGCACCCTGACGCTGGACCGCCGCCAGCTCGACCGCGTCGAAGCCGAATTCGGCTACCCCGTCGTCATCAAGATCCCCGACGGCTCGTTCTCGCGCGGCGTGCATAAGGTGCAGAACCGCGAAGAGCTCAACGAGCTGGCCGACAAGCTGTTCGAGGAATCCGACCTGATCCTCGCCCAGGAATATATGCAGACGGAATACGACTGGCGCGTCGGCGTGCTCAACAACAAGCCGATCTTCGTCTGCCAATATTTCATGGCCAAGGGCCATTGGCAGGTCCTGAAATACCACGGCGGCGGCCATGTCGATTTCAGCGAGGGCGACGACCGCTCGTTCGCCGTCGCGGACGCGCCGCGCGAGGTGATCGACATCGCCACCAAGGCGGCGAGCCTAATCGGCGACGGCCTGCACGGCGTCGATCTCAAGCAGACGCCCAACGGCGTCTATGTCATCGAGATCAACGACAACCCGAACATCGACGCCGGCGTCGAAGATGCCGTGCTGAAAGACGACCTTTACCGCCTGATCGTGCGCGATTTCATCCGCCGCATCGAAAAGCGCAGCGCCACCCTGCCGGCGTCGGCGCGCCCCGCCCCGGTCGCAGCCCCCGCCGCCGTCCCGACGCCCGACGACAGTGCTGCGCCGCCGGCGCGCAACGGCGCTGCATCCTGAGCGGCGGTTGTCGATTCGACCGGCCCCGTTGTATCGTGAGTGAAACCCGAAGATGAGGCTCCCCTGACCATGGCCACCACATTGCTTCGCCCGCTTCTGCTCGCTCTCGCCGGCCTGTATGCACTCGTTGGCCCACCGCAAGAAGTTGCTGCACAAGCCGTGACATCGACTCCGTTGATGGTGACGCCCGCCCCACAAAAGGTCAGCTTCGGTACCGACTGGCGCGCCCAGGCCGAACATGGCGGTTTCTATCAAGCCGTCGCCAAGGGCTTTTACGCGGCGCGCGGCCTCGACGTGTCGCTGCGCCAGGGCGGCCCGCAGATCAACCACGCCCAGTTGCTCGCCGCCGGCCGCGTCGATTTCAGCCTGTCGTCCAACAGCTTCATCGTGCTGAATTACACGCGCGAGCGCATCCCCATGGTCGCGGTCGCGGCGCTGTTCCAGAAAGACCCGGCGGTGCTGATCGCCCATGCCCGCCAGGGCAACGACAACTTGGAAGCCTTGCGCGGCAAGCCGATCTTCATCGGCAGCGACACCCGCGTCGGCTCGTGGAACTTCCTGCGCGCCCGCTTCGGCTACGACAACGCGCAGATCCGCCCCTACACCTTCAACATCGCGCCCTTCCTGACCAATCCGCAAGCTATTCAGCAAGGCTATCTCGGCAGCGAACCGTTCCTGATGGAGCAACAGGGCGTCAAGCCGGTGGTCATGCTGCTCGCCGATGCCGGCTATTCGAGCTACGGCGCGCTACTTCAGACGTCGCACAAATTGGCCAACGAGAACCCGGCGCTGGTGCAAGCCTTCGTCGATGCCAGCATCGAAGGCTGGTACGACTATCTCTACGGCGATCCGTGGCCAGCCAACGACCTGATCAAAAAAGCCAACCCGGAGATGACCGACGCGCTGCTCGCCTATGGCCGCGCCAAGATGATCGAATATGGCATCGCCGATTCGGGCGAGGCCACCGGCGCCGGCATCGGCGCCATGAGCAATGCGCGCTGGAACGAATTTTTCCAGATGATGGTCGCCGAGGGGCTGTACCCCAAGGAAATGGACGTCACCGAGGCTTACACGCTGCAATTCGTCAACAAGCGCGTCGGCATCGAACGCAAGCGCTGAGGCCGCGACGATGCGCGCAGCATCCCCTCTGCTGCGCCTGCAGGGCCTCTCTCTCATCTATCCGACAGGCTTGACCGCGCTCGACGGCGTCAGCCTCGAGGTCGGCCATGGCGATTTCCTCAGCTTGCTCGGACCGTCCGGCTGCGGCAAATCGACGCTGCTGCGCCTGATCGCCGGTTTGGAGACTCCGACCGGCGGCGGTGTCGCTTGGCCCGAGGGCAAGCCTGTTTCCGGCGATATCGGTTTCGTCTTTCAAGAGCCGACGCTGATGCCCTGGGCGAGTGTCGCCGACAATGTCCGCCTGCCGCTGCGTCTGACAGGTCGCCGCGCAACGGCGAGCGAGATGGCCGAAACGCTCGACCTCGTCGGTTTGCGCGACTTCGCCAAGGCCTATCCGCGCGAACTGTCCGGCGGCATGAAAATGCGCGCGGCGCTCGCCCGCGCCCTGGTCACCCGCCCGCGCTTGCTGTTGCTCGACGAGCCTTTCGCAGCGCTCGACGAGATCACGCGCTTTCGTTTGAACGAAGATCTGCTGCGCATCTGGCGCGAGCGGCAATGCACCGTCGTCTTCGTCACCCATAGCGTGTTCGAGGCGGCCTTTCTGTCGCAACGCGTCGCCGTCATGTCGCCGCGCCCGGGCCGCATCGTCGCCGAGGAGCCGATCGACCTGCCGGCGCTGCGCGTCTCGGAACTGCGCACCGACGCCGCCTATAGCGCGATCTGCCGCAAGCTCTCGGACCGCTTATCCGACGCGATGGAAGGGGCCCGATGAAGCGCCTGCTCTATCGCCTCGCCCCCTTCGCCCTCGGCCTGATCGCTCTCGCGCTGTGGGAAGGCCTGACGCGGTTCTATGCCGTGCCGGTCTATGTGCTGCCCGGCCCGCTGCTGATCGCCAAGACCCTGTGGCAGGACGGCGCCAGCCTGATCGGCGCGTTGTGGATTACGCTGCGCATCACGGCGCTCGCCTTGATCGCCGCGACCCTCGGCGGCGTCTTCCTCGCCGTGGTGATGGCGCAATCGCGCCTCATCGAGCGCAGCCTATTTCCCTACGCCGTAATCGCCCAGGTGACGCCTGTCGTCGCCATCGCGCCGCTCATCATCATCTGGGCCGACGACACGACGCTGGCGCTCGTCATCTGCGCCTGGATCGTCGCCTTCTTCCCGATCGTCGCCGCCACCATGACCGGGCTCAACGCGGCCGAGAAGAACCTGCGCGACTTGTTCCGGCTTTACGGCGCGGGGCGCTGGCAGACCTTGCGGCTGCTGCGCGCGCCCGCCGCCCTGCCCTATTTTCTCACCGGCTTGCGCGTCTCGGGCGGCCTATCGCTGGTCGGCGCGGTGGTGGCGGAATTCGTCGCCGGCACCGGCGGCGCCGAAACCGGCCTCGCCTTCCGCATTCTCGAATCGGGCTATCGTTTGCAGATTCCGCGGCTGTTCGCCGCATTGGTGCTGCTCGCCGCCGCCGGCATCGCCATCTATATCGCGCTCGACCTGCTCTCGCGCTTGATCTTGCGCCGCTGGCACGACAGCGCCGCCACACGCGATTAGCTTCTCGTCCCATGATGCGGCGGCTCCGGCGACGGATCGGCCGGCGTCGCGTCCGAGCGCGGATCGAGCGTCAGCATGGTCGATGTGCTTTCCGACACCGGCACGAAATTGCCGCGCTCTTCCGCCGACGCCGGCGCGCGCTGGCCGATGCGATAAAGCACGAAAGCCAGCATGG
The DNA here is from genome assembly GCA_964628235.1 of uncultured Rhizobium sp. Classification (GTDB taxonomy): domain Bacteria; phylum Pseudomonadota; class Alphaproteobacteria; order SMXQ01; family SMXQ01; genus CAMAVH01. Next base: position 71,410 of record CAZVLU010000008.1, on the reverse strand, counting down.
CGGCGTGAATGATTGCCGTATAGACGAACAGACCGGAGGGGCCGATCAGACTCATCGCCGCCGAGGCGAGGATCGGCCCGATCGCCGAGCCGACGCCGTTGGCGAGCAAGAGCCCGCTCGAGGCCTCGACGAACTCGTCGCGCGGCATCATGTCGTTGGCGTGCGCCACGCACAGCGCGTAGATCGGAAAAGCGAAGGCGCCGAATAGCACGGTGAGCGGGTAGATCGTCCGCGTCCATAGGCCGCCGAAAATGGCGAGCGCCAAGCCGGCAACCACCGACAGGCCGCAGGCCAGCGCGATCACTTGGCGGCGGTCGCGGCTATCCGACAAGCGGCCGAACGGCCATTGCGCCAGCGCGCCGCCGAGCACAGTCAGGCCCATGTAAGTGGCGAGGCTGGCGAGATCGAGGCCACGCCCGGTGGCGTAGAGCGGCCCGAGCGACCAGAAGGCGCCGTTGGCCAGCCCGACGACGCCACAGCCGACGACCCCGACCGGCGATAGTCCATAGAGATGCTTGGGGCGCAGCCGCACCACGGCGACCGGGGCCGGGGCCGGCGAACGCGTCAGCGCCACCGGCACGGCGGCAAGCGAGACGAGGATCGAGGCCAGCGCGAACAGCGCAAAGCCCGCCGGATCGTAGAGCGTGATCATGAACTGGCCGACGGTGATGACGGTCAAATTCACGAAGGTGTAGATGCTGAAAATCGTGCCGCGCGTCTGATTGGTGGCACGGTCGTTGAGCCAGCTCTCGATCACCAGATAGAGCCCGGCGAAGCAGAAGCCGGTGAGGGCGCGCAATGGCCACCAGACGACGGGCGCCAGAAACATGATATGCAGCAACGCCACCGTGGCCGCCACTGCCACCATCGCCGTGAAGGCGCGGATATGGCCGACGGCACGCACGACATGCGGGCAAAACAAGCAACCCAGCGCGAAGCCGATGTAATAGGCCGAGCCCATGATGCCGATGCTCAGAGTCGAGAAACTCTCGATCTCGGCGCGGATCGGCAGCAGCGTGCTTTGCAGGCCGTTGCCCATCAGCAGGAAGGCAACGCCGAGCAATAACGCGCCGACGGGGGCGATCATGCTCAGCATGACAAGAACTCGCGGCAAGAGACGCGAACGTCTGGGGGGAAACTATTACGCATGGCCACATGTTCGGCAGGCCCGTTCATTGATGCAACCGTCGAATTAAGGAATTTCCGTGGCAGCACAGCCGGTTCCCGCCGCTTAAGGTCGGATAAGCGCCGCGGCCACAGCCATCCGATTGAATAATCCTCAACAATAAAATTTTCTCTCTGCCGTTTTCTCTTTTACCTTTGACGGGCCTTCAAACAGGAACGCCGCCCCACGTTGTCGGCCGCAGGAACGCGCCTGCGGGACAACATCCCCACAGCCCAGAAAAGGGAGATTATTGAGATGACCGCTTACGTGATCGGCGAAGTGCAAATCACCAATCCGGAAGGCATGAAGGGCTATGGCCCGATGGTGGCGGCGGCGGTGAAGCAGTACGGCGGGCGCTACCTAGCGCGCGGCGCGACACCGAAGGTGCTGGAGGGCGGCCCCGCCAACAATATCCTGATCATCGAGTTCGACGACGCGGCGGCGGCCGAACGCTGGTTCGCTTCGCCGGAATATGCCGCCGCGAAAGCGGTGCGCCAGGGGTCCTCGAATCTCCGCCTGATTCTCATCGAAGACACCGTCAAGAGCGTGACCTAAGGCTCCCGGTCGCCGTTAAGCGGCGGCGTCAGGAAGCTTGATCTCGTTGGCGCGGCGCAGGCTTTCGAACATGCCCGAGCGCAGCATAAATTTTCGCGATCGCTCAGGATCGCTGGAGATTTCGCGCAATTCCTGCAGGAACTTGGCGCGGGTCGCCGGGTCCTTCGCTTCTAGGCGCTTCTTGTTCTGAATCGTCTGCTCCTGCACGAACTCGGTCGCCACCGTGCGGCGCTGCAAATCATACAGATCGAGCAGACGCTCGGTCTCGCCATGCCAGACGCGGCCGAGCTTCTCACCCAGGTTGATGGCGTCATGGATGCCGCCATTCAGCCCCATGCCGCCGATCGGATTATTCACATGGGCGGAATCGCCCGCCAGCACCACCCGGCCCTTGCGGAAGGTCGCCGCGACGCGCTGGTGAATCTTGTAAAGATTGCGGTGAACGATGTCGTAGGGCTTATCGAGCGGAAAGAATTTCTGCAGCCGCGCTTGGGCGCTGGCATCGCTGAGGATCAGCTCGTCGCTCTGGTTGGGATCAGTCGGGAACACCAAGCGCCAGAGGCCCGGCGGCGCGTAGCCCGCGACCTTGAAGCAATTGCACCATTCGTCGGGGTCGGCGATGTAGTTGCGGAAGCAATAGCCCATATTGGCTTCGAAATCGAACGGCGTGGTGAAGACGACAAAACGCTCGGGGAAGGTGAAGCCTTCGAACGGCACCTCGATCGCCTTGCGCACGCGCGAGCGGCCGCCGTCGGCGCCGATCAGATAGCTGCCCTTGAAGCTTTTCTCGCCCTGAGGCGTGTCGCAGGTAACAGTGACAGATGACTCGTCTTGCGCGACGCCGACGAGCGGGTGGTCGAACAGCAGTTCGCAGAGCGGTTCCTTCTCGAGCAGCGTCTGCAAGTGGCGCGACAGCTTGAATTGCTCGCATTGCACGACGTAGGGAAACTTGGTGTCGTTTTTCAGGAGATTGTGGTCGAACAGCGCGACCCGCTCGCCCGTCGGGCGGTCCCAGAAATGGAAGATCTCGGCGACCAAGCCGTTTTGGCGCACATAGGGTTCGAGACCCAGGGTGTCGAGAAGCTCCAAAGTCGCTGGATGAGTGGTGGCCGCGCGCGGATCGTCTTTCAGCGAATCCATCGCCTCGAACACCGTGACCGGGATGCCCTGCTTGACCAGCGACAAGGCGCAGAGCAGGCCCACGGGCCCGGCCCCGGCGATCAAGATGCGGTCTTTGCTAGCCATGTCGAAACATCCTCTTGTCAATCTGCCGGGGCGCAAGCGCGGCCCATGCGGCTAAAGTTTAGATACTCTTCTCGACAGCGCCGGGGAAGAGCGGCAATCGATGCCCGCCGATTGAACAATTCTGAACAGTGGCCTGAACAGCGGCGGTCTCACCTTGTGGCGGCCCCGCTTTGCGACGAAGGGCCGATAGGGTCATGCGATGAAGGGAAGCGCTGAGGGTTATTTGTCCTCGAGCGGATCGACGTCAGACAGCGCGGTGTTCATTTCGACATCACTGCGCCTCATTTGAGCAATCTTCATGCCAGTGAGATGGGATTCGCCCTTCACCGCCAGCTTGGCTTGCGCGTCGAGATCGTCGTTCCAACCGCCGAGGTCATAGCCAAACCACGGCGCTTGCGGCGTCAGTTTGGGCAGATCGAGCCGCTCCCAAATCTTGCGGGCGTTTTCCATATACTCACGCTTGGGCAGCGCGACCGGCGGATAATCGCCTTTGAGCGTGGCGTTGATCAGCACCGACGCGCTTTCGCCGTTGTCGCGCGGCGCGCGCGGGCCATGACCGGGGTCTTTTTTGTCGAGGATTTTGACATCGTACTGCGCCTGGGCGCGGTAGCACATGGCCCAGAACAGGGCGTCGCTGTTTTCCGGATCGATGTCCTCGTCGACCGCGATGACATATTTGCCGCCGTAGCGCAGGAAGGACGACGCGCCGTAAAGCGCGCGCCAGATTTCCGTCTCCGGCGTGTTGCGCTTGAACTGGATGATGTAGAGGGCGACGACGCTGGTCAGCGGCTCGTGCATCGACACGCGGCTGACGCCGCGCACGCCCATGACATTGTGCAGATGGTTGAACATCAAAGGTTCGAGCGCCACGCGGCGAATGCAGCTCGACTCGCTCGGCGTCACCTGGCTGATGAAGGACGTGAGAATCGGCTGGCGGCGGCGCGTGATCGCCGTCACTTCCATGAAGGCGTTATATTCCTGCAAATTGACATAGCCGTGCGACTCGCCGAACGGCGCTTCCGGCTCCAGCATGTCGGTGCGGATATAGCCTTCGATGACGATCTCGGCTTCCGCCGGCACGTAGAGATCGACGGTCTTGGCCTTGACCACGTTCATCGGCGCGCCGGCGAGCGCGCCGGCGATGGCGAGTTCGTCGAGATGTTCCGGGCATTTCTGCACGGCGGTGTAAGAGATCGCCGGCGGGCAGCCGACGATGACGGCGGCGGGCAAGCTCTCGCCGCGCGCCTTGCATTTTTCCCAATGGATGTAGATGCCGGGACGCTGCTCAACCGACGGATTCATGCCGAGGCGGCGCGGACCTTTGATCTGGCCGCGATAATTGCCGAGGTTCTGCACCCCCGTGTCGGGATCTTTGGTGATGAAATGGCCGGCCGACAAATAGGGGCCGTTGTCCCAGCCCGGCGTCGAGACCGGCACCGGCAGGCCGTCGAGGCCGTTGCCCGGCTTATCGAGATCGTCGCCCGTGATGACGATGTCATGGCAGGGCGCGATTTCGACCACGACCGGCTGCACCGGGTTGGCCATGGCGTGAATCCAGGCCTCGCCGATCTTCTCCAGCGGCATGCCAATGCCCGTGCGATAGACCTGCCGGCTGGCGGCGAGACCAGCGACCAGCACGGCCGCGTCGTATTTACCGCCCTTGGCGTCGGTCGGCTGGGTGAACAGGAAGGCTTTGCGCTGATCCTCGGGAATGCCGCCGCGGAACTGCCAACGCACCAGCGGATGCATTTCGCTGTCCTTGTCGATCGGCTCGTCGACCACGACCAGCAGGTCCTCGCGGGCGAGGGCCATGATGTGATCATGCAGATCGGGATAACCGCGCGCCGGCTCGGCGCCCGTCGGCTTGAACCGCTCGAGGATCTTGGACAGATTGGACAGCTTCTTGTTATCGCTAGGAATATTCATCTTTACGGCTTCCTGAAACGGCGCGGCGGAGAGACGGCAATCCTGTCCGCTCCCCGGGTGAAGTCAACGCGAGATCGCATTATTTATAGGCAAAAGGAGGTAATGCCTATGATTTAGGCATGAGAAAAAATCGACCTGTGGCGCAAGCTTTCTCATGCCCCGGAAAGGAGCAGAGATTGGTGAGTGAGCGAACATAGTTTAGGGACGCAACGTCTGCCCTGTCTAGATCGACGGCTTAGCGCTGCGGGTCGCGCAGCGGCTGATCGGTCGCGCCAGCGCCAAGCGGGCGTTGCATCAGCACCGAATCGACCCAACGGCCGAATTTGAATCCGACCGCCGGCAACAAACCAGCCGATTGAAATCCCAAAGATTTATGCAGGCCGATGGAGGCGGCATTGGCGCTGTCGCCGATCACCGCGACCATTTGGCGATAACCGAGCGCCTCGCAGTGGCCGATCACGGCGGCGAGGACGGCGCGCCCGACGCCATGACCGCGCGAGTCTTCCGCGACATAGATCGAGTTTTCCACGGTGTAGCGGTAGGCGGGGCGGGCCCGGTAAGGCGCGGCATAGCCGTAGCCGAGCAGGCGGCCGTCGAGTTCGGCGACGAGATAGGGCAAGCCGCGCCCGACGATCTCGGCATGGCGGCGTGTCATTTCGGCGATCGTCGGCGGCTCGATCTCGAAGGTGGCGAGGCTGGCGCGCACATGATGCGCGTAAATCGCCTGGATCTGCGCCATATCGGCAGGCGCCGCCGGACGCACCGCCAAAGCGGTGACGACGGTGCCGGGCGGTAGGTTGGAAACGGCGGAATTGCTCATTTTTTCGGTCTAGTGTCTGCGATCGAACGGGCGGCGGGAAGCGCGCAAGACTAGCAGCTTCAGTCGCGGGATGTTAGAGCTTGCGCCGCCGATCCCCGGCCAACGTGACCGTTAGCGGTGCCTCCATGACGACCAACGAAGACTCGCCCAGCATCGAAAACCTGCTTGCCAACAATGTCGCCTGGGCGCGCCGCGTCGAAGCAGAGAAGCCGGGATTTTTCAAAGGCTTGGCGAGCCAGCAGGCGCCACATTATTTATGGATCGGCTGTTCCGACAGCCGCGTGCCGGCAAATGAAGTGGTGGGTCTGGCGCCCGGCGAATTGTTCGTCCACCGCAATGTCGCCAATTTGGTGCAGCTTGCTGACTTGAATTGCCTGGCGGTCGCTCAATTCGCCATCGAAGTGCTGAAGGTCAGCCACATCCTGGTCTGCGGCCATTACGGCTGCTCGGGCGTGCGCGCGGCGCTCACCGGCCAGCGCATCGGCCTCGCCGAACATTGGATCCGCCCGCTGCGCAGCCTATGCGAGGACTATCGCGCCGAGCTCGACGCGCTGCCCGACGATGACGCGCGCCACGCGCGCCTCTGCGAACTCAACGTGCTGCGTCAATCGCGCAACCTGATGCATACGCAAGTGGTGCAAGATAGCTGGGAGCGCGGCCAGGCGCTCGCGATCCATCCGGTGATCTACGGCCTGAAGGACGGGCTGATGCGCCAATTGACCGACCCGATCGTGTCGAAAGCGCAAGGCATCGCCCTCCTCCACGCCTCGACGATAGACTTTTAAAATAAGTCTTATCGGTAGGTCAGGATGTCGAAGACGTCGCCCAGGCGCTTGGTTTCGGCCGGCTTTTCCGCCGGCTCGAACCAGCGCAGATAGATGGCGATGAGGATGCTGTAGAAGGCCGCCGCCACCAGCTTGCCGATCAAGCCGCCAAGGCCTGCCGAGAACGGCACGCCGAGCAGCAGATTGAGCGCGGCGAAGAAGCCGATTTGATCGAAGATCAGCACGGCGGATGCCGAAATCCACAGCCGAATCACCGACCCGCGCGGCAGGAAATCGCCGAGCCATTCGTAGATCAGGATGATCATCAGGCAGTCGATGAACAGCAGCAGGCTGCCCCAAACCATCAGCCCGCCGACATCGTTGAGCAGGGCGAGGTCGAGCTGCTGGCCTTCGACCGGCGTCAGCACCTCGTGCTGACGCAGGATCAGCAGCATCGCCACAGCGAGAAAATTGCCGAACAGCAGGCCGTAAATCGGCTGGCGCACCGTCGGCGCGTCCTCGCGGATGTAAAGCAGCAGCAAAAGCAACAGCTTGCCGGAGAACAGCACCACCGACCCCGGCGACAAGCTCATCTGCGGGTAGAACTGGATGTAAAGGCTGGTGGCGAGATAGGTCTCGAGAAAATGGATGCTGCCGAGCGCGCAAAAGAACGTGCCAAGCCCTAACCGATGGCGAAAGCGGAACAAAATCAACATCGCCAGGTAGTAAACGGAGAATTCCGCGAACAGCAGACCGATCTCATGCCACGCCATGTCCGTCCCCCTCGGTTGCGCGATAAGCCACGTCAGCGGCTTCCATTTGCCTCAAGCGCGAGTCGCTTAGCAAGCGCCGTGCCCATCTCGACCGCCGCCAGGATCTTGCGGGCATAGTCGCCCTGCACCCCGCCGGCCGGCGCATCGTCGAGCACGAACTGGGCGTAACCCGCGATGGCGCCGAAGATATTGTTCAGTTCATGGGCCGCTTGGACCGCTGTGAGGCGGCCGCCACCATTATTTGTCATTTTGCCTGTCATATCCGCTCCCTAGCGCCCCCGAGGCCCCCGCCCCACAAGCGGGACCGTCCAAAGATATAAACGGAGAAGCGATTAACGAAGATTTTATATTCTTTCGCATAAGATTTCCCCATGACGAACGACCTACATGACGACGAAACGGACGCGCTGTCGGTCATCATCGCCGACGACCATCCGCTTTATCGCGACGCGCTCGAATCCCTGATCCGACGCGCCCCGGGATTGCGTCTCGCCGGCGGCGTCACCAATTTGCCCGAAGCGCTGATGGCGCTCGTCAGCCTGCCCTGCGATCTCGTGCTGCTCGACCTGCACATGCCCGGCATGGACAGCATCGATTGCCTGCGCAAAGTCCATCGCCTGCAACCCAATGCCAAAGTGGTGCTGATCTCCGGCCAGATGGACAGCGCCATCGTCGCCGAAGGCCTCGCCGCCGGCGCCGTCGGCTTTCTCTCCAAATCGAGCACGCCGGCGACCCTGATCGCAGCCTTGCGCTTGATCCTCACCGGCGCGACATATGTGCCTGCCGACCTGATGACGCTGCCCAGCCCCAAGAGCGCCGCGACGAAACCCACGAGTCGCAACGATAGCGCGCTCAACGGCCGCGAGATCGACGTGCTCGGGCGGCTCGCCGAAGGCGCGTCGCATAAAGAAATTGGCCGCGATCTCGGTCTCGCCGAAGTGACGATCAAGCTGCACACGCAGCGCATCGTCCGCAAACTCGGCGTGAAAAATCGCGCCGCCGCCATCGCGACCGCCGTGCGCGACGGCCTCATCCCCCAACATCACTGACCAAAGTCCGGCGCTTATCGAAACGTATAAGCGCTAGGACGAGAATCATACCGGCGCACAATATACGTCGCGCGGTTTGGCTCCCGCACGGCCAAGCGTTACGACTCCAGACAGCATGAAGAGCTTGTCTGTCGCGTCGTCCGCTGCAGACGCTCTTCCATTTCTTTCGCGCGGCCCCTCGCGCGGCATGACTCTGGAGAGATTGGCAATGTTCGATAACCTCAAGATCCGTTGGAAGATTCTCGGCCTCGTCGGCGTCCTCTCGGCGCTGACGGCCTTTATCGCCGGCATGGGCATCAATTCCATGCAGACCTACGAGACGCGCGTCACGCGCCAGGAAGCCGCCCTCAATCGCGCGCTCTATGCCGAACGCGTCAACGGCCTGATCTATGCCGTGGTGATGGATTCGCGCGGCGTCTACATGTCGGAAACGGCCGCCGCGGGCAAGAAGTTCGGCCAGGGCCTGATGCTCTCGCTCGCCAAGATGCGCGAGACGATGGACGACTGGAGCAAGCTCGTGCCGCCCGAGGGCAAGGCGCGGTTCGACGAGGCCGACAAGGCCCTCGGCGAATTCATCGCCTTTCGCACCAAGCTGGTCGAACTGAACGAGACGGTCAGCCCGGTCGCCGCGCGTGAATGGGGCGACAACGACGCCAACCGCGCCAACCGCACCGCTCTGGGCAAACATATCGAAGGCATGGTCGAAATCTACAAGGAGCAGGCCCATGCCGAAGCCGAAGCCCTGGACGCGTTCTTCATGCAGCGCCTGCAACTGCTCGTCGGGCTCGCCGCCGCTGTCGTGCTGCTCGGCCTCGGCTGCGGCTACCTCATCTCGGTGCGCCTGATTTCCAAGCCGCTGGTCTCGGTGACCGAGGCCATGCGCGGCCTCGCCGGCGGCGACCTGGCCGTGCGGGTGCCCGGCGAAAGCCGCGGCGACGAAGTCGGCGAAATCGCCCGCGCGCTCGCCGTTTTCAAGGAAAACTTGAAGAAAAACAAAGAGTTGGAAGACGAGAAGGCGCGCGACCAAGCGGCCCGCGAGGAGCGCCAGGCTCGCCTCGAAAGCAGCATTACCGACTTCAACCGCGACGTCGAAGGCGTGCTCGCCACGGTGACCGCCGCCACCACCCAGCTCGGCAGCTCGTCGCGCGAGATGTCGCGCATCGCGCAAGACACCAACCAGCGCATGAGCGTCGTCTCCAGCTCGAGCGAACAGGCGTCGAACAACGTGCAGACCGTCGCTTCGGCCACCGAGGAGCTGAGCGCCTCGATCGGCGAGATCGGCCAGCAGGTCACCCGCTCGAACGGCGTGGTCGAAACCTGCACGCAGCAGATGCATGTCGCTCGCGACACCGTCCAGGGCCTCGCCGCTGCCGCCCAGAAGATCGGCGAAGTGGTCGGCCTGATCAACGATATCGCCTCGCAGACCAATCTGCTTGCGCTCAACGCCACCATCGAATCGGCCCGTGCCGGCGAGGCCGGCAAGGGCTTCGCGGTCGTCGCCAACGAGGTGAAAACGCTGGCGACTCAAACCGCGCGCGCGACAGAGGACATCGTCGCCCAGGTTTCCGACATCCAGCAGGCGACGCAAGCCTCGGTGCAGGCCATCGCCACCATCGACGAGACGATGGGCCAATTGCGCGAGACCATGACCACCATCGCCGCCGCCGTGCAGGAGCAGAGCGCCGCGACGCAGGACATCGCCCGCAGCGTGCAGGAAGCCGCCATCGGCACCCAAAGCGTCAACGACAATACGGCGCAGGTCACTCAAGGCGTCAGCGAAACCGAAGGCGCCGCGCGCGACGTGCAGAACGCGACCGACGAGGTGGCGCAGCAGGCCGACGTATTGAGCCGGCAAGTCGAAGGGTTCTTCAACCGCATCCGCGCGATCTGAGGCGCGGTTGGGCAACCCTGGCGTGTAACGTCCCGCCCCGCCGACCCTATCCGAAAGGACAGGACGGCGAGGCGAATAAGTCCAATAACGACGGGGCTTTCCATCAATTTGAAAATCCTGAATTTAGCCGGCCCGATTAACACAATCTCAATGTCGACCCCCCACTATCGACATAAATGCAAGACATCCGGAGAGCGACCATGATGACCGCCGACGCCAGCCGCAGCGCCGCAGCCCCGAAGCAGCCTCCCCTCGAGAGCGCTTCGACCGATTACGTGACCTTCCGCATGGGCACCCAGATGTTCGGCGTGCCGGTGCAGCGCGTGCAGGACATCTTGGTGCCCGACCGCATCGCGCCCGTGCCGCTGGCGCCCGCCGAAGTGCGCGGCCTGATCAATCTGCGCGGCCGCATCGTCACCGTGATCGATGTCCGCATCCGCCTCGGCCTGAAAGACCAGCGCGATCCTTCCGCGCGCGCCATGGGCGTGACGGTCGAGAGCGGCCACGAGCTCTACACGCTGCTGGTCGACCATGTCGGCGACGTCATCACGCTCGCCAACGGCAGCTTCGAAGCCAATCCGGCGACCATCGACAATCTCTGGAAAGATTTTTCCAAGGGCGTTCACCGCTTGTCCGACCAGTTGATGGTCGTGCTCGACATCGACCGCCTGCTCGACATCCGCGTCCGCAATTAATTCACGGGAAAACCGATCATGGACGACCTGCTGCAAGAATTCCTGACCGAAGCCGCCGAGAACCTCGCCATCCTCGACGTCGAGCTCGTCAAGTTCGAGCAAGACCCGAACGACATCGAGATCCTCAAGAACATCTTCCGCCTGGTGCATACCGTGAAGGGCACTTGCGGGTTTCTCGGCCTGTCGCGCCTCGAATCGGTGGCGCACGCCGGCGAAAACGTGCTCGGCAAATTCCGCGACGGCGAACTGACCGTCACGCCGCAGGCCGTGACGCTGATCCTGCGTTGCCTCGATTGCATCCGCGCCATCCTCTCGACCCTCGAAGAAACCGGCCAGGAACCGGCCGGCGACGATGCCCCGCTGATCGCCGAGTTGAACGCGCTCGCCGCCGGCGAAGCGCCCGCCGCAGCGCCGATGGCTGCGGTCGCGGCCGCGAACGAGGACGCGCATAACGACGATATGGGTCCCGTGCTCAACGAGCATGGCTTCCCGGTCGCCGCCGAACTGCTCGCCGAAGTCGCCCAGGCGCTCGCCGCCCAGGGCCTGCCCGAAGCGCTTTCGGGCATCGATCTTGCGGCCGACGACGACCGCCGCGCCAAGGAAGCCGCGGCCGAAGAGACCATGCTCGCCATGATGGCCGCCGAAGCGACGCGGCCCCACGCCGCCCCTGCGCCGGCCGCCGCCCTGGCGCCCGTCGCGCAAGCCGCCGCGCCGCAAGCGCCGGCCACAGGCGAGGCCAAAGATTCCGCCGTCGCCGCCGCGTCGATCCGCGTCGGCGTCGATATTCTCGAAAACCTCATGACGCTCGTCAGCGAGCTGGTGCTGACTCGCAACCAACTGCTGCAGATGGTGCGCGGCCGCGAGGACAGCGAATTCAAGACGCCGCTGCAACGCCTCAGCCTCATCACCACCGAGTTGCAGGAAGGCGTGATGAAAAGCCGCATGCAGCCGATCGGCAACGCCTGGTCGAAGCTGCCGCGCATCGTGCGCGACCTCAGCATGGAACTCGACAAGAAGGTCGAGCTGGTCATGCAGGGCGCCGAAACCGAATTGGACCGCCAGCTTCTCGAGCTGATCAAGGACCCGCTGACCCATATGGTCCGCAATTCCGTCGATCACGGCCTGGAAGCGAGCAACAAGGACCGCGTGCTGGCGGGCAAGAGCGAAGTCGGCAAGATCACGCTCAAGGCCTATCACGAGGGCGGCCACATCATCATCTCGATCGCCGACGACGGCCGCGGCCTGAACGCCGAACGGATTCGCGCCAAGGCGCTCGCCAACGGCCTCGTCACCGAGACCGAGCTGACGAGCATGAGCGACCATCAGCTCTATCAGTTCATCTTCCGCGCCGGCTTCTCGACCGCCGAGAAGGTCACCAACGTCTCGGGCCGCGGCGTCGGCATGGACGTCGTGCGCAGCAACATCGAGAAGATCGGCGGCACCATCGAGCTGCGCTCGACCCCGGGCCACGGCACGATCTTCACCATCAAGATCCCGCTGACCCTGGCCATCGTTTCGGCGCTCGTCGTCGAATGCGCCAAGCAGCGCTTCGCCATCCCGCAGATCAACGTGCTGGAACTGGTGCGCGCCTCGCGCAACAGCGAAGCGCGGATCGAGGAGATCAATCACGCGCCGGTGCTGCGGCTGCGCGACCGCCTGCTGCCGCTCGTCTCGCTCAACCGCATGCTGAAAATCGACGATGGAGCGCATGACAGCGACGAAAGCCGCTCGATCGTCATCGCCCAGGTCGGCAACATCAAGTTCGGCATGATCGTCGATCGCGTGTTCGACACCGAAGAAATCGTCGTCAAGCCGGTCTCGCCGCTGATGCGCAGCCTGCCGGTCTACTCGGGCAACACCATCCTCGGCGACGGCAATGTCATCATGATCCTCGACCCGCACGGCATCGCCGACTCGCTCGGCAACGCGCCGCTTGAAGAAACCCAGACAACAGAAGCCGCCAAGCTGCAGCAAAGCGAGAGCACCGCCTCGTTCCTGCTGTTCCGCGCCGGCGGCGATGAAGTCAAAGCCATCCCGCTCGGCCTCGTCACCCGCATCGAGCGCGTGCCCGCCGCCAGCGTCGAACATACCCAGGGCCGCTACGTCGTGCAGTATCGCGACCATCTCATGCCGCTGGTGCCGTTCAACGAGACGCAGGACTGGCAGAACAGCGAGACCTACTCGGTCCTCGTCTTCACCGAAAAGAACCGCTCCGTCGGCCTCGTCGTCGACGCCATCGTCGACATCGTCGAAGACCGCATGGACATCGCGCTGACCGCCAACCAGCCGGGCCTGCTCGGCAGCGCCGTGATCGCCGGCAAGGCGATCGACGTGATCGACGCCGGCCATTTCCTGACCCTCGGCTTCCACGATTGGTTCGGCGGCGTCGGCCATGGCGATGCCGCGCCGTCCGACCGCCGCGAAGCTCTGCTGGTCGACGACAGCCTGTTCTTCCGCAACCTGATGACGCCGTATCTCTCGGCCGCCGGCTGGAAGGTCACCACCTGCAAGGACGCCGAGGAAGCGCTGAAACTGCGCGAGACCGGCCGCCGCTTCTCGGTGATTGTCAGCGACATCGAAATGCCCGGACTCGACGGCATGGGCTTCGCCCGCGACGTCAAAGCCGACCCGCGCTGGCGCGACATTCCCTTCGTCGCCCTCTCGTCGCTCGCCACGCAAGGCATCGTCGAGAAAAGCTACGAAGCCGGCTGCGACCATTACGTCGCCAAGTCGAACCGCGAAGAATTGCTGCGCACCATGAACCAGGCGGTCACCAATGCCGTCTCGATCGAAGTGCGCAACAGCCCGACCCCCGGCCCGCAGGACGCCCATAGCCTGCAGCCCGGCGCCTGGCGCGCCGCTTGAAGACGATCCGAGAGCCGAGGACCCAGCAATGAACGCCGCGCCGCAAGCCCTGACCTGCCTTCTGGTCGACGACTCGAGCACGATACGCACCATCGTGCGGCCGATGCTGATCAACCTCGGCTGCCGCGTCAGCGAGGCCGGCGACGGCCAGCAGGCGCTCGACGCCTGCGAGAAGGAGCTGCCGGTCGTCATCCTGCTCGACTGGAACATGCCGGTGATGAACGGCCTCGACTTCCTCAAGGCATTGCGCGCCAGCCCTGGCGGCGACGCCCCGATCGTCATCTTCTGCACCACCGAGAGCGACATCTCGCGCATCAGCGCCGCCATCGAAGCCGGCGCCAACGAATACATCATGAAGCCGTTCGACCAGGACATCTTGCGCAGCAAGTTCCTGCAGGTCGGCCTAATCGGCGAATAGCCGGACGACCGATAACACGACCCAGTAGACGAACGGAACAGTCCCCCCGATGGATGCCATGCCCGCCAACGCCGCCAAATCGCCGCCCGAGCGCACGACCCCCGCCCATAAAATCCGGGTGATGGTCGTCGACGACTCGGCGGTCATCCGCGGCTTGCTGCAGCGGATCATGGCGACCGACCCGTCGATCGAAGTCGTCGCGTCGGCGTCGAACGGCCAGTCCGCCATCCAGATGCTGCGCAACCATGATGTGCAGGTCGTCGTGCTCGACATCGAAATGCCGATCATGGACGGGCTGTCGGCTCTGCCGCAGCTTCTCGAGATCGATCCCGACCTCAAGGTGATCGTCGCCTCGACGCTGACCCAGCGCAACGCCGAAATCAGTCTGAAGGCGCTCGAGCTGGGCGCCGCCGACTATCTGCCGAAACCGACCAGCCCGCGCGAGATCAACGCCGACGGCGCCTTCCATCGCGAGTTGCTCAGCAAGATCCGCTCGCTCGCCAGCCGGCCGCGTCTGCTGCCGCGCCGCGCGCCGACGACCGCAGGAACGCCTGGCGCCACCGCCACCCCGGCCACGCCGCGCGTCTTGCCGCCCAAGCGTCCGGTGGTGCTGCGCCGCGCGACGGGCGCCACGCCCCATGTGCTCGCCATCGGCAGCTCGACCGGCGGCCCGCAAGCCCTTTTCACCATGCTGCGCGGCCTGCCCAAGGTTCTGAACGTGCCAGTGCTGATCACCCAGCATATGCCGCGTCTGTTCACCTCGATCCTGGCGCAACATATCACGCGCAACTGCGGCCAGACCTGCGCCGAAGGCGTCGATGGCGAGCCGTTGCAGAAGGGCCGCATCTATCTCGCCCCCGGCGACCGCCACATGATCGTCGAAAGCAAAGCCGGCAAGCTTGTCGTCCGCCTGACCGACGATCCGCCGGAGAATTTCTGCCGTCCGTCGGTCGATCCGATGTTCCGCAGCCTGGTCGCCATATACGGCGCCAACATGCTCGGCGTCATCCTGACTGGCATGGGCAGTGACGGCCTGGGCGGCGGCAAGCAACTCGTCGCCGCCGGCGGCAACCTGATCGCCCAGGACGAAGCCTCGAGCGTGGTCTGGGGCATGCCCGGCGCCGTCGCCACCGCCGGCCTCTGCGCCGCGGTGCTGCCGATCGCCGACATCGCCGGCCATGTCTCGAACTTGTTGCCCAAGGTGTCGCCATGAACGACAGCGAATTGGATTTCATGGCCGCGCTGCTCAAGCAGAATTCCGGCCTGATCGTCAGCAAGGACAAGGTCTATCTGCTGGAGAACCGCCTGGCGCCGATCGCGCGCCTGCACGGCTTCAGCGGCTTGACCACCCTGATCGAAGCGCTGCGCGCCAAGCCGGCCGCGACTTTGATCGAGGATGTCGTCGAAGCGATGACGACCAATGAGTCGTTCTTCTTCCGCGACGGCAAGCCGTTCGACCTGTTCCGTGACAAAGTCCTGCCTGACCTGATCGCCAAGCGCGCCGGCGCCAAGACGCTGCGCATCTGGTGCGCCGCCGCCTCGACTGGCCAAGAGCCCTACAGCCTGGCGATGATCCTGAAAGAGAAGGCGGTGCAGCTCGCCGGCTGGAAGATCCAGATCGTCGGCACCGACATTTCGCGCAAGGCGCTCGACCGCGCCAAGTCCGGCCTCTACAGCCAATTCGAAGTGCAGCGCGGCTTGCCGGTGCAGATGCTGGTGAAATATTTCGAGAAGCAAGGCGACGTCTGGCAGGTCAAGCCCGAGGTCCGCGCCATGGTCGAATACCGCAATTTCAACTTGCTGCACGATCTCAAGACGCTCGGCCAGTTCGACGTCGTGTTCTGCCGCAACGTGCTGATCTATTTCGACCTGGCGACCAAGGAGCGCGTGCTCGAAGGCATCAGCAAGGTCATGACGATGGACGGCTCGCTGTTCCTCGGCGGCGCCGAGACGGTGTTCGGCGTCAGCAACCTGTTCAAGCCGGCCGACGGCACGCATGGCCTCTACTGCCGTGTCGGCGCCCCGACAGCCGTCGCCGCGTCCTCGCCCGCGCCTCTCGCCGCCCCGATCGCCGTCAAACCCGTGATGCCGCTGCGCCCGCTCGCCGCCGGCCTGCGCGGCAGCTGACCTAAACCAGAACTTATCGCCCCCGCACGCCAAGAGAGACCAGGAGACCAAGATGGCCGTCAATAGAAACATCCGAATCATGATCGTCGACGATTACGCGACGATGCTGCGCATCATGCGCAATCTGCTCAAGCAGCTCGAGTTCGGCAACGTCGACGACGCGAGCGACGGCGAAGCCGCGCTGCTCAAGCTGCAGCAGAACGGCGGCAACTACGACCTCATCATCTCGGACTGGAACATGGCGCCGATGACCGGCATCGACTTCCTGAAGAAGGTGCGCGCCGACGATAAGCTCAAGCATATCCCCTTCATCATGGTGACGGCGGAGAGCAAGGCGGAAAACGTGGTCCTGGCGAAGCAGGCCGGCGTGTCGAACTACATCGTCAAGCCGTTCAACGCCGAAACCCTGAAAATGAAAATGTCGAGCGTGCTCGGTCCGCTCTAAGGCTCGCCTTAGGAACGACAGAGCCCTCGCAATCCGGTCAAACGAGAACGGTCATGGCGCAGAATAATTTGCAAATCGACGACGCCCACGACTACCTGCAGAAGGTCATCGAATCCCTGCGCGGCATGGACCGCCGCGAAAAGGGCCCCATGGTGACGATTCTGGAATATATCTCCGGCTACATCCGCGCCTCGCGCGAGGAGATCAAGGCGCTGCGTCAGGGCGATAGCGACGAGGCTTCCTTCACCACGGCAGCCGACGAGCTTGAAGAGATCGTCTCCGAAGCCACCCGCGCGACCAACACCATCATGAGCGCCGCCGAATCCGTCGAGGACATCGCCGGCAAGATCCCCGATCCGGAGATCGCGGCGCGCCTGCGCGACGAAGCGACCCGCGTCTATGAGGCCTGCACCTTCCAAGACATCACCGGCCAGCGCATCGCCAAAGTGGTGCGCACCCTGCAAAGCATCGAAAAGCGCGTCAACACCTTGGCGCTGGTCTGCGGCGCCGATTTCGCCGAGGGCGGGCAAACCGCCGATGACGCCAAGGCGCGCAACGATAAACGGACCGGCGACGAAAAGCTGCTCAACGGCCCGGCCCTGTCGAGCGGCGCCAAGACGCAGGACGAAATCGACGCCCTGTTTGACAGCCTGACCTGACCGTCAGGCAGCGGCCATGTCGACAGCAGCCAACAGCAAGCAGCAGGACCGCGCGATCTTCGAAGCCGATCGCGACTCGCTGCATATCTTGCCGCTGTCGATCATTCCGCTGCAGACGCAGGTCCTGAAACACGCCAGGCTGATCAAGAACGGCCATCTCGACACCGTCATCGAGCTGTTCGCCGACAGCCACACCGGCAGCGGTCAGATCGATATCCCGAAGCTCGGCAAGCTGTTCAACTGGCCCGACTCGCCGCGCCACCCGGATTGGAGCCTGATCTGGAAGCTGTCGACCATGTCGAGCTTCGACGTCTACAGCTTGCGCATCCTGTTTCGCGAAAACGCCATTCCGCTGGCCGATGATTCGGCGCTGCGGCTCTCGCCGGAGAAGGTGCAGGAGCTGTCCCCCTACATGGCGGCCTTCACGCGCCCGCTGTTGCAAGAAATTTTCGGCAAGGACGAAATCGAGGTCGGCAATTTCAACGATATGCTGAGCATGTTCCGCAACCCGGACGTCCGCAAGGTGCAAGAACGGCTGCAGACGATGTCGGACAAGCTCGGCATCGGCGTTCTCGACATTCCCAATTTCCTCGAAGACTATGCCGACATCTTCCTGTCGCTCTCCTATTACCGGCAATGCCTCGATTCGATCGTGCCGTCGATCGACGATTTCCTCGAATCGATCGACGAGTTCAACAGCTATATGCAGCTTCGCAACGACGAGAAGCTGATCCTGTCGTGCAAAAAGATCCGCGAGACGCTCAACGGGTCGCTGTCGGCCATCACCGGCCGCTTCGAAAGCTTCGAGCGCAGCACGCGCGACATGTGGTGCAACTTGAGCGCCGAGCGGTTCCGCAAGCTGGAAAAGCATATCAAGAGCTATCACACCTCGACAGGCGGCGTGCTCTGCGCGCTCAGCGTGAAGATGCAGGCGTGGAATCGCAAATTCCCGGTCAAGAAGGCCGGCAGCCCGACGCGACGCGCCGAATTCGTCATGTCGGAAATGCTGCAGGGCATCGACCGCATCGAGAAGATCGACGTCTCGACGCAACTCCTCTCGGCGATCGACGCCTAAGCGGCTATTTGGCGAAGAGCTGCGACAGGTCGGCGAAGGCCTTGAATTCGAGGGCGTTGCCCGCCGGATCGAGAAAGAACATCGTCGCTTGTTCGCCGACCTGGCCTTTGAAGCGGATGGTCGGCTCGATGACGAACTTGGTGCCGCCGGCGCGCAGGCGCTCGGCCAGCGCCTCCCAATCGGCCAATTCCAACACCACGCCGAAATGCGGCACCGGCACGTCATGACCGTCGACGGGATTGCTGATCGCAGCCTGCTTTTTCTTGGCGGGATCGAGATGCGCGACGATCTGATGGCCGAACAGGTCGAAATCGATCCAACTCTCCGAACTGCGGCCCTCCGGGCAGCGCATGACGCCGCCGTAGAAGCGGCGCGCGGCGGCAAGATCGTCGACCGGAAAGGCGATATGGAACGGGCGCAGGCTCATGTGTCTCTCCGCAGGCAAATATGGCAGCGCTCAGCTTAGAGACTCGGGCGCCCCAGGGCCAGAAGGGGCCGGACAGCAAATAACGACTCGGCATGAGCCCAGCGCATAGGTAAAATAGGGGTTATATCGGCCCCTATTGGATATCTGCCTTGGCCCAAGCCTCGTCTCTGCGTCGCCGGCTCCCGCCGCTTAGCTCTCTGCGCGCCTTCGAGGCGGCTGCGCGGCATATGAGTTTTAGTCATGCGGCGACGGAATTGAACGTCACCCAGGGGGCGATCAGCCGGCAGATCAAAACGCTGGAGGAGTATCTCGGCGTCATCCTGTTTCGCCGCCTGCCGCGCGCCCTCGAGCTGACCGACGACGGCCAGCAGTACCTGACCCATGTCCACCATGCCTTCGAGCAGTTGTACCGCGCCACCGAGGCGATCCTCGACGGCCGGCGCACCGTGACGCTCAACGCCAACGTGCTGCCGACCTTCGCCATGCGCTGGCTGATCCCGCGCCTGCCGCATTTCACCGCCGCGCATCCGTCGATCGAGGTGCGCATGGTCACCTCGATCAAGCCGGCCGACTTCCGCCTGGAAGACAACGACATCGCCATCCGCGTCGGGCCTGGCGTGCCGGGGCCGGAGGGACGCGTGCCGTCGCCGATCGACATCGTCATGACCAACGATTGGTCCGACGTGCGCGCCGTGCCGCTTTTGCCCGACGAGCTGATCGTGGTCTGCGCCCCGGCCATGCGTGACGGGAATCCGCCGCTCCATGCCCCCGCCGATCTGGCCTATCACAAGCTGCTCTCGACGGCATCGCGCGAGAAAGCCTGGACCTATTGGGCGCGCATGATGGGCATGAGCGAGTTCGAGCCCAAGGGACGCGCCGCCTACGGCCATTTCTTCATGACGGTGCAAGCCGCCGTCGAGGGCAAGGGCGTCGCCATCGTGCCGCGCATCCTGGTCGAGAGCGAGCTCGAGTCCGGCACTCTGGTCATGCCGTTCGAGAATGCCAGCGTCGCTGCCGGCTCCTATTACCTGCTGTGCCGCGAAAGCCAGTGGCAGTCGCCGAAGGTCAGCAAATTCCGCGAATGGATCGTCGGCGAGGCGGCACGCACCCGGCCGGGCGGCGAGAAAGCCCAGGCTTAAGGCTTATGTGGCTTATTTTGAATAAGTCACATCGGCGTAAAATTGGCCGGCCGGAGGACAATTCCTCATTCGAGGCGGTAGTGAAACTCATGGATTGGCGAAGCAACCGTCGCGCCGCCGGCAACGCCGCGTGAAAAGGCTCGCCTGCCCAAGCAAATAACAAAAAAGCTAATGGACCATGAGTTTTCCTCTGCCGGAAATCCGCATTGGCATTTGCGGCGGCGATGAGAGCGGCTGTAGTAATTGATCATCGCACATTGGATCGGGGCTGCCTCATGACATCGCTGGCGCTGCAACAGAACGGCTCGGCCCCCATCCCCGCCGTTCTGCCCGGTCGCACGACCAAAATCGCCATCGCCGGCCTCGGCGCCATCGGCAAGGCGCTGGCCCGCAAGCTCGGCGAGAACGCCATTCCAGGCATGGAACTGGTCGCCGTGTCGGCGCGCGATCACGACAAAGCCCGCCGCACGCTGGCCGACGCCGGAGCCGACGCGCCGATCCTGACCCTTGAGGAATTGGCCGAGGCCGCCGATCTCGTCGTCGAATGTGCCCCGGCGGCGATTTTCGCCGCCATCGCGCGCCCCACCCTGATGGCCGGCAAGAAGATGATGGCGCTGAGCGTCGGCGCGCTTTTGAGCCATTACGAACTGGTCGAACTGGCGCGCCAGCATGGCGGCCAGATCATGGTGCCGACCGGCGCGCTGTTAGGCCTCGATGCCGTCTCCGCCGCCGCCGAAGGCACCATCCATTCGGTCAATATGGTGACGCGCAAGCCGGTCAAGGGCCTGCTCGGCGCGCCCTATCTGACCGAGCATAAGATCGCCATCGAAGACATCAAAGAGCCGCTCAAGATCTTCGACGGCAGCGCGCGCGAAGCGGCCATCGGCTTTCCGGCCAACCTCAATGTCGCCGTCGCCCTGTCGCTCGCCGGCATCGGGCCGGACAAGACCCATCTGGAAATTTGGGCCGACCCGACGGTGACGCGCAACACGCACCGCATCGTCGTCGATTCCGACTCCGCCAGCCTCGACATGACCATCGCCAATATCCCGTCGGAAAACCCCAAGACCGGCCGGATCACCGCGCTCAGCGTCATCGCGGCCCTGCGCAAGCTGCATGCGCCGCTGCGCGTCGGAACCTGAGCCACCTAAATCGCTGGACAGCCTAAAGGCCGCCTCCCTAGGCTGACCTCTCCAACGGAGGCAGTCATGCGCGCATCTTTACTCATCTTTGCTCTTAGCGCCTTCGGCCTAACGGCTGCGGCAGCGCTTGCACCCGCCGCCTTGGCGCAATCGTCGGATGCCGACCGCCCTGCGCCCGAAGGTGCGTCTGGTTTTGCGCCGCGCGCCCTTGCCACGACGCGTCAGCATATGGTCGTCGCCGCCCACCCGCTTGCCGCAGCGGCTGGCGCCGAAATTCTGGCCGAGGGCGGCAGCGCCATCGACGCCATGATCGCCACGCAACTGGTGCTCAACCTCGTCGAGCCGCAAGCCTCCGGCATCGGCGGCGGCGGCTTCCTGCTGTATTACGACGCCGCCGCCAAGGCGCTGACCAGCTTCGACGCGCGCGAAACCGCGCCGGCCGCCGCCACGCCGGACCTGTTTCTCGGGCCCGACGGCAAGCCGCTCGCCTTCATCGACGCTGTGATCGGCGGTCGTTCGGTCGGCACGCCAGGCATCGTGCGGCTGTTGGAGGCGACTCATCAGCGCTACGGCAAGCTGCCCTGGCCGCGCCTGTTCGCGCCGGCGATCAAGCTCGCCGAGGACGGCTTCACGGTGACGCCGCGTCTGGCCGGCGCGATCGCCGAGGACCGCGCGCGGCTATCGCGCTACACCGAGCCGCGCGGCTATTTCTTCCATGCCGACGGCACGCCGCTGCAAGCCGGCGAGCGCTTACGCAATCCGGCCTTCGCCGATACCTTGCGCCTGATCGCCGAAGGGGGCGCCGCCGCCTTCTACGAGGGCGACATCGCGCGCGACATCGTCGCCGCCGTGCAAGGGGCCGCCGGCAATCCGGGCAAGCTGACGCGCGAGGACCTCGCCGGCTATCAACTCATCGAGCGCGCGGCGATCTGCATGCCTTACCGTCGCGTCGAGATTTGCGGCATGGGCCCGCCGTCGAGCGCGGCGCTTACCGTCGGCCAGATTCTCGGCATCCTCGAACCGTTCGATCTCTCGGCCCTGCCGCCCGCCGGCACCCAGGCGGCGCACCTCTTCGCCGAAGCCTCCAAGCTCGCCTATGCCGACCGCGCGTTCTATATCGCCGACCCGGCTTTCGCCAAGCAGCCGCTCACCGGGCTGCTCGATCCCGGCTACCTCTCGGCGCGCACCAGCCTGATCGATGGCGCGCGCGCCATGCCCAAGGGCGTCGCCGGCGATCCGCCATGGCGCGAAGGGCGCTTATACGCGCCCGACCGCAGCATCGAAATTCCCGCCACCAGCCATATGTCGATCATCGACGACGACGGCAATATCGTGGCGCTCACCAGCTCGATCGAAGCCGGCTTCGGGTCGCGCATGATGGTGCGCGGCTTCCTGCTCAACAACCAGCTCACCGACTTCTCCTTTGCCGCCCTGGAAGACGGCAAATGGGTCGCCAACCGCGTCGAGCCCGGCAAACGGCCGCGCTCGTCGATGGCGCCGACTATCGTCTTCGACAGGGCTGGCGATGGCGAGCGCGCGCCGCTCTACGCGCTGGGCAGCGCCGGCGGGGCGCGCATCATCGCTCATGTCGCCTGGACGCTGATCGGCCTGATCGATTGGCAGATGGATCTGCAAGCGGCCGTCGCCCTCCCCCATGTCGCCAATCTCAACGGCGCGACCGAGCTGGAGGCGGCGACGCCCATCGTCGCGCTCGGCCCGGCGCTCACGGCGCTCGGCCATACGGTGCAGGTCCGCGACATCAATAGCGGGTTGCATGCGCTGAGTTTCGCCGGCGGCCGGCTGCAGGGCGGCGTCGACCCGCGCCGTGAAGGAACAGCAGCCGGTCGCTGAGGCGCAGCGTGGATATTCGCTGGGCGGGCCGAGAGGCATCCGCATAAGAATCGGGCAGACGAGCGACTGGCGCGCGCCGGACGACAAATTATGTTATGTAACTCACCTAATTTCTTCCTTGGCGACCCTTTCATCACAAGCGGTTTTGCGCTTAATCTGCGCCCAGAGAGATATGGCGGAGGTCCGCCAGAAAGCGCGGGCCCTGCTTCGACCTAGCGATCATAAATTTCAGGAGGACTCCATGAACGTCGTCGATGTCCGCAAGCTGTCTGCCGAAGACCGCGAAGGCTACCATCTGGAAGCCGAGACCCGCATGAAGCCGATCAGCTTCGAGATGCCGGTCAATCCGAAGCGCAAAGAGATCATCACGCTCAGCAAGAGCGACCTGCAGAAGGTCAACTTGCAGGTCTTGTCCGATGGCGGCGAGAACAATCTGCACTACCACACCGGGTCGGACACGACCTGGTACGTGCTCGAAGGCCGCGTGAAGTTCTACGGCGTCGGCGACGAGATCATCGGCGAGTTCGGCAAGAACGAAGGCATCTTCATCCCGGGCGGCTCGCGTTACTGGTTCGAGAAGTCGGGCGACGGCGATCTGCAGATGTTGCAGATGGTCGCCTACGACCGCACCTACCCGACCAAACCGGAGCGCATCAATCTCGACGCGCACAAGGAATGGATGACCGATGAGACGCTGAAGGTCTACTAAGACCCAACCTCCAATCCAAACAGAAACGCCCGCCGTCATTCCTGACGGCGGGCGTTTTCTCTTATTATGAAGCGCTTTGCCTAACGGAACTTCATCGCAGCCGTCGCCTTCTCGACGACATCGGTCGGCGTGCTCATGACGTCGCGGATGATCTCAGCCATGCGTTGGCCCGTCATGAGCGACACTTCGAGACGCTGATCTTCCAGCGTTTTGATGAAGCGCGCGTCCTTCGCAGTGTCTTCGAACGCCTTGCGCAGCGCAGCGAGCCGATCCGCCGGCACGCCAGGCCCGACGACGAACGGCCGCGCCATATCTTGCGGCGCGAAAATCAGGCGGAAGATGTCGCGCTGCTCCTGGTTCTTGGCGAGGTCCATCACCATCGGCACGTTCTTAAACCGCGGATCGTCGATCGGCTCGAGGCCGAGCTGGACGAGATAGTTGACCAGCTTGCCGTCGACCCAATGGGGCGTTTGCGCCTGGATCGACGACCAGGACAGGCAACGACCATGAACTTCGCCACGCTCCATAGCGACCGGAATATCGGCACCGACATAGCCGGCGATGATCTTGAACTTGGTGCCGAGCACGTTGTTGAGGACGGCCGGCAGAATTTGCGAGCTATTGGCGCCTGACGCGCCCGCCGTGCCGAGGATCAGTTCGTTGCGATAAAGATCCTCCATCGTCTTGACCGGCGAGGTATGCCACGAGATGCAAATATTGCTGTCGCTGCTCATGCTGCCGAGCCATTGCAGCTTGAGCGGGTCGTATTGCACGCCCGAAGTGCCATATAACGGCAGGAACGGATTCTGCGCCTGTACCGCGCCGATCGCGGTGCCATCTTGCGGCCCGACGCCGTATATGTAGTTCATGACGAGCACGCCGCCGGCGCCCTGCATGTTTTGCGGCACGAAGGTCGGGTTGCCCGGCAGATGTTCTGACATGAAGCGGCTCAATGCGCGCCCGTAAATGTCATAACCGCCGCCCGAGCCGCCAGCGATGATCATGCGGACATTCTTGCCCTTATAGAAATCAGCGACGGACTGCGCCGAAGCTTCCGGCGCGGCGAAAGCGGCGCCCAAAAGGGCGCAAAAGCTCGTTGACAGGATCACTCTTGCGATTCGTTTCACGGCATCTTCTCCCTATTCGGATTTTTTTTATGTAGCTCAGGCGTCTTTGCGCCAGCGGTTTGACCGCCGGATCAGCGTTGCAGTTCGATGATGTCGAAGCCGGTGGCCTTGTCGGTCAGCAGCAATAGGCCGCGCTCGTCCATCGTCACGTCGTTGGACTGCGGCGCGTCGTAGCCGTCGCCGGGCTTGGGAATGAAGAAGCCGCGCTCCTGCGGGTTGGCCGGATCGGCGATGTCGAGAATGCGCAGGCCCGCCGCGAACCAGGTGACGTAGCACAGCATGTCCGGATCGACGCGCTCGCGCAGCTGATGCGCGCCGAAGCGGATGTGATCGCCGTGATAGGGCGACACCGATTCGTCGACATGATAGGTGCAGAGAATCTTCGGATTCGTCGGGTCCGAGACATCCCAGGTGCGGAACGGCGCATGCGGCTTGCCGACATCCTCGCCGCGATGCTTGCGCTCCTCCTCGGTCGAGACGGCGACATCCTTGCCGGCGATCTTGAAGGGCACGCGCAGCAGCGTGTGGCTCGGCTCGGGGCACTCCGGCTCATACTGATAGTGGCTGAGCGTTTTCGGCTTGGTGATGTCGGCAACATCGATGATGGCGACGCCCGAATGCCAGCAGCCGGCATAGATCAGGTCCTTGTAGCGCAGGCCATGATGCAGGCGATGCGCCGCCTTCTTCGGATGCGGCGGCTCTCCGGCGGCGACGTTCTGACCCGACATCCACCAACGACTGACTTCCTTGGGCTTGGAGGGATCGCGGATGTCGTAAATCACCAGGATGTTGCCGACGAAGCCGTCCATCTCGGACGACATGTAGGCATAATTCTCGTCGACGTCGAAGCGATGAACGCCTTTGCCGTGGGTCTTCACATAGGACAGCAGCTTGGGATTGGCCTTGTCCTTGATGTCGTAGATGCGCCAGCCGCCATCGACATAGTCCTTGCGCGGATTGGTGCCCGGCTGATGCTCGGCATTGACGAACATTAGATCGCCGAGCACGCGCACTTTGTGGCTATGCGTGTTGAGGTCCGACACCGGAATGATGCTGACGATCTTCGGCTTGCGCGGGTCCGAGATGTCCATGATCGTCGTGCCCTGCGGGTTTTTCATATGCCCGATGAAAGCATATTTCCCCTGCACGACGACTTGCCCGCCGCCCGGCGTTTCGAGCCGGCAAAGATGACGAACGTTCGACGACATGACCGGCGTGAAACCGGCGTCGCTACTGCGCTTCAGCGCCTCCATGAGGAGAGCCTTTCTTGTGCGTTTCCCAGATCGAGTTTTCACCCTGATTCTTGGATCAGGTGGCGCGCATTGCAACGGCAAGAGGCCTAAAAGTCAATGCTGAGACCGCATCATTCAGGGACTCTGACGATGCGACTCTTGCATAGGAGTCGATATGAGATGGATTTGCCAGCGCGCTGCCTAACGGACGCGCACATCCATCTTCCCGATGCGTTCGATCTCGGCGGTGAGCATATCGCCGGGGCGGATCGGGCCGACGCCTTCTGGAGTTCCGGTATAAATCACGTCGCCCGGATGCAGCGTGTAGAAGGCCGAGGAGAACTCGATCAAGCGCCGCACGCTATAGACCATGTCGCGCGTGTTGGCGTTCTGCCGCCCCTCCCCGTTCACCGCGATTTTGAGCTGCAAGGCGTCTGGATCGGGAATCTCGTCCGCCGTCACCATCCAGGGGCCGAGCACTGAATATGTGTCGATCGATTTGCGAAAGCTGCGGTCCTCGGGGCCGCGCAGCGTGATGTCGAGGCCGATGCAATAGCCGGCGACATAGTCGAGCGCCTCGGCTTGCGAGACGGCGTTGCAGGTCTTGCCGATGACGATGGCGAGTTCGACTTCATGATCGTTGCGCCGGTCGAGGAAGCGCAACTGGATGCCCTCCGACGGGCCGACCATGGACGAGGTGGCCTTCAGAAACATGCCCGAGGTGCCGATGTCGTTGGAGCGCTTGACAGGATTGTTGGCCGACACCTTCTGCATCTCGGCGATATGAGCGCGATAGTTGGTCGGCGCGGCCGGCAGCTTGCTCGGGCTTTTCACCGGGCTGAGCAGCTTCACGCCGGATAGAGGCACCCCTTTGCGATTGCCCGCCTCGGCCTTGATGCGCGCCACCAGCGGCGCGAGATGCGCCACGGTGGCGTCGCCCATTCCGCTCCAATCCTTCGGCACGACGGCGTCGCGCAAATCGGAGACGTCGATCACCTGATCGCCTTGGACCAAGCCGAGTTTATCCGCGTCATAGCGGCATAGTTTCATTGGAGCCCCCTGTCATCGCGCGGCTTCGCGCCGCGTCTCATAAAGAAAAGGCGCCGGCGATTGCTCGCCGACGCCTTGTTCGAACCGCGCCGACCTTACCAGGTCTTCTGCACCGGATTGGCGATCGCGTCTTCCAGCGGATTGGCTTTGCGGAACTGCTCGGGCGGACGCAGGCGACCGTCGGGGCCGATCTGGTCCATCTCGCAATAGATCTCGAATTCGTAGCCGTCCGGATCGAGGAAGTTGATGCTGACGTTGCAGCCGGCGCCCTTGCGACCCTCGAACACGATGGGGATGTTGTTCTGCTTCAGATAGACCTTGGCCTTCTTCAGCACCTCGATGTCGTCGACTTCAAGCGCGAGATGCTCCATCTGCAGACCGCTCTTCATGTCGCGCTTCGCCGCCTTGCCCGGCGACATCGGCTTGAGGCCGATGGCGTGATGGTCGGCGCCGCAGCGGAAGAACACCATGCCCTTGTCGTTGCGGTCGGTCTCGATGAAGCCCATGACCTCGGTCCAGAACTTCACGGTGCGCTCGACGTCGCTCACTTCGTAGACGAAATGGCCGAGCTTGTTCACCTTGATCGGCGAGGTGCCGGCATATTCGGCGGGATGGCTTGAGGTGGCGCTGTTGTGCGCCTCTTCGCGGCGGGCATCGACATCGGCGATCTTGTTCATGTTCGCTCCTCCCTCAGGGCTTTGACGGGTGATATTCCTGTCTTGCACATAGTCATAAAACCTTCGTCCACCAAGCACAAGCTGCCCTCCGGCGCGACTTTGGTGCCGAAAACAGCGCTAAAATGCCCGTTAGATTTCAGAGGGTTGCTGGCGTTCCGCTGGATTTTTGCCTAAGATCACGGACCATTTTCGCAAGACGGGGATCACGGTGGATTTAGGCATCAAGGGCCGCAAAGCCCTCATTTTCGGCGCCAGCCGCGGCCTCGGCCACGCCTGCGCCCTTGCCGTGGCGCGTGAAGGCGTCGACGTCACCATCGTCGCCCGCACCAAGACGGCCATCGAAGCGGCGGCCAAGGCCATCGCCGAAGAAACCGGCGTGCGCGCGACACCGGTCGCTGCCGACATCCGCACGCCGGATGGCCGCGCAGCAGCGCTCGCCGCCTGCCCGGTGCCCGACATCCTGCTCAACAACGCCGATGGACCGGAACCCGGCGATTTTCGCAATTGGACGCGCGAGGACTGGCACGGCGCGTTCGACTCGATGACGCTCGGCCCGATCGAGATGATCCGCGCCACGGTGGACGGCATGATGGAGCGCGGCTTCGGCCGCATCGTCAACATTTCGTCGCGCAGCGTGAAAATCGCTCAGAGCGAGATCGGCTTGTCGAACGCCGCGCGGTCGGCGCTGGTCGGCTTCACCGCCGGTCTGGCCCGCCAGACGGTGGCGCGCGGCGTGACGATCAACAATCTGCTGGCCGGCATTTTCGACAGCGGCGCGCAGAAGCGCCATATCGAGGGCATGCTGCCGGAACTCGGCAAAACCTTCGAACAAGTGTGGCAAGAGCGCGCCGCCAACAGCCCGGCCAAGCGCTACGGCGATCCGTCGGAATTCGGCGCCTATTTCGCCTTTCTCTGCTCGGCCAAGGCCGGCTATATCAACGCCCAGAATTTGCTGATCGACGGCGGCGCCTACCCGGGCACCTACTGACCGCCGCACCCACTTTCATTAGGAGACGAGACATGGAGATTCGGCGCCTGCAGCCGGGCAAACGCATGAGCGAAGCGGTCATCCACAACGGCACGGTCTATCTCGCCGGCCAGGTGGCCGCCGATCCGTCGCAAGACGTCGCCGGCCAAACGCGCCAAGTGCTGGCCAGCATCGACGCGCTGCTCAAGGAAGCCGGCAGCGACAAGACCAAGATCCTGTCAGCCAAAATCTGCCTGCGCGACATCTCGACCTTCGCCGAGATGAATAGCGTATGGGACCAATGGGTGCCGGCCGGCCATACCCCGGCGCGCGCCACCATCGAAGCGCGACTCGCCGCCCCGCAGTATTTGGTCGAGATCATCGTCGTCGCGGCTGTCTAGAATCGCCGCCTTGGCGCAAAAGCACTCTAAATTGAATC
This sequence comes from uncultured Rhizobium sp., assembly GCA_964628235.1. Classification (GTDB taxonomy): domain Bacteria; phylum Pseudomonadota; class Alphaproteobacteria; order SMXQ01; family SMXQ01; genus CAMAVH01. Next base: position 42,178 of record CAZVLU010000008.1, on the reverse strand, counting down.
CGCCGCCCTTAAGTTTGGCGACCGGCATTTATTTCACTATGTCCATAGCCGAAGCGAGGCCATAACCGGCCATATCTGGCGAATTTACGCAGAACAGGCTAGCTTGGAATCCGGATTTGGCTGGGGGATGTCCGGTGATTGGGCCAATACGCGATTCTTCAAAGATTGAGCCGCCCAGCGCAGCGGCATCCGCTTTGGCGCGACGGACGATTATCGGCATAGCCATCCTATTGGCCGTGAGCGTGCTCGTCGCTGCGGCGGCGATCGTCTGGTTCGATCGCGAGCGCGATCTCGTCAGCGCAGAACGAGAACAGGCGCGGTTAAGCCTGACGCTGGCTGAAACCACCTCGCGCACCATGCAAAGCCTCGATCTGATCTTGCTCGGGATCGAAGAAGATATCGAGAACGCCGGCATCAGGACTGCCGATGATTTGCGACGGGAGTTTTCCTCGCCAGTCGTGCAGAGTCTTCTGGTGGAGCGCAAACAAGACATCGCGCAACTCGACGCCATTGTCGTGCTCGGCGACAACGGGCATGTCATCACCAGCAGCCGCACGCCGCCCCTCCCGTCCGATCCGGATTTTTCGACGCGAGATTACTATCTCGCGCATAAATCCGCAGCTACGCCGAGCGTTTATATCGGCGCGCCGGTCCGCAACCGCGTCACCGGCGAATGGACCATGTTCATGACGCGTCCGATCAGCGCGCCAGACGGCGCTTTCCTCGGCGTGCTCAACGCCGTCGTGAGGACGCGTTTCTTCGAGGATCTGTTCGAGGCCGTCGCGCCAGGAAGCGAAGCGACGATTTCCCTTTTTCGGCGTGACGGCGTTTTGCTGGCCCGCCATCCGATGTCCGAAGAATTCATCGGCCGCTCGTTCGGCGCCCAGCCGCTCTTTCGCGAGATCATCGCCAATGCGGCGTCCGGCGTCGTCAGGACGCCCGCCAGCGCTTTCGACGGCATCGCGCGGATCATGACTCCGAACGCCGTAAGCGATTATCCGCTCGTCATCAACGTGACGAACACAATCGACGCGATTTTAGCGTCGTGGCGGCAACGGACCTTGGTGACGGCTGTCATATCGTCGATCTTCGCGATCCTCATCCTCTTGTTCGGCGCGCTATTTGGCCGTCAAATCGATTTGCGGATGAGAATGGCCCAATCCCTGGCCGAGCGCGAAGAAGCGTCGCGCGGCGAACGAAGAATCCGCGAACTGGCCGAAGACCTCGAGAAAAGCTTAAAGCAACTCCGTGCAGTCACGGACCACTTGCCGGTCCTCATCGCTTATATCGACCGCGACATGAAATTCCGCTTCATCAACAAAACCGGCGAAATATGGTACGGCCGCAGCGCCGAAGACATTCTGGGCCACCGCGTCGGCGACGTACTTGAGCGCCCACCAACGGTTCACTCCGCCGAACTCTTCGAAAGACTGTCGAAGGGCCCGATCCGCGACGTCCGCAAGCGCAAGCAGCCGGACGGGACGACCCGCACCCTCGACGTCACCCAAGTCCCCGACTTCGACGCCGACGGCAACGTCTGCGGCTACTACGCGCTGTTGACCGACATTAGCGATCGCGTCGCGACCGAAGAGCAGCTCCGCCAAGCACAGAAGCTCGACGCTATCGGCAAGCTGACTGGCGGCATCGCCCACGACTTCAACAATCTGCTCGCCGTCATTCTCGGCAATCTCGAATTGGCCAAAGAGAACGCCGCGCGCGGCGAAGATCCGGCCAGCAGCATCGACATCGCATTGCACGCCACCGACCAAGGCGCCCAGCTGACGCGCAGCTTGCTGTCCTTCGCGCGCCAGCAATCGCTGAGCCCCACGTCTCTCAATCTCAGCGATCTCGTCAATGAGATGATCTCTCTGCTTCAGCGAACCCTGCCGGAGAACATCGCGATCAACGTCGTCGCGACGAAAGACCTATGGGCCTGCCACGCGGACCCGAGCCAAGTCAAAAGCGCGCTGCTCAATCTCGTGGTGAACAGCCGCGACGCCATGCCCTCTGGCGGCAAACTGACGATCGAAACGGCAAACGTCACGCTCGCGAAAGACGAAGCGAATGCCGACATCATACCGGGCGATTATGTGATGCTGGCCGTCTCCGATACGGGCAGCGGCATGCCGCCGGCCGTCGTCGCGCAAGCGTTCGAGCCGTTCTTCACCACCAAGGAAATGGGGCGCGGCACCGGCCTTGGCCTCAGCATGGTTTACGGTTTCGCCAAGCAATCGAACGGCAACGTCAAGATTTACAGCGAAGTCGGGCACGGCACGTCCGTGAAGCTCTATCTGCCCCGCAGCAAGGATGGGTCAGCGCAGTCCGCAGCGTCGCCAAGCGCGCAGGCCAAGGCACCCGCCGCCGGCGAGACGATTCTGGTCGTCGAAGATAACGCAGACGTGCGCATCTTGACCACCTCGATGCTCCAATCGCTCGGCTATCGCGTGCTCAGCACCGACAGTCCTGGCGACGCGCTCCAGACGCTGAGTGCAGAGAACGCAATCGATCTTCTGCTGACCGATGTCGTGCTATCCGACCCCATGAACGGGCCGCAGCTTGCCGCCGCTGCGATCCAGCTGAAGCCGTCGCTCAAGATTCTCTTCATGTCGGGTTATACGGAAAACGCGCTCAAGCATAACGCGGGATTCGGGCAGAACATCCGTCTGCTGCAAAAGCCCTTTCGCAAGGCGGATTTGGCGCAAGCCCTGCGCGACGCACTTGACCGAGCTTGACGGCTTAGCAGCGAGACGTACCGATAACCAATCTACCGGCATGACCGCGACGGCCTAGTCGCGCTTGCGTCCGCCCTGAGCAAATGCGCTCAGTTGCGCAGGCGGTAGCCGGTCTTGAACATCCAGCCGACGATGGCGAGACAGCCCACAAGGAACAGCAGCGTCATGCCGAGGCTGATGCCCATATGGACGTCCGCTGTGCCGTGGAAGCTCCAACGGAAGCCGTTCACCAGATAGACCACCGGGTTGAACAGGCTGACGGCGCGCCAGAACGGCGGCAACATGTCGATGGAATAGAAGCTGCCGCCGAGGAAGGTCAGCGGCGTAATGACCAGCAACGGCACGACCTGTAGCTTCTCGAAACCGTCGGCCCAGATGCCGATGATGAAGCCGAACAGGCTGAAGGTCACGGCAGTCAGCAGCAGGAAGAACAGCATCCATAGAGGATGTTCGATCTGCAGCGGCACGAACAACGTCGAGGTGGCGAGAATGATCGCGCCGAGGATGATCGATTTGCTCGCCGCCGCGCCGACATAGCCGATGACGATTTCCATCGGCGACACCGGCGCCGAGAGCAGTTCGTAGATCGTGCCGGTGAAGCGCGGGAAATAAATGCCGAAAGAGGCGTTGGCGATGCTCTGCGTCAACAGCGACAGCATGATGAGGCCCGGCACGATGAACGCGCCGTAGCTCACCCCGTTGATGGCCTGGATGCCTGCGCCGATCGCCGCGCCGAACACGACGAAATAGAGCGAGGTCGAGATCACCGGCGCGATGATGCTTTGCGTCATGGTGCGCCAGGCGCGCGCCATCTCGAACTTGTAGATCGCGCGGATGGCATGAATGTTCATGCGCGGCTTCCCTTCACCAACTCGACGAAAATCTGCTCGAGCGAGCTTTGCGTCGTCTGCAGGTCCTTAAAGCGGATGCCGGCAGCGGCCAGCGCGCTCAGAAGCGACGTGATGCCGGTGCGCTCGCCTTGGGTGTCGTAGGTATAAACCAGTTCGTTGCCGCCAGCGCCGAGCGCCAACTGATAGGCCGAAAGCTCCAGCGGGACGGCGTCGAGCGGGGTTTGCAATTGCAGGCTGAGCTGCTTCTTGCCGAGCTTGCGCATCAGTTCGGCTTTCTCTTCGACCAGGATGATCTCGCCTTTGTTGATGACGCCGATGCGGTCCGCCATCTCCTCGGCTTCTTCGATGTAATGCGTCGTGAGAAAAATGGTGACGCCGGATTCGCGCAATTGGCGCACCATGCGCCACATGTCCTGGCGCAATTCGACGTCGACGCCGGCGGTCGGTTCGTCGAGGAACAAGATCGTCGGCTCATGCGACAACGCCTTGGCGATCATCACGCGACGTTTCATGCCGCCCGACAGCGTCATGATCTTGCTGTCCTTCTTTTCCCACAGAGACAGGTCGCGGAGAATTTTCTCGATATAGGCCGGGTTGGGCGCTTTGCCGAACAGACCGCGGCTGAAATTCACCGTCGCCCATACCGTCTCGAAGGCGTCAGTGCTCAATTCCTGAGGCACCAAGCCGATCTTTGAGCGCGCGCCGCGATAATCCTTGGCGATGTCATGGCCGTCGGCGGTCACGCGGCCGGCCGAGGCGTTGAGGATACCGCAGATGATGCCGATCAGCGTCGTCTTGCCAGCGCCGTTGGGTCCGAGCAGCGCGAAGATCTCGCCTTGCTCGACGGCGAGGTCGACAGACTTGAGCGCCTGGAAGCCGGACTTGTAGGTCTTCGACAGGCCCTGGACGGAAATGATGGAAACGGACATGGAAAGCGCACAGCGAGAGGAATGGAGCGGAGTGGTAGCACCATCGCTCGGCAATCAGAATTCCTCATTCGCGCCGGGACGACGAATCTTGAAGGCAGGAGCAACCGGCTTACCCGCTAGTAATCCGCTCACCGCGAAGTTCGTTGCCGGGAGACGCCGGCCAGACCTGGGCAAGCCATGACGAATGCAATTCGCCATAAATGCTGTGCGCTTTAAGACCGGCTTAACCAAGTGCCACCAATATGTAGGGGCTGGAACTGTCACTACCTACAAAAAGTTGAAATCTCAAGACCTTGGCCTTTTAGGAGCCCCCTCATGGCCTTTCTCCTCTCCGTCCCCGACACGCTCGGCGCTCTGCAAGCGCACGGTCTGCCTCTCCGCCTCGCCTGCCGCAATTGCGGCCACAACCACGATTGGGACATCGCGACGCTGCTCAAGCGCCACGGCCGTCACGCCCGCTGGTGGGACGTGAAGCTGCGCTGCATGTGCTGCGAATCCTACGGCGCCGACGTACAAGTGACGCCGCTGGTGACGCGCTTGCGCATCGCGGCCTGAGAGTCGAAAGACGAAGTCTTCTGTACGATGATGAAGCGGGGAGGCGTCGCCGTCGATCTGCGCGAGGCCGGCAAAGCGCGACCCGACCGATTATCTGGAGCGAGAGCGCTTTACGGCCCGCGTTCCTTTCGTTTCCGACGTCGCGCAGGGAACCTTTCGATTCAGAACGCCGCGCGTGCATGGCGACACGATTAGAGATGGTATCGCGCGCGCCTCGGCCCCACTTGCAGATGGCTCACGAGATTCCTTTCTTAACTGACGAAGGAGCCATCACATGACGGACAACTCCAAGACCGAAGCTTCGGACAGCAAGCCGAAGGCCCCGGGCGAGAACCAAGTCGGCGACACGAAGCAGGGCGAGAAGAACCAGCCGCAGCAGGACCAGCAGCCCAACAAGTCACAGCCTGGCCACGAGAACGCGCCGGCGAAGCAGCCGAGCTAGCACTGCCAGGCGCGCGGTCGACGCGCGCTGCGATGGCCCGTCAGCTTCGGCTGGCGGGCTTTTCTTTTTCCGAGACACGCACTGAGAGCCCGCCCGCAAGAGCGGGCTTTTCGTTTGACGAAGCGGCGCCGTCGGTTCGCCGATGTTCGGGCAAATTGCCGAAGGGTTATCGCGTCTATTCCAAATGCGCGCTTATTTTCATACACTGGTGAAAATATTGAAGCGTCTTGCATAAGACTCGGGGCGCTTAGGCAAAACATAAAATAAACAGGGAGAATCGTCATGAATCCAGTGGTTCGCGGGGCGTTCATCGGATTGACCTCGCTGCTGTCAGTCAGCACGGCAGCGCAGGCCGCCGACTTGCCGAAGATGACCCAAAAAGTTCTGGCCGAACTGAAGCTCGATCCGTCGCTGATGAACGGCCTCGACGAGGAACTCAAAGTTCCGCAAGCCTGGCTCGACGCGGCGGCCAAGGAGGGCGAGGTCATCATCATGGGCACCTGGCCGGAAAAGCAGTTCCGCGTCATGGCCCAGCCTTTCACGGAAAGATATCCCTTCATAAAGGTTACCTATGATCGCAACGCCGGCACGGGCCGCGGCATGGCCGTGGTCATGGCGTTGTCGAACGGGCGCGTTCTCGCCGACGTGCTGACCAGCATCGCCGACGCCTATATCCAATTCCAGGAGATGAAGGCGTTCGCCGATCTGCGCGATCTCCCCGGCATCAAAAACATCCCGAGCGATTACGCCTCCTCCGACGGCACCTGGGTCAGCCATAAGCTGTCCTACCGCTGCATGGCCTATAACACCGACAAGGTGAAACCCGGCGACATGCCGGCGAAATGGGATGATTTGCTGACCAACCCCAAATGGCGCAACGGCGGGCTCGCGCTGACCAATCAGCCGAACTCCTGGCTGCTCGGCCTGTGGGAGACGAACGGCGAGAAATGGGGCCGTGACTTCACGCGCCGTCTGTTCGAGGAATTGAAACCCGAGCAACGCAAAGAAAGCATGACGGCCGCGACGGCGCTGACCGTGTCGGGCGAACTCTTGGCGACCCTCCCGTCGCCGGAATGGCAAGTGCAGGGCTACGTCGATAAGAAGGCGCCGATCAATTATCACTGCCCCGAGCCGGTGCCGATCACTCTGTCGCAGATCGTCTTGCTCGACAAGTCGCCGCGCAAAAACGCGGGCAAGGTCTTCCTCAATTGGATGCTGAGCCGCGAAGGGCAGATGATGCAGTACTACGACTCCTATGTCGTGCCGGTGCACAAGGATCTGCAGATCCCGCCGTTCGTCTCCGAGTTCGTCAATGTCGCCGGCAAGCAGAAGAACGTCCGCGACGAGTCCCTGCTCGGCAGCGACATGCAGAAGAAAATGCTCGAAGTGTGGAACGGCTACTGGGCCTCGACGTCGGGCCGCGCACGATAAGCTTCTAGGACTGACTGTCGCCGACCAGACGACAGAGATAAAAAACGATCCCAAAAAAATAATGGGGAGGCATTATGCATAATTTTACCGCGCGAGCTCTTTGCGCCCTCGCTTTGATGTCAGGCTCGATTTCGGCTGCGGCGGCGACGGAATTGCCGACCGCGACAAAGAAGGCTCTTGCTGAACTCAAGCTCGAACCGTCGATCATGGACGGGCTCGACGCCGAGCTCGACCTGCCCAAGGCCTGGGTGGACGGAGCGGCGCAGGAGAAGGGCGGCGTTATCATTCTCGGCACTTGGCAGGAAGCCGAGTTCCGCCGCATCACCGAATCTTTCATCGAGCGCTATCCGTCGATTAAGCTCAATTACGTTCGCGCCACCTCCTCCGCCCGCGGCATCAAGGTATTGGTGGCTTTGGGCACCGGACGCGCCATCGCCGACGTCATCACCAGCGTCGGCGACTCGTACGGCGAGTTCAAGGAGCAAAAGGCGCTTGCCGACTTGCGCGATCTGCCGGGCGTCAAGAATCTGTCGCCCGACCACATCGACGCTGACGGCAATTGGGTGGCGCACAAGATCGGCTTTCGCTGCATGAGCTACAACACCGATCTCGTCAAAAAAGCTGACCTGCCCAAAACGTGGGACGATCTGTTGACCAATCCGGTCTGGCGCGGCGGCAAAATTGCCTTGTCCAACACGCCGAACGCCTGGCTCCTCGCTCTATGGTCTGAAAAGGGCGAGGACTGGGGCAAGCAGTTCACCAAGCGCCTGTTCACCGAACTGCAGCCGGTGCAGCGCAAAGAAGGCATGATGGCTTTGACGGGCTTAGCGGTCGCTGGCGAGTTCTATGCCAACATTCCAGCGCCGGAACGGCGCGTCGAGCAGTATGCCCTTAAGGGCGCGCCGATCAGCTATCACTGCCCGGAGCCCGTGCCGATCACCCTGTCGCAGATCGTCATGCTGGAGCAGGCCGAACGGAAGAACGGCGCGCGCATCTTCATCAACTGGCTGATCAGCCGCGAAGGCCAAATTCTGCAATATGTCGCCAACACCTCGGTGCCGGTTCACAAGAGCCTGCAGGACACGCGCTTCATGCCATTTTCCGAAACCATCGTCGGCAAACCCAGCATCGCGCGCGGCGAGGACATGTTCGGAGACGCCGCCGCACAGATGGACGCAGCATGGAACGCGCATTGGACGAAGTGATCGGCCGATAAACCGTCGCGCGTAAAGGAGAAGTTGTGGCGTCAAAGATCAACCATGTCGCGATGATGAGCGCCAACTATGCGCTCGAGTCGAAGTTCTACGAAGCCGTCTTCGGCATGCGCAACTCGCCGAAGGCGCGACCGGCGCGGGCCGTCTCGATCGGCGACGGTTACGTCGGGATGAACATCAATCCCCGGCGGGCCGGGCGTCCGAGCCGGCTCGATCATTTCGGCATTCAAGTCGACGATCTCGAATCGACGGTCGCCCGCATTCGCGAGACGCATCCGGAAGTGGAAGTGCTCAAGCGTCCCAGCACGCGACCTTTCGTCGAACTGGCCTGTTACGACCCCGACGGCAACGTCTTCGATCTGAGCCAGGCCAAGAGCGATAAGCTCAAGGATATCTACGCGCACAACGATTGGCAGTCGGAGCGCCGGATCAGCCACGTCGGCATTCGCACGCTGAACGCGGAAGCCTGCGCCGAATTCTACATCGACATGTTCGACCTGAAGCCGGCGAACCTGCCGATCGAAAACGCCCATGGCGTCACCGACGGGATGGTGACGCTGATCTTCCTGACATGGAACATCAAAGATTACGCCAGGGCGGCGGCAGTCGGTCCCGGCATCGAGTATATCGGCTTCAAGGTCGAGGACTTGACCAAGTTCAAAGACGATGTCGAAGCCGCTGGAAAAAGCAATCCGCTGCTCACGCCGGCCCCAGTCGGACTCGGACCGGCAGGCCAGGCGCGCCTCGCGCTGTTCGAGCGCGACAGTCTCGGCGCGTTGCACATGGCCGATCCGGACGGCAACCTGCTCGACATCGTGGCATGAGTGAGACCGTAGTGGCCGCCAACATCAATCATCTGACCATCGTCAGCGAAAACAATTACGCCGTCGGCCGCTTTTATGAAGGCTTCTTCCATATGCGGCCAGCCGGAGCGCGCGATGCGTTGGAGTCCGTCCGCATCGGCGACGGACGCGTCGGCCTGAACGTTCATCCCCGCCTGCCCGGCCAACCGGCGCAGCTCGACCGCTTCGGCATCCAGGTCGATGACATCGCGGCGACGCTCGCCCGCATTCGCGACGGCTATCCGCGCATCGCCTGTTCGGCGCCGTCTGGCGACGCAGAGTCGGGATCGGTCAGCACGCATGATCCCGATGGAAACATTTTCATTCTTTCGCAAAACGGCGCGCGCGACCATGACGACATCTACCAGCCCGATGGCCAACAGCTGCGGCGCGTCATCGATCATGTCGCCTTGCGCGTTCTTCATCCCCTAGCGGTGGCGGAGTTCTACCAAAATATTTTCGGTTTCACGCGGCTCGACGAGCCAGCCGGGGGGCGAAACGCCTATCTCTCCGACGGCAACGTCACGCTGGTGATCATCCCCTGGCGTCTCAGCGATTTCGAGAACACCGGAATCTCCGCGCGCGGCCTGGACCATATCGGTTTTCGGGTCGAGAGCATCGATGCGCTGCAGAACGATATGGCGCGGGCCGTCGAGCGAAACTATCGTCTCCAGCCGAACGCGAGCATCGTGGGCAAGGGCAAGGAGGGGGCGAACCGCATCGAGATGTTCCGCCGCACCTGTCCGCTCGGGTGCCACCATCTGGCCGATCCCGACGGCCTCATCATCGACGTGCGGGAATAGGGATCGCACGATCCGGCGGAACATCAAATAGCCGCGATATCTCGACCCGCCCGCAAGCCTATTAAGAGAACTAGTTCAGGAGTCTTCGTCTATGCCCGCCGCAAAAGAAAAAAACATCGCGCCGAACGCCGCCGTCGCCGGCATCGAAGCCGCGATCGGAACGCATAAGCCCAATCAGCCGGAATATGGCTCCGATGCTGTGGTCGAACTTTTGAACGGATTCGGCTTCGACTACGCCTTCCTCAATCCAGGCTCGAGCTATCGCGGCCTGCACGACTCGATCGTCAATTACAACGCGAACGTGAAGCCGAAAGTCGTCCTAGGACTGCATGAGGATGCCGTGACGGCAATGGCGCAGGGCTATGCCACGGCCTCCGGCCAGCCGGCGCTCTGCATCCTTCACAACATGGTCGGCCTGATGCATGGCGCGATGGGCGTGTTCAACATGTATTGCGCCGGCATGCCCGTGGTCATTCTCGGCGGCTCCGGCCCGTCGGACATGGCGCTGCGCGGTCCCGTCGACTACCTCCATTCCGCCAACACGCAGGGCGAGATCGTGCGCTCCTACGTCAAATGGGACGACGAGGCGACGACCGTGGACGGCGTGATCGAATCGGTGATGCGCGGCTATAAAATCGCCAACACGGTTCCCAAAGGTCCGGTCTACGTCGCCTTCGACTCGGGCCTTCAAGAACAGAAGCTGGCTGGACCGATCGATTTGCCCGACGTCAAGGACGCGCGCTTCCAGCCCCCAGCACCGCCCGCCGCCAGCGCGGCGATCGTCGATCAGTTGGTCGACATGCTCGTCGGCGCGGATTATCCGATGATCGTCGGCGGACGGGTCGGATATTTGCCGGCGGCGACGGCGCCGGTGCGCGAGCTGGTCGAATTGCTGGGCGCCGCCTATTGCGAAGATCGCTCGTTCGTTTCGCTGGCGACGCGGCATCCGCAGAACCTCACTGGCTCGCGCGAGGCGCTGGCGAAAGCCGATGTGCTGCTGGCCGTCGATTGCGCCGACGTGCATTGGACCGTCGGCGGCTATATGGGCCGCCGCAGCAACACCTATAAAAAGCCCGAGGATGCCGGCCACAAGCGGCAAATCATCGACCTGTCGATGAACGAGAGCGCCAATCGCCGTTGGAGCCGCATCGGCGGACCGATTGCCGACACCGCGCTGCAGGTGATGGCCGATCCCTTGACGATGCTGGCGCAGATCATCGAGGCGCTGAAAGCGCGCCGCGACGCTGAACCGAATCTCGCCGCCCGCTTCGCCAGCCGCGCCAAGGCGCTCGCGACGGAAAAGGCGGCGCTGGTCCAGAGGCAGCAAGACAGGCTCAAAGCGCGCTGGAACGAAACCCCGATCTCGCCCGGCCGCATGGTCGCCGAACTGTTCGCCGCCGTGCGCGATAAGCCGTGGTATCTCACCTTGCGCAACCATCGCTCATGGCCGGAAGGTGCTTGGGAGTTCGACGGCGCCGGCCAATATGCCGGCCATTCGTCGGGCGGCGGCCTGGGCCACGGCACGGGCGCGTCGGTCGGCGCGGCCTTCGCCTGCCTGGACGACGGCCGCTTTCCGGTCGGCATCATCGGCGACGGCGACTTCCTGATGGCGACGACTGCCGTCTGGACCGCCGTGCATTACAAGGTGCCGTTGCTGATCGTCATCAACAACAACACCTCCTGGTTCAACGACGAGGAGCATCAGGCCAACATCGCCAAGGCCCGCGGCCGCCCGCCGGAAAACGCCTATATCGGCACGACGACCCGCAGCCCGGACGTCGATTTCGTGAAGGTGTCGGAAGGCTACGGCGCCTATGCCGAAGGCCCGATCACAAACCCCGACGACCTGGCCGGCGCATTCCAGCGCGCCGTGAAGGTGGTCGAGAGCGGTGGCGTGGCGATCATCGACGTTCGCACCGGCAATCTTTAAGCGCCGCCATCGGCGCGGCAACATAGAGCAAGAGGGAGACCATCAACATGTCAGCCACCATCGAGTCGAACAGCACTACATCCGCCCCGCTCGACGCGGCATCGCTGGAAGCCCGCCACCTCGAGGCGGAATCGCAAGTGCGCGTCTATCGCTACGAGAAACCGGAGGCCGAAAAGGCCAAGGCTCGCGTGCGCCTCGGCAAAAGCGATCTCGTCACTGCCGCCGTGCAGATCGTCAAAAAAGATGGCGGCGAGAACAACATGCATTACCACACGACCGTCGACACCTTCTGGATGGTCTTGAAGGGCCGCGTCCGCTTTTACGGCCCGGGCGACGAACTGATCGGCGAGTTCGGCCCGATGGAGGGCACCATCACGCCGCGCTACTCGCGCTACTGGTTCGAGAATTCCGGCGACGAGGAATTGGAGCTATTGCAGGTCGGCGCGTCGATGGGGCCTGGCGTCGATGGCGGGCCGATGGGCGGCCGCACCGATGCCGCGCCGCAACGCTTCAAAATCGGCACGACGGAAAGGTTCTCGGCGGAAAAGTCCTGACCGCCGGGCGCCGCAACTGAGGCAGGTTGGCCGCATCTTGCGATGCGGCCAATTCCCGTCTGAGCGCGCCGATTACTTCTCGAGCGCCGATAACGCCTTCGCGCGCTCCACGACCGCCGGCGGGACGTCCCGCCCCTCTTCCACCAGGGCCTGCAACTTGTCGCCATGCATCGGATCGAGTTCCAACCCGGATTTGGTCAAGTCCGCCTCAAACCTCGGGTCGTTGAGCGTTTTCCAAAAGGCGTCGCGCAGCAGCGCGACCGTTTCCTTCGGCACGCCAGGCGGCGCGACGATGGAGCGGCCGATGTCCGAAGGCGCCGCGAAAAAGCGCAGGAGCTGGCGATCCTCAGTCGTCTTGGCCAAATCCATCATGCGCGGCACGTGCGGCAGATCGTCGTTCTTCTCGGCTCCCGTCTGCAGCAGCAAACGGATTTTTCCCTCCCGCAGCCAATCGGCCTGCGCCGCCTTGATCGCGGTCCATGGCCGGCTGAGGCCGTGAATTTCGCCGCGCTCCATCGCCAAGAGCGACTCGCTCGTGCCTTTATAGCCGGTGAGAATCTGCAGCTTAGTACCGACAACGCTATTCAGGATGACCCAATTCAAGCGAGAAGCGGCCCCGGACGCCGAAACGATGAAATTCGTGTCGAAAGCGTCTTCGATTTTCTGGATCGGCGCTGTATGCCAGGCAAAGAGCACGGCGCTGTTGGAGGCGAGCCGGCCGATCCAATTGAATTTGGTCGTGTCGGCCTTCAGGCCGCTGCGGCCCATCAGTTCGAATGCCTGGATGGCTTGATCGATCATGCCGATCGTCGTGCCGTCTTTTGGCGCGATTTCGTAAAGGTGGTTGGTCGCCCTGACGCTGCCGGCGCCCGGCATGTTCTGCGTGATGGCGCTCGGATTGCCCGGCAAAAAGCGGCCGATATGTCCGGCGACCAGGCGGCTATATCCATCATAGCTGCCGCCGACATCGAACCCGACGATGATGGTGATCTGCTTGCCGGCGAAGCTGGGGGCCGACTGGGCCAGAGCCCCCGCAGACGTGAAAGCGCACATCGCCGTCAACGCCGCAATCGCGGCGCTCATTTTCGCATAGGTCATTCTTTCCTCCCGTTGTTCAGCATTTTATTCGCACTCTGCGGTGCTTGTTGTCGGCACGCCAGTCCCGGCTGCTGCCGCGCTCGATTTACCCTCTGTAATGTTTAAGGCGGTTAGCGCCGACGTTGCGGTCGCCTGATAGTAAACTAAACTATGCGGCATAATCACGAGCCTATAGAGGCCGCAAACAGGGAGAAACGTGCCATGACAGGCGCAATTGTCAGCGAAAATGAAGTAAAAGGCCGCGGACGGGGAATCGGCGCCGCGGAATGGGACACGCGCCTGCAGCTCGCGGCGGCGTTCCGCATCGCGCATCACCTGGGATGGAATGACCGCTTGGTCAATCACATCACCGCGCGCGTGCAAGGGGAGCCCGGCCACTTTTTAATGAATCCGCATGATCTTGGCTGGCACGAAGTCACCGCCAGCAGCTTGGTGAAGGCCGATCTCGATGGACGCATCTTGAGCGAAGGGGATGCGACGCTGGCACCCGCAGGCCTCAATTTCCATAGCGCGATCCTGAAGGCCAACAGCGCGATCAACTGCGTCGTCCATACCCATCCGATGGCAGGCATCGTCATTTCCGCGACGCGCGGCGGCCTCAAGATTATCGACCAAAGCAGCTGCATGCTGCATCGCGAAGTCGGCTATCACGCGTTCGAAGGATACGCGAACGAAAGCGACGAAGCGGCCCGCATCGTCGCCGATCTCGGCGAACGCAAAGCGATGATCATGTGGAATCACGGCCTGCTCAGCGTGGGCCGCACCGTCGGCGAAGCCTTCAGCTACATGCGCCGCTTGATCACCGCCTGCGAACTGCAAGAACGCGTGATGTCGCTCAACAGCGAGATCCGCGAGATCCCGGAAGACATCAAGGACTTCACGAAGGCGCAGATCGCCGCGCGCCGCCCCAATCAGCCTCTTGGCGGCCCGGAATGGCGCATGTGCATGCGCATGGCCGATCAGCTTTACCCAGATTACAAATCCTGACGGGCTAGGCGAGCTGGATGTTTTTCCAATCGACGACGCGGGTGAGCCGCTCGCCCTTCAGGTAACGCGAGAGATTATCGTCGATCAGGTCGACCAGCAGGCCTGAGTTGTCCGCGCCGCCGCCGGCGAGATGCGGTGTGACGACGACATTGGGCAGACGCCACAGCGGGCTATCAGCGGGCAAGGGCTCGATTTTCGTGACATCGAGGCCGGCGCCGGCGAGCCGCCCGGCGTGGCAGGCGGCGGCGAGCGCCCCCTCGTCAATCAGCTCGCCGCGCGCGACATTCACCAGAATGGCGCCCGGCTTCATCGCGGCGAAGGCCGCCGCATCGATGAGATCGACCGTCTCCGCCGTCGCCACCGTCGTCAACATGACCAAATCCGCGCGTGCTAAGGCCTCTGCCAGGCGTTCGCGCGGATAAATCTCGTCGATGAGATCGTCGGCCACCGCCGCGCGCGACACGCCGATGACTTTCATGCCGAAGGCGCGGGCGCGGCGCGCCGCCTCCCGGCCCACGGCGCCGAGCCCGATGATGCAGAGCGTCCGGCCATAGAGCGCGATCATGGAGTCCCGGATGTCGCGCCGCCATTCGCCGCGCGCCGCCGCCTGCTCCAGGTCGCGCAGCCGATGGCCGACCATCAGCGCCAAGGCGAATCCATGTTCGGCGACCATCGGCGCGGCCATCCCTGCGCCGTTCGTCACGATAGCGTCGTCGGGAAAGCCGCCGGCGCGCAACGCCGCATCGAGCCCCGATGTCGTGAACTGGATCCATTTGAGGCCGCTGGCGCGCTTGACGATCGCCGCCGCGGCCGCATCGTAATGGGTGTTCGCCGTCACCAGCGCTTCGGCATCCGGCAATTCCCGGGCGAGGCCGGCCGCGTTCTCGACCAGGACGAACGCTTGCGCCGGGTGGCGCGCCGCGAGCTCTTCAATATCGATGCGGCCAGCCCGGAGCAGAACGACGATCTTCATCGACCTTCCTTGACTCACGCCAAGCTGGCGAAGCCAGCCTCGACTTCCGCTTCGAACGCCTCGAACTTCTGTACGCTCGGGCGCGCGCGCATACGGGAAAAATGGCCCATGACGTTAGCATAGCTGGAGATATCCACCTTCAGTTCTTGCGCGCGCCGCGCGCACCAGAAGAAATGGGCATCCGGCGTGGTGAAATGGTCGAAAAACCATGAGCGTCCGGCAAGCATCCCATCGGCGACGGCGAAGTTCTCATGCAGCGCCTCGGTGGCGATGGCGTTGACGCGGGCTTCCGCGCCGGGCGCATCGCAGGTCTTGCTGGGGTTGTTGACCCGCGCGAGATAGGGATGGATCCCACCCGAGCACCAACTGTGCAGCGACAGCGCCTGCAGCTCCTGCCACGGATCGGTGGGCAGAAGCTTCGCGTGGGGGAAGGTCCGCGCGATCCACGCGTGAATGGCGACGTTCTCCGTCATCGCCCGGCCATCCACCACCAGCGCCGGCACCTTATGCTTAGGATTGATCTTCAGATACTCGGCCGAGAACTGCTGCTTGCGAC
The DNA here is from genome assembly GCA_964628235.1 of uncultured Rhizobium sp. Classification (GTDB taxonomy): domain Bacteria; phylum Pseudomonadota; class Alphaproteobacteria; order SMXQ01; family SMXQ01; genus CAMAVH01. The sequence continues at coordinate 26,281 of CAZVLU010000008.1, read as the reverse complement.
GCAGGCTCATGGCTTCGACCCGGAAATCGGCCCCAGCTTCGGTCAACGTGATGTAGGGTGCGAGCGAACAAGTGTGCGGCGCGTAATAAAGCGTGATCTGCATTGGGGCCTCCCGCGGCTTTGTTTCGTAGATATTGCCACGGTCGCGCCGTCGCCGCGAGCCGGTTCGGCGCCTTTGGACGTCGCCCGCATTGAGCCGGTCCACCGCTTATGGCCGCATCAGCACCATCGCCCACAATGCGCTGAAGTTCTCGCGGGCGTTCTCCCGATGGGTTTCGTAGCGCGCATGAGCCGAAGGCGGCGCGCTTTGATCCAGACGGATGGACCAAAGCGGCGCGATCTCGGTGGGAATAAACGCGTAGCGAACGTCGACGATACGCGCGTCTCCGTCCCTTGCCTGGGCGACGAATCCGTTGCTAAAGCGTGTAAATCGCTCGACATCCCGCGCTTGCTGAGACGCTGGATCTAGCCATGGAAACGCTGTCCCGACATCGAGTTTAGCGATCGAGGAGCCGTCGAAGATTCTTGCGCCGAAGCTCGGGCGCACCCCATCGACATAAAACTGGTCGGCCGTTTGGTAAACGCTGCGCCACAGGATGAGATTGGCAAAGGTCGGCTTGACTTCGACACGGATGGGCGAATGACCGCGATCCTCGGCCAATCCGTAAGCCAACGATAATGCCGCATGATGTTGGTACGCGCCAAAGCCCAGGTAAATTGCGGCCCAAAGCATCGCCAGCCGGGCCCACCGCCCGCTCTTTCGCGCCACGCCGACGAGCACGAGGACCAATAGCGGCAGCGTGAAAAGCGGATCGACGACAGAAATGATGCTCAACGAAAACCGCCGATCGCTGATCGGCCACAAGAGTTGCGTCCCATATGAGGTCGCGGCGTCGAGCAAACCGTGCGTGGCATATCCTAACGAGCTGAACAACCACAGTCGTAGAAAATCGACGTGAAACCACCGGCGTGCGACGAGGAAAAACAGCGCCGCGACAAGCAAGCCGCCGATCGGGATGAAGAGAAGGGAATGCGTGAATTGCCGATGATATTCCAGGAATAGCAGACCATCGCTCTGTGAGCGGATCAGCACATCCAGATCGGCCGCCATGCCGGCGAGAAAACCGATGGCGCTTGCGGCTCTTGTCTGGCTCTTGCCCCGGGTGGACAACGGGAGCGCGGCGCCGAGCACGCCTTGCGTCAGTGGATCCATGCCTTCACAAGTCCCTGATCGTGCCGCAGCTTCTCGTGCCTTCGCCCGTTTAGAGCGCGCGCCGCTGCGGACGGCTTTGGCGAATCCTCGCAAACCGGGAGCATGGTAGCGAACTTCTGCATGTTGGCGGAGAGGGCGGGATTCGAACCCGCGGTACGTTTTACCGTACGCACGCTTTCCAAGCGTGTGCCTTAAACCACTCGGCCACCTCTCCATCCGGATCGGAGCGCCGTGAGTGGCCGGCGTCCGAGGTCGCGATGGGCGGCCAAAATAGCGGCTCGCCCCTGGGCTTTCAACCGCCGCGAGACGGCAGCGGCGGCGAAAACATGAGTATTTTCAACGAGTCGGCTTAAAGCCGCGTTAATCGCTGTCGATCTTCAGGGCGGCAATGAAGGCCGCCTGGGGAATCTCGACATTGCCGACCTGGCGCATGCGCTTCTTGCCGGCCTTCTGCTTTTCCAACAGCTTGCGCTTGCGGCTGATGTCGCCGCCGTAGCACTTGGCCAAGACGTCCTTGCGCATCGGGCTGACCGTCTCGCGCGCGACGATCTTGCCGCCGATCGCCGCCTGAATGGCGATCTTGAACAATTGGCGCGGGATCAATTCTTTCAGGCGCGCGCAAAGCGCGCGGCCGCGCGGTTCGGCGGAGCCACGATGGACGATGATCGAGAGCGCGTCGACCGGCTCGTCGTTCACCAGGATGGTCAGCTTCACCAACTCGCCTTCCTGATAATCCTCGACCGCATAGTCGAAGCTCGCATAGCCGCGGCTGATCGATTTCAAGCGGTCGTAGAAATCGTAGACGACTTCGTTGAGCGGCAGCTTGTAGACCACCATGGCGCGGTTGCCGGCGTAGGTCAGCGTCTCTTGGATGCCGCGACGCTCCTGGCAGAGCGACAGGATCGCGCCGAGATATTCGTCGGGCACCAAAATCGTCGCCTTGATCCACGGCTCTTCGATGCTGTCGATCTTGACCTGGTCCGGCATGTCGGCCGGATTGTGCAGCTCGATGGCGCTGCCGTCGGTCATGTTGATTTTATAAATGACGCTCGGCGCCGTGGTGATGAGGTCGAGATTGAACTCGCGCTCGAGGCGCTCCTGGATGATTTCCAGATGCAGCAGCCCCAAGAAGCCGCAGCGAAAGCCGAAGCCCAACGCTGCCGACGTTTCCGCCTGATATTGGAAGCTGGCGTCATTCAGGCGCAATTTGCCGAGGCTTTCGCGCAGCCGCTCATAGTCCGACGCCTCGACCGGAAACAGGCCGCAGAACACCACCGGCACGCTCGGCTTGAAGCCGGTCAGCGCATGTTCGGTGCGGCGCTTTTCTTCGGTCAGCGTGTCGCCGACGCGCGTGTCGGTGATCGTCTTGATCTGCGCCGTGACGAAGCCCATCTCGCCGGGGCCCAATTGATCGACCGCCATGGGCTTGGGCGTGAAGCAACCGACCTGCTCGACCGTGTGGATCGTGCCGGTGCTCATCATCTGGATCTTCATGCCCTTCTTGATCGCGCCGTCATAGACGCGGACCAGAACGACGACGCCGAGATAAGTGTCGTACCAACTATCGACCAGCAGGGCTTTGAGCGGCGCTGCGGGATCACCCTTTGGCGCCGGCAGGCGCGTCACCAGCGCTTCGAGCACCTCTGCGATGCCGATGCCGGCCTTGGCCGAGGCGAGCACGGCGTCCGACGCGTCGATGCCGATGACGTCCTCGATCTGCTGTTTCACGCGCTCGGGCTCGGCGGCGGGCAGGTCGATCTTGTTGAGGACCGGGATGATCTCGTGGTTGTTGTCGATCGCCTGGTAGACGTTGGCCAACGTCTGCGCCTCGACGCCCTGGCTGGCGTCGACCACCAGGATCGAGCCTTCGCAAGCGGCGAGCGAGCGGCTGACCTCGTAGGCGAAGTCGACATGGCCCGGCGTGTCCATCAGGTTGAGCTGATAGGTGTCGCCGTCCTTGGCCTTGTAGAGCAGGCGCACGGTCTGCGCCTTGATGGTGATGCCGCGCTCGCGCTCGATATCCATCGAGTCGAGCATCTGCTCGCGCATGTCGCGCTCGGCGATGCCGCCGCAGGTCTGGATCAGGCGGTCGGCCAGCGTCGATTTGCCATGATCGATATGGGCGATGATGGCGAAGTTACGGATATGCGACAGGTCGGTCATCGGCCCCAGGAAACGGCTGAGTTACGGCTCAAAATGGCGGGAAAGGCAGGCGCGAACATAGGGCGCGGCGCGGCGGCACGCAATCACCGAAAAACGATGAAAATCCGGTGCTTTAGGCGCGTTTGCGCGGCTTTTGCGCCGCCGCCCGGGGGGCATGGGCGGCAAGAAAGACTGCGACCGCCGCAGCGACGCGGGCTTTGATTTCGGCCAGCGTCGCCGCTTTATCGACTCCGATCAGGCGGCGGAAATGGATGCCGCCGAGAATCGCGCCGAAGAACTGGTCGGCCGCCACTTCGGGGTCGGGCACGTTGAGCGCGCCCTTGGCCGTCTGGTCGCGGAAATAATCGGCCAAGCCAAGGCAGGACGGGCCCGGCCCGGCGTTCTGCACGGCGCGGCCCAAGGCAGGAAAGCGCGGGGCTTCCGAGACGAGGATGCGGTAAACCGCCATCACCTCGTCGGACATCATGTTTCTCAAGAACTTGAGACCGACGGCGGTGAGCAATTCGCGCGGGCCGAGGCCGGCGGCGATCGAGGATTCGATATCGACCAGCATTTGCCGGCAATTGCCGCGCACGATGGCGCCGAACAGGTCGTCCTTGCCCTGGAAATGGCTATAAAGCGTCGCCTTGGAGACTTTCGCCTCGCGGGCGATGGCGTCCATGCTGGCGCCGGCGAAACCGTCGCGCAGGAAGACCCGGCCAGCGGCGGCCTCGATAGCCGCGCGCTTGGGCGAAATGACGGTTTCGGCGCCGCCCGCCAAGGCTTCCACAGGCATCGCCAAGGCCCGTTTTTGGACTTTTATGACCATGTTGCTACGCAATAATTTCGCATTGACCGGAACCGCAGGGGGGGATAGGTTTCGACCGCAAACTAAACCGTACAGTTTAGTTTTGCAACGACTGGATGGGGGGCCATGCGCGTCACGCTTCGAGCCTCATCGAAGCCAAGGGATGCGTCACCCATCCACATCGACCGCCTCCGCGTAGACGTAAAAGCACGGCCGATGGCGCGCCGCGCCAATCACGGCACCCGACGATCACGACACACAGAGCAAGTTCATGGATCAGCAGACCACGACCGCGCCTTACGCGGCCTCCGCCTCGCGCCCCAAGCCCAAGCTGGTGCGCTGGTTCGTCATCGTCGGCATCATTCTCGTCGTCGTGCTCGGCGCCTTCTACGGCTTCGAGCAGTTCCGCAAGAACGCCATCGCGTCGTTTTTCGCCGGCAACAAGCCGCCGCCGACCACGATCAACGTCGCGCTGGCGCAGAGCGAACCGATATCGCGCTTTTTCGACGCGATCGGCACCGTCGCCGCGGTCAATCAAGTGACGATCTCGCCGCAGGTCTCCGGCCGCGTCGTGAAGATCATGTTCGAATCCGGCACCAGCGTGAAGCAGGGCGACCCCCTCGTGCAGCTCGACGATGCCAGCGAGCGCGCCGATCTCGCCACCTATGCGGCGCAGGCCAAGCTCGCCACCGCCAACCTCAATCGCGCGCGCACCTTGGCGAGCGAGAGATACGCCACGCAGGCGAGCGTCGATCAGCAGCAGAGCACGCTGGATGTGGCGCGCGCCGGCATCGCCAAAGCCCAGGCTCTGATCGACCAGAAGCTGATCAAGGCGCCCTTCCCCGGCGAACTCGGCATCCGCCAGATCGACCTCGGTCAATATGTCGCCCCCGGCACGCCGATGGTCAGCCTGACGAACCTGAGCGTCGTCTATGTCGACTTCACGCTGCCCGAGCAGACGCGCAGCCAGCTCAGCGTCGACCTCGGCGTCGAGATCGGCGCCGACGCCTTCCCCGGCAAGACCTTCGCCGCGAAGATCAGCACCATCGAGCCGCAGATCGACCCGACGACGCGCGCCATCAAGGTACGCGCCGCCATGGACAATCCTGAGCGCCTGCTGCAGCCCGGCATGTTCGCGCGCGCCCGCGTCGTGCTGCCGCCGCAACCCGACGTGATCACCGTGCCGGAGACGGCGGTGGATTACACGGTTTACGGCCAATCGGTGTTCTTGATCCAAGAGGACGGCAAAACCGCCGACGGCAAAACCGCCTACAAAGCGGTGCAGACCTTCGTGACCGCCGGCTCGCGCCAGAACGGCAAGGTCGCCATCGTCAAAGGCCTGAACGCCGGCGACATGGTCGCCAACGCCGGCCAGACGCGCATCTTCAATGGCGCTGCCGTGATCCCGTCCGACGTCGGCGGCCTCACCGTGCCGACCACCACGCCGATGCAATAAGCAACATATCCACGCCGTTATCGCCTGCCTCGTCATCGCGGGGGCCGTCCATCCCGGCGGTCCGCGCCACGCTCCCCCGGAATGGTCTCGCCATGCATTTCACCGACATCTTCATCAAACGCCCCGTCCTCGCCACCGTCGTCAGCCTGCTGATCCTGCTGATCGGCCTGCAGTCCTTCCTGACGCTGACGGTGCGCCAATATCCCGAGATGCAGAACACCGTCATCACGGTGACGACGAGTTATCCCGGCGCTTCGCCCGACCTGATCCAGGGCTTCATCACCCAGCCGATCGAGCAGGCCGTCGCCTCCGCCGAAGGCATCGACTATCTGACCTCCAGCTCCAAGCAGGGCACCAGCACGGTGTCGGCCTACATCAAGCTGAATGAAGACCCCAACAAGGCGATGACCGACGTCATGGCCAAGGTGCAGCAGGTCAAATATCTGATCCCGGCCGAATCGAACGACCCGGTGATCTTGAAATCGACCGGCCAGACCTTCGCCGTCATGTATCTCGGCTTCTCGTCCGACACGCTGAACGGCGCCGCGATCTATGACCATCTCAGCCGCGTCGTGCAGCCGCTGCTGACCACGGTCGAAGGCGTCGCCTCGGCGGAAATCTTCGGCGGCCAGCAATTCGCCATGCGTCTCTGGCTCGATCCGATCAAGATGGCGGCCCATGACGTGACGGCCTCCGAGGTCGCCGCCTCGATCCGCGCCAACAACTACCAGGCGGCGCCCGGCCAGGCGAAGGGGCTTTTCACGGTCACCAACGTCACCGCCGACACCGGCCTGACCTCGATCGACCAGTTCCGCCAGATGGTGGTCAAAGCCAAAGACGGCGCTTTGGTGCGCCTGTCCGACATCGGCACCGTCGACCTCGACGCCCAGCGCTTCGAATCGTCGGTGATGATGAGCGGCCAGAACGCGCTGTTCATCGGCGTGCAGTCGACGCCGCTCGGCAACCCGCTGAACATCGTCGATGGCGTGACCAAGCTGCTGCCCGACATTCAGCGCGGCCTGCCGCCCACCGTCAACGTCCGCATCGCCTACGATTCGTCGAAGTTCATTTCCTCGTCGATCGAAGAAGTGATCAAGACGCTGGCCGAAGCCATCGTCATCGTCATCGTCGTCATCTTCCTGTTCCTCGGCACCATCCGCTCGGTGCTGATTCCGGTGGTGACGATCCCGCTGTCGCTGATCGGCGCCGGCATCATCATGCTGGCCATGGGCTTCAGCATCAATCTGCTGACCCTGCTGGCCATGGTGCTCGCCATCGGCTTGGTGGTCGACGACGCCATCGTCGTGGTCGAGAACATCTATCGCCATATCGAGGAGGGCAAATCCCCCATCCAAGCCTCGATCATCGGCGCGCGCGAAATCGTCGGCCCGGTCATCGCCATGACCATCACCCTGGCCGCCGTCTATGCCCCGATCGGCTTCCTCGGCGGCATCACCGGCGTGCTGTTCAAGGAATTCGCCTTCACCCTGGCCGGCGCGGTCATCATCTCCGGCATCGTCGCCATCACGCTGTCGCCGATGATGTGCTCGATGCTGCTCAACCACGAGATGTCGCAAGGCTGGTTCCCCAAGAAGGTCGACGCCTTTTTCGGCCGCGTCGCCGCTTGGTACGGCCGTAAACTGTCGCGCACCTTGGACTATCGCCCGGTCGTCGGCCTATTCGCCGTCGCCATCTTCCTGCTGCTCGGCTTCCTCTACACCCATACGGCGTCCGAGCTCGCGCCGCAGGAAGACCAAGGCGCCTTCTTCGCCATCGGCAAAGCGCCGCAATACGCCAATCTCGATTACACCGAAACCTTCTCCAAGCAGCTCAACGACGTCTATATGCGCCAGCCGGAGACCGAGCTGACCTTCGTCATCAGCGGTTTCAGCGCCTCGGGCGCCTCGCCCAACACCAGCATGTCGGGCATGATTCTGAAGCCGTGGAGCGAACGCGAAGGCACCGCCATGAGCGTGATCCCGCGCGTGCAGGGCGAGCTGAGCCAAATCACCGGCATGAACGTCTTCGCCTTCAATCTGCCGGCGCTGCCCGGGTCCTCTGGCGGGCTGCCGATCCAGATGGTGATCAGCTCGCCCGGCAAATTCGAGGACATCTTCAAATATATGTCCGAGATCAAGGCCAAGGCGCAAGCCAGCGGCATGTTCATCGTGACCGACAGCGATCTCGACTACAACACGCCGGTCGCGCGCATCAAGATCGACCGCCTGAAAGCCAACGATCTCGGCATCACCATGCAGGACATCGGCCAGACCCTGGCGCTGATGGTCGGCGGCAATTACGTCAACCGCTTCAACTTCTCGGGCCGCTCCTATGAAGTTATCCCGCAGGTGCCGCGCGACTTCCGCCTCTCGTCCGACAAGCTGACGCAATATTACGTCCGCACCGGCGGCGGCACCTCCGTGCCGCTCTCCACGGTCGCGCATGTCGAGGACGGCATCGAGCCCAACGCGCTGAGCCATTACAACCAGCTCAATGCGGCGACTTTCTCGGCGGTGCCGATGCCCGGCGTGACGATGGGCCAGGCGGTCGAGCTGCTCAACCGCCTCGCGGCGGAAATCCTGCCGAACGACTACCGCAACGATTTCCTTTCGGAATCGCGCCAGTTCGTCACGGAAGGCAACCAGCTCGCTCTCACCTTCGCCTTCGCCCTGATCGTGATTTATCTAGTGCTGGCGGCGCAGTTCGAAAGCTTGCGCGATCCGCTGGTCATTCTGGTCAGCGTGCCGCTGTCGATCTGCGGCGCCATGATCCCGCTGTTCATGGGCCTGCAGACGCTGAACATCTACACCCAGGTCGGCCTCGTGACACTCATCGGCCTCATCAGCAAACACGGCATTCTCATGGTCGAGTTCGCCAACCAGATGCAGCATAAGGAAGGCATGGACCGTCGCGCCGCCATCGAACATGCCGCAGTCGTGCGTCTGCGTCCGATCTTGATGACCACGGCGGCCATGGTCACTGGCCTCATTCCCTTGCTGATCGCCAGCGGCGCTGGCGCCGCCAGCCGCTTCTCGATCGGCATCGTCATCGTCGCCGGCATGTCGATCGGCACGCTGTTCACGCTGTTCGTGCTTCCGACCGTCTACACCTGGCTCGCCAAGGACCACAGGCCCGAACGCAGCGCCGAGCGCGACGCGCAAATCGCCAGCGTCACCTAGACGCACATAGCGAAACAAAAAGGCCCGGGAGAAATCCCGGGCCTTTTTCATGTCTGCTGCGCTGACGTTTAGCTTCTCAAGCTGCCGCCTGTCGCTTTCGCCACCGCCGCGACGACCTTCTGGCCGACCGCTTCGATCTCGGCGTCGGTCAATGTCGCCGTGGCCGGCTGCAACCGTACGCAGATGGCGACCGACTTCTTGCCGGGCTCGACGCCCTTGCCCTCGTAGACGTCGAACAGGCTGACCTCGTCGATCAGCGCCTTGTCGGCGCCCCGCGCCGCGCGCAGCAAGGTCTCCGCCGACACCGAAGCATCGAGCAGGAAGGCGAAGTCGCGTTCGACCGCCTGGAACGGCGACGGCGCGTAGCCCGGACGGGCACGGCCGGCTCCCTTGGCTTTCGCCTCGGGCACCAGGTTCAAATAGACCTCGAACAGCGTGACCGGACCCTTGAGATCGAAGGCGCGCGCCACGCTCGGGTGCAATTCGCCGAAATACGCCAGCGCCGTCTTGGGGCCGAGGCGCAATGTGCCGGAGCGGCCCGGATGAAACCAGGCCGGGGCGTCCGCCGTCACCGACAGCGAACCTGTCGGCGCGCCGACTGCCGCCAGCGCCGCCAAAGCGTCCGCTTTGGCGTCGAAGGCGTCGACGGCGCGCGGCTTGGCGAGCCAATGACGCAAACCGGTTTCGCCGATGCGCAAACCTGCAGCGACCAGCATCTGGCCCGCCGGGGTGTCATCGCGATAGGCCGGACCGACCTCGAACAGGCCATGATTGGCGAAACCGCGCGCCACGTTGCGGGCAGCGCCCGCCAGCAGGTTGACCAACGGCGTCGGCCGCATGACCGAGAGATCGGCGCTGATCGGATTGGCGATGCGCAAGGTCGTGGGCTGTTGGGCGAACAAAGCCGTTTCAGCCTCGCCGGCGAAGGAGAAGGTCACCGCTTCCATCAGGCCGCGCGCCGCCAGCGCCCGCTTGGCGTCGCGGGCGCGGCGCTGCACGCCGGTCAACACCGGTTGGGCGAGGCCCGACTCGCGACCGAACGGCACCGGCACGATCTTGTCGAAGCCGTTGACGCGCAGCACGTCCTCGACCAGATCGGCTTCCTGGTGCACGTCGTTGCGCCAAGAGGGGGTCACGCATTGCAAGCCACCGGCGTCTGGCAACACGGTAAAGCCGAGCGCTGTGAGAATGCGCGCGCTGTCAGCGAGCGGAATGTCGATGCCGCCGAGCTGGGCGACGCGGGCGCTGCGCAGCAGGATCGGCGCCTTGGGCGGCGGCACTTCGCCGGCGACCACCGCCTCGCTCGCCGTGCCGCCGCACAGATCGAGGATCATTTGGGTCGCTGCATCGAGCGCCGGCAGGGCGCTCGCGGGATCGACCCAGCGCTCGAAGCGGTAGCGCGCGTCGGAATCGATCTGCAGCTTGCGGCCCGTGGTGGCAGTGCGGATCGGATCGAACGCCGCCGATTCGAGGATCACGTTGACCGTCGTCTCGGTGCAACCGGACGATTCGCCGCCCATGACGCCGCCGAGGCTGAGCACGCCGTCGTCATCGGCGATCACCGTCATGCCGTCGTCGAGCTCGTAGGTCTTGGCGTTAAGCGCCGCCAAGGTCTCGCCCTTCTTGGAGAGGCGCACCTGGAGATGGCCGGCGAGCGTGTCGGCGTCGAACACATGCAGCGGCCGGCAGCGATCGAGCGCGAAGAAATTGGTGATGTCGACCAAGGCCGAGATCGGCCGCAGTCCGACGGCGCGCAGGCGATCTTGCAACCAAGCCGGGCTCGGGCCGTTCTTGACGCCTTTGATGACGCGCAGGCCGAACAGCGGGCAGGCATTGGCCGCCTCAGCCGGCAGGTTTAGCGTGATGTCCACGGGGCTGACGAAGGCACCCTTCACTGCGGCGTCGGCCAACGGCTTGAGCGTGCCGTAGCCGCCGGCCGCCAGTTCGCGCGCCAAGCCGCGCACGCCGAGCCAATCGCCGCGATTGGGCGTCACCGAGACATCGATCACCGGATCGTCGACGCCGAGCGCCGCAGCCGCCGGACTGCCGATCTTGAAGCCGGCCGGCAATTCGATGATGCCGTCATGATCCTCGCCGAGACCAAGCTCGCGCGCCGAACACATCATGCCTTGGCTTTCGACGCCGCGGATCGTGCCCTTCTTCAATTCGTCGCCGCTCGCCGGAATGATCGCGCCCGGACGGGCCAGGACGACGTCGATGCCGGCGCGCGCGTTGGGCGCGCCGCAGACGACCTGCACCGTCTCGGCGCCAGTATCGACCATGCAGACGCGCAAGCGGTCGGCATTGGGATGCTGCTCGGCCGATTTGACATGAGCGACGATGAAGGGAGCCAGCGCCTTGGCGCGGTCCTCGATGCTCTCGACCTCGATGCCGAGCGCGGTCAGCGCCTCGGAGAGCTGATCGAGCGTGCGGTCGGTCTCGAGATGCTCTTTGAGCCAGGACAGCGTGAACTTCATCGCGCCAGCCCTCCCGTCGGAGAGGCCCCGAAGGCGAGGCTCGGCACGTCGAGCGCAGCGAAGCCGTAATGGCGCAGCCAGCGCAGGTCCGCCTCGAAGAAGGTGCGCAGATCGGCGATGCCGTATTTCAGCATCGCCATGCGCTCGATGCCCATGCCGAAGGCGAAGCCCTGATATTCTGTGGGATCGATGCCGCAATTGGCCAGCACGTTGGGATGCACCATGCCGGCGCCGAGAATTTCCAGCCAATCGTCGCCGGCGCCGATCTTCAGCTCGCCGCCTTTGCGCGAACAGCCGATGTCGACCTCGCAGGACGGCTCGGTGAAGGGGAAGTAGCTCGGGCGCAGGCGGATCGGCACGTCGTCCAGCTCGAAGAAGGCGGCGAGGAACTGCGTCAGGCAGCCCTTCAAATGGCCCATATGCGTCGCCTTGTCGATCACCAGGCCTTCGATCTGGTGGAACATCGGCGTGTGCGTCATGTCCGAATCGTTGCGGTAAGTGCGGCCCATGGCGATGATGCGGTGCGGCGGCTGCTTCGACATCATGGTGCGGATCTGCACCGGCGAGGTGTGCGTGCGCAGCACCTTGCGCGTGCCGTCCGCCGCCTCCGGCAGGTAGAAGGTGTCGTGCATCTGGCGCGCCGGATGCTCGGGCGGAATGTTGAGCGCCGTGAAATTGTGAAAATCGTCCTCGATGTCGGGCCCTTCCGCCAGCGTGAAACCCATCTCGGCGAAGATGGCGCAGAGCTCGTCCATCGTCTGGCTGATCGGATGCAAGGCGCCGGACTGCTCGGGGCGTGCCGTGGCGGTGACGTCGATACGTTCGGCGGCAAGTTTGGCGTCAAGCGCCGAAGCTTCGAGCGTCGCCTTGCGCGCGTCGAGCGCGGCGGTGATCTCGTCCTTCAAGGCATTGACCGCCTGGCCGCGCGCCTTGCGCTCATCGGGCGCCAGCGCCGTCATGTCCTTCATCAAGCCGGTGATGCGGCCCTTGCGACCCAGCGCGTCGACGCGCACGGCTTCGAGCGCCTCGAGCGTGGCGGCGCCGGCGAGCGCGGCGCTGATGGAACTGCGGACATCGTCGAGATCGGTGCTCATGGTCTCGGAAAACTCGGTGAAGGGGTCAGATCAAAACAAAAGGGGCCGCCCCGCAGGACGGCCCCTTCGATACAGTCGGATGCCTGAAACTCGCCTTGCGAAAGGCAGGAGGCTTCAGGCCGCCTTAACGAGGGCTGCCCGCGCTTGGTTGACCAGCTCGGTAAACGACTCGGGCGCGGTGATCGCCATGTCGGACAGGACCTTGCGGTCGAGATCGATGCCGCCCTTCTTCAGGCCGTTGATCAGTTCGCCGTAGGTCAGGCCGTTCATGCGCGCCGCGGCGTTGATGCGGGCGATCCACAGAGCGCGGAACGTGCGCTTCTTGTTGCGGCGGTCGCGATACGCGTACTGAAGGCCCTTTTCGACCTTCTCGATGGCGATGCGGAAGTTGCTGCTGTTGCGATCGCGGTAGCCGGTGGCGAGCGCGAGAACTTTTTTGTGGCGGGCGTGGGACGTGACGCCACGTTTGGTACGAGCCATGGGTCTGTCTCCTTACGCGTAAGGCATGAAGAATTGGGTGACCAAATTCGCGTCACCGGGAGCCAGCGCCTTGGTGCCGCGCGCGGTGCGCTTCATCTTCTGGCTACGCTTGCGCAGGCCGTGGCGCTTGTTGGCATGCGCCATCAAGACCTTGCCGGTGCCGGTGATCTTGAAGCGCTTCTTGGCGCCGCTTTTGGTCTTCATCTTCGGCATAATCGTGATCCTAATAAAACCTGTCGGGCCGACGCGAAACGGCCCGCCGATGCGGGCCGCAGATGGGGGTGAACCCATGTTTCCACGATGACGGGGACAACGGCCCGTCCGGCCGAGGCGAGGTTTATACCGGCAAGGGCAACCGATTGCAAGGCCGCCCAAGCGGCGGCTCAATCGAATTTTTTACTGTATTTTCAGGGGCTTGGCGGATTTGGCGGAATCAAAATCGCCGTCCGGCGGGTTCAAACCCGCCGGAATCGGCCATTCGTCACTTGTTGACCAGCACCATGGTGATTTGGCGGCCTTCGAGCTTGGGAAACTGCTCGACCTTGGCCTTCTCGCCCAATTCGGCCCGCACACGGTCCAAAACCACCATGCCGAGCTCCTGGTGGAGCATTTCGCGGCCCCGGAAGCGGACAGTCAGCTTGACCTTGTCGCCTTCGTCGAGGAAGCGGTGCACGGCGCGCATTTTGACGTCGTAATCGTGATCGTCGATCGTCGGGCGCATCTTGATCTCTTTGACCTCGATGACCTTCTGCTTCTTGCGCGCTTCGTTTTTGCGCTTCTGTTCCTCGTATTTGAACTTGCCGTAATCGAGGATTTTGCAGACCGGCGGCTCGGCGTTGGGCGACACTTCGATGAGGTCGAGCCCAGCGGCCATAGCGCGCTCGATGGCTTCGGAGGTGGTGACTACACCGATCATCTCGCCGTTTTCATCGACGAGACGGACATTCATGGTGCGGATTTGTTCGTTGACGCGCGGGCCGTCGTTGGCGGACTTGGCGGGGGCGTCGAAAGGCGGGCGAGGGATGTAACAGTCTCCTGTCTCAGTTTAAAGGCGCCGCCGGCGGCGGCTCATGAAGAATATGGGAACGCGGGTGACAAAACGAAAGAGCCGAAGCGTCCCTGAAAAAACGAAACCGCCCGACTCGACCCCCGACCATGCAGGCGGGAAATCTGTCTGGACGGTCGGGATTCCTCTGTCATGGGACGATCAGGCCATGGGGCGATCAGGGGCCGATCAAGGGCTCGGCACCTGGGCTTCGGCGCTCAGTCTAGCCGCCGCCTCATCCAGCGCAAGGACTTCTTGGTCGGTGCTGCCGAGCCGGCGAATCGCCACTTTGCGCTCGTCCGCCTCGCGTTTGCCGACCGCCAGAATGACCGGGACCTTGGCCAAAGAGTGCTCGCGCACCTTGTAGCCGATCTTTTCGGCGCGCAGATCGGCTGAAACCCGCAGACCCTTGGCGGCAAGCTGGGCGACCACCTCGCGGGCGTAATCGTCGGCATCGTTGGTGATCGTCGTGACGACGACCTGCTGCGGCGCCAGCCACAGCGGGAACTTGCCGGCATATTGCTCGATCAAAATGCCGATGAAGCGCTCGAACGAGCCGAAAATCGCGCGATGCAGCATGACCGGCCGCTTCTTGGTGCCATCTTCGGCGACATAGGCGGCGTCGAGCCGCTCGGGCAGCACGAAGTCGACCTGCAGCGTGCCGCACTGCCACTCGCGGCCGATGGCGTCGCGCAGCACGAATTCCAGCTTGGGACCGTAGAAGGCGCCCTCACCCGGATTGAGCGTCGTCTCGAGGCCGGCTTCCTTGGCGGCGTCGAGCAGCGCGCCTTCGGCCTTGTCCCAAGTGGCATCCTCGCCGGCGCGCACCGGCGGGCGGTCGGAGAATTTCACGCGCACGTCGACGAAGCCGAAGTCTTTATAAACCGATTTAAGCATGTCGCAGAACGCCACCGTCTCGGCGGTGATCTGGTCTTCGGTGCAGAAGATATGCGCGTCGTCCTGCGTGAAGGCGCGCACGCGCATGATGCCGTGCAGCGCGCCCGACGGCTCGTAGCGATGGCAGGAGCCGAACTCGGCCATGCGCAGCGGCAGATCGCGGTAGCTTTTGAGGCCCTGGCGGAAAATCTGCACATGGCAGGGACAATTCATCGGCTTGATGGCGAGCGCCACGTCTTCTTCGCCGGTCGTCGCCATGAACATGTTCTTGCCGAACTTCTCCCAATGGCCCGAGGCTTCCCACAGGCTGCGCGACACGAGCTGCGGCGTCTTGACCTCGACATAGCCGTGCGTTTTCAGGCGCGCGCGCATGTAGTCCTCGACGGCGCGATAGATCGTCCAGCCGTTGGGATGCCAGAACACGCTGCCGACGGCCTCTTCTTGAATATGGAACAGGTCCATCTCGCGGCCCAAGCGGCGATGGTCGCGCTTCTCGGCCTCCTCGATCATCGTGAGGTGCGCTTTAAGCTGCTTATCGTCGGGCCACACCGTGCCATAGATGCGCTGGAGCATCTTGTTCTTGGCGTCGCCGCGCCAATAAGCGCCCGCCACCTTCATCACCTTAAAGGCGGTCGGCAGCTTGCCGGTCGACGGCAGATGCGGGCCCATGCAGAGGTCGAGCCAATCGCCCTGGCGATAGATCGAGATCGGCTCGCCGCGCTTGGCGATTTCGCTGACCCATTCCGCCTTATAGGTTTCGCCGGCCTTCTGGAAATAGCTGACCGCCTGCTCGGGCGACCATTCCTCGCGCACGATCGGCAGATCGCGCCCGACGATGTCGCGCATCTTCGCTTCGATCTTGGCGAAATCCTCCGGCGTGAAGGGTTCGTCGCGCACGAAGTCGTAATAGAAGCCGTCCTCGGTCGAGGGGCCGAAGGTGATCTGCGTGCCGGGATAAAGCTCCTGCACCGCCTGCGCCATGACATGGGCGGCGTCGTGGCGCATCACTTCGATGCCTTCCGGATCGCGCGCCGTGACGATGGACATTTTGGCGTCGGCCGTCACCGGACGCGTCAAATCCCACAGCTTGCCGTCGACCTTGGCGGCGAGCGCCGCCTTGGCCAGGCCAGGGCCGATCTTGGCGGCGACGTCAGCCGGGGTGACCGGGCCGTCGAAGCTCAGGGATTTGCCGTCGGGCAGCGTGATGGCGACCATGAAAACGCTCGAAAAAGCCAGAAAAACCGCGAAATACGGGCCCGCACTCTATCCGCCTCGCGCCGCCTGTCAAGGAACGGGGCGGCAGGGTAGTTTAATCCGCTGCGTCCATAAAACGGGGGTGGAGATGGCTTATTTTGTTTGGACTAAAATGGAAGCTGAAGGGGGCCGTTCCCTTGGCTCCATTCTTTCAATTAAAGAAGCTGAACGCGCCGCCGGAAATGGCATTTTTTGGTGGGGCATAGGAAACAGCCTAGGCACCGCCGTGATAGACGCAGCCAAGCAATCCGGCGGGACTCTACCCATTATATTTTCGCGGATGCTTTCTCGCGCGCAGAAACACGATTCGAACCCAGAGGAAGTTCATTTATGGACATCTTGGCAGGACGAATCTGGCCAAGTTCAGAGCACTCCCAATCACGTTCTGAACTGGAGTCGAGGGCACAATCGGCGAGCGCACTATGCTTTGGTTTGCCACTCAGATGAGCCTCTTAGGCTAGTTCATTCTGCTCCGTTTGATCCTAAGCTTTGCAAAACGCACAGGGGAAACTCTCCGGGCGCCTCTCAAGTTACGGCCCTGCTTCAGGGAGATTTGACAGCGGATCATTCATCTGGAGCTTATGATTTTGGTTTTAGAGCCACATTGGTTGAACCGTGGGTGGTCAAATTAGTAAATCCTCGCCCACTTACAACGGATGAGCGTCGACTACATGGCGCATGGAAACCCGATGCCAATTGGCAAGAGTTCGTCTCCGAATTTCGCGGACAACGTCTCTAGTGCGTCCAAGCCTTCGCTGTTTGCGGTAAGGCCGCAATGAAAGGATCACCATCTTGTTCGTCTCGTTCTTCCCCCGGCCCAAGCTGCTCATCTGGTCGATGCTGGTCTGGACCGCCGCCGCCGTCGCCTTCTGGTACGTCATCGGCCGCGACCTCGGGGGCTTTATCGGCCTGCAGCCGGCCGCCGAGGACGCCGAGCCGATCATCGGCGCGGCGGTCTTCTGGTCGAAGCCGTTCATCTGGTTCTACATCTACTACGGCATCTGCGTCGGGCTCTTCGCCGCCGCCGTCCGCGTCGTGGCGCCGCATCCTTGGGCCAATTGGTCGATCCTCGGCACGGCGCTGATCCTCTTCACCAGCTATTTCCAGGTGCAGGTCAGCGTCGCCATCAATAGCTGGTACGGCCCGTTCTACAACATGATCCAGGCAGCGCTGTCCAAATCGGCCCCAGTCGAACTCAGCGATTTCTACAGCGAGTTGGTCAGCTTCGCCGGCATCGCCTTCATCGCCGTCACCGTCGGCGTGTTCACGCGCTTCTTCGTCAGCCATTGGATCTTCCGTTGGCGCACGGCGATGAACGATTACTATATGAGCCATTGGAGCAAGCTGCGCGTCATCGAAGGCGCGTCGCAGCGCGTGCAAGAGGACACCATGCGCTTTTCCACCACCATGGAAGGGCTCGGCATCAATCTGGTCGAAGCGGTGTTGACGCTGATCGCCTTCCTGCCGGTGCTGCTGGCGCTGTCGGCCAATATCACCGAACTGCCCTTCATCGGCCCGGTGCCTTACGCGCTCGTCGTCGTCGCCGTGCTATGGTCGCTGTTCGGCACGACCTTCCTGGCGCTGGTCGGCATCAAGCTGCCGGGCCTGGAATTCCGCAACCAGCGGGTCGAAGCCGCCTACCGCAAGGAGTTAGTCTACGGCGAAGACGACGCGGCGCGCGCCCAGCCGCCGACCGTCGTCCAATTGTTCTCGAACGTGCGGCGCAACTATTTTCGGCTCTATTTCCACTACATGTATTTCAACGTCGCGCGCATCTTTTACCTGCAGACCGACACGATCTTCCCCTACATCGTGCTGGCGCCGACCATCGTCGCCGGCAAGATCACGCTCGGCGCGATGAACCAGATCCTCAACGCCTTCCTGCAGGTGCGCCAGTCGTTCCAATATCTGGTGACATCATGGACGACGATCGTCGAGCTGCTGTCGATCTACAAACGTCTGCGCGCTTTCGAGGCGGCGATCGACGGCGAGCCACTGCCAGAGATCGACCAGAGCTACCTGGAGCGCAAGGATGAAGCCCTGAGCTAAATCGTCCCAGCTAGATCGTTGCGGGCAAGGCGGCCAACACCTCGTCGGGCAGCAGTCCGGCGAGGTCGGGCCGGCGCAATACGACGACGCCGAATCCGTCCGGTCCGCGCGGCGCGCAGAGCGCCGGGTCGGAGGCGTGCGAGAACAGCGCCACCGTCGGGCAGCCGGCAGAAGCGATGAGATGCATCGGTCCGGTGTCGTTGCCGACCGCGAAGCGCGCGCCACGCGCCAGAGCGATGATCTCGGTGAACGACGTCTGGCCGCAGAGATCGCGGGCCCCCGAGGCAGCGGCGATAACGGCCAAATCGGCGCGCTCGGCATTTGCGCCGAGCAGGAGCGGCGTGGTGCCGATAGCGACGAGGCGGCGCGCCAATTCGGCGTAATGGCTGGCCGGCCAGCGCTTTTCCGGCCGATGGGCTGAACCGCCCGGCACCAAGAGCGCATAAGATCCCGGCAGATCGAACCGCGCGAGATCGGCCTGCGCCCAAGAGAGATCTGGCGGCGGCACGTCGCGAATTCCGGCTGTCGCAAGCTGCTCTTTCTGGCGCTCCACCGTATGCAGAAAATCGCGGTCCGGATTGGCATGCGGGTGCGACGCGCCCGCCGCGATGCCCGACCATTCGGGCCGCTTGCCGAACGGCGGCGACATCAGGCGGAAATAAAAGTTCGAGCGGTCGGAGGTCTGCAAGTCGTAGACGCGCGAGAACCGTCCGCCGTTCAGCTTGCGCGAAAGCTGCCACCAGCCGCCGATGTTCCAGAACGCGGGCCGGGCATCGGTCCACACCTCGTCGAACCAACCCATGCCCTTGGCCAAGCCGGCCAGCAAAGGAATGGTCAACAGCGTGATGCGCGCCGTCGGATGCGCGCGGCGGATCGCCTTGAAGGGGCCGGTGGCGAGCACGAAGTCGCCGAGCGCGCCGAGCTTGATGACGAGGATATTCTCGCCAGGTGCCGCCTCGGCCGTCATCCGAGCAGCTCGCGATAGACCTCGAGCGTGCGCGCGCACATCACCTCATTGGTGAAATGCGCGCGCACATTGTCGATGGCGGCGCGCGAAAAATCCTCGCGCTCGTCGGGGCTGAGCGAGACGGCATGATCGATGGCCGCCGCCCAATCATCAGCGTCGCCCGGTGTCGCGAGCCAACCGGTGACGCCGGGGATCACGGTTTCGCGCGCGCCGCCATGATCGGCGGCGACGACCGGACGGCCCATCGCTTGCGCTTCCGTCACCGTGCGGCCGAAGGCTTCCGGCTGGGTCGAGGGCGCGACGACGACATCGGCCAACATGTAAGCCGCCGGCATATCGCGGCAATCGTCGATCAGGCGCACGCTGTCGCCGAGCCCGAGACGGAGAATTTGCGCTTCTAGTTCTTCGCGCAAAGATTCGCTGCCCGAACCGACGCCGATCAACAGCGCGAACAGGTCGCGCCGGCCGAGCTTCGCCATCGCGTCGAGCAGCAAGCCTTGGCCTTTCCAGCGCGACAGCCGCGCCGGCAGCATGATGATCCGCCGGTCGTCCGGCAGACGCCAGCCGGCGGCGAGCTGGATGACGCGCTCCTGGCTGACGCGCGCCGGATCGAAATGGGCGATCTCGACGCCGCGATGGATCACGCGGATGCGCATCTCGTCCATCTTGTAGGTGGCGCGCATATGGTCGGCGATGAAATGCGATATGGCGATCACCCGCTCGCCACGCGTCATCACCGCGTTATAGGCGCGCTTGAGCGGCGATTTCGCGCCGTAGGTGCCGTGGAAGGTCGTGACGAAATGCGCGCCTTCTTTTTTCGCCGCGCGCTCGGCGCTCCAGGCGGGCGCCCGCGAGCGGGCATGCACGATGTCGACGCCCTCGGCGGCGATCAGCTCGCGCAACCGGCCGACGTTCTTGCCCATGACGAGGGGGTTTTTCGAGGCGAGCGGCAGCGTCACATGCTGGGCCCCGACGCGGTCCAACTCGCGCGCCAGCGGCCCGCCCTCGGACGCGACGATGGCATGCCAGCCGGCGGCGACCAGCGCCTTGGCGACATCGACGGTGCCGCGCTCGACGCCGCCAGCCGCGCCTGAGGCGCTGCCGAGCGCCGGCAAGACTTGCAAAACTGTGGGACGGCTTCCGTTCAAGGGGGGTTCAATGCTAGCAGTGACGCCGGGCGGCCCGGCTGAGGGGTGCGGCCTCAGTAATTGCCCGAAAGGTCCTGCCGTTGCAACAAAAGCCCGCGATTCTAGGCCGTCCCGGCCGCCCCGCCATCGCCTATGCCGCCGATCCGGGGCGCGGGCCGACCGTGGCGTTCTTTTCCGGCTTCATGTCCGACATGAGCGGCAAGAAGGTGCAGGACCTCGCCGAGTTTTGCCGGGCGCGCGGCCAGGCCATGCTGCGCTTCGATTACCGGGCGCATGGCCAATCCGAGGGCGTCTTCGCCGAAACCGGGCTGCAGGATTGGCTCGACGACGCGCTCGACGTCATCGATACGACCAGCGGCCCGCTGCTGCTGGTCGGCTCGTCGATGGGCGGCTGGATCATGCTGCTCGCCGCCTTGGCAAGGCGCGACCGCGTCGTCGGCATCGTCGGCATCGCGCCGGCGCCGGATTTCACCGAGGAGTTGGTGTGGGGCCAGATCACGCCGGCCGAGCAAGAGACGCTGATGCGCGACGGCATGTTCGCGCAGCCCTCGGCCTACAGCGACCAGCCCTACATGATTTCGCGCAAATTGATCGAGGACGGCCGCAAGCTCTTGCTGCTGCGCGGCCCCATCGCGCTCGACTGCCCGGTCCGGCTGTTGCACGGCATGAAAGACGGCGACGTGCCCTACGACTACAGCCTGCGCCTCGCCCGCAAGCTGACCTCGCTCGATGTGGCGGTGACGCTGATCAAGGACGGTGACCATCGCCTGTCGCGCGATCAAGACCTCGCCGAAATCCGCGACGCCGTCGCGGCGCTGAGCTTCAAGGCGGGCTTTTAGCTTTCGCCTTTTAAGATTGCCTGCAATCCGGCTTTGTAATCGGGATATTTCAGGACGACGCCGAGCTCGGTCTTGATGCGGTCGTTGCGCACGCGCTTGTTGTCGTCATAGAAGCTGCGCGCCATCGCCGAAAGCTGCGCGCTATCGAACGGCACCAGCGGCGGCGGCTCGATTCCGAGCAATTCGCAGGCATAGCGGATCACCTCTTCGGGCGCCGCCGGATTGTCGTCGCAGACATTGTAGGCGGCCCCCGGACGGGGCTTGGCGATCGAGGCGCGCAACACTTGCGCGATGTCGTCGACATGGATGCGCGAGAACACTTGCCCAGGCTTATCGACGCGCTGGCCGCGCCCGGCACGCACGGTGGCGAGCGCGTTGCTGTCCGGTCCGTAAATCCCGGCGAGACGGAAGAGATGCACGGCGAGGCCATGCTGGCGCCATAGATCGAGCCAGCCCGTCTCGGCCGTCACGCGCCGCTGGCCGCGCTCGCCCGACGGCGTCAAGGCGCTGGTCTCGTCGACCCAGCCGCCCTGATGGTCGCCATAGACGCCGGTGGTCGACAGATAGCCGAGCCATTGCAACGATGAAAGCGCCGCGATGTCGGCGGCATGCCAGCGCAAGGCCGGATCGCCAGCCGCGCCCGGCGGAATCGAGATCACCATATGAGTCGCGCCAGCGAGCGCTGCCGTCGCATCCGCCATCGGCTCATCGCCGTCGAACAGATGCACGATGAAACCGTCGGCGCGCAACGCCGCGGCCTTCTCTGCGCCGCGGCAAGTTCCCGCGATGCTCCAGCCTTCGGCCTTCAACTGACGCGCGAGAACAAGCGCGGAGGTCCCGAGGCCGAAGCAAAATAGGCGAAACGAGGATGTCGACATGGCGTCATATGAGGCCAGCCGTCCTGCCGGCGCAAGAGGCCGAAGAGACGAGAGCCAAAGAGACTAGACCCAATAGAGACTAGACAGTGGCCGCCGCCATGCCCATCTTCTCGCCATGCGCTCGCCTTTCCTCATTGCCGCGATCATCGCCGCAAATTTCGCCGCTCTGCCACAGGCGGCGGCGCAGTCGGCGCTGGCGCAGCACAATGCCGACTACACCGAATGCATCATCCTCGCCGGCAAGGACCCCGACGCCGCCATCAAGCGCGCGCAAAGCTGGTGGCAGGGCGGCGCCAACCAAGCCGCGCGCCAATGCCTCGGTTATGCCCTGGTGCAGAAGGGGCAATTCGTCCAAGCCGGCAAGATTTTCGAGGATCTTGCCGCCGACGCGATGGGCGAGGTCGCGGTGCTGAAGGCCGAACTCTACGGCCAGGCCGGCCAAGCTTATTATCTCGCCGGCCTGCAGGAGCGTGCGATCCAAGCCTTCGACCGCGCCATCGCGCTCCGGCCAGGCGACGCCGATCTCTTGATCGACCGCGCCGTGGCGCGCGACGAAGCCGGATTGTTTTTCGAAGCGATCGACGATCTCAATGCCGCCATCGAGCTCGAAGCCAACCGGCCGGAAGCCTGGCTCTATCGCGCCGCCTCCTACCGCCATGTCGGCTCGTTCGATCTCGCCCTCGAAGACGCCAACCGCGCCGTCGCGCTGTCGCAACGCAGCCCCGAAGCGCTGTTCGAACGCGCGCAGATCAAAGAATTGCGCAAAGACATCGCCGGCGCGCGCGCCGATCTGCAATCGCTGATCAAGCTCGCGCCGAAAAGCCCTCAAGGCATTGAAGCGGCCAAACGTCTCAAGACGCTCGGCCAAGGACCTGCGTCGTCGGCGCCGGCCGCCGCGCCGCCGGCACGGCGCTAATCACGCGCTACTTGCTCGGCGACAGCGTGACGATCGCTTGCAGCATCAACTTTTGCGCCACCGCGACATCACCGCCCGAGAACATGTCGGCGCCGCCCGATGCGGCCATCGTGGGCATGGCGTCTTGCGCCTGCATTCGCATCATCGGCATCGACGTCTGTTGAAAATCAACGCGCGCCACACGATAGGCGCGGTCGGGCCAGGTTTTCGCAGCCTGCTCGGCTTCCTGCTTAGCCTGTTCGTAGAGCTTGGCGCGCAATCCGGCCAGCGTCGCCTCGCGTTCGTCGAGCGTCGGCGTGAATTGCGTCGTTGCGATGCGCAGTTGCAGGCCAGGCTGGCTCAAGCTCTTGGCGCGGTCGTCGAGCCCGCCCAAGGATTTTTCCGCCAAGCGCGCTTCGGCGGTGACGCGCCAACGCTCAAGCCCGGCCGAATCCTGGCTGCGGGCAAATTGGCTCAAGCGCCAATCGGCGTCGGGCGACAGTTTCTTCAACGCGTCCAACATGCGGTCGCGCACGCTGGCGCGATTCTCGCCGGCAATCGCCACGTCGGCTGCGGCGACGACGCGCGCTGTTTTGGTCTCGACCCAATCTTCGGCGGCGAGTTGCAAGACAATCTCGTCGCGCGGCATGTCGGCGGCTTGCGCCTGCGCCTGGCCGACCGCCGTGACCGCGCTCAACAGCGCGCCGAGCACCGGAATCATGGCGGGACCAGCCGAAAGCAGCGCGCGCAGGGACGTGACGGAAAGGACGGGCATGGGGGGCCTCCGGAATTAGGGGAAGCCGATGCTAGCGCCGCGAAGGCGGCAAAACTATGGCCGCGCCCGGGCGGACGGGAACCCTATTCCTTGAGATATTTCTCGGCGAAAGCCCGCCAATCGCAGTCCGGCGAATCGCAGCCGATGCTGGAATCGCTGGCGAGCCGCATGCCGAGGCCGCCGACGGCCCACAGCTTGTCCCAGCCGGCTTCGTTGGCGAGCGCCATGGCGAGGGCACGGGCGCGCACCCGCTTGGCCAGCCAGCGCGGCGCGAACCAGAACACCAGGAGGCCGGTGAGCAGCAGGCTCGCCATAAAGCCGATATAGCCATAGTCGTAGGTATATTGTGCGACGACGGCGGCCAGCATGGCGTAAGGCAGGATGTTCTCCCACAGCTTGAAGACCGGCGAGCCGCGCTTGTTGAGGTCGAAATATTTCAGCCCGAGATGCACCGTGCCGTTGAGATAGGCTTGGCAGACGATGCCGTGCGGGCCTTCGAGGGCATCCGGGTTGACGGGCGGATGAGTCTGGTCGGTCATAGGGGTCCTTGCGAGAGCCGGTAGCTCAGAAGTCGGGATCGGCGTAGTGCTTGGGCGGCGGCACGCCCGGAATATGGTCGGCGAGGATCGGCCGGAAGGTCTTACGCGACTTGATGCGCGCATACCAGACGCGCGCTTCCGGATGATCGTCCCACGGCACGTCGCCGACATAATCGAGGCAGGAGATATGCGCCGCTGCGGCGACGTCGGCCAACGAAAAATCCTCGCCGGCGAGCCAACTGCGCCGCTCGGTGAGCCAGGCGATATAATCGAGATGCATGTGGATGTTGGCGTGGCCGGCGCGGATCGCGCTGGAGTCGGGCTGGCCTAAGCCCAAAAAGCGTTTCTGAATTTTCTCGCCGACCAGGTTGACCGTTACCTCGCGCTGGAATTTGAGATCGAACCAGGCGACCAAGCGGCGCACCTCGGCGCGCGCCGCCGGCGTTGGGCCGTAGAGCGACTTGCCCTTCTCGGCCGGGTGGACTTCTTCGAGATATTCGCAGATGACGCCGCTATCGACGACGGTGGTGCCGTCCTCATCGACCAGCACCGGCACCTGGCCCGCCGGATTGAGGGCGAGAAAATCGGGACGCCGCTCCCAGGTCTTCTCGACCTTCATCTCGAACTCCAGACCCTTCTCGGCCAGGACGATGCGGACTTTGCGGCTGAACGGCGAAAGCCAAAGATGATAGAGGCGGCGCATGAGCGGCAATCTATAGGAGGAGCCCGCCACGGCCAAGCGCCGGGCAGGCTTTATCCCCCATTTTAAAGCCTTTCGTTAAGCTTTGGCGCGTAGCCGGCCCCAGACCAGCAACGGCAAACCCAATAGAACGATGCCGAGGCCGAGGAGCGATGGCAGGCCGGCATAGGTCATCCGGGCAAAATCGATGCCGGAATGCAGCATATAGCCGCAGGTCAGTACGAAAATCGCCGGCGTCACCGGATAGAGCGGCACGCGGAACGGGCGTGCCGTGCCCGGATCGCGAAACCGCAGGACGAACAGCGACAGGCCGGTGAGCAGCATGAAGAACCAGAACACCGGCGTGACGTAATTGACCATCGCTTTGACACCGTCGAGCGTGATGGCGCCGACGAACACCAGCGCCAGGGCGATGACGCCCTGCAGCAGCAGCGCCGTGCGCGGCGTGTCGTGCTTGGCGTCCCAAGTGCCGAGCGCCGCGAGCGGCGCAAAGTTCTGGCCGAGGGCGTAGTTGGTGCGGGCACCCGTGAAGATGGTGGCGTTGGCGGTCGACAGCGCCGCCAAAATCACCGCGAGGCTGAGCACGAGCGCCCCGGCCGCGCCGAATTCGCGGCGCATCAGCTCGGCGCCGATGGTGGTGCCCTGCCGCATGCCGTCGAGGCCGAGGACGCGCAAATAGGCGACGTTGATCAGCACATAGAGCAGCGTGATCAGCAGCAGGCTGACGACCATGACGCGGACCATGTTGCGGCCCGGGTTCTTCACCTCGGCCGAGAGATAGGCCGCCTCGTTCCAGCCGCCATAGGTCAGCAGGATGAAGATCATCGCCGCGCCGATCGCGGTCGAAGCGCCGCCGCTCGCGGCCGGCGCGGCGGCAGCCGTGGTCGGCGGCAGGCCGTTGATCAAACCGCCGATGATCGCGGCGGCGAGGATGATGATGATGCCGCTGGCCAGCAGGTTCTGCAGCATCTTGCCCGGCTTGGCGCCGAACAGATTGGCGGCGGTCAGCACCACCACGGTGAGCGCCGCGTAGATCGCCGAGCTATAGGTGCCGAGATTGTAGAGCCGCGTGGCGTAGTCGCCGAGGATGAAGCAGACCAGGGCGATGGCGCCGGTCTGGATCACGCCGAGCCGCGCCCAGGCAAACATGAAGCCGACATCGCGGCCGAACGCCTTGGTGACGAAATGATATTCGCCGCCGGCGCTGGGGTAAGCGCTGCACAGTTCGGCGTAGCAGAGCGCGCCGATGAGCGAGATCAAGCCGCCGCCGGCCCAGAGCAGCAGCACGTCGCGCTCGCTCGCCGCGTTCATGGCGACCAGCGCCGGGAAGGTGAAGATGCCGATGCCGACGACGACGCCGACGATCATGGCGATGGCGTCGAATTGCGATAGGGACTGGCTCGGCTGGGACGCCGGCGTAGCGACTTGCTGGGTCATTCAGAACTC
>CAZVLU010000007.1:65416-94705 GCA_964628235.1 uncultured Rhizobium sp. | reverse complement strand
GCCGGTGCGCTTGTAATAGTCCTTCTCGGCTGTGACGAAATCGGGAAACAGCCGGCCGACGTTGGGCGCTTTCTTGGTGAAGCAGCTCGGCGCGCGCGGCGCGATCAGCGCGTCGATCTCGCCCTTCTCCAACATGTCGGTGAGCGTGCGGCCGGCTGGGATCGCCGTCAGCGACACGCCCTGCGGCGGCGTGAAGGTGACCTTCTCGGTGCGGCCGGCCTGCTCCAAGCCGCCCGAATGCCAGGTGAAGTCGGTCGGCAGCACGCCATACTCGTCCTTCAACATGCCGCGCACCCAGGCGACGGCGCTGACTTGATATTCCGGGGCGCCGACTTTCTTGCCCTTGAGGTCAGCTGGCGTCGTGATGCCGCGATCGGTGCGGATGTAGATCGCCGAATGGCGAAATTTGCGGCCGGGGAACACGGGGATGGCGATGTAGGGGCAATCGCCGCGCGCCCGCATGCTGCTGTAGTTCGAGAAGCTCAGCTCGGTGACGTCGAACTCCTCGTGATGCAGCGCGCGGTGGAACATTTCCTCGGGCTCTAGATCGAAATAGCGGATGTCGCAACCTTCGATGGTGACGCGGCCGTCATAGAGCGGCAGCGTGCGGTCGTAATTCCAGCAAGCGACGGTCAAGGGCAAGAGACTCACGGGCATGCTCCGGGGAATGAAAGAGGGCGTCAGGCGCCGGCCCGACGCTATGGCTTGGCCTGTAAGCCGTCAAGCCGGGCCAGGCCCTTTACGCAATGTCCGCTCGCGTCTACCTTGGCGGGAATGAAAATCCGCGCGCGCGCCGCAGTCGGAACGCAGCAAAAAGCTCTCCAGGGAGGCCCTCCATGACCCATCACGCCCCGACGCTGGCGGACATTCTGGCCAGCAAAACCGCGACGGCGATGCCGAGCGAGACGCTTCTGCCGCAGGTCGAGCTGCGGCAATATTTCCAGGCCGTCGATAACATGATCAAGGTCTTCGCCATTCGGCCGGATGACCAAGTGCTGTTCTTGACCGATCCGCTGATCGACCGCCGCGTCATCGACGCGATTTCCGGCATCGCGCTGTCGCGCGGCGTGCGTCCGCGCGAGTTCATGGCGCCGACGACGCAGCTCACCGACTGCCCCGAAGAAGCGAAGGCCCTTGTCGAAAGCGCCACCTTCGTCGTCGCGTCGTGGTACGCCTCGGTCAATGCGCCGCTGTTCTTGAAGCTGCGCCGCGAGAAAGGCCAGCGCTGGGTGAAGATGACCTATTTCCGCAATCTCGACATCCTTCACACGCCGCAAGCGCGCTTCCCGGTCGAACTGGTCGGCGAGATCACGCGCGCCAACGCGGCGCTGTTCCCGCGCGGCGCCGACTTCGACATGCATTTCAGCGATCCGCGCGGCTCGGATGTGACGATCCGCTTCACCGCCGAGATGGCGGACAACATGCTGAACAGCAATCGCTGGCGCGGCCAGTGCATCGCCGATCAACCCGGCTGCTACGTCCATTATCTGCCCTCGCACGGCCCCAACATCTATGACCGCGAGACCTTCAAGCGCAAGCCGGGCGCCGTGGCGCAGATGGAAGGCATCCTCTATCCGCAATGGGCGGTGGGTTTCCCGCGTCCCTTCGAGGAGAAGATCGGCGTCGAGTGGAAAGACACCGAGGTCGTGAAGGTCCACGGCAAATCGCGCGAGGCGGAAATTCTGCGCGACATGCTGATCGGCGGCAAAGTCACCGAGCTGGGTTGCGGCCATAATCCCAAAGCGCCGCGCTTCACCTCCTACCCGGCCGGATCGAACGCCGCTGGCGCGCTGCATTGGGGCATCAACTACGCCACGCCGAGCAATTATCTGCGCCGCGTCCTGCCCAATTGGGAAGAGCCGCCCAAGCATATGGACCTCGCCACCTTCGACACGACGGTGAAGGTCGGCAACACCACGCTGATCGACAACGGC
Source organism: uncultured Rhizobium sp. (assembly GCA_964628235.1). Classification (GTDB taxonomy): domain Bacteria; phylum Pseudomonadota; class Alphaproteobacteria; order SMXQ01; family SMXQ01; genus CAMAVH01. The sequence goes on along the minus strand of CAZVLU010000007.1, from coordinate 92,771 downwards.
TTCCTCATGGCGCTGCGCTCGCCCGAGGTGGTCGCCGCGGCGAGCCGCTATGGCGATCCGGTGGAACTGCTCGAAGCGTTCGTCGAATAAGCCGGCTTTACTTCCGCTTGAGCGCTTCGGCCAACGCGGCGGCCAGAGCGCCTTGCGGCGCAGGTTCGCTTCGCTGAGACGGCATGCGGTTGGGCTTGCCGGTGTCCCGCATCGTTCCGCGCGGCGCCGGCTCGCCGCCGCCGTCCTTGCGCATGGTGAGGCCGATTCGCTTGCGCGGAATGTCGACGTCGACGACGCGCACTTTCACCACGTCGCCGGCCTTCACCACCTCATGGGCGTCTTTCACGAAGCGGTCGGCGAGCTGCGAGACATGGACCAAGCCGTCTTGATGCACGCCGATGTCGACGAAGGCGCCGAAGGCCGCGACGTTGGTCACGGTGCCTTCGAGCAGCATGCCGGGCTTGAGGTCTTTGATCTCATCGATGCCGTCGGCGAAGGTCGCGGTCTTGAAGCCGGGGCGCGGATCGCGGCCGGGCTTTTCCAGTTCGGCGATGATGTCGCGCACGGTGGGCAGTCCGAAGCGCTCGTCGACGAAGGCGCGGGCATCGAGCGCCTTTAAGGCGGCGCTATCGCCCATCAGCGTGCGCAGGTCGCGGCCGCAGGCGGCGACGATCTTTTCCGCGACGCCATAGGCTTCCGGGTGGACCGCCGAAGCGTCGAGCGGTTCGGCCCCATTGGGGATGCGCAGGAAGCCGGCGCATTGTTCGAAGGTGCGCTGGCCGAGGCGGCCGACCTTGAGCAGGTCCTTGCGGCTGCTGAAGGGGCCCGTGGCGTCGCGGTGCGCGACGATGGCCTCCGCCAAAGAGGTGCCGAGGCCGGAGACGCGCGCCAAAAGCGGGATCGACGCGGTGTTGAGATCGACGCCGACGGCGTTCACGGCATCTTCGACCACGGCTTCGAGGGATTTGCCGAGGCGATATTGATCAACGTCATGCTGATATTGGCCGACGCCGATGGATTTCGGCTCGATTTTCACAAGTTCAGCTAAGGGGTCCTGCAGGCGGCGCGCGATGGACACCGCGCCGCGCAGCGACACGTCGAGATTGGGAAATTCGCGCGCCGCCATTTCCGACGCGGAATAGACCGACGCGCCGGCCTCGCTGACGATCACCTTGGTCGGCTTTTGCGCGCCGGGCGTGGCGGGCAGCAGCGCCAACATCTCGGCCACCAGCTTTTCCGTCTCGCGGCTGCCGGTGCCGTTGCCGATGGCGATCAGTTCGACGCCATGCTTGCGCACCAGGCTGGCCAGTTCCGCTTGCGTGCCGCGCACATCGTTCTTCGGCGGGAAGGGATAGACGGTGCTCGTCGCCAATAGCTTGCCGGTGCCATCGACCACGGCGACCTTAACGCCGGTGCGGATGCCCGGATCGAGACCCATGGTGGCGCGCGAGCCGGCCGGTGCCGCGAGCAGCAGGTCCTTGAGATTGCGTGCGAAGACTTGGATCGCTTCTTCCTCGGCGCGCTCGCGCAATTCGCGCATCAGATCGAGGTTGAGATGCAGCGACAGCTTGACGCGCCAAGTCCAGCCGGCGACATCCATCAGCCATTTGTTGCCCGGCAGGTCGCCGCCGATGTCGAAGGTGGCCGCGACCATGCGCTGCGCCGGCTTGATCGGCGCCGTGTCGTCGGCATCGAGCTCGAGATCGAGCGAGAGGAACTCCTCGTTGCGGCCGCGCAGCATGGCGAGCGCCCGGTGGCCCGCCACGGCGCTCCAGCGTTCGGCATGGTCGAAATAGTCGGAGAATTTCGCGCCATCCGCCTGCTTGCCGTCGACGACGCGGGCGCGCAACACGGCGCGCTCTTTCATGTAGTTGCGCAGCCGTCCGACAAGGTCGGCGTTCTCGGCGAATTGTTCTGAGAGAATGTCGCGAGCGCCTTCGAGGGCGGCTTTTACGTCTGCAACCTCTTCGGTGATGTAAGCGGCGGCAAGCTCCGCCGGCACGGCGGCGCGGTCGGCGAAAATCGCTTCGGCCAATGGCCCGAGGCCGCGCTCGCGGGCGATTTCCGCCTTGGTGCGGCGCTTCGGCTTGTAGGGCAGGTAAATATCCTCAAGCTCGGCCTTGGTGACGGCGAGGGCGATCTTGATTTTCAGCTCGTCGGTCAGCTTGCCCTGTTCCTCGATGGAGCCGAGAATCGCCGCGCGCCGGCTGTCCATCTCGCGCAAGTAAACCAGCCGTTCGGCCAAGGTGCGCAGCTGCGTGTCGTCGAGCCCGCCGGTGACTTCTTTGCGGTAGCGGGCGACGAAGGGAACCGTGGCGCCGCCGTCGAGCAGTTCGATGGCCGCCGCCGCCTGTTCGGGCTTGGCGTTGATGTCTGTTGCGATAAGGCCGGCGATACGCGTGTTGTCGCTGCTGATGTTGGCGGTCATGTCGTCCCAAGAGGCTAAGGCGATAGGGCGATGAACTAAGAATAAGCGGGGGCAAATGCCAAGCGATCTTTGGCCTTGACCGGCGGGCGGATTTTGCCTGCCAAGATGGCCCGGATGGGGCAGTTTCCGCCTGCTCCCCATTCTGTTTCTCGGCGATTCTGTCTAGACTGTGATCACGCGCCGACACGGCGCCCGCCTATAATCCCGGCCGGTTTTCCACAGGAGCAAAGCATGACCCTTTCCCGCGTGTCTTCAGCACGTTTCTTGAAGTCGGCCGTTCTGGCCTCGTCCATCGCCCTCGGCTCTTTTGCGCTTTCGACGCCGCTCGCCCTCGCGCAGACCACCGAGTACAAGCCCGAGGTCTTCCAGGCCGGCAAGGACGTCGTCTGGGTGCCGACGGCGGACGAACTGGTCAACAAGATGCTCGACATGGCCAAGGTCACGAAGAACGACGTCGTCTATGACCTCGGTTCGGGCGATGGCCGCACCGTCATCGCCGCCGCCAAGCGCGGCGTGCGCGCTTACGGCATCGAATACAACCCCGACCTCGTCGAGCTATCGAAGAAAAACGCTGCGGCGGCGGGCGTGAGCAATCTCGCCACTTTCGAGAAGGCCGACATCTTCGAGAGCGATTACTCCAAGGCGACTGTCATCACGCTGTTCTTGCTGCCGTCGCTCAACGAGCGCCTGCGTCCGACCATTCTCAAGCAAAAGCCGGGCACCCGCATCGTTTCCAACACCTTCCCGATGGGCGATTGGGAGCCGGACGAGACGGCGAGCGTCGGCACCCCCGATTGCAGCAGTTGGTGCCGGGCACTTCTGTGGATCGTCCCCGCCGACGTGGCTGGCGACTGGCGTCTCGGCAATCAGGACCTCAAGCTGACGCAGCAATATCAGATGCTGAGCGGCACATTGGGCTCGACGCCGATCACCGACGCCAAGATGAATGGCACGGCCATTTCCTTCACTGCCGGCAGCACGAAATATGCCGGCACCGTCGATGGCAAGACGATGAAGGGCAGCAACTGGACGGCGGCTCGCAAGTAGGCGGCGATCGTCGCGTCAGCGTGGAGCGCAGCGGCGGGATGGCCGGCCAACAGCACAAGGCTCTTCAACGGAAGGTTCAGGACTACGATGTCCTCGCCGAACTGTGGCCTAGCCAAGATACGGCAAAATCCGTCCCGCTGCTGAAGGCGCTCCATATTTTAACGCGAGACGGCAAGCTCAATGCCGACTCGCGGCGCAAGCTCAAGCAGGTCCTGCATCTGACGCAGGCGCTGCGTCCGTCGCTCGACGGCTTGCTAGCGGATGGCGGCGAGCCCTTGCTCGCCGACCTCGGCGCCGGCAAGTCCTATCTCGGCTTCGTGCTGTATGAGCTGATCCTGGGGCCGGCCGGTCGAGGCCGCGTCGTCAGCGTCGAAGCGCGCGCTGAACTGGTCGAGACCGGACGCCGGCTGGCGCAAGAGTCGGGCTTCGAACGGATGGAATTCGTCTCGGCGCCCATTGCCGAGGCGCAATTGCCGGGCGGCGCAGTGGATATGGTCACGGCGCTGCATGCCTGCGACACGGCGACCGATGACGCCATTCGCTTTGCCCTGCGTCACAAGGCGAAAGTGATCGCCCTGGTGCCCTGCTGCCAAGCCGAGGTCGCCCAATTGCTCAAAGGCGAAAAGAACCCGCTGCATCAGCTCTGGCGTCATCCGATCCAGCGCCGCGAATTCGGCGCCCACATCACCAACGTCATCCGCGGGCTGGTGCTTGAAGCCCACGGCTACAAGGTGCGTGTGACAGAACTGATCGGTCTCGAACATTCGTTGAAGAACGAGCTGATCCTGGCGGAGCGCCATCAGCAGGGCAACGCCCAGGCCAAAGCCGAGTTGCAACGCCTGATCGATCAACTCGGCGTCCGCCCGGCGCTACTCGATGTCGTGGCCTGAGGGCGCTTTTTTCGCCGCCCGAGCTTAGGCCGGCTTAGGCCCTGCGATCGCTCTATTTACGCTGGCTGCAGATCGGTTTATTGCCTCTGCATCATGCCCGATCTTCCGACTAGCGCAGCCGCCGACAGCATCGCCCAGCCGCCGCCTAACCCGCGCCGCAGCATGGTGCCATGGGTCGTCGCCAGCGGCATGTTCATCAATCAGCTCGATTCGACGATCCTCATCACCTCGCTGCCGCAGATGGCCGAAAGCTTGGGCGAAAGCCCGCTCAAACTGTCGCTCGCCATCACCAGCTATCTCATCGCGCTCGCCGTCTTCATTCCGATCAGCGGCTGGATCGCCGACCGTTTCGGTCCGCGCCGCGTGTTCTGCTGGGCCATCGGCATTTTCATCACGAGTTCCGCCGCCTGCGCGTTCGCCGATAGCCTCGGCATGCTGGTGACGGCCCGCATCGTGCAGGGTTTCGGCGGCGCCTTGATGACGCCGGTCGGCCGCATCATTCTCGGGCGCAGCTTTCCCAAGGAGCAGCTTTACGCGGCGCTCGCCTTCGTCTCGATCCCGGCGCTGATCGGGCCGACCATCGGGCCGCTCGTCGGCGGTCTGATCACGACCTATCTGTCGTGGCGCTGGGTGTTCTTCGTCAATATTCCGTTCGGCGTCGCCGGCATTCTGCTCGCGCTGAAATATGTGAAAAACTTCGACACGCCGCGCCCGCCGCGCTTCGACGCCAAGGGCTTCATCCTCGTCGCCATCGGTCTCGCCTGCCTCCAGCTCTCCATCGAATTTCTCGGCCATCGCATCGTCTCGCTGCCGGTGACGATCTCGCTGTTCGGCGTCGCCGCGGTCTTGCTCGCGATCTACGCTTGGTACGCCTTGCGCCACGTCAATCCGGTGCTCGACCTGACGCTGTTCCGCTTGCGCACGTTCCGCGCCTCCACCTTGTCCGGCAGCCTCTGCCGCATGTCGATCGGCGCGGTGCCGTTTCTCCTCGCCATGATGCTGCAAGTCGGCTTCGGACTGTCGCCGATTCAGGCTGGCCTCATCACCTTCGTCATGAATATCGGTGCGATCGGCGTGAAAACCGTCGCAGCGCCTTTGGCGCGGCGCTTCGGCTTTCGCAACCTGGTGCTTTATAACGCCAGCGTGCTCGGCTTGGTCACCATGGGCATGGCGCTATTCGAGCCCGACACGCCCCATTGGGTGATGATCATCTATCTTCTGTTCTACGGCGTGGTGCGGTCGGTGCAATTCACCAACGTCAACGCGCTGGCTTTCGCCGACCTCACGTCGCAGAATCTGAGCCGCGGCACCAGCATCGCGAGCGTCATGCAGCAATTGTCCAGCAGCTTCGGCATCGCCATGGCCGCCACCGTGATCGGCTTGGTGGCGGGGGGCAGCGAGATCCTGACGGCAACGGATTTCCGCTGGGCTTTCGTCATCGTCGGCCTGTTCCCGGTGCTGTCGGTGTTCGGCTTCAGCCGCTTGAAGCCGGGAGACGGCGCCGAGATGTCGGGCCGCGCCTAGAACGCGCCCGCGTTCCGCCCAACGCAACCTTGCGGGCTGGCCAGCGCAGGTGGATGATATGTCCTAACGACCGCGCGCCCTCGCAACGCTGCGGCCCAGGTTTCACAGATAGGGAGTGAAGAACATGGCAATCGCCATTGAGGAAATGTCGGCCCGGACAGCCGACGCGAAATACGTCGAAAAAGCCAAGTCGTTGCCGTCGCTGATCATCTCCGCCGATTCGCATGTCGACGAGCCGGTCACCCTGTGGGACAGCCTGCCGGCAAATCTTCGCGAGCAACTGCCCCAACTGATATCCTATCCGAAGGACAAGCGGCCCGAGGGCGGGCTCGATCCGAAGAAGCGCCTGCTCGACATGGACCGCGATGGCGTTGCCGCCGAAGTGCTCTATCCGACAGTGACCCTGCGCGCCTTCGCGACGAAGAAAGAAGTGCAAGAGCCGGCCTTCCGCCTCTACAACGATTGGCTCGCGGAATATTGCCAGACGGCGCCCAAGCGACTGTTCGGCGTGCCCTGCCTCGCCGTCTATGACATCGATGTGGCGATCAAGGAGCTGCATCGTTGTCTCGACATGGGGTTGATCGGCGGCCTGATCTGGCAGGTGCCGCATCCCGATTTGCCGATTCTCTCCGGCCACTACGAGAAGCTGTGGGCGGCGGCGGCGGAAGCCGGCGCGGTGATGAATTTCCACATCCTCAGCGGCTTCAACTACAAGGTCGGCCCCACTGCCAAGGGCATGGAGAAAATCCGCGGCTCGGTCAACATCAAGACGCAGGACGCCGTCACCACCGTCTATGACTTGATCTGGTCGGGCGTGTTCAACCGCCATCCCAAGCTCAAGGTCGAGATCGTCGAAAGCGAGATCGGCTGGCTGCCGTTCGTGATTCAGCAGTGGGACTACTATTACAAGCGCTTCTCGAAGCCCGGTCCGGCCCAGGAGAAATTCGAGATCGACCGTCTGCCGAGCGAAATCTTCACCGAGCATTTCTTCGCCACCTTCATGGACGATTTCGTCGGCGCTCAGGCGCTGCGCTATTGGGGCGACAAGAACTGCATGTGGTCGAGCGATTATCCGCACGCCAACATGACCTGGCCCAATTCGCGCACCTTCCTGGCCAAGCAGATCGGCGATCTCGACGCCGAGCGCCAGAAGCGTCTGCTCAGCCAGAACGTGATCGATCTCTACAAGCTGAAGCTGTGAGGCTTTAAGCGAGCCCGACGCCGAGCAGGCGGCCGATCAGATAGGTCGCGCCGCCTGCCGCAGCGCCGATCAGCAGCATGCGCAAGCCGCCGAGCAGAGCGCTGCGGCCGGAGAACAGGCTCATCGCCGCGCCGACGGCGAACAGCGCCGCCGCGCTGGCGCCGCAAGCGAAGACCAAGCTGTCGGGGCCGGGCATGATCAGGAAGGGCAATAGCGGCACGACGGCGCCGACGCTGAAGGCGGCGAAGGACGAGATTGCCGCGCCCCAGGGCGAGCCGAGGTCGTCGGGGTTGAGGCCGAGCTCCTCGCGCGCCAATGTCCGTAAAGCTTCTTCCTTGTCCTGCAGCATGGCGCGCGTCATCACCCGCGCCTCCTCGATCGGCGCGCCGCGCGCGGCATAGATCAGCGCCAGTTCCTCGGCTTCTTCTTCCGGATAGCGCTCGAGCTCGGCGCGCTCTTGAGCGATTTGGTGCTCGTAAAGCTCGCGTTGCGAGCGCACCGAGACATATTCGCCCGACGCCATCGAGAAGGCGCCGGCGAGCAATCCGGCGACGCCGGTCATCAGGACGAGGCGCGGTTCGCCCGCTGCGCCGGCGACGCCGAGAATCAGGCAGGTGTTGGAGACGACGCCGTCGTTGGCGCCGAACACGGCGGCGCGCAGCGTGCCGCCGCCGGCCGCGCGATGCTCTTGGCCGAATTCGCCGACCGCATGGGGCATGGCATGGCCCGTGCGCGGGCTGGCGCTGGTGTAAACCGACAGGCCCCGCACTTTCATGGCGGCCAGCAAATGCCGGGCGCGTTTTGGCCCGGTCAGCCGGACGATGGCGGCGACGAGGCGCAGGCGCAGGGTCGGGCGAAAGCGCGGCAGAGCAGCACCGAGATCGCGCGCGAAAATCGCCGCTTGCCGTTCCGCGGCTGCGGCGAGATCGAGAAACATCTCTTTATAGCGCGGGTTGGGCTCGGCCGCCTCGACGGCCTTGTAAAGCCACGCGGCGTTTGCTTCGTCTCGCCATTGCTCTTCGATGTTGCCGTTGGCTGTCATGGCTGCCGCCTTGGAAAACCGAGCTATACAAGCTCTAGCACCGGGGCTGGCGAAGCTCAATTTGCATTGCCGCGAGCGCGTCGCGTTCGCCTTGCGAATGAGAAGCGGACTTTAGCAGCATGCGGTCGCCACGCCGCGCCAAGCGCGAGTGGGACGCCATAGTGTCAGATCGAGCTGTCAGACTATTTTTGCAGGCAGATCGGATAGAGGCGCTCGCCGAAGGTGAGCGTCGCCTCGTCGCCCTTGTTCCAGAACTCGATCGCCTTGTTCACGTCTCGGCCTGTATAGCGCGCGCCGGAGGCGGCCTCGGCTTGCTGCAACGCATAGGCCCTGCCGTCGATGAACAGCGCCATGCGGCGGTTCATGAAGCGCGCTTCGACGTCCGATTCTCCGCAGCGAAACATCGCGGTGACGGGGTCGCTCTTGCTCGACTCATCAGAGGAAGAGCAGGCCGCCGTCAGGATGCCGGCGCAAGCGACGACGATCCATCCAATTCCGCGATAGGCATCGTTCCAGGCACTCATGCGAAGCTCCTCAAAAATACTGCGCGCCATTTTAGCGACAACTGTTGCGCCTGGCGATATCCCGCGCGGCGTTGCTCCCGCATCAGGTGCGGTGCATGATGGCGACGAGACCGGCGCAAATGCCAGGGGAACGCCCGTCCCGCCATTTTTCAGGGCGATTGCGGCTCGGGGAGAGATCGCGTGACCACAGCTGCCGCCGACGCCACCGCCCCCGTCTCCTGGCGCGTCCAGGGTGCGGTTTACGGCATCGGCGTATTCACCACATCGGTGTTCCATATCGGCGCGGTCATCATCCCGCTCTACGCCTACACGATGAATCCGTCGCCCTTCATGTTCGGTCTGGTCTTTGCCGCCGGACATGTGCTGCCTTGGCTGTTCTCGATCCATGCCGGGGCTTTGATGGATCGGCTCGGCGCGCGCCGCGTCATGCTGGCTTGCACGGCGCTGGCGGCGATCATGCCGCTGCTTTATCCCATGGCGCCCTATATCGGCGCCCTGATCGCCCTGCAGATGCTGCTCGGGCTCGCCGAATCCATGGGCTGGCTCGGCGCGCAAACGATGATCGGCCACTATATGCACGGCAAGACGACCTATGCCGGGCGTCTGAGCTTCGCCATCCGTATCGGCCATTTGGTCGCGCCGCCGATGGCGGGCGTCACCTGGGACTTGGCCGGCCCCTGGGGCGCCTTCGCCCTGATGTCGTTGTGGGCGGCCGGTGGCGTGGCCTGCGCCTTGATCCTGCCGGTCCAGGCCGTCGAGGACAGCGCGGCGCCGCCGGAGGGACGCGGCGGCCGGTGGGGCGCTCTGCTGCCGAAGTTCAGCGACTATGCCACCGCCTTCGGCCTCTTGGCCGCGCCCTCGGTGGCGCTGATCGTCATCCTCGGCGCGATGATGCATCTCGGCAATGCGGTGCAGAACTCGTTCTATGTCGCCTGGCTCAACGATATGGGCATCACCGGCACCGCCATCGGCCTGTTGAGCCCGGCAGGCGCCATCGGCGCCGCAGTGTTTTCGCTGCTGACGGCCCGCCTCACGCCCTACATCAGCGGCTTCTGGATCGTGCTGTTCTCGCTTTGGCTCGGCATCGTCATGATCTGCATCACGCCGTTGCTCGGCACCTATTTTCTCCTGCAAGTCGCGATGTTCCTGCGTTCGGGAATCAACGGCCTGGCCCAGCCTCTGGTCATCACGCTGGTGCTGCGCGGCGCTGGGCGCGCCAATCAAGGCAAGGCGATCGGCCTGCGCGGCACAGCCAACCGCACGGCGTCGATTCTATCGCCGCTCGCGATGGGGGCTATCGCCGAAGTCGCCGGCTTGGAAAACGCTTTCTACATCGTCGGCGTCGCGGTGAGCTTGGGCATGGCGGCCATCGCGGTCTATCTTTGGCGACACCCGGAGGTGGCGCGCAGCGGCGAGGATTGATCGCCTGGGTTCATCTGGCGATACACGCCGTCGGTTGTCTGGTTGACGGCGTCAGTGCATGATGCGGGCAAGAGCAGGCACAAGCCCGCCGGACGACAAGGGAGGAGATTGCGGCCGTCGCGAATGCGCGCTGCCGCTCATGCCGCATCTTTGCTGTTCCTGCGGGCTTTCAGCCATCACCTGAGAACATCAATCGCCCATCCAGGGGAGCGAATATATGGACAGCCGCGTTCTCGATGATTTTCCCGCACGTTTGACGCCGCATCAGCGCAGCCTGCTCGAGGCTGAGGCGCCGGTTTTCTCGGCTGCCGAAATGCAACGCCGGCGCAAGGCGCTGGCCGCCGCCATGACTGAAGCTGGGGTCGCCCATGTGCTGCTGTCGGGTGGCGACCGTAAGGGCTCGGTGATCCAATGGCTCACCGGTTGGCCGCCGGGCGGCGGCCATTACGTCGTCTTCACGCCCGGCGAGAGCGACGCGCTATTCGTCAAGAATCCGAACAATGCGGCGCTTGCCCGCATCCTAGCGCCCAACGCAAAGGTCGATTGGGCGGCGGAAGGCAGCACGGCGCTGATGATCAAGGAATTGCTCAAGCGCGGCGCCAAAGGCAAATCGGTCGGCATCATCGGTTCCTATGGCCATGCGTTGCATGAGCGGTTCGTCGCTGCCGGCATTGCGCCGGTCGACATGAGCAAAGCCTATGTCAAAGAGCGCCAGATCAAATCGGCGGAAGAACTCGAATGGCTCGCCGTCGGTTGCGCCATGACCGACGCGGCGGTCGAAGCGCTGGAGCGCGAGTTGAAGCCGGGCCTGACGGAGTATCAGCTCGCCGACATCATCGAGCGCGCTTACGTGCCGTGGGGCGGGTTGACGCAGATCCATTACACCGGCGTCACGTCGATGTCCGACCCGACCTGTTGCGTGCCGTCGCAAGTCGCGCGCAACCGCAAGGTCAAAGCCGGCGATGTGGTGTTCACCGAAATCGCCGCCTCTTATTGGTCTTATCCGGGACAATTGCAGCGCACGATTTCGGTCGCCGCCGATCCGACGCCGCTCTATGCCGATCTGCATGCCGCCGCTGAAGAGTGCTTCCTCGGCATCCTCAAGGTGATGCGCGCCGGCACGACGATGGATGAAATCCTTGATGTCGCGTCCAGCATCGCCGGGGCCGGTTTCACGATCTGCGACGATCTCGTGCACGGCTATGTCGGCGGCTATATGCAGCCGATCCTCGGTACCCGCGAGCGGCCCTCGGCATCGGTGCCGAACATGACGCTGGCCGAAGGCATGACGGTCGTCGTGCAGCCCTCGGTGATGACCAAGGACGCCAAAGCCGGCGTGCAGACCGGCGAGCTGGTGCTGATTAAAAAGGATGGCATCCAGCGCCTGCATCATGCGCCGCGCGGGTTTCGGCGCAGCGCTTAGGCTTTTGTTCTTTTCGGCTTTGCTTTGCCGCCCGCTGCTTTGCCATAAGGCGTCACGACCGCCTGACCGGAAGACGTCACCCAGACGCGCTCGGATTGGAAGGGCTTGCCATTGATGCGGTCGAGCAGCCAATCGGCGATCAGGCTGTTCTTCTCGTCGCCGTTATCGACGCTCGGCGCGTCGGCAACGCTGTGATTGGCGCCCTCGAAGATCACCAAGCGGCGCGGCGCCGTCATCATGTCGAACAGCGCTTCGGTATGTTCGATCGGCGAAAGCTGATCGTTTTCGCCGGCCACTACCATGTAGGGGGCTTTGATCTTGGGCGCGTAGGGCCGGAGATCGATCTTCTTGCAGAAGCGGTCAAAGGCGGCTTCGTCGTCATAGCCCGACATGAACATGAAGCGCGCCTTGAAGGTCGGCGAGGCCATGTTGAAGATCGTATGGCAGCCCGGCTCGTGGCAGACGCCGGCAACCGCATATCCCTTGATTTTATCGCCCAGCGCAGCAGAGGCGACGCTACCGAAATAGCTGCCGAAGCTGGAGCTGCGGATGGCGAGCTTGGCGATGTCGATGGTTTTCTTGGTCGACAGAAACTTGTGAATGGCGAGGCCGGCGTCGCAGAAATTGCTCGGCGTGAAGAAGATGCCGCGCGATGCCGCCTCGGCTTGGCCCGGGCCGTCGATGGCGAGCACGGCAAGACCGCGCGCCAGAAAACGGTCGCCGTAGATGGAGACCATATTCTCTTTGCTGCCGTCCATGCCGCCGATCGAGATGATGCAGGGGAATTTTTCGCCGGCCATCGGCTTGCGCGGCAGGTGCAGATAGCCGGGTAGGGATTTCTTGCCGAACGGCACCTCGACCTTCTCGATCGGGTGCGGCGCATATTTGATGAACTTGGCGTAGCAGGCGTTCATCCGCGCTTCATAGGCATGCAGCGTCTCATTCGCTTCAAAAATCGGCCAGCAGGCTGAGGCCCAAAGAAGGGCTGCGGCGATGTAGCTTTCGCCGGCCGAGACGAAGCGGCCCTGGTCCTCGAAGGCCTTGGCGCGCGCTTCGCGTTTGCGCGCGGCATTGGCGAACTCGCGGTGCATGTCGTCGAATTTGCGCATGCGACGGGCAGCGGCGCGAAAATCTTTCTCGGCGACCTCACCGCCGGGCTTGCTTTTCGAGGCGATGCGGCCCTGGTCCCATTCGGGGCCGACGGCCTTGATGACGGCGTCGAGCACCCAGCGCTGTTGTTGCCAGCGTGTCGTGCGGCGTTCGATGGCGGAACTGGCCATGTCGCATGTCTCCCTGTGATAAGCCGCGCATTCGCGCTGTTGTTGGAGTGGCGATGGTAGGGAGGCGGCTTTGCGCCAGCAACCGTTTTTCGTGAAACGCCGCAGCGCTATCTGGCCGCCGTCTCGTCGAGGATGTCGGCGGCTTCCTCGTTGAGCGGGCGGCCTTCGCGTTGCGGCTTGGTCAAGGGCGTCGGCTGCGGCGTCTGCATATTGCCGCGCAGCAGCGATTTGCCGGCGTCCAATCCGCCGGTCATCTGCAAGCCAAGGCGCTCCTCGTCGCGCCGACGCACGTCGACGATGGTCTCTGCCGCCTCTCCCGCCTCGACGCCGAGGCCGAGCAGGACGGCTTCGCCGAAGGCGAGAGCGGATTCCATGGTTTCGCGGATCTGGTATTCGACGCCGGCAGAAATCAGGCGCAGCGCGTGGCCTCGGTCGAAGGCGCGGACGAACAGATTGGCGAGCGGAAACTCCGATTTGCACAGCTCGACGATCCGGTCGGCGACGGCCGGCTTGTCGACGCAGACGAGGATCGCTTCGGCGTGCGCCGCGCCGGAGGCGCGCAGCACGTCGAGGCGCGTGCCGTCGCCGTAATAGACCTTGAAGCCGAAATTTCCGGCGGCGCGGATCATATCGACATCGGTTTCGATCAGCACGACGTCGACGCCGCGCGCCAGCAGCGGTTGGCTGGCCATCTGGGCAAAACGGCCGAAGCCGATAAAGAGCACGCGGCCGCTCGGCCCGCCGACCTTCTCGATGCCGTCGAGATCGATTTCGTCGCGCGGCAAAGCGCGGTCCATCGCCAGGACCATGAGCGGCGTCAGCGCCATCGACAGGATGACAACGGCGGTGAAAGCCGATCCGACGCGGGCATCGAACAGGCCGCCCGATTGCGCTGCGGCATAGAGCACGAAGGCGAATTCGCCGCCTTGCGCGAACAACACCGAGCGGCGCAGCGCTTCTTTATTGTCCGCCTTGAACAGCCGCGCGATGCCGTAGATGCCGAGCGCCTTGACCAGCATGAAAGCGGCGACGCCGCCGGCGATCCAGCGCCATTCGGCGGCGATCACGCCGAGGTCGAGCGCCATGCCGACGCTGAGGAAGAATAGACCGAGCAGGATACCGCGAAACGGGTCGATATCGGCTTCGAGTTGGTGGCGGAACGTTGACTCGGAGAGCAGCACGCCGGCCAGGAAGGCGCCCATTGCCATGGAGAGTCCGCCCCACTGCATGAACAGGGCGGTGCCGAGCACGACGAGCAGAGCCGCCGCCGTCATCACTTCGCGCGCCTCGGCCTTGGCCAGGATATGGAACAGCGGGTTGAGCAGCCAACGCCCGGCGGCGATTACGACAGCGATGACGCCGGCGCCGATGGCGAGGCTGAGCCAGATCGGCTGGCTGCGCTCGGCAACGCCGCTCAGCGACACCAGAAGGCTGACCAGCGCCAGCAGCGGCACGATGGCGAGGTCTTCGAGCAGCAAGATCGCCACGGCGCGCTGGCCGCCGCGCGTCGCCGTCTCGCCGCGCTCGTTGAGCATCTGCATGATCACGGCGGTCGACGACATGACGAAGCCCATGGCGCCGATCACGGCGACCACAGGCGGCAGGCCGGAGACAATGCCGACGCCCGACAGCAGCGCGCCGCAGGTCAAGACTTGCGCCGCGCCAAGGCCGAAAATCTCGCCGCGAATGGCCCATAGGCGTGTTGGGCGCATTTCCAGGCCGATGACGAAGAGGAACATCACGACGCCCAGTTCGGCGACATGCAGGATAGCTTCCGGGTCGGCGATGAGGCGGAAACCATAGGGCCCGATCACCAGGCCGGCGGCGAGATAGCCCAGCACCGAGCCGAGGCCGAGACGACGAAACAGCGGCACGGCGACGACGCCCGCCGCCAATAGGGCCACGGCCTGAGTAAGATTTACGCCCGCGGATTCGATCGCCATGCCCGGTTCCTTCGACTGTCTGCCGAAGCGACTATAAATCGGCGGGCGGCGGGCGGGAACGCGCTTGATACGCAGGCTTTCTAGGCGGCCCGCTTTTCCAACGCGAGGCGGATGGCGATCTGCGTCAGGCCGAGCGTCACGCCCATTAGCGAAATAAAGCCTGCAGCGCGGCCCTGCAGGATCGACCGGCTGCGCAGATAGAGCATGTTCGGCCCCGGCGTCAGCAGCATGCCGCGGGCGATGAGCGCGAAGGCAATGAAACTGGCGGCGGAAACGGGTGCAATCATGACGGAACACAGTATGGAATGGGACCAGAGCGCCCCCGGCGACGTTCTCCGTCCACCCCGTCGATTGCAACCCAGCCATGAGGGCGCATAATGCCGACTTGTCAGACTCCAACTTCGAATGTTCGATGATACATCCCAGCCGTCCCCGCTCGCGCCTGGTTTGGCGGCTCGCTCTCGCGCTATTGGCGTTCATCATCGCTGTGCCGGTCGGCCTGATCGTTTATCTCTCGACCGCCGATTTGCGTCCAATTTTGCAGCGCATGGCGAGCGACGAACTGGGCCGCGCTGTCACGGTGGGCGATTTACGCCTGGTTTGGGGCCGAACCTTCAAGTTCGAGGTCCGTGATTTTCGTGTCGCCAACGCCGAGTGGAGCGATTGGCCCGACATGCTGCGGATCGGCCGCATGACGGCGGTGGTCTATTTGCCGGCCCTGCTGCGCGGCGTCGTGCAATATGACGTGCTGCGGCTCGAAGGCGTCGACCTAACGCTGGAGCGCCGCGACGACGGCGCCCGCAACTGGCGCTTCGGCGAGGCGTCCGCGCCCTCGGCGGTCCCGGCCGCCGGACTCGCCTTGGTGCCGAAGAACCGGCGTCAATTCCCCGACGTCAAAGACATGCTGTTGCGCGATTTGCTCATCACCTACCGCTCTGAAGGCAGCCGTGACATCCGCATCGGCCTCGACGAGGCCACCCTCGCGGCGCCCGATGGGACGAGCCCGACGCAGATGATGGCGCGCGGCGCTTATAACGACATCCCGCTGCAACTCAATGTGGTCGGCGGGTCTTATACCGAGATGCGCGACGCCTCAGGCCCCTTTCCGGCCGAGATTGCGGCGACGAGCGGCGATGCACGGATCGCCTTTCAAGGCGGCATCGGCGAGCCGCTCGATTTTGACGGTGTTCGCGGCCGACTCGATCTCGCCATTGCAGATTTCGCCGTCTTTCTCAAGCTGTTCGGCTATGAGCGCCCGCTTGCCTTCCCGGTCGCGCTGCAAAGCGAGCTTACGCATGACGGCGACGACTGGCGGCTTGCCGGCATGACTGGCCGCTTCAAGGACAGCGCGGTGAAAGGCGATTTTCGTTTCATCGAAGGCGGTCATGGCGAACCTGACGCCGCCGAGGTCGACGTGGCGCTCGATCGCTTCGCCGTCGAGACGTTGATTGACGGCGTTGCCGAACCGGGCCGCGGAGGGAGCGCGAGTTTTCGCCCGGAAGACAATCTGGCGACGACGCTCAAGGCCCGCATCGCATCGACGGTGGTGACCTACCGCGACCTGACCTTCGAGGCGCTACGCTTGCAAGGCCATATGCTGCCTGGCGAGATCGCCGTCCAAGAGACGAGCGTCGGATTCGCCGGTGGCCGCGTCCGCTTGGACGGCGCGCTGCGCGCTGCTGGTCCTGTTGCCGGCGCGGCGAGCCTGCGCCTTGCCTATGCCGGCGCCGATGCGGCGCGGATTACCGGCCTTGCCGGCCTTCAAGAAGACGGAATGCTCTCGGGTAAACTTGATGGCCGTCTGGTCCTCGCCATGACCGGCCAGAGTTTCGAGCAGGCGCTGCGCGTCAGCAAAGGCCAAGCGGTCATCGCCATGGCCGGCGGCGCGATCAGCAGTGCGCTGCTGGAGAAAGTCTCGCTCGATCTGCGCGCGCTGTTCCGGCGCAACACGGCGACGACGCCGATCCAATGTTTGCTCGCCGTGGCCGATATCCAGAACGGCAACGCCCGCATCCTGCCGCTGGCGCTGCGCGCCACCGATGCGCGGCTGGCCGGCGGCGGCGCGGTCGATATCGCGAGCGGCCAGGTCGATCTTTTGCTGCGCAGCGACCCGAGCAGCAGCGGCGGGCTGGCGCTCGATTGGCCGCTCCATGTCACCGGTTCGCTGGACGCCCCGAGCGTCGCGCCGCAGCCTGGCCGGGGCCCGGCTTGGCTCGGTCAGCCGCAGGAATTGCCGGCCACGCTTGATCCTGCGGCCCGCGCTTTGGCCGCTGCGAGCGGTTGCGTACCTTAACTTTCGGCGTTAGACCAAGCCGTTAGCTGGTTTTGCGAGAAATCTCGCTAGGTAATGATGGGCGAGGGCGGCGAAATCCTGTAGATACGGGGCCCGCCGCCGAGCGCCCATGTCCCGCGATCCATTTCCAGGCCGGCCGCGCCTTCCCCAGGACCTTTTGTCATGCCGTTTCCCGCCCTTGATTCCGCCCTTGCCCTTGCCCTGACCGATCAGGGCTATGCCGAGCCCACGCCGGTCCAGGCCGCTGTGCTTGAGCCCGGCACGGCGGGGCGCGATCTTCTGGTCTCGGCGCAGACCGGCTCGGGCAAGACCGTGGCCTACGGCCTGGCGTTGGCGCAGACCCTGCTCGAGGATAAGTTGATCGGCCCGAGCGCGCCGCGCGGCGATATCGCGCCGCTGGCGCTGATCATCGCGCCGACACGTGAGTTGGCGTTGCAAGTCCACCGCGAGCTGACCTGGCTCTATCAGCATTTGAATTTGCGCGTCGCGTCTTGCGTCGGCGGCATGGACGTGCGCGCCGAGAAGCGCGTTCTTTCGGGCGGCGTGCATATCATCGTCGGCACTCCGGGCCGCCTACGCGACCATTTGGAGCGCAGCAATTTCGAAACCTCGAAACTGCGCGTCGTCGTGCTCGACGAAGCCGACGAAATGCTCGACATGGGCTTTCGCGATGATCTCGAATTCATGCTCGATATGACGCCGCCCGAGCGTCAAACCTTGCTGTTCTCGGCGACCATTCCGCGCGAAATTGCCGCGCTCGCCAAACGCTTCCAGCGCGATGCCAAACGCGTCGTCACCGCGACCGACGCCTCGGCCCACACCGACATCGAATATCGCGCCGTGCGCATCGCGCCGAACGAGATGGAGCACGCGGTCGTCAACATCTTGCGCTTCTATGAGGCGCGCGGCGCGATGATCTTCTGCGCCACCCGCGAGGGCGTCCGCCATCTCTATGCCAGCCTGCTGGAGCGCGGCTTCGCCGCCGTGGCGCTGTCGGGCGAGTTGAGCCAAAGCGAGCGTACCCATGCATTACAGGCCCTGCGCGACGGCCGCGCCCGCGTTTGCGTCGCCACCGATGTCGCGGCGCGCGGCATCGATCTGCCCGATCTCGGCTTGGTCATTCATGCCGACTTGCCGCAAAACCGCGAGACGCTGCTCCATCGCAGCGGCCGCACCGGCCGCGCCGGCCGCAAGGGCACCTGCGTGCTCTTGGTGGCGCACCCGCGCCGCCGCCGTGCCGAGCAATTGCTCGGCGCCGCCAATCTCAAGGCGACCTGGATTTCGCCGCCGTCGGCTGAGGAAATTCGCGCCCAGGATCAGGACCGCTTGGTGCGCGACATCACCGCCGCTGCCGAAGTGACGCCGGACGAGCAGGCCGCCGCCCAAGCGATACTGGCGCAGCGCAGCGCGGAGGAGATCGCCGTCGCCTTCATTCGCCTGCATCGCTCCAACCTGCCGGCGCCGGAAGAATTGCTGTCGGGCAGCGACAGTTCCCCGGGCGGCGCGGTAGTCGATGCGCCGCGCACGCCGCGCGAGCGCGCCGATTATGCCGATGCGCCGTGGTTCCGCATGAACATCGGGCGCGACAACAACGCCGATCCGAAATGGCTGCTGCCGCTGATCTGCCGGCGCGGCCATGTCACCAAACGCGACATCGGCGCCATCCGCATTTTCGACAAGGACACGCGCTTCCAAATCTCGGCTGCCGCCGCCGACAAATTCTTCATTTCGGCGAGCAAGCCCGACGAGAAGGACGAAGGCATCCATTTCACACGCGCCGAGGGCGCGCCGCCGGCCGAAGCGCCGCGTCCGCCGCGCGCGGAATCGCGCTCTTCGGAATCGCGCGACGACAAGCCGCGTTATGAACGCCGCGAGCGCAGCGATGGCGACAAGAAGCCTTACACGCCAGGCGCCTATAAGGGCGGCAACAATTACAACAAGGGCGGCGACAAGCCGTATGTGCGTCGTTCGCGCCCCGATGTGACCGCCGACGCCGGCCCGAGCCGCCGTTTCGAGTCCGGCGACGCGCCCGTCGCCCCGCCTGCGGCCAAGCCCTACACGCCGCGCGAGGATAAGAAACCCTATGCGCCGCGCGGCGATAAAAAGCCGTACGAAGACAAGAAGCCTTATAGCGATAAAAAGCCCTACGCCGCCCGGGCCGATAAGAAGCCCTATGTGAAGCGCAGCGAGGACGGCTATATCACGCGTCCCGCGCCGGAGGCGCCGCGCGAACCACGGCCCCAGTTGAAGCTCGATTTGGCGACGCCGGCGGCGGGGGCCGGCAAATCGCGGGCCGGCAAACCGTTCCAGAAGAGCTTTGCCGACAAGTCGGCGGGCGGTCCCAAGGGTTTTGCCGGAAAGAAGTTCGGCGACAAGAAATTTGGCGATAAAAAATTCGATGGCAAGAAGTTCGGCAAAAAGCCGGACTGAGTCTTAGACCATCGCTGCGGCGAGCAACTCGTCGAGCGGCACGACCTCGGCGACCAACGGCAGATGGTCCGAGGCGACGCGCGAGAGCGGCGTGCGGTGGACATGCTGCTGCGCCAGCCCGGCGTTCGGCACCGTCCAGATGCGATCGAGCGAAATCAACGGATAGCGCGCCGGAAAGGTGCGTAGCTTAGGGAGCCGCTCCGGCGCGCCGAGCTGCGTCAAAATTCTACGTTCGGCTCCGAAAATATTAAAATCGCCCATCACCACCGTAAAAGGATGGGGACGCTGGGCGATCGTGTCGGCGATGAACTTGATCTGCCGGCGACGCTCGCCGCGAAACAGGCCGAGATGCGCGGCGATGACGCGCACGCTGCCGGCATGGGTCTCGACGATACAGTCGAGCGCGCCGCGCGGCTCGAACGGCACGACGGTCAATTCGATCATGCGGTGGCGGCCGAGCTCGCCTTTGGCGAGCAGCAAATTTCCGTATTCCGAATGCCGTCTGCGCATATTCGGCGCCATCAACGCTTTCATGCCGAGGCGATGTTCGAAAAAGTGCGCTTGTTCGTTGCCGTCGATGAAGTAGCCGCCGACCTCCTGCAACGCGATAATATCGGCGTCGATTTCCTTGATCACATGCAGGATGCGCTCGGGATCGTACTTGCGATCCGTGCCGACGCAGCTATGCACATTGTAAGTCGCGACGCGCAGTCCGCTGCGCCTGTGCGGCATATCAAGCATTTTGCGCCTTCAAATGAGGAGCATCTTCGCGAGAGGCCCGCCGCCCGGCGATCTCGTCGATCAGCCAGACGCCCAGACAGATGAACAGCGGCAAAAGATAATATATCGCGCGGAATAGGAGGAGTCCTGTCAGCACGCCGGATCCATCGAAATTCGCGGTGAAGACATATTCCAGCACGCCCCAGCCGCCCGGCACATGGGCGATCAAGGCGGAGGCTTCGGAGCCGACAAGAAGCGCCGCGACATCGGGATAGGGCGCGGCGGCGAAGCCGGCAAGCGCAGCATAAAGCACGCCAGCGACGCAGATGTAATTGAGGCTGCTGAAGAGCATTTGCAGGGCGACGATATGCGAACTCGGCAGGCGGAGGTTGTGCCTGGCGATGCGGACGGAGGCCGGCGTCAGCGCGCTGGCGATGATATAGGCGGCGCAGAGGACGAGACCGGCGGCGCCGACAGCATAAATTGCCCTGTTGGACAGTTCGAGCAGGCCGGCCAGCGTCTCGCCGTGCCACAGCAGCGACAACCCGCCGACGAAGCTGAGCCCGAGCGTGACGCTGATGCCGGAAAAAGCGACGATTTCGCCGATGGCCGTCAAGCCGAGGCCGCGCCGACCATACATGCGGTAGCGGATCGCGCCGCTGCTGAGCGCTGCGAGCCCCAGACTATGGCCGACGCCGATAGCGGCGACGGCGGTGCGCGCAACGCGCCCCCAGGAGATGGTTTTTTCGCCCCGTTCGGCATAGCGGACGGCCAAGGTTTCCATCGCCGCGATACAGCTAAAGCTCGCCACCGTTAAAGCCAGGGCCAAAAGGACATAGCCAATCGACATCCGTTGCAACGAGTCCGAGAGTTCTGCGAACTCGTAGCCCCTCAACACGCGATAGAACAGATAGCCGCCGGTCAGCGCAGCGAGCAGGCTGAGGACGAGAAGGAAATGGCGGCGGGTCATAGATTAGGGAACGCAAATCCGCCCCTGCATGTTCCAGGGAACGATCGCTTTTTTCGGCAGTTTACCTACGGGCATACCCCGATCTCCGTTCAGACCGCCGCGCTATCCAATGGAAATGCCAGTTTCTCAGTCCTCCCTCTTCATGCCCGGCGAGAATTGCCGGTCAGTCGAACCGTTCAACCGCCTTGCCGTGCTGATCGACGGCGATGCTTATTTCGCCGCCATCGAGCAGGCTTTCAAGCGGGCGCGCCGGCGCATTGTCATCGTCGGCTGGGATTTCAATAGCCAGATAAAGCTGCAGCCTCAGCGCGGCGAACCGGCGCAATCGCTCGGCGACCTCTTGCTCGACCTAGTCGAAGCCTGCCCAGAGTTGGAGGTTCACATCCTCGTCTGGCGCAATTCGATTTTTTACGGCGCCAATGTCGATACGCCGCTCTCATTGCTGCCGCGCTGGTCGGACCATCCGCGCATCCATTTCAAGCTCGACGACGTCCATCCCTTCGGCGCTTGCCATCATCAGAAAATCGTCTGCGTCGACGATAACCTAGCCTTCACCGGCGGCATCGATCTGACGCAGGGTCGCTGGGACACGCCCGAGCATCGCCCGGAGCATGAATTGCGCCACAAGGACGACGGCGAGCCTTACCGCCCGGTTCATGACGTGCAAGCGATGTTCGACGGCGATGCCGCGCGCGGCATCGCGCGCATCGCGGCCGAACGATGGGAAGCCGCCGGTTGCGAGCCGTTGGCGGACCTACCGCCACTCGACGCAATTTGGCCCGAGTGCGTTGCGCCGCTTTTAACCGATCATGCGACCGCGATCGCCCGCACAATACCGGCCGGCGATAATCAACCGGTGGTGGCGGAAATCCGCAGTCTCAACCAAGCGATGCTGCTGTCCGCGTGCCGCTGGATTTATGTCGAGAGCCAATATTTCGCCGTGCCGGAGGTCGCTGAAATTCTTGCCTGGCAACTCAGCCGCCCCGATGGTCCCGAAGTCGTTCTCGCGATCAACCAGGAATCCGACGGCCTGCTCGAACAATATGTCATGGCGAACAATCGCGACCGCATGTTCGCGCTCCTGCGCCACGCCGACAAGCATGGCCGCCTGCGCACGTACCATCCAGTGTCCTGCACGGAGCCGGAATGCCAGATCAAGGCCCATTCCAAGCTGCTAATCGTCGATGATCG
This sequence comes from uncultured Rhizobium sp., assembly GCA_964628235.1. GTDB lineage: Bacteria > Pseudomonadota > Alphaproteobacteria > SMXQ01 > SMXQ01 > CAMAVH01. The sequence continues at coordinate 70,452 of CAZVLU010000007.1, read as the reverse complement.
GTTGTTGCGGGTCGGCTCGTCGAACTTCAATTCGCGCTCGCTCGGGCTCGATACGGAATGCGACATTGCGATAGAAGGCTCGACGCCTGAAGCCCGCAAGGCGATTTTGCAGATGTTGGCGCAGTTGCTCGGCGAGCATCTGAATGTCACAGCGGAAAAATTTTCTATGGCCCTGGCGCGTAGCGGTTCTTTGATCGATACGATCGAAACCTTCAACGGCGGGCCACGTCGGTTGCAACCCTATCCCGACTTGCCGCCGGAAACCGAGATGACCCTGGCGCCGGGCAGCAGTTTGCTCGATCCCGACCGGCCGATCGACCTCGGCTATATTTGGGATAAACTGATCTCGCCCTCATCGGCTTAAGCGCCTTCTCATGCGCCTTTTCAATGCTTACCGATAAGTGACCCGCAGTTTAGTCACGCGAACGTCAATTGCAGCGCGGCTGAGTCCCGCAGCATTCTAGTCAGCGAAAAGCCAGCGCCGCTGCATATCGCGCGTTTGTAGGCTATCTGCTGAGGGAGAATGTCGTGCAAGCGGTCCGTTTAATTTCTGCGTTGCTTCTGACCGTCCTTAGTTTGCGACCTGAGCTATCCTGGGCAGATGCCCTGCCGCGCGAGAAAATCGTTCTCGCAAGCGCGCTTTCTGTCGATCCCGTCGCCAATCGGGTCGTTCTGCCGTTGCATAAAGGAAAGTCCGGGGCAGAGACGGTCTGGTACATTGTCACCGACTCGTCGGATCGCGATGATGCGGCGCGGCGCGGCGTGGTCTATGCGCCTTTGATGGCCGACGTCGATGTTTTGCAAGAGGCCACGCGCGACGGCGAGACGTTGGTCTTTCCCGCGGCGCCAGATTTCAGCCCGCAGCGCATATTCCGTCCTGGGCCTAGCGGCTTTCCGCCGCAAGAGGCGATCCCGGGAGCCGTCGCAGCCCAGGCCTATTCGCCGTTCGTGCGTTTGCCGGGCAGCTCGATCATCCTCAATGCGCCGATCATCGCGACCGGTGACGGCCCGTTCGATGTCGCGGGCCATAGCAATACGGCCGATCGGGTGCTTGCCATCGACCCGGTCGCCGGGACCGCGACATTGCTGCTGAGCCACGGCTTCGCCGGGGGAAAACCTGTCGTTTACATCAGCACCGAAGCGTCGGATCCCGTCGCGGCGGTATTGGAGCGCGCGATTTACAATCCCGCCCTCGCGTCGAGCGACGGCGATGTCGGCATTATCGCGCTGGTAAACGGCCAAACTGGTCCTGCCAACAGTCAGGCGCAGGGCTTGACGTATCTGTCGCTGGACGGCGGTGTCGAGTTGGAGGCCACGCTCGCCTCGGCATCGTCGTTGCGCGCTCCCGGCAACATTCTCGTCTCTTTCCCGACGGGCCGCACAGCCGCCAATTACTCGCCGCTATGGAACGTGCAGATCGGCGTTTGGTCGGCCGAAGCCGTCGCCGCCGGTCGCAACAGCGTTCAACGCGATCAAGCCGATATCGCGCGCTTGGTGCGTGCGGGCGAATTGACCGGCGTCGACGGCAAACCGTTCGGTTCGGTCGGCATTCTCGTCAATTGCCCTGTCGTTGCCTATCTCGACAGCGCGCCTTAATCGCCGATCACGCCGGCCAAAGCTTGTTATCCTTGAGGAACTTGATGACTGGCGCGTCGAAGGCCATCGGGTTTTCGATGGAGCAAGCATGGCCGGTGCCAGGGATCACGGCGTGGACCGCGCCCGGAATGAGCGCCGCGGTTTCGGTGCCGCCGGGCATGGAGCCGTCATATTCCCCGTTGATCACCAAGGTCGGAATCTTCAGGCCGGCGAGGCGCGGCGTCATGGTGCAGCCGGCGCGGGCCCGAAAGATCTGCGCGATGGAGTCGCCCGACAGCGTGTGCGAGTTCTCGTCGAACAGATTCATCACCCAGCGGCCGTGCGGCGTTTCGGTGAAGCCCGGCGCGAACAGCTCCGTCATATGTTCGCGGCGGTAGGCAGCAAGATTGCCGGATGTAAAGCCGTCGATGCGCCGTTGGATATTGCCGCCGCCGCGCGAACTGCCGCCGACCAGGATGATCGCCTCCGTCATCTCCGGATGGTTGAGGCCGATTAACAAGGCGATACCGGAACCGACGCTGCAGCCGCCGAAAATCGCTTTCGTGATGCCTTCGGTCTTGCAGACGCCGAGAATGTCGTCGGCCATATCTTCGAGGCTGAACGGCGTCGTCGGCTTGTCTGACAGGCCATAGCCGCGGATATCGACGCTGACCACAGTGAAGAACTGCGAGAACCGCGCCGCCTGGAACATCCACAGCCGCCGATCGTAGGGATTGGCGTGGACCAAGACCATCGCCGGACCTTGGCCGACGATGTCGTAATTGATCTTCACGCCGCTGGCGGTGCTGATGGGCATCGGTCTCTCCCTGGGTTTCTCAAGATTTTATGATGAGCCGCCCCGTTCGGGGCGGCCCTTGCTCATATGTTAGATCGCGCCGGCGCGCTTCAACAGCACCTTCGTGCGCTCCACCACCTCGGGCGGCGTGGCGTAGGCGTCTTTGAACATCTTGTCCATATCCGCACCCGTCATCGGATCGATGTCGATGCGCTGTTTGTCCGCTTCGGCGCGGAAGGCGGCATCCTTCATCGTCGCGTTGAAGGCGTCGCGCATGGCGGCGAGGCGGTCGGCGGGCACATCGGGCGGCATGACGAACGGGCGGCCCCATTCCTGCTGCATCATGAAGAGTTGGACGGCTTTGCGGTCGGCCGGATCGGTGATGCGGTCAAGGCCCATCGGCACATGTTCAAGGCCGACGAGCGGCGTCAGGCCGAATTGAGCGAGCACGACGATTTTCTTCTCCTCGATCCAGCCTGGCTGTGTCGATTTGACCGTGGCGTAATCGGCGCACATGCCATCGACTTCGCCGCGCTCGACCGCGAGCATCGAGGCGGCCGATTCGTAGCCGTTGATGACGTCGAATTTCGTCCCCGCGACGCCGTTGATCAGATTGGGCAGGAACGAGCGCCAGCCCGTCGCGCCGGTCGCCGAAACGCGCATCTTTTGCGCGATCACGTCGTCAAGGGTTTTGAACGGTGTCGCGGCCCAGGCGAGGCAGACATTGGTTTGCTTCGCCAGGCTGCCGAGCCAATTGAGCTTAAACACGTCGAACTTCGCGGCCGGGCCGCCGAACAACGGATCGAACGGCATGGTGTTGGCGGCGCCCGAGATCACCGTGCCGTCGCGCGGGGCGATATTGTAGACGTGATTGAGCGCGGCGATGCCGCTGGCGGCGGGCATGTTCTGCACGATGATCTTCGGCTCGCCGGGGATGTGGCGCGTGATATTGCGCGCGAGCAGGCGCATCACTGTATCGTAGCCGCCGCCTGCGCCTGAGCCGACGATGGCGGTGACCGTCTTGCCCTTATAAAAGGCTTCGACGCTTTGCCCAGCGGCGGGTGCCGCGAGGAACGTTCCGAGCAACAAAATGCCGATGGAACAAGCGGCAAGCGGCTGCTTTGACGGCACGGCACGACAGGGCTTGTACATCATCGTCTTCCTTTATGAAGGGGCCTTGCGAATGAAGCGGTGGCGAATAGGGATCAGCCCCATCCAAGCAAGTCACATGCCATGGCGACGAGATGCGAGAAGCCGTGCGCGGGGCGAAACGCGGGTGTAAAACAGTCGAATGTTCCGCTTTTTCGAAACCCTTGTCGCACCGACCGCGACCGCCCCTGCCGCCGCCCCGCCGCCAGGCCTGTGGCCCTTCTACTGGCACTTCATGCGCCAGACGAAAGGCCTGTTCGTCGCTCTGTTCGCGACAGGCCTCGGCGTCGCGCTGTGCGATGCGATGATTCCGCTGTTCATCGGCCGCATCGTCACTTTGGTCTCGACGCATCCGCCGGACGCCCTCTGGCCGGTCGCCGGCTGGGAACTGGCCGGCATGGCGTTGTTGATTTTGCTGATCCGACCGCTCGCCATTTTCATGCAGAGCCTGGTGTCCAACCAAGCGATCGTGGTGAACGTCACCAATCTGATCCGTTGGCAAAGCCACTGGCATGTCGTGCGCCAGAGCTGGTCGTTCTTCCAGAACGATTTTGCCGGTCGCATCGCCAACCGCGTGCTGCAGACCGGCTCCGCCTTACGCGAGAGCGTCGTCGTCACCATCAACGCCGTCTGGTACATCGCCGTCTATGGCACCAGCGCCATGCTGCTGCTCGCCAGCGTCGATCCGAGGCTCGCCGCGCCGCTCGCCATCTGGGTGGTGATCTACGTCGGCATTTTGCGCTATTTCGTGCCGCGCATGCGCGATCAGTCGCGCAAAGTCTCCGAAGCGCGTTCGCAGTTGAGCGGCCGCATCGTCGACAGCTATACCAACATCCTCACGGTCAAGCTGTTCGCCCGCTCGCGCGACGAGGACGCCTATGTGCGCGAAGCGGTCGACGATCATGGCGTGAAGTTCCAAAAGCAGCAGCGCCTGACCACGCTGTTCACGCTCTGCCTGACGACGACCAACGCAGCTCTCGTCGCCTCGACGGCGGCTATCGCCATCTGGCTGTGGCTCGTGGGCAAGGTCGAGCCCGGCGCGATCGCCATGGCCCTGCCGCTTACCTGGCAGATCGTCAATATCGCCGGCTGGGTGGCGCAAAACGTCACCGGCATCTTCGAGAATATCGGCATCGTTCAGGAAGGCACCGGCTCGATCGCCGTGCCGCATCAAATGACAGACGCGCCGGACGCCAAGCCGCTGGCGGTGACGCGCGGCGAGATCCGCTTCGACGGCGTCACGTTCGGCTATGGCCGCGATGTCGGCGTGCTGCACGACCTCGATTTGGTCATCAAGCCGGGCGAGCGTGTCGGCCTGGTCGGGCCGTCAGGCGCCGGCAAATCGACGCTGGTCAACTTGTTGTTGCGCTTCTTCGAGCCCGAGCAGGGCCGCATCCTGATCGACGGTCAGGACATCGCCCACGTGACGCAGGATTGCTTGCGCGGCGGACTGGCCGTGGTGAGGCGGGGGGCGGGGCGGCTGGCGCGCGCGAGCCGGGGGCGGAGCGGCGGGGGG
>CAZVLU010000007.1:0-65406 GCA_964628235.1 uncultured Rhizobium sp. | reverse complement strand
TCGATCCGCGAGAATATCCGCTACGGCAAGCCGGAGGCCACCGACGAGGAGATCGCCGCGGCCGCCCGGCGCGCCCATGCCGAGGATTTCATCCCTGATCTGGAAGATCTTTATAAACGTCGCGGTTACGACGCATTTGTCGGCGAGCGCGGCGTCAAGCTATCAGGCGGCCAGCGCCAACGCATCGCGCTCGCCCGCGTCATCTTGAAGAACGCGCCGATCCTGATTCTCGACGAGGCGACCAGCGCGCTCGACTCAGAAGCTGAGGCGGCCATTCAAGAGCAACTCGCCGGCCTAATGGCGGGCAAGACGGTGATCGCCATCGCGCATCGCCTGTCCACCATTGCCAGCATGGACCGCCTAATCATCATGGACCGCGGCCGCATCGTCGAGCAGGGCACCCATGCGGCGCTGCTCGCGCGCGGCGGCGTCTATGCTCGCCTATGGCGCCGCCAATCCGGCGGTTTCATCGACGAGAACCTCGCGGACGAAGTCGTTTAGCCGCCGGCGTCGCCTTTCGCTATATCGGCCAGCGAGCGATCACCCGCTAGCGACCAATCGCGACGATGTCTGCGTCGCCTAGCTTGCCGAAATCGACGCTGTCGCCAACCTATTTGCCGAGCATCGCTTGCGCGAGCGGCGCGACATAGGATAGCAGGCCTTGGGCCGGGTCGCTTTCGTCGATGCCGACGATGCGGTACGCAACGCGCCGGCCATCGTCGGTTGCGAGCGTGACGGAGAGGCCGAAGCGCACTTCCTCGGCGCTGTCGGTCGGCGGGATGGGCTCGGCGCTGGCGCGGCGGGCTTGCCAGTAACGCAGATCGCGCGCAGTTTCGGCCATCGCCGCGCGGTCGGCCAATTCCGTCGCTGCGTCCTGCGCGGCCCGCAGGCGGGCGATCTCGGCATCGATTTGCGCCAAGCCCTCTGGCGTGACGAGGTTGGGGCGCGGATCGATCGGCCGGTCGGGCAGGTCGTCATATACCTCTTCGCCGTCGCTTTCCTTGACGAAGGCTCGGCTCATGACGTCGATTTGCCATGCGCGCTGGCGAACGACACCATCCGCTGAGCCTCCTCGTCCCATAGGCTGTAGCGCCAAGCGCGCAACGCCTCGTTGAGAGAGAGGGTGGGGGTATCCCGCAAGGCTGGGTCGGCTTTGTGACAGTCGGCGAGACGGTAATTGGGAATGCGCGGGTTCAAATGGTGGATGTGGTGGAAACCGATATTGCCGGTGAACCAGCGCAGGATGTTCGGCAGGTGGAGATAGGACGAGCCGTACAGAGCGGCCTTCTCGGCTGACCATTCGCCGGCGCGGGTCCATAACGTCTTCTCGAAGCGGTGCTGGACCGAGAATAGCCAGACGCCGATGATCGCGGCGAAGACGATGATGGGCAGATAGACCGCGAGGACACGGTCGAATCCGAATGCAAAACCGAGCGCGACGAGAATGGCGAGGATCGCGAGATCGGTGAGATAGACGGCGGCCCGTTCGCGGCGCCAGCTCGGCGGCGTATCGAACGGAAATCTATACAGCAGCAGAAAGACCATCGGCGGCAGCAGAATGTTGGCAACGACGGGGTTGCGGATCAGGCGATGGCGCCGCTGCGCGCCGGGCGTGAGCGCCCTATATTCGGCGACGGTCAGGCATGACGAATAAATATCGAGTCCGCTCTGGCGTTGATCTAAATTATTCCAGACGCCGTGGTGGCCGGCGTGCTGACGCTTCCAGGTTGCATAGGGCGCCAGCGTGATCAAGCTGCAAACCATGCCGAGCATGTCGTTGGCCCGCCGCGTGCGAAAGAACGCGCCGTGACCGCAATCATGCTGGATGATGAAGATGCGGACGAGGAAGCCGGCCGCCAAAGGCGCCAGCGCGATCGTCAACCAATATGAAAAATCGAAGACGCCATACATGACGGCGCAAGTGGCGATGAAACCTCCGTACGACGAGGCGATCTGCCCGGCGCGGACAGACGGCACGGCCTCTGCGAATTCGCCGTAGAGGCCTTGCGCCGAATGCGCCACGGACCCGGTTTCACGATGGCCGGCGCGGCTGCCAAGTGATTGCGTGTTCATGCCCCATTATTGCAAATCCGGCGGGATTTTCTAAGACGATACTTTGCCGCTCTCTGAAATTATTCCAGTCCGACAATTTAGCAAGTCGGAACGGAGATCACGTCGCGGCGTTGCTCTCTGATTAGGGAGAATCCGTCATGAAGCCGCCAAAACCCTCGCTGAAGCGACCGCGCAATGTCGCGCAAGGCGGCATCGAGTCGCGCCCTGAGCAGCCCATGGGCAGCGCTCCGTTACGCGAGGCATATGGCGCGCGCAGCGGCGACGCGCGGGAAGAAGCCGGAACGCCGGAAACCATCTCATCTAAGAAGCGGCCGTCGTCTAAGACTAAGCCAGGCAAGATTGGCGAGTGACCTCAGTTCCCGCTAGATTGCGGGAACCACAATGTTTCGCGAGGTCTTCCGTGCGTACTTTGGTTATCGTCGCGATCGGCATGGCGATCATGCTGCTATTTCTTGTCGTCGCTCATTTCGTCAACAAGTCGCGCGGCGCCGGCTTCACCGATGGCGGGCGGCTGTTCATTTGGTTCTGGCTGGTGGCGACTGTGCTGAACGGCGCTTACGGCTTCTTCGCCCATGGCGTCAGCCTGCTCGTCGAGATCGCCGTGTTCGCGATCCTGTTCGGGGTCCCCGCCGGATGCGCTTGGTATCTCTCGCGCATGATCCGCCGCCGTCACGCGCCGCCTGCCGCTAAGATTTGACCGGTTTTATGCCGCTTCGCGGCGGCCTTCGAGCGCGCCCTTCATCGCTCGGCGTTTGCCGAGGACGAGCAGCCAGGCGAGCAGGCAAATGATGGCCACGGCCGCGAAGGCCCAGCGCAAACCGGCGAATTCCGCCAGGCCGCCGACGAGCAGCGCGCCGATGGCCGGCGTGCCGCGATAGATCAGCGTGTAAAAGGCCATGACGCGGCCGCGCATATTGTCCTCGACCGTCGTCTGCACCAGCGCTTGGACGCTGGTCGACATGCTGTTCATGGTGAAGCCGCAAAGCGCGCTGAACAAGCTGGCGACATAGAGATTGTCGGTCGCGACGAAGCCGGCCACCGAAACAGCGAGGCCTAAACAGCCGAGGACGACGCTGTAGGTCAGGCCGGCGACGCGGCCGCGCGCGGCGATCCAGACGGCGCTCGACATGGCGCCGATGCCCATGCTGGAGGTCAGCCAGGCGAGGCCGACCGCGCCGGCGTTGAACACCTGGCCGGAAAAGCCCGGCAGCATGTCTTGTAGCGGACGCGCGAACGTCGAAATCACCGCCAGCAGCACGAACAGCACGGCGATGCCGACATGGCCGCGGATATAGGCGGTGCTGGCGGCGACATCGCTCCACACGCTTCGGTGCTCACGACTGCGCTTGGGCGGCACCAGATCGACTTGAAACAGCGCCCAGAAGAAAATGCCGCAGCCGATGGCGTTGACGATGAAGGTGCCGCCCGCCCCATAGAACGGAATGATGAGCCCGGCCAGCGCCGGACCCATGAAACGCGAGGCGTTGAACAGCGCCGAGTCGAGCGCCACGGCGGTGGAAAAGATGTCGCGCGGCACGGTCGCCGGCACGATGGCGTGGCGCGAGGTCGAGGCGAAGGGGTGGATAAAGCCGAGAAACAGCGACAATGCGAAGAGCAACTCGATCGTCATCAGGCCGGCGAGTGCGAAAACGCCGAGCGCCAGGGCTTGCAGGACTTCCAGGGCGACGCAGATACGCTGCTGGCGCAAGGGATCGCCGCGATCGGTAACGACGCCGGCGAACGGCGCAAGGAACAGCATGGGAGCCAAATCGGCGGCGGCGACGAGGCCGAGCCAGATCGGCGATTCGGTCAGTTCCCACGCGAGCCAGCCGAGGCCGACGCGCTGCATCCACAAGGTAATGAGATTGGGCGTCATGCCGCCGATATAGTAGGCGTAGTTGCGATGCGTCCAAACGCGCAGAAGGGGATGCGTCACGGCCATGCGATGGGCGATCCGTCAGGGGGCTATGTCATGTCTCGGAAGTCAGTCGCGACCGCTTTGAGCGGCTCGTTCTCATCTCCCGTGGGCATCATACGCGCGGATGCGCTGCTGCCCACCTGAAATATGGCGGCGAAATTACCCCCTGGTCCGAATCCTGCCTGTCCTTAAAATGACGGCATAAAAAGATTCAGGGGAGCGCGTCATGAGCGATTTGAAAACCATTCGCACCGATGTGATCGGCAGCCTGCTGCGGCCAGCCTTTCTGAAAGAGGCGCGTAAAGCCTTCGATGAGGGCAAGCTGCCGGCGGCGGAGTTTCGCGCCGTCGAGGACAAGGCCGTTCGCCAGTCGGTCCGCATGCAAGAAGAGGCCGGACTTGCCGTATTGACCGACGGCGAGCAGCGCCGGCTCAATTTTCAGGACAGTTTCGGCGGCGCGGTCGAGGGCTACGACGCCATCGAAGGCAGCATGAAAGCTTATGAAAAGCGCGTCGAGGGCAGCAAGGGCAACCAGCGCTGGCAGATTCCCGATCTGGCCAAGGCGGGCACGGCGGTGTCGCATCGCCGCCCAGCCGTCAAACGGCTCAGCTTGAAGCGCAACATTCCGCTCGAGGAATATCGCTTCGTCAGCGCCGAGACGAAAACGCCGGCCAAGTTGTCGCTGATCGGCCCCGACCGCATCTCGCAGCGCTTCGACTACAAAAACTCCACAGCGGTCTACCCCGACATGGACAGTTTCTTGGGCGACGTGGTGGCGATTGAACGCCAGATCATCCAGGGACTCGTCGATGCCGGCTGCCGATATGTGCATATCGACGCGCCGGGCTTCACCGCTTATGTCGACGAGCCGAGCCTCTATGAAATGCGGCAGCGCGGCGAAGACCCGATGGCGAATTTCTCGCGCTCATTGCAAGCCGAGGCGCGCGTGGTTTCGGGCTTTCCGGGCGTCACCTTCGGCATCCATCTCTGTCGCGGCAACCAGCACAGCATGTGGCATCGCGAGGGCAAGTACGACGCCATCGCCGAACGGCTGTTCAATGAACTGCCGCATGACCGCATCATGCTGGAGTACGACACGCCGCGCGCCGGCAGCTTCGAGCCGCTGCGTTTCCTGCCGAAAGGCAAGATGGTGGTGCTCGGTCTCGTCAGCACCAAGACGCCAGAGATGGAAACGGTCGACGGCTTGCGCAAGCGCATCGACGAGGCGGCGAAATTCGTACCGCTGGAACAGATCGCCATCAGCCCGCAATGCGGCTTCGCCTCCGACATCGTCGGCAACAAGCTGAGCGAGGACGACCAGCGACGCAAACTCTCGCTGCTGGCCGAGACGGCGCGGTTGGTGTGGGGCTGAATGCTCTAGAGCCGATCAGAGGCGCAAATCGGCAGTGGTTTCGATCTCGATCAGTTTTTCTGGCGCGGAGAATCCATCGACGGTGCGGATGCCGATAGGGCAGGCGAGTCCCGGAAAACGCGCGGAGATGGCCGCGCGGGCGACTGCCGGATCGACGCTCTTGGCGAGAAAGGCGGAGAGCGTCACGACTTGGGGCCAGGTCGCGCCGGTCTTGGCCAAGGTCCGGTCGATCTTGTCGCCGATACGCTGGATTTGGTCGGCGAAGGCCGGCGAGACGTCGGTGTTGCCCGACAGGAAGACCATGCCGTCGAGCGCCGCGAACAGCGGCGGGGCGATCGGCGGCTCGTATTCGACGATGCTCTTGCGCGCTGCCGCCGGCGCGCGCAGAGCGATGATGTCGATGATCACGTCGCCATCGGCGGCAAAGCGCTCGGCGTCGAAGAAGCTGGCGCTGCCGCCACGCTTGTCGCCGGCGAGCAAGGCGCGACGAACGTCGCTCGCCGCCGTGCGGGCCGCCGCATCGCGCGCCCAGATGCGACTGCGCACGATATGCTCGCTGCGCAAGCCCGCAGCAGCGATCTCGGCGAGCGCCCTCTCGATCGCGGCCCGGCTCTGCTGCTGGGCGTCGCCCTGGCCGGCGGCGGCGACGGAGACTTCGAGCAGGTCTCGCCCGCCCGCGCTGTGCCAGGAGCGGCTGACGCTCATAGGTTGGGAGCCGTCGCCACGGGCGTGTGGATGACGCCGGTCATCTGATCGTCGCGCAACGCCAGGATCGCCGGCTCGTCGAACACGTCGCCCATGTCCGAGGCGACGCCGTTCTTAGCGATGGCCTTCAGCCACTTGTTGTGGATGCGCGGATCCTGCTCCTCGTAGTCGATCTGGCGGCCGCCTTGGCTCATCGAAGTGCTGGCGGCACCCTCGGCGCCGCGCCGGCGCAGCGCGATGAAGGGATAGCGCCGGCTGCCGAGGCTACAGGCGAGATAGCGCGCGGGCTCGGGGCAGGTGTTGAAATGCTGATGCAGCATCCAGAACGGCGGCACGTACATAATGCCGTGGCGCCAGGGAATTTCCTTGAACTCCGAGTCGCCCTCGTACCACAGCAGGGAATAGCCTTCGCCGCTGACGGCATGGACATGGGTGCCGGCGGCGTGGCGATGGGCCTTCTTATAGCGCCCGACGGGAATCTCCGACGTATGGGCGTGCATGGTGCCTTCGGCGAGGATGAAGGCGATGTTCCGCGACCCCTTGCCGCGCGCTTCCAGATCTTCGAGCTTGAAGTTGGTCAGGTCGGGGACGAAGTTGGTTTCCCACATGTGCGAGCCGGGCTTGACCGGAATGAAGTTGCCGTCGCCATCGAAATGTTTTGAATCGCCGGCGCGTTCGTCGAACGTGAAGTCGTTCTCGAAGACGAATTTCAGGTTGTGATAGAGATTGATCGTCAGCGGCGCGTCGTTGGTGCAAGAGACGCGCGCGGGTTCGCGGCCCGAGCCGTTGAAGATCTGATATTTGCAATTGAGCGGAATGGCGAAGACGGCTTTCGGCCCCCACTCGAAGGTGCGCTTCTGGCCGTCGGGCATCCAGACGATCGTCGAGCCGTGGCCGGAGAGCGTGTAAAAGAACGCCTCATAGAGATGTTTGATCGGCGCGGTTTTGCCGCCCGCAGGGATTTCCAGCACGTAAGACGACATGAAATCGCCGCGCCCCAGCGCATGGGAGAAGCAGCCGCGCGCTTCGTAGCGGTCCCAGGGGGCGGTCTCCAAAGCCAGAAGATCAAAGCCGAAATCCTCATGGATCGGGATGCCTTCGCCCTTCGCCCAATCGAGATAGGGATCGACGAGGAATTTCTTGTCTGCGGCGAGCTGCTGCATATCGCCGGATTTGATGTCGGTACTCATGACTTTCTCCCTCAAAATGGCCGGCGCGTCATCCGCGCGCTGGTTTAAATGCGATTTAGACTTGAACCGATACCTCGCAGCCCGGCGCGAAAATCTCTTCCGGCTTGGCGTGGCGCGTGGCGATGCCCTGCTCGAAGCAATATTGCAGGAACATCTCGAGCGTCGGGCGGTTGGCTTCGATGCCGTAGGGAAAGAAGTCGCCCTTGAACATCTCCTGCATCTTTTCCGCGTGATCCGTCGCCCAGGGCAGCGGATAGACCGAGATGCTGTTATCGAGCAGCCGCTCGATGCTGCGGTTCTTCGATTCTTCGAAGGCAGTGTAAAGATTGCGCGCGATCCACGGATGCTGTGCCAGCAGCGCCTTCTTCACGGCGATGCCGTGCATGATCGGATAGACGCCGGTCGACTTGAAATAATCCTCCTCGACGCCGCGATAGTCGGGAAACAGACGCAGCACGTCGGGATGTTTGCGCAGGAAGGGCCGCGGCGGGCGGGCGATCATCACGCAGTCGAGCTCGCCGGTCTCGATCATGTCGCTCAGGGTCTTGTCCATGACGCGGGTGAGGCGCAGGCCGGCGGGCAGACTGAGATCGACCTTCTCGATGCGGCCCTTGTCGTTGGTGCCGGCCTGATACCAGTCGATCTCGGTGAGCGGGATGCCGACCTCGTGCTGCAGCCAGCCGCGAGTATAGACCGCCGCCGTCTGGGCCCATTCCGGCACGCCGACTTTTTTGCCGCGCAAATCCTTGGCGCTTTTGATGCCGGACTTGCGGTTCACATAGAAGGACGAGAAGCGGAACATGCGCGACATGTAGATCGGCAGGCCGATGATGTCGGAGTCAGGCTTTGTGACCTGCGCCACGAATTTGGCGAAGGACAGTTCGGAGACGTCCCACTCGCGATGAAAGGTGAAGCGCGAGAAGATCTCGTGGATGTCCATCGTCAGCCAAGTGGCTTCGATGCCTTCCGCCTGAACCGTCCCCAATCGGATGTCGCGCACATGGTCGTAATCCGATGTGGCGACGGTCAGGCTGACTTTCTTATTCATTTGTTCCGCTTTCGTCAGGACGCTGCTTAGTTGCCGCAGATTTTGGGATCTTTGGCGATTTCCTTGCAATTGAAGATCGCGCCCTTGGTCTGCGCCGCCTTGGCGAGCTCGATGACGTCCGGCGGGGTGGCGGCCAGCTCTTCCATCGCCTGCTGGAGTTCGACGCCCGAAACGGGGTCGATCTCCAGGTTCATCTTCTCGGCTTCAGCGAGATAGGCCTTGTCCTTCATGGTGGCGTCGAAGGCGGCGCGCAGGGCAGCGACACGGTCGGCGGGCACGCCGGGCGGCGCGACCATCGGCCGGCCGACCAGCACGGTCGAGGAGAACAAGGCGTAGATCTGCTTTTCCGCCGTATTGGTCGCCAGCTCGGTGAGCAGCGGCACGTTCGGCAAATCGGGATGGCGGCGCAGGCCGACTTGCAGCAGGATGTTGATCTTCTTTTCCGCCAGCCAATGCGGCTTGCTGGTCTGCCACCAAGACCACAGGGCGCCGCCGCGGCCGTTGACCTCGCCGCGCTCCATGGCGAGGTCGATCTCGGCGCCGGGGTAGCTCGAGATGATCTTGAACTTGGTGCCGGCGATGCTGTTGAGGATGCGCGGGTAGAGCGTCGAGGGCGAGGCCGGGCCGCCGGTGCCGATGATCAGCTCCTTCTGCTTTACGTCCTCGATGCTGGTGATGCCGCTGGTGTGCCAGGACACCACGGTCAGCGTATTGAGCACCGGATTGCCCAGCCAGTGGAATTTGCGGATGTCGTACTTGACCTTGTCCGGCTCCAGCACCTGCAAAAGCGGGGTGGCTTCGCCGATGGCGCCGATCGTGGTGCCGTCGCGCGGCGCGACGTTGAACAGGTGGTTGGTGCCGACGATATGGCCGCCGCCGGTCATCACCTGGGCGACGGTGTCGGGATTGCCCGGCAGGTGCGTGGCCATATGCTTCAGCAGCAGGCGCGAGCCGAGATCGTAGATCGAACCGACGCTGCCGGTGCTGATGACGGTGACGGTCTTGCCTTTATAGAAGTCGGCCACTGAAGTTTGCGCGACGGCGGCGCTGGCAAGGGTCAAGCTCGCGCCGATGGCGAGGCTGGAAACGGCAATGCGGCGGATGGCGAGGCGAGTCATGTCTGTCTCCTGGGCGTTATGCGTCCCTCTCGGCGGTCGCCGGCGCATGACCTTCGTCATGGCAAACCAAGCGATGCAGCCGTTCGCCGCCCTGTCAGGCGGATTTGCGGGTCGCGGTTGAAGCCTCCGACAACGGCCTTGCAGGCCGCTTTTTCTTCGATGGCGCCTAGGTTAATCCATCACGCGGCGCGGCGCGAGATGGGATCGAAAAGAATCGAACGGCGAAAAAAGCGGCGTTTGGCGGGCGATTCTGGCCATTGCCGCGCTGCGCCATTTTGACGAAGAATGGGGATAAGTGCGGAAAAGCCATACGCCATGCTTGTTTTCTCCTTTTGTCTGTGATTCTCTGCGGCTCTCTATTCCTCCCTTTGGAGATTAATCCATGGCGACCACCCCGAAGACTGCCACCGTGAAGGTGCCGACCGTTTCCCTCAAGCAGCTCGCTGCCGAACTGGCGGAAGCTCATGAGCTGACCAAGAAAGACTCAACGGCGATCCTCGACAGCTTTGTCGCCATGGTCACCAAGCACCTGAAGAAGGGCAATCGTCTGCGTCTCAACGGCCTGGGCATCCTCCAGGTCCGCAAGCGCGCCGCCCGCATGGGCCGCAACCCGGCCACCGGCGAAGCCATCAAGATCAAGGCGAGCAAGAAGGTCGCCTTCCGTCCGGCTAAAGAGTTGAAGGAAGCCGTCTAAGGCTTTCTGCGGACATTACGGCGCGCCTGAGCGGTTCAGCCGCAAGGCGCGCCACCGTCCGCTGCATTTGAGTGCTGCGCCGCCTCGGCATTCGAGCCTGCGGTGAGTATTGGCGGCTTACGAGCCGCCAAGCCTGTTATCAACAGGCTTGGGCCGACCGGCCCCGCCATTCCGTCCGCCTGTGGGGCTGCTTTCGCCTGGCGGCCCGAGCTTGTCCTGCGCTCTCTTCTTTAAAAATAGTTTCATCCTGAGGATTTTGCCGCGCAGCAAAGCTGCGCGTGGCGCAAAGGCGAATTTTCGCCCGCAGAGCCTCAGCGGCGCTGGAAAAGGCGGCGGCTGGCTCGACGTCGGCAGGGCGGCTGCTGGCCCCTGGTTGGGCCATATGCGGGGCGATAGGCGGGGGGTATATGCGGCATGGACGGCATCCTTTCGCGGGTCCGCGCCGTATAACCCGCATGATCCGACAATGTCCGGCGCGCCGAGCTAACGTCGCCCGGTCGCTGCCGTTCCGACCTGACCCACCCGGCAAGGAGAGCGTTTATGGCCGCCTATGTCCTGCATTACGTGCTGCTGCTCTTGCTGCTCCTCGGGCTTGACGCGGTCTGGCTGACGACCATGGTGAACCGGCTTTATAAGCCGGAGCTGGGCGATCTGCTGGCTGACGGCTTCAAGCCGCTGCCGGCGGGCCTGTTCTATTTGATCTACGCCGCCGGCGTGCTGGCGCTGGTGGTGGCCCCGGCCCTTAAATCGGGCCAATGGACAGACGCGTTGTGGCGCGGCGCGCTGTTCGGGCTCTGCGCCTACGCCACCTACAATTTGACCAACCTCGCCACCCTGCGCGGCTGGTCCTTGCAGGTCACGCTGGCCGACATGGTCTGGGGCGCCGTGCTGACCGCCGTCGCCGCCACGCTGGCCGTCTTGATCGGCGCGCGTCTGTCGCGCATGTTCGGACTCTAAGCGTTCAAGAAAAAGGCCGGCAGAGAACTGCCGGCCCGATCCTGGTCGATGCCGCAGCTTTAGAAAATGAAGCCGAGGCCGATGGTGTGCGCGAAGGCGCCGTCGTCGAAGTTGTTGGCGGCGCTATCGCCATCGTCGAAGTAGAACTGATATTCCGTCTGCACCAGCAGGAAGGTGGTGCTGTTGACGTAATATTTAAATCCGAGTTCGGGACCGCCGAAGCCGGTATCGGAGACGCCGTCGCCGTAGGTCAGGCCGAGGCTCACGCCGACGAAGGGCTTGAACCTGCCACCGGTATTGAAGTGGTAGTCGGCGAACAGGCGGGTGCTGCCGTTCAGCGAATCGTCGCGGTTCTCGGCGCCGGACCAGTTGACGCTCTGGCGCACGCCGCCTTCGAAAGCCGGCGTGAAGAAGTAGCCATAACTGCCGCTGATGCCGAAAGTGCCGGCATCGAAATCATTGTTATTGCTGCCGGTGCCCGACAGGGTGATTTCCTGGGCGCCCTCGCGCGGGCCGAACACTTCGCTTGCCGACTGGGCCTGTGCGGCGAACGGCGCCAGGGCCAGAAAAGCGGACGCAATCAAAAGACGTTTCATCGTGGGGGAGTCCTCTCGAAAAAATCCCGCATAGGGCGGGCAGACGCCGAGGGCGCGCCATTGCGGCGATCCTTCGACCAACAAGAAGACAACGAGATTGCAATTGCGCACGTTCCTGATTGCGGCGCGTGAAGCTTGCGAGCGTGACATCGCTGCTACATATAATTCGCAAGTTCTTAGGGAATAGGAACGGCGTCGGATATGCGCCGGAACTTATCGAGAGCGGTGATGGAACCATCTGTTTGGCCGAATGGCTATTGGCGGGAGATGCGGAGCGCGGACTTGTCGGCCGTGGCGCGCGTCGCTGCCGTCGTGCATCCGCTCTATCCGGAAAAGGACGAGGTGTTCGCCGAGCGATTGCAGCTCTATGGCGCCGGCAACCGTGTGCTGACCGATGAAGCCGGCAGCGTCGTCGGTTATGTCGTCAGTCATCCGTGGCCCTATGGCGCAATTCCCATGCTCGACAGTTCGCTTGGCGCCTTGCCGCGGAGCGCCGACTGCTTCTACATCCACGACATCGCGCTGCTGCCCGTCATGCGCCGGCGCGGCGCAGCGCAGGCCGCCGTCGGGTTGCTCGCCGATCACGCGGCGCGTAGAGGCTTTGCGCGCATGGCATTGGTCGCCATCGCCGGTACGCAGGGGTTCTGGGAAAAGCAGGGGTTCGACGTCATCGATCTGCCGTCGCTTGCCGCCAAGCTGGCGAGTTACGACCCCTCGGCGCGTTATATGACGCGCGCGCTTTAACAGCCGGAGCCGTTCTTCCGAAAGCCTATTTGGTCGGCGGCACGGGCGGGGCCGCCGCCGGTTTGGTGGGAAGCTGGATCGGCATGTTGCGCTCGGCGGCGCTTTGGCGCACCTGCTTGATCAAGCCTGTGCAGTCGCTGTCCTCGCCAAGTCCCAGTTCGATGGTCGGGATGATGGCGGCGAGCGGCGTCAGCAAAATGCCGAGCAATATCGCCGCGGTCGTGCGGCCAGCGAGATTGGCGGCCTCGGGTTGAATCCCAGGATCGCGCATCGGCCCATCGACGATGATGGGCCCGCGGAGCGTCAGGATGCTCATATCCTTGGGCGCCGGCACGATGCGCAGATTCATGGTCTCGTCGCGCAGATTGATGGCGCCGGTGACGTTGATGTTGGTATCGCTGGTGTCGAGCAGCAGCGTCTCGGGCGTCAGGATGCCCTTCTGAAGCTTCATGTCGGCGATCAGGCAGCGCAATTCGGCCTGGCTGTCCTTGCCCTCGAGCACGAAGCCGAGCGCTTCGGTGACGTCGAGGCCGGCCAGCTCCAACAGCAGCTTGCTGAAGGTGCCGCCTTCCATGAAAAGCTGCAATTCGCCGTCGCCGCGCCCGAGCATCTGGGAGATCGAGCTGCCGGTAGTCTGAATGCGCGTGTTGCCGGCGATGCGGCCGACGCCCTGGAACATCTGCGTCTCTTGCATGATGCGCTTGAGATCGACGTCCTTGAATTGGGCAATGAAGTCGGTCGCCGGGGGATCTTTCCGGCCGTCGAGCTTGATCTGCATGTCGATGGTGCCGTCGCCGATGCCGAAGGCGAGCGGCTGCAGCGTCAGATAGCCGTCGTCGATCTTGAGAAAAGCGGTGAGCTTGTCGAGCGGCGTGAAGTCCGATTCGATATGTTTGCCGCGATAGACGATATCGACGTCGAAGGCGCGCAGCTTGTCGAGCGCGATCGGCTCGGTCGGCAGCAAGCGGCCGCTGGCCGCCGCCTTCTGCTGCATCTGCTTGCGTTCGGCGGTGTTGTTCTTGGGATCCTCCGCTTTGCCGGGCGGCGCGCCGATGAAGCCGGCCAAATCGGCGAGCACGACTTTTTCCGAGACGAGATAGCCGCTCATCTTGGGGCGCTCGTTTTCAAGATTGACCGAAAAGTCGCCCTTCAGGTCGCTATTGCCGACGGTGCCGGCGAAGTCCTTGAAGACGATGATCTTGCCTGCGAAGTCGAGGCCGCCCTTGAGCGTGAAGGGCGGCGTCGCCGGCATCGGCAGGCCGATCAGCGGATAGAGCTCGCTCAGGCTGTCGCCGGCGATATCGAGCTGCAGCTTGGCGCCTTTGAAGTCGAGCGGCTGTTCGATCGTGCCCTGGATCTTGGCCCGGGCTGGACCGACGTTGGCGGCGATGTCGACCGGATAGGGGATGCTGGGATCGCGGAACGACAACAGCGCACCGCCGTGGAAATTCAGCTTGGTCGGCTGGCCGTTATAGCGGCCCTCGCCGGTGGCGCGCACCATGGCGCGCTGGCCGTCGCCGATCTGGTCGGTCTGCGCCTTGATGCGGAGGTCGGTTTTGCCAGGCGCGTCGATGTAGCGAACGTCGGCTTCGTCGATCGTCAAATGGCCGAGCTCGATGTTCGGCCCGCCGCCGCCCTCGTCTTTGCCGAAATCGAAGGCATAGTTGGTCTTGCCGGCTGGGTTGGTCTCGAAGCGGCCCTTCGGGCGCAGCACGGCGATCTCGGGGATGACGATGCGCCCGATCAGCAGCGGGAAGGTCTCGATCTGCACGGCGACGCGCTCGATGGTCAGAAGGTCGGCGCCCGTAAAGCCTTCGGCGTTGGCGACCTTGATGTCGTGCATCTCGATCCAACTGGCGCGGCGCAAGCTGACGTCGAAACTGGCCATGGTCACCGGCCGGCCGATGGCGTTCGACGCTTGGCGCTCGACGAAGGGCTTGAGGCTGTTCCAATCGAACAGGACGAGGAACAGCGCCACGCCGACGACCAACAGGCTGAACAGGCCGGCGAGGATGCGAGGCAGCGTCCAGCGCGGACGCCAGGCGGCGGACAGGGGGGATTTCAGGGTCATGGTGAATGAACGTAGCGGAAACCCGCCTGTTCCGCAGCGTTAGCGAGAAGCGGCTGCTCATGCAAAAGAAAGCGCCGCCGGATCGGCTCCCTGGCAGGGCGATCCGGCGGCGCTGTGCCTCATTTACTGCGTCGTTAGATGCAGTGGCACTTCAGCGGTTCGAAGCCGTTGAAGGCGACCGAGGCGTAGGTCGTCGTATAGGCGCCGGTCGAGCGGATTTCGAGCTTGTCGCCGATTTCCAGGTTCTCGGGCAGGCGGTAGTCGGCCTTCTCGTAAAGGATGTCGGCCGAGTCGCAGGTCGGGCCGGCCAGCACGACGGGCGAGACGGCGCCGTCGCGGGTCGAGACGATCGGGTATTGGATCGCTTCGTCCATCGTCTCGGCGAGACCGCCGAACTTGCCGATGTCGAGATAGACCCAGCGCTTGGTGTCGTTCTCGGCCTTCTTCGAGATCAGCACGACCTCGGTCTGGATGACGCCGGCGCTGCCGACCATCTGGCGGCCGGGCTCGACGATGATGTCGGGGATCCGGTTGCCGAAGTGGCGGCTCAGCGACTCGTCGATGGCGGCGCCGTAGCTGCTCATGCCGGGCACGGTCTTGCGATAGCGCGTCGGGAAACCGCCGCCCATGTTGAGCATGGAGAGCTGCACGCCGGCCTGCTCGCACTCGCGGAACAGCCAGGCGGCCTGGGCCACGGCGGCATCCCACTGGTTCGGGTCGCGCTGCTGCGAACCGACGTGAAAGGACACGCCGTAGGGCACGACATCGCGCTTGGCGGCTTCGATCAGCAGCTTGCGGGCCATTTCGACGTCGCAGCCGAACTTGCGCGACAACGGCCAGTCGGCGTTGGCGCCCGAGGTCAGGATGCGGCAGAACACGCGCGAGCCGGGGGCCGCGTCGGCGATCTTGCCGAGCTCGGCGTCCGAGTCGAAGGCGTAGAGCTTCACGCCGCGGCCGTAAGCGGCGGCGATGTCCGTCTTCTTCTTGATCGTGTTGCCGAACGAGATGCGGTCGGCCGAGGCGCCGGTGGCCAGGACCATGTCGATCTCGTTGACGCTCGCCGTGTCGAAGGACGAGCCGGCTTTCGCCAAGAGCTTGAGAACCTCCGGCGCCGGGTTGGCTTTCACGGCGTAGTAGATGCTGGCGCGCGGCACGGCGCGGCGCAGCTTGCGGTAGTTATCCGCAACAACGTCGAGATCCAGCACCAGGCAGGGGGTGGCGGGTCGTCGCTCGGCGAGGAAACGGTCGATCTTCTTGGTCATATCGGGGGATGCTCCTAAATTCTAAAGTTCGGGATCGCGTTCAAGCGACGCGGAAATTCTTGAATTGCCAGGGATCGGAGGGATCGAGCTCCTCCGGGAACAGCAGCGATCGGCCCTCGAGCGGGGTCCAGTCGGAATATTCCCCGACCAGCTCGCCGAGATAGGGACGGGCGATATCGAGCACCCGCTTGTGGTCGATGTGGTCGGCTTCGACCACACCGGACCGCGGATTTTCGATGGCCCAAATCATGCCGCCGAGCACCGCAGAGGTGACCTGCAGGCTGGTGGCGTTGTTATGCGGCACCAAGTCGCGCGCCGCCGCGATGGACAGCCGGGAGCCGAACCAGTAGGCGCCCTTGGCGTGGCCCATCAGCAGCACGCCAAGCTCGTCGGTGCCCTGCGCGATGTCCGCCATCAACAGGCGCTTGTTCGACTGCAGGGCCCAGTTCTTGCCGGCCAGCTCGTGCAGCGACAGGATGGCGTCGTCGCACGGGTGGTAGGCGTAGTGCACGGTCGGGCGGTAGTGGACGGTGCCGCTGTCGACCAGGGAATAGTAGTCGGCGATCGAAATCGCCTCGCTGTGGGTCACCAGGAAGCCGTGGAAGGGGCCTTCCATGGGCGTCCAGGTGCGCACGCGGGTTTCGGCGCCCGGGCGGTTGAGATAGATCGCCGCGCCGCTGCCGAAGTCGTGATGGCCGCCGTCCTGCGGAAAATGCTTCTCATGGCTGCCCCAGCCGAGCTCGGCCGGCTGCTGGCCCTCGCCGACGAAGCCGTCGATCGACCAGGTGTTGACGAACTCGTCTTGCTGCTTGGACTGGTCGGCGGTCTGGGTGTCGCGCTCGGCGATGTGGATGACCTTCACGCCGAGGTCGCGCGCCAGCAGGGCCCAGCCCACGCGGCCGTGCGGCGGGCGCACCTTGTGGCCGGTGTCGCGGGCGATGTTGAGCAGCGCTTCCTTGACGAAATGCGAGACCAGGCCCGGGTTCGCGCCATGGGTCACCACGGCGGTCGCGCCGCCGGCGAAGCGCGGGGCGAGCGACAGGGCGGTCTCGCGCAGGGCGTAGTTGGAGCGCTGCGACGGGGTCAGGGATGCATCGGTGTAATGGCCGGCCCAGGGCTCGATGCAGGTGTCGAGATAGAGCGCGCCCTTTTCGTGGGCGAGTTCGATCAGCGCCACCGACGAGACGTCGACGGACAGGTTGAGCAAGAAGTCGCCGGCCGACAGCAGGGGCGTCAGGATCTGGCGGTAATTGTCGCGGGTCAGCGGGTCGATGACGAAACGCACGCCGTATTCGGCCGCGACCTCGCGGCCACGCTCTTCCGCCGTCACGATCACGATGTTCTCGCGCGGCATGGCGATATGGCGCAGCACCAGCGGCAAAACGCCCTGGCCGATCGAGCCGAACCCAATGATGACCAAGCGGCCACCGAAGGCGACATGCTTCTTGTTAGCGTCCATCAAACTGCACTCCATTCCGAGCTTTGGCGGCGGGGCATCAGCCCCGGGTCACCGAACCCTGGATATGCGTTTCCGCTGTCCCGGATGACTTAGTCCGGAGTTGAAGGCGGTAACGCGGCGATTATCAAAAAAGTAGCAAACGCACGATCACGGCTTAGGAGCCGTCACCAGAGCGGTTACCGCTTGATTCGCGGATGGGGCGCAGGAGCGTGCCCGGTCATGTATCTACCTCCCTTAAGGTGCCGGTCCTCTCGACCGACTGCCGATCCACTTTTGTGACCGGCTCCGAAAAGGACGCGTACACGTCGTTGCTTGACCTAGCTGAGAGGCCTGGGGCACGTGCGATTGGCGTCTGAAAACGCTAAATAAGGCATATCGCCCCTGATGCAAGCGGAAATCGTACCGAGGGGCATATTTTTTGCGGCGAGTGCCGGCGCTGTTGCGAGTCGAACACGGTTCTTGTCATAGAGCCGCCGCCGCGTGCCAGAGTCGCCGCCGATCTTTACGCTTCGTTCAGACTTGGAGGTTTGCCGCGATGTCGTCTCCTGCTCCGCCTGCCGCTTCAAGCTTGGCGCTGTCGCGCGGCAGCGCCCTAGCGCTTTGCCTTGCGGCGCTCTACGGCGCGCTGGCCGTCGCCTTCGGCGCCTCGGCGGCCCACGGGCCAGCCGAGCCGGCGCGCGGCTGGTTGGCGACGGCGGCGCAGTATCAGATGGTCCACGCCCTGGCCATGTTGGCGACGGTTCTGCTACGCGAGCGGCTGTCGGGGGCCGCGCGCGGGCTGGCGAGCGGCGCCCTCGTCGCCTTCGCGCTCGGCGTCTTGCTGTTCTCCGGCGCGCTGGCCGCTCTGGCCTTCGGCATCGGCCTCGGGCCATTGCGCGTCATCGCGCCGCCTGCCGGCGGGCTACTGCTGATCGCGGGCTGGCTCGCCCTGGCTGCTGCCGGTCTGATGGCGCTCGCCCGCCGCGGCTAGATGTTGCTGTCCCCCCCCCCTGGCAAAAAAAGGGCGTCGCAGCCGGCTGGCCGAGACGCCCTTCGAGTAAGGGTACGCTTACGCTTACAAGACCCGGGGGCGGGCCGAACTGATAGCCCGCCCCCGGCAGCCGACGCTCAACCGCACCGTCGTTAAACGGTGGGGATGACCTTGAGCGCCGGGATGGGATCGCCGATGGCGACAGGAGCCATGAAGGCGGATTCGGTCGTGGAATTTTCCATGCGTGCTTATCCGTTGTTCCGATTGCGGTCATCGAACGGACGGGCGGCAAAGACGGAGCGCCGGCGGGCTTGCGCAATTGCGCAGGGGGAGAGGGAGTGGGCTTAGAACGCCCTGCCGACGATGGAATCCGCCTCTACCTTCGTCCGTTTGGCTGCGTTGCCGCCTTCTTCAAGCGAAGCGGTCGCAGTCGGAGGAAGGTCTCAGGCGGTCGGAGGGCCGGTCTTGTGCTGGGAGGAGCGGACGCCAGCGGCGATCCAGCTCTGGGGTTCGGCCTGCGCATGGCGCGAAAGGCCGAAGTCGCCGACGGCCAGTGCGGCCGTGGCAATGGCGGCAGCATCGTCGTTGTCGCTATGGTCGGCGACGCGGCGGCTGCTTTCGTCTTCGATGGCGGGATTGAAGCCCTCGTCGAGGGCGGCCTGAATCGGCGTCGTCGGCACGCCGTGGCCGGCTTGCGAGACCTCCGGACCTTCGGCGCCAAAGCTCGCAGCCATGACGGGACTCGCGCCGACGATCACCGCCAGCGCCAACAGCCACACCATCAAGCGACGAGAGAACAACGCCATCTCAGCCTCAAAAGCTACGCGGGGATCGCGCAATCAACGCTTTATAAGTTTGAGCATAGGCCGGGCTGCAAGGGCCGACAAGCCGATTCCCGCAAGGCGTCCGCGCCCCGCCGATTGCGCGAGTCGCGTCATGAAAGGTAAGCGAATTACCCGAGCGGGCCGGCGCAAGAGGCTGACACGGCGGTCCGAAACTCATGTGGCGATTGCGAAACGGCAGTCGTCCATGTAAGGAGAATCAAAGACCTGCCTTCACCCAAGGCTCTCACTCAGGTGCGCGTACCATCATGGCGAAAGCAAAGACGACAAAACCCAAGGCGAAGCGAAAGCTCTACGATTGCTCGAAATGCCCCGGCCAATGCTGCTCTTACGCCCGGGTGATCGTTTCCGACTTCGACATCAAGCGGCTGGGAAAACATTTCGGCATCAGCGCCGAAGAAGCGCGCGCCAAGCACACGAAGGCCGGCGCGGAGCCGGGCGAGCGCATTTTGCGCCATCATGCCGACGAGCATTTCGGCACGATCTGCAAATTCTTCGACCGCGATCTGCGCCGCTGCACGATTTATGAAGGCCGTCCGCGCATCTGCCGCGAATTCCCCGGCGAAGGCCGTTGCGGCTATTACGACTTCCTGACCTTCGAGCGCACCTCGCAGGAAGACCCCGATTGGATTTCGACCACAGGCAATTGGTAGGCGGCTGCCAGTTAACCGGCGAGCGGCTGATTGTCCGGGGCGCAATCATCGCCGCCGTCACGGCGCTTCACGGAGATTTTTCCTGTCGTCTCGAGAATGGCGTATTCCGCCTGCGCCGGCGTGAAGCAGCCGTTCTGGCGCAGCGCCGCCATCAATTCGTTGTTGGAGATCGATTCCTCGCGCAGCGTGCGGTAATGCACGCGCCCCTCGCGCACCAAAAAGCGCGGCCGTCCTTCCATCAAACGCTCCAAGCGGATCGAGCGCGTCGTCACCATGCCGATGACGAGGTTGAGAAGAAGCATTGTCGTGACGACGATCGTCGCGCCGAGCCACGAGTTCTCCTCGGCGGTTAGCGCGTTGGATACGGCTTCGCTGATCAGCATCAGCATGACCAGATCGAACGGCGTGAGTTGGCCGAGCTGGCGTTTGCCGCTGATGCGCATCAAGCCGAGCACCATGACGTAGACGCCCGCGCCGCGAAGCACGAGTTCCCACCATGGCAGAGTCAGTTCGAACATGAACGGTCAGCTCGCTATGTCTTGGCGCCGGCCTTGCGCTGACTGCTCGTCTTGCCGACTCCCGTCTCCTCGTTGACGGGGGCGAAGCGCGGCGTGCGAGCTTCTCTCTCGCTGACGCCGCGCTTTTCGCAGCCTGATTAAATGCGGCCGGTCGCCAGCAGCACGATCAGGATGATAAGCAGGACGAAGGTCAGGCCGCTCGGCCCGTAGCCCCAACTGCGGCTATGGCCCCAGGCCGGGAGCGCGCCCACCAGAATCAAGATCAAAACGATTAACAGGATGGTGCTCAGCATGGTCGTCCCCTTGTGAGATTTGGTGCGGTTTGTTTTGTTCGGGTGAACTTTGTTCGACGAATGCCATCGATCTCCCCCTCAACGCTCTCAATGCGGACTTGGTTCCCATTTGCTTCGGATGGATTCGTTCCACCGTGAAGTTCCTAAAGCCGGAACAGGAACGAGAAAGCGCGGTTCCCCGTTTCTCTTGCAAGCCGGCGGAGTGCGGCATCTTCCACGTCATGGCGCGCAATGCGTGCCGCAGCACATAGGAGTTCGACGATGAATTGGGATCAGATCAAAGGCGATTGGAAACAGGCCAAAGGTAAGGCCAAGCAGCAGTGGGGCAAGCTCACCGATGACGATTTGACCGTTGCCGAAGGCGCGCGCGACGAATTGGTCGGCCGCATTCAAGAGCGCTACGGCATCGCCAAAGAGGAAGCCGACGAGCAAGTGAAGGCATGGGAAAAGGCCTATAACTAAGTCTAGCCTTCGCTTTAGAGCCCTGGCAGATGACAAGGCCGCGCCTCGATTGGGCGCGGCCTTTTCTCTAACCACTGCCGTCATATCGTTTTGACGTTGCCGGCCGTTGCGCCAGCAGGAACGTCACGTCTAGAGGAACAGCGCGTGTCGGCTTCGCGTCTTGCGCTGAAGGGACCGGTCTGGTAGCTCCCTCTAAGGTGGCAGGGAACGCAGCATGGCAATGACATTGGGGATGGGGCGGCGCGAGACCCAGGTGGTGGGGCTGATCAGCTTCGCCCATCTGCTGAGCCATCTTTACATGCTGGTGCTGCCGCCGCTGTTTCCCGTCATCCGCGCCGACCTTGGCCTCGACTATGCCGCTCTCGGCGTGGCGACGGCCGTATTCGCCGCCTTTACCGGCGTGCTGCAGACGCCGATGGGCTTTCTGTGCGAGCGCATCGGCTCGCGCCCGGTGCTGATCGGCGGCTTATTCCTCAACGGAGCCGCCATCGCGCTGGTCTCCCTGGTCGACAATTACTGGCAGCTTATGGGGCTAATGGCGCTCGCCGGCGTCGGCAGCTCGGTGTTCCATCCGGCGGACTATTCGATCCTGTCGGGCACGGTGAGCGAAAAGCGCTTGGGCCGCGCCTTCTCGATCCACACCTTCGGCGGCTCGATCGGTTTCGCCATCGCGCCCTTCGTCATGGTCAGCCTCTATGAGCTGAGCAGTTGGCGCATCGCCGTGGCGATCATCGGCAGCGTCGGCGTGGCGCTGTCGATCGTGCTGCTGGCCTGCTCCGGCGTGATCGGCGAGAGCGGCACGCCGAAAAAGCGCGGGGCCGGCTCGCTGACCTGGCGCGACATGGTCACCTCGCCGACGGTGATGCTGTTCTTCACCTTCTACGCGGCCTCGTCGGCGGCCAATGCCGGCATCGCGCAATTCGCCGTCTCGGCCTTGACCGACATTTACGGCATCTCGCTGACCACGGCGAACTTGGCGCTCACCGTTTACATGATCGCCTCGCTGATCGCCGTGCTGCCGGGCGGCTGGCTCGCCGACCATACCAAGCACCACCACCTGACGCTGATCGCGTCTTTCAGCGTCAGCGCCGTGATGATCGCGTTGGTCGGTTTCTCCGGCTTGCCGTTCTGGATCGCGCTCGTTCTGCTCGCCGCCGTCGGCGCGCTGCGCGGCCTGGTGAACACGTCGCGCGACATCATGGTGCGCCACGCTGTGCCCGGCGCCAGCGTCGGCACCGTCTTCGCCTTCGTCACCACCGGCTTCATGTTCGGCCAGGCGGTTTCGCCGACGATCTACGGCCTGCTGATGGACGGCGCCTCGCCGGGCATGGTGTTCTGGGCCTCGGCGGCCTTCTCGCTGATCTGCATCGGGACGGCGATCCCCGCCGGCTGGGTCAAGCCGGCGGTCGGCAAGCCGGTGTAGCGCGGCCCGTTCGGCCATTATCCTATTGAAAAAGATGGATGATTTCGTCCGCCTTTTTTATTGTTCCTATTTTGTTCTCACTGAGCTAAAGACTCTCGTCCGCTCTCTTGCGATCCGCCGTCCGGTCTTGCCTCGCTTCCACCGAGGCCTGGCCGGTGGCGGCTTCGGGTCTCACCGGATGGGCTCATGCGGACGACAGACGATCCCGATTTGCTGCGGTGGCTGTTCCTCGATTTGAACAGCTATTTCGCCAGCGTCGAGCAGCAGCTCGATCCCGCTTTGCGCGGCCGGCCCATCGCCGTCGCGCCGGTGATGAGCGATTCGACCTGCGCCATCGCCGCCAGCTACGAGGCCAAAGCCTTCGGCATCAAGACCGGCACGCCGATCTGGGAGGCCAAGGAGAAATGCCCGGACCTCATCGTCGTGCCGGCGCGTCACGACATCTATGTGCGCTTTCACCATCGCATCGTCGCCGCCGTCAAAACCGTGATCGGCGTGACGCGCGTCGAATCGGTCGACGAGATGGGCTGCGTGCTGCGCGAGGAGCAGCGCGGCCGCGCCGCCGCCCTCGACCTCGGCCGCCGCGTCAAACGGGCCATCCTCGACGCGGTGGGACCTTGCCTGCGCTGTTCGGTTGGCGTGGCACCCAACCGCTTCCTCGCCAAGGTGGCGACCGAACTCGAAAAGCCCGATGGCTTGACCGCGATCGGCCTCGGCGAATTGCCCGGGCCGCTCCTCAAGCTGAAGCTGCGCGATCTGCCCGGCATCGGCGCCAACATGGAGCGCCGCCTGTTGCGCGCCGGCGTCGGCGACTTGCAAAGCCTGTGGAATCTGGCGCCACGCGCTGCCCGGCGCAGTTGGGGCGGCGTCACCGGCGACGGCTTTTGGTACATGCTGCACGGCTTCGATCTGCCGCCGAAGGAGACGCAGCGCCGCACCATCGGCCATAGCCGCGTGCTCGATCCCGATCTGCGCCAGGCGGACAAGGCGCGACTGGTGGCACGCCGTTTGGCGGCCAAGGCGGGCGCGCGCTTGCGCCGCCTCGATTATGTCGCCGGCCACCTCGCCATGAGCGCGCGGTCCGAAAGCGGCCAGCGCTACTTCGGCGATTTTCGTTTGGGCGGGACGCAGGACAGCGCTGCCATCCTCGAAGCGCTCGATAGCCTATGGGCGCGCCATGTGACGCCGTGGCAGCCGCGCCGGCTTAAAAAAGTGTCGGTGGTGCTGCACGATTTGACGCCGCTGGCCGACACCACGCTCGATCTTTTCAGTCAGCGCCGCGCCGCAGCGCCCGCGCCGCTCGGCAAAGTGATGCAGTTGGTCGAAGCGCCGCGCCTCGGCGACACGCGGGGCGCGCTGCTGTCGGCCAAGCTCGACCTGCTCAACAAGCGCTACGGTCGCGACACGGTCGGCTTCGGTGTGCTCAGCGACAAGCCGGGGGGCGGCAAAGAGCTGGACTACCTGGGCGCCAAGGTCGCTTTCACGCGCATCCCCGATTTGGCCGAATTTGTCGAGTGAGGCCGTGAAATTTCTTTGGCGCGCGCCAAGCCAATGTTTCTGCGGGCTTCCAGCGGTCGCTTGACAGGGTTATGGCCTTCATCACTAAATCTGGGGTCCACGGTTCTCCGGATCGCAATATCCGGGGCTAAGAGGGAAGTCGGTGCGGCGCGATGCGCCAAAGCCGGGGCTGCCCCCGCAACTGTAAGCGGCGAGCCTGCTGTCATTACCGCCACTGACGCCTGTCGCGTCGGGAAGGCCAGACAGCGGCGACGACCCGCGAGCCAGGAGACCTGCCGTGCACGCCGAAACAGTTTTCGGGCGGGGTGATCCGACGACGCTTGCAGGGACGAGTCCGAGTCCTGCAAGGGTCCGATTCCCCCGGCCGACATTTGAGCCAGAGTTTTAGAGGGGGAGTGGGCATGTCGTCTCTCGCGTTGGATTTCGATCATCAAGGCAATCTCGTGCCGCAGGCGCCGATGCGGCCCGCGCCGCAGGCGCATTCGCGCCAGGCGACGATGGCCTTTGCCTCGCCGGCCACAACGGCGTCGCCCGTCGAGCGCCACGCGCCGCTGCCCTTTCCGTTGGCCCGTCCGCCGCAACCGTCCGACCTGAAGCTGGACCGGTCGCGCGACGACCTGCTGACGCCGTTCGGCAAGGCGACGCTGACCGACCGCTACCTGATGCCGGGCGAAAGCTTCCAAGACATGTTCGCCCGCGTCTCTTGCGCCTATGCCGACGATGTCGAACATGCCCAGCGCTTGTACGACGCCATGTCGCGCCTGTGGTTCATGCCCTCGACCCCCATCCTGTCGAACGGCGGCACGACGCGCGGCCTGCCGATCTCCTGCTTTCTCAACAGCGTGCCCGATTCGCTCGACGGCATCGTCGACACCTGGAACGAGAACGTCTGGCTCGCCTCGAACGGCGGCGGCATCGGCACCTATTGGGGCAAGGTGCGCTCGATCGGCGAGAAGGTGAAGGGCAACGGCGAGACGTCGGGCATCATCCCCTTCATCCATGTGATGGACGGCCTCACCCTCGCTATTAGTCAGGGCTCGCTGCGCCGCGGCTCGGCCGCCGTCTATCTCGACATCCATCATCCGGAGATCGAGGAGTTCCTCGAAATCCGCAAGGCGTCCGGCGATTTCAACCGCAAGGGCCTCAACCTGCATCACGGCCTGAACATCACCGACGAGTTCATGGACTGCGTGCGCGACGGCGCGATGTTCAAGCTGCGCAGCCCGAAGAACAACGCGCCGGTGCGCGAGGTCGACGCGCGCCAACTGTGGCAGCGCATTCTCGAGACGCGCCTGCAGACCGGCGAGCCCTATCTGCTGTTCATCGATTCGGTCAACCGCGCCATGCCCAAGCATCAGCGCGATCTTGGCCTGAAGGTCACCACGTCGAACCTGTGCAGCGAGATCGTGCTGCCGACCGGCATGGATCATCGCGGCGAGGACCGCACCGCCGTCTGCTGCCTCGCCTCGCTCAATATCGAGACCTGGCACGAATGGTGCGACGAGCCCAACCTCGTCGAAGACGTGCTGCGCATGCTCGACAACGTGCTGACCTATTTCGTCGACATCGCCCCCGACAGCATGCAACGCGCCAAATATTCGGCGATGCGCGAGCGCTCGGTCGGCCTCGGCGTCATGGGATTCCACTCCTTCCTGCAGGAAGAGGGTATCCCGATGGAAAGCGCTCTGGCGAAGTCGTGGAATTTCCGCATCTTCCGCAAGATCCGCCGCGAGGCGGATGCCGCCTCGGTGCTGCTCGCCGAAGAGCGCGGCGCTTGCCCCGATGCCGCCGAGCGCGGCATGGCGGCGCGCTTCAGCCACAAGATCTCGATCGCGCCGACCGCCTCGATCAGCATCATCTGCGGCGGCACCAGCGCCTGCATTGAGCCGATTCCGGCCAATATCTACACGCATAAGACGCTGTCCGGCGCCTTCGTCGTGCGCAACGCGCAATTGACCAAGCTGTTGCAAAAGAAGGGCAAGGACACGCCGGAAGTCTGGCAGTCCATCGTCGAGCATGAGGGCTCGGTGCAGCAGCTCGACTGCCTGACCGACGACGAGAAGCTGATCTACCGCACCGCCTTCGAGATCGACCAGCGCTGGATCATCGATCTCGCCGCCGACCGCGCGCCCTACATCTGCCAGAGCCAGTCGATCAACATTTATCTGCCGGCCGACATCGATAAGTGGGACCTGCATATGCTGCATTGGACGGCGTGGAAGCGCGGCATGAAGAGCCTCTATTACTGCCGCTCCAAGTCGCTGTCGCGCGCCGCTATCGCTGGGCAGTTGGAAGAAAAAGTTGAATCCGGTTTGACCGCTTCGGCGCCGACCGATTACGAGGAGTGCCTGGCATGTCAGTGATCGATCTCTCATCTATCGATCCGCGTACGTTAATCGGGACCGGCAAGGTCGGCCTGCTCACCGCCACCGGCACCTACAACGTCGACCGCTACCCGTGGGCCTATGATTGCTGGAAGCGCCAGCAGCAGACCCATTGGATGGGCGAGGAAGTGCCGCTCGGCTCCGACATCAAGGATTGGACGTCGGATCGCGTGACGGATTCCGAGCGCGCCCTGCTGACGCAGATTTTCCGCTTCTTCACCCAGTCGGACGTCGAAGTCGGCGACAATTATCTGAAGCGCTACATCCCGATCTTCCAGCCGCTCGAAGTGCAGATGATGATGGCCGCCTTCTCCAACATGGAGACGGTGCATATCGACGCCTACGCCCTGCTGCTCAAAACGCTCGGCATGCCGCAGTCGGAGTTCGAGGCGTTCCGCGATTACGCCGAACTGCGCGCCAAGGCCGACTACATGCACAGCTTCGGCACCGGCACGGTGTCGGATGTGGCGCGCACGCTCGCCATGTTCGGCGCTTTCACCGAAGGCATGGCGCTGTTCGCCAGCTTCGCCATGCTGCTGAACTTCCCACGCCACAACAAGATGAACGGCATGGGCCAGATCGTCAGTTGGTCGGTGCGCGACGAAAGCCTGCATTGCGAAGGCATCATCAAGCTGTTCCACACCTGGAACCGCGAGACCGGCGCCGTCACCAAGGCGGTGCGCGACGACATCATCGATGTCGCCAAGACCATGGTCGGGCTGGAGGAGAAATTCATCGATCTCGCCTTCAGCCTCGGCGCCGTCGAGGGCATGACGCCGCAGGACATCCAGTCCTATGTGCGCTATGTCGCCGACTGGCGTTTGACACAGCTCAAGCTCACGCCGGTGTTCGGCTATTTCACCGAAGGGGCGAGCGGCTACCAGCAGATCAAGGGCCATCCGCTGCCTTGGCTCAGCGAAATCTTGAACGGCGTCGAACATGCCAATTTTTTCGAGCAGCGCGCCACGGAATATTCCAAGGCCGCCAGCAAGGGCAGTTGGGACGGCGAGGCCGGCGTCTGGGCGATGTTCGACAAGGTCAAACTGGGCGCGGCCAGCCACCCGTAAGCGGCCTGTTGCGGCAAGCGATTGCGGCGCGACTGGGGCAACAGCGTCCTCGTCTCGCCGCAATCCTCCTCCAAAGTCGGCAGGATCGTATCTTGCCGGCTGGGGAGGCCCGCATGAATCCTGAAGTTTCAGCGACTTGCACTGATCCGACCGATACCTTAGCGTCTGGCGCCATGCGCAACCGACCCGCTTTTCAGGCCTTTCGCTTATGAAAATCCTCGTCACCGGAGGCTTCGGCTTCATCGGTTCGGCTTTGGTGCGCCATCTGTTGCGCCGCACCGACGCCGTCATCGTCAATCTCGACAAGCTGACTTACGCCGCCAGCCCTGATGCGCTGGAAGAGGCGTTCGGCCATAACCGCCATATCCATGAGAAGGCCGACATCGTTGACGGCGTCGCCGTGCAGGCGATCTTGGCCAAACATCAGCCTGACGCCATCATCCATCTGGCGGCGGAAACCCATGTCGACCGCTCGATCGACGGCCCGGCCGATTTCATCCAGACCAACATCGTCGGCACCTATGTGCTGCTCGAAGCGGCGCGCGCCTATTGGTCGGCCTTGCCGGCGGACCGCAAAGCGGCCTTCCGCTTCCACCACGTCTCGACCGACGAGGTGTTCGGCGCGCTCGGCGACGAGGGCAAGTTCACCGAGGAAACGCCCTATGCGCCGTCCTCACCCTATTCGGCGAGCAAGGCATCGAGCGACCATCTGGTGCGCGCCTGGCATCACACCTATGGCCTGCCGGTGCTGCTGACCAACTGCACCAACAATTACGGTCCCTGGCAGTTTCCCGAAAAGCTGATCCCGCTGGTGACGCTGAACGCGCTCGAAGGCAAGCCGCTGCCGGTTTATGGCAAGGGCGCCAACGTGCGCGACTGGCTGCATGTCGACGATCACGCCGAGGCGCTGCATCTGGTGCTGACGCGCGGCAAGGTCGGCGAATGTTACGGCATCGGCGGCGGCGAGGAGCATCGCAACCTCGCCGTGGTCGAAGGCATCTGCGACATCCTCGACCGCATCGCGCCTGACGTTGGGATCGGCGAACGGCGCAAGCTGATCACCTATGTGACCGACCGGCCGGGCCATGATTTCCGCTACGCCATGGACATCTCGCGCATCGACCGCGAACTGGGCTGGAAGCCGCGCATGAGCTTCCGCGACGGCCTGGAACAGACCGTGCGCTGGTATCTCGATCATCGGCCCTGGTGGCAAGGCATCCGCAAGGGCGCTTACGGCGGCCAGCGGCTCGGCCTAGCAACGGACAACAACAAAAAGACGGCGGGAGCAACATCGTGAAGGGCATCGTTCTGGCAGGTGGGCGCGGCACGCGGCTGCATCCGATCACCTTGGCCATCTCCAAGCAGCTCTTGCCGGTTTACGACAAGCCGATGGTCTATTATCCGCTGTCCACGCTCATGCTCGCCGGCATCCGGGAGATTCTGCTGATCTCGACGCCGGAAGACCTGCCGCAGTACCAGAAGGTGCTGGGCGACGGCAGCCAGTGGGGCGTCGAGATTTCCTACGCGGCGCAGCCGCAGCCGGAAGGCATCCCGCAAGCCTTCCTGATCGGCCGCGATTTCATCGCCGGCGAAGGCTGCGCCTTGGCGCTCGGCGACAACATCATCTATGGCGACGGTTTGAGCGCGTCGTTGAAGACTGCCGCCGCCAGCGGAAAAGGCGCCACCACCTTCGCCTATTGGGTGAAAGACCCCGAGCGCTACGGCGTCGTCGAATTCGACGCCGAGAACCGCGCGACCCGTATCGTCGAAAAGCCGAAGGATCCGAAATCGAACTATGCGGTCACCGGCCTTTATTTCTATGACGAGCGCGTGGTGCCGTTCAGTGAAAGCCTGAAACCGTCCCCGCGCGGCGAATTGGAGATCACCGATCTCAACAATCTCTATCTCGCCGAGGGCAGCTTGCGCGTCGAGCGCTTGGGCCGCGGCTATGCCTGGCTCGACGCCGGCACGCCCGGCTCTTTGCTGGAGGCTGGCGTCTTCGTGCAGATGGTCGAAGAGCGCCAGGGCCTGAAGATCGCCTGCCTGGAGGAGATCGCCTATCGCATGGGCTTCATCGACCAGTACGGTCTGGCGGCGCTCGCCGAGCGCTACAAGAACAACGACCTCGGCGCCTACCTGCGCGAGATCCTGCGGGGCGGGCTGGCGCCTTGAGCGACTGGCAGGGCCGCAAGGCGCTGATCACCGGCGGCGCCGGCTTTCTCGGCGCGAACTTGGCCCATCGTCTCGTTGCCCTCGGCGCCGAGGTGACGGCGGTCGACAACTTCCTGCCCGAAGGCGGCGCGAATCCGTTCAATCTCGATGGCCTGGTGCAGCGTTTCACGTTGGCGACCGGCGACATCGGCGACGCATCCCTGATGACGCCGTTGATCGAGCGGGCCGACGCGATCTTCAATCTCGCCGGCCGCACCGGCCATATGGACTCGATGAGCGATCCGATGGGCGATTTGGCGGCCAATGTCACGGCGCAAGTCGGCTTGCTGGAATTGGCGCGGACGCGCAATCCGAAGGCGCGCCTCGTCTATGCCTCGACGCGGCAATTCTACGGCGTGCCGGACTATCTGCCGGTCGATGAAAAACATGCGCTGCGGCCGCCCGATGTGAACGGCGTGCATAAGCTTGCCGCCGAGCAGCATCATCTGATCTACGCGCGCGTGCATGGCCTTGCCGCCACGGCCTTGCGCCTGACCAATTGTTACGGCCCGCGCATGCGGGTGATGGACGCGCGCCAGACCTTCGTCGGCATCTGGATTCGCCGCCTGCTCGAAGACCAGCCGTTCGAAGTGTGGGGCGGCGCGCAAAAGCGCGATTTCACCTTCGCCGACGACGTGGCCGACGCCTTCATCGCCGCCATCGACGCGCCGGCCTGCGTCGGCAATGCCTACAATCTCGGCGGGGGCGGCGCAGTGAGTTTAGATACGCTCGCCGAGGCGCTGATCGCCGCCAACGACGGCAAAGGCCGCTTTGAGCGCAAGGAATTCCCCGCTGACCGCAAGCGCATCGACATCGGCGATTACGAGGCCGACGACACGGCGTTTCGCACCGCAACGGGGTGGACGCCGCGCGTCGATCTCGTCGAAGGCCTGCGCCGGTCAATCGCCTTCTATCGCGCCAATATGGCGCGTTACATCTAAGGAGCTTTCCGTGGCTGACATTCGCGTTCTTCAGGCCGATCCCAAGGCCGGCTATCTCGCCCATCAGGCGGAGATCGACGCCGCCGTCACGCGCGCGCTGGCCAGCGGCTGGTACATCCTCGGCCAGGAAGTCGCCGCCTTCGAAAAAGAATTCGCGGCCTTCGAATCCGCCGCCCACGGCATCGGCGTCGCCAACGGCACCGACGCGCTGGAGATCATCCTGCGCGGCCTCGGCATCGGCCCGGGCGACGGCGTCGTCACCGTGTCGCACACGGCGGTCGCCACGGTCGCCTCCATCGAACTGGTCGGCGCGACGCCGATCCTCGCGGACATCGACGATTGCTATACGTTGAGCCCGGCGGCGCTCGAAGCGGCGCTGGCCGGCGACATTTCGGGCGGCCCATTGAGTAAAACGGGGGGCCAAAAGCCGGAGATCAAGGCGGTCATCGTCGTGCATCTCTACGGCCAGATCGCCGATATGCCGGCGATTGCCGCCATCGCCAAAAAACACGGCATTGCCGTGATCGAGGACTGTGCCCAGGCGCATGGCGCGACGCTCGGCGGCAAGCCGGTCGGCACGTGGGGCAATGCCGCCGCCTTCAGCTTGTATCCGACGAAGAATCTCGGCGCCTTCGGCGACGGCGGCATCGTCACCACCAACGACGCCGTGCTGGCCGAGAAGATCCGCGCTATCCGCGAGTATGGATGGCGCAAGCGCTATATCAGCGATATCTCCGGCATGAACACGCGGCTCGACGAACTGCATGCCGCCATGCTGCGGGTGAAGCTGAAATATCTCGCTGAGGAGAACGCGCGCCGCGCCGCCATCGCCGATGTCTATGACGCGGCGCTCGACGGGCTATGCCCGCGCCCCTTGCGCCGCGCCGGCGCCGGCCATGTGTTCCATCAATATGTCATCCGCAGCGATGCGCGCGCCGCGCTGCAGGCCAAGCTGCGCGATGCCGGCATCGGCACCAATGTGCATTATCCCATGCCGGTGCATCTGCAGCCGGCCTATGCCGGCCGCACTTGGCTGGCGCAGGGTAAGCTGCCGGCGACCGAGAAGGCGTCGGAAGAGGTGTTGAGCCTGCCGATGTTCCCGCAGCTGAGCGACGCGCAGGTGGCGGAGACGGTGTCCGCCTTGCGGGCAATCTTGAAGGCGTAACGCCGTTTAGGCTTGGTGGTGCAGCAGCGCCACGCCGGCGACGATCAGCACGATGGCGCCGATCTGCGCTAAGCCGAGGGGCTCTTTGAGCCAAATATTGCCGAGCACGACGAGCAGCACGTAGCTCAGCGCCACGCTCGGGAAGGCCACCGAGACGGGAATTTTCCGCAGCGCCAGCATGTAGAACACGGCGGCGAAACCGTAGAGCGCGAGGCCGATGATGCTCTGCGGCTTGAGGAATTGCGCGACGATACCGCCTTCGCCAGATGCGCCGACCTTGAGCAGCAGTTGCGCCGCGACGCCGAGCAGGATGCCGGCAGCGAGAGACAGGTAATAAATCGTCATGTCAGCGGGCTCCGGCCGCAGGTGGGCGAATGTCTTGGCTCTCGCCGCGTTGCTCAGGCCGCATCAACTCGCGCACCAGGAATTGCGGCTTGCGGTTGGCGGTGAGGAACACGCGGCCGAGATATTCGCCGACGACGCCGAGCAGGATGAGCTGGATGCCCGAGAGCAGCAGCACGGCGACCATCAGCGACGCCCAGCCTTGCGGCGTTTCGCCGCCGAAGGCTTCGACGATGACCCAGCCGGCGCCGATCACGCCGAGCGCGCTCATGACGAAGCCGAGAATGATGCTGAGGCGCAGCGGCACCACCGAAAAATTGACGAACAGGTTCATCCATAGCCCGATCAGCTTGCTGATCGTGTAGTTGCTGCGCCCTTCGACGCGGGCGAAATGCTCGACCTCGACGGAGCCGATGTTCTGCGTCACCTGCATCACCAGGCCGTCGACGTAAGGGTAAGGCCCCTGATAGCGGATGACATGCTCGACGACCTGGGCGCTCAGGCAGCGAAAGCTGGAAAGGTAAAGCCCCTTGGGCTTGTCGAGCAGCTTGTCGGCCACCCAATTGGCGAAGCGGCTGCCGAGGTTGCGCCAGCTCTCGTGTTTCTTCTCCGCATAGCGCGTGTAGACGGCATCGAAGCCGTTGTCGCGCGTGTAGCGGTAAAGCTTGATCACTTCGGACGGCGGGTTCTGCAGGTCGTCGTCCATGTTGATGACATAGTCGCCGCGCACATGGTTGAAGCCGGCCATCACCGCGTTGTGCTCGCCGAAATTGCGCGAGAGATCGACGAAGCTGACCGGCACGTCGCGCCGTTCGGCGAGCTTTCGGCAAACCTCGGCGGAATTGTCGCGGCTGCCGTCGTTGACCAGGACGATCTCATGGCCGCCGTCGACTTGAAGCGCGGCGAGCGCATCGACCAGCGTGCCGATAGTGGCGGCGCCGTTATAGACCGGGATGACGATGGAGAGCGCGTAAGGCCGCCCAGTTTTGTCGCCGGTCTGATCGTATGGGGTGGTCATGTCGATGCTGCGAATCATGTTGGATATTGTGCCGCATGATGCCGGGAAACGGTGTCGAGCGGAACCCCGGTCTATGAATGGACGGGATGAGGATCGGTGTGGATTAAGGCTTTCTTGCGATGGCGAGAACCGAGCCGCCGAACGGCAGAGCGATGCCGAGCCGCATGATGGCCCGCTCGATGGCGAGAACGCCGCGAAACGCCGCTTCGACCGGCGCCGGATAGAGCTGCACGTCGCTGCCGTCTTCGCTCGGCAGCAGCTTGCGGCGCAGCACCATGAGCGGGAAGAGGCCCATGTTCCAATAGCCGATACGCGCCTGCGGGAAACCGGCGGCGCGCAGCAAGCCGCGGACTTGCGGCCGGGTGAAACGCCGCGCGTTGTGCACTTGCACATCGTGGGCCGAGAGCAGCCAAGGGTAAGCCGGCAGATTGAGGATCAAGACGCCGCCCGGCATCAGGCAGCGCTCGGCTTCGCGCAGCGCTGCGGCGGGATCGACGGCGCGATGGCACAGCACGTCCATGCTGAAGATGACGGCGAGGCTGTTCTCGCGAAAGGGCAGCGCGTTGACGCTGCCAAGCGTGACGGCGCAGCCGCTTTTGCGCCGCGCCAGATCGGCGGCGCGCGGATCGACGTCAAGGCCGATGGCGCTGTCGGCGCCGGCTTGCGCCGCGACGCGCGTCAGCAGGCCGCCGGTGCCGCAGCCGGCATCGAGCGTCGGGCCGACAACAGGCATTTCGCTGCGCGCAGCGTTCCACGCCGCCAGCGCGTTGGCATGCAGGCCGCGGAACCACCACATGCGATCTTCGACCGCATGCATCCGCTCATATTCGATCGGTTCCATATTACTGATTTTTCAGGGTTATTGCCGAAATCGTGGGGTCCCATGGGGCGCCGTAAAAGCGCCGTAAAGCCTGCCTAATGTCTTGCGAGATCGACCGTTGGGTGTAATACGTCATTTCCCGAAGTCGTCCAAAAGCAAAAAGCAGCGGGGGGTTGAGACGAATGGGAATGCGTAGGGCAGGGGTTGCCCCGGCTTCGTGCCTACAATGTTGTGAGCGTCGTTCAGCGACGATGTGCAGCCAGGCGTGACCAGGAACAACCCATAAGCCCATGACCACTTCAGATTTATCGCCGCGCGAGTCGCCTCTGGCCCGCGCGAGCCTCTCGTCCACGAATACTGCGGAGCGCGTTCTCGCCTGGCTGGTGCCCGGCGCGTTCTTGCTGCTGCCGCTCGCCTGGGTCATCGCCTATCTCATTCCGCCGCTCAATCATGACGTCGCGGTGATCTTGGCGATCTCCGACCGCTGGCTCGGCGGCGAGCGG
The DNA here is from genome assembly GCA_964628235.1 of uncultured Rhizobium sp. Lineage (GTDB taxonomy): Bacteria > Pseudomonadota > Alphaproteobacteria > SMXQ01 > SMXQ01 > CAMAVH01. The sequence continues at coordinate 31,069 of CAZVLU010000007.1, read as the reverse complement.
ATGTATGTCGACATGATCGACGTCAATCCGCCGCTCATCTTCATGCTCAATTTGATTCCGGCGGCGCTGTCGCGCCTGCTGTCGATGCAGGACACCCAGGCGTTGATTCTCTGCGTCCTGGCGCTGGCGCTGTGGAGCGTATTCGTCAGTTGGCGCATGTTCCCGGCTTTGACCGGCGTCGAGGCGGGCGCCGCGCGCAGCCAGCAGATGATCTTCCTGCCGCTCGTCCTGTTCCTCGCCATCGTCTATCCCGGCGAGATGTTCGGCCAGCGCGAGCATCTCATGCTGCTCGGCGCCGTGCCCTACGTCATGCTGGCCGCCGCGCGCTTCGAGGGCTTGCCGGTGAGCCGCGGCCGCCTGGTGACGATCGCCCTGATCGCCGGCCTGGGCTTCGCGCTCAAGCCGCATTTCCTGGCCATTCCCGTGCTCGTCGAGCTCTATCTGCTGACAGCGCGCGGCTGGCGCAAAACTTTCACAGACGCCGTGCCGTGGATCATCCTCGGCGTCATGGTCGGCTATGTCGCCGCCGCCTGGCTGCTGACGCCGGAATATTTCACCTCGGTGCTGCCGCTCGTCCTCACCAGCTACGAGGAGGTCGGCGGCAGCAATCCGCTGCATGTCCTTTATGGCCGTTTGCTGGCGCCCTTCATGCTGATGATGATCCCCTTGACCATCGGCGCCTTCTTGTTGCCGCTCACGCCGTTCACGCGCATGGTGGGCCTTGCAGCGCTCGGTGGCGCGGTCAGCGGCATCATGCAAGCCAAAGGCTGGCCGTACCATCTTCTGCCGGCCCAGGTCATGACGCTGCTGCTCACCGTGCTGGTGATCTGCCAGGGCATCGACAAGCTGTTGGGCGCGCGGGACCGCTGGGAAGCGGCTGCCGCCCCCGCGTCCGTTATGCCGCCCGTGTTATCTATGGCGCCGCTGCGCCTGGCCGTCGGCGCGTTGATGCTGATGCTGTTCTGCCTCGCCGGCGGCACGCGCACGACCTTCTACGACCAGATCAATTTCGACAACAGCCAGGCCGGCAAGCTCTTGAAGCTGGTCAAGAAGCACGCTCAAGGCCAGCCCGTGCTGATCATCTCGCCGGGCATCTATCCGCATTTCCCGGTGCTGAACTACGCCAATGCCCGGCTCGCCTTGCGCTTCCAGACGATTTGGCCGCTGCAGGGCGCCTATGAAAGTTGCCGGCCGGAAGAGTCGCGCTATCACGACCCGGACAAAATGCCGCCGATGGAGCAGCTTTTGCGCCGCGCCGTTTCGGAGGATTTCGTCAAATATCGCCCGACGCTGGTGATCATGGACAAGAACCCCGGCATCCGCTGGTGCGGCGGCCGCGAGTTCGATCTGACGGAATATTTCCTGAGCATTCCGGCCTTCGCCGACGAGTTCAAGAATTACGACATCCTCTACCAGTTCGACCGTTACGTGCTGTTCAAGCGCAAACCGGCCGATGCGATATCGGTGCAAGAGCCGCTCGCCAACGACAATTAAGCCTCGTCTGATGGTTCGGGTGGCAGGGCGGCTGCAACAATAAGGAGCCGTCCCGCATGTCTTATGTGCTGTCGCCAGCCCGCGCCCTTGCCGACGTCGATTTGCAGGCGGCGCTGTCCAAGACGACCTATGGCAAGCTTTATAAAGCGGCGCAGACGCATCTGCGCGAACTGCAGTTGGCTTATAAATTCTCCGGTCAGCGCGCGCTCATCGTCATCGAAGGTTGGGATGCCGTGGGGAAGGGCGGTCTCATTCAGCGGCTGACCGCGCCGTTCGACCCGCGCGGTTATCAGGTCTGGCCGATCGGGGTGCCGACCGAGTCCGAACGCGGCGAGCATTACTTGCAGCGTTTCTGGCGGCGTCTGCCGGGCGCCGGCACGCTCGCCATCTTCGACCGCTCTTGGTATGGCCGCGTGCTGGTCGAACGGGCGGAGGCCATGGCCAAGCCGACCGTCTGGCGTCGCGCCTATGGCGAGATCAACGCCTTCGAGAAGATGCTGACCGACGACGGCATACGAATCGTAAAGCTTTTTCTCCATATATCGGTCGACACTCAGCGGGCGCGGCTTGCCGCGCGCATGGCCGATCCCTTGGAAAATTGGAAGATGGCGCCATCCGACCTGCGAAACGTCGTTTTGCGCGCCGATTACGAAGCGGCCATGAATGAAATGTTCGAGCGTTGTTCGCCGCCGGCTGCGCCGTGGTTCATCGTGCCATTCGAGAATAAATATTTGGGCCGCGTCGCCGCTTTGGAAACCATCCTCGATCGTTTGGGCCAAGGCCTGGATCTGACGCCGCCGCCGCTGGCGAAGGATCTTGTGGCCGCCGCGCGGCGTATCGGCTTGTTTCCGGGCGACAAGACGCCCCGCCGTGGCGCGAAAAGCCGAATGGGGCAAAAATAAATTTTCGCTGGCCGTTGCGGGAAGACGTTCCTCAGCGTTAAGACTGGACCATGAGAGGTCCTTTCACCCGCTACGGTCTTCTCGCGCTCGCCGGCCTGATCGCCGGCGGCACGGCGCTCTTTGGCTTGGCCATAGGGTTGCAGGCCCAAGATCTGCGGTTTTTCCGCATCGGCACCGGTTCGACCGCCGGGGTGAATTTCTCCATCGGCGGCCTGATGTCGAGCGTGGTGAGCAATCCGCCCGGCTCGCGGCCGTGCGACCGCGGCGGCAGTTGCGGCGTGCCCGGCCTCATCGCCGTGGCCCAGGCGACGCCGGGCTCGGCCGACAACGCCCGCGAGGTGGGGCGCGGCCGGCTCGATTCCGCCATCGTTCAGGCCGATATCGCGGCGCAAGCCCATGAAGGCAAGGGTCTCTTCGCCGGCGCCAACCGCCAGGCGGATTTGCGCGCCCTCACCAGCCTTTATCCCGAAGCCCTGCAGATCATCGTGCGACGTGACGCCAAGGTGACGACCATCGCCGGCCTCAAGGGCAAGCGCGTCTCGATCGACACCGACGGGTCGGGCACCCAAGCATTGGCGCGCAGCGTGTTGGCCCGCGCCGGCCTGAGGCCGGCGGACATCAAGCCGGCGATGGTCGATCTCGGCGCGGCGGTCGACATGATGCGCGCTGGCCAGCTCGACGCATTGTTCTATGTCGGCGGCGTGCCGGCCCCGGCTATCGCCCAGCTCGCCGACGTCACGGCGATCGATCTTTTGCCGCTGCCGGCGGCGATGCTCGCCGCCTTCCGCAAGGAGGAGCCGGCCTACCTCGCCTTGACCGTCACGGCCGGCAGCTATGCCGGCTTGGACAAGGACATCGCCACCATGGGCATCTATTCGCTCTGGGTGGCGAACGCCAAGCTGAGCGACAAGATGGCTTATGACCTGTTGAAGGCGTTGTGGCACAAATCGTCGCAGCCGATGCTGGCGAGCGGCCATCCCAACGGCCGCCAGATGGCGCTGGCGAGCGCGCTCAATGGCCTCACCATTCCGCTTCATCCGGGTGCTGCGCAGTTCTATACCGAGATGAAGCTGCTCAAGCAGCCCGAGCCGGGAAGCGCTAAGACGCCGCCGGACCCGCAGGTCCGTTAACGCCGCCCTTTTCATAGTCGGGGATCATGTAGGGCTCGGCCTTGGCGGCGGCGATCCATTCGACGATCGGCGGATGGGCGAGCAAAGCCTCGACATAGGCCGTAGCGCTTTCGCCCAATGTCACCCCATAGGTCTTGAAGCGGAGCGCCACGGGCGCGTACATCGCATCTGCCGCGCCGAAGGCGCCGAACAAGAAATCTCCGCCGGCGCCGAACCGGCTGCGCGCATCGCGCCAGATCGCCTCGATGCGGTTCACGTCGCCCTGCACGCCGTCGAGCGACATGCCGTAGCCGGGCAGGCTCTCGCGGATGTTCATCGGCATCGCCTTGCGCAGCGCCATGAAGCCGCCGTGCATTTCCGACGCGATGGCGCGGGCATGCGCGCGCGCGCTCGTCTCGTTCGGCCACAGGCCAGCGGCGGGAAATTTTTCCGCGAGATATTCGATGATGGCGAGCGATTCCCAGACGACGATGTCGCCGTCGATCAGGCAAGGCGCTTTGCCGGAGGGCGAATGGCGCATCATCATCTCGCGCGTTTCCGGCACGCGCAGCGGCACGACGATTTCCTCGAAGGCGGCGCCGGTCTGCTTGAGCGCGAGCCAGCCGCGCAGCGACCAAGACGAATAGTTTTTGTTGGCGATGACGAGCTTGACGCCCGCGCTGCCCTGTTCCGTCGCTTCGGCCATCGCCGTCTCCCTTGGTTGCTCCGACCCTGATAGGCCAGGACGCGCCCCGGCGCAAGCCGGAGGCGATTTTTCTTAAGGTTCCCAAGGGCTTCCCAAAAGCCTCGGGGCGCGCCAGGATAGCGTCTGCCTGCCGCAAAGGAGCCTGATCTTGTCCAGTCCGTTCGCCGCTACAACCGCCGCCAAAGCGATTCCCATCACGCCGGTTTTCGCCGGGGATTTGAAGAGTTGGCTCGCCAAACAGCCGGCGCGGCTGAAGACCTGGGTGAGCGCCGGCGGTTTCGATGCTGCGGCGGGCAGCGTCAGCTTGGTCACGGGGCAGGGCGGCGGCCTCGAGCGCGTGCTGCTCGGCCTCGGCAAACGCGCCGCGTCTGCCGATCATATGAACGCGTTAGCCGGAGGCGCCGCCGCCGAAGGCGCGCTCTGGCGCTACGCTGGCCTGCCGGCGCGGCTGCCGGCCGGCAGTTACGTCATCGACGCCAAATTGCCGGCGGACGAAGCGACCGCCGCGGCACTCGGCTGGGCGCTCGGTTCTTATCGCTATACCCGCTACAAGCCGGCCAAGCCCTATGGCGTCAAGCTGGTCTGGCCGGGCAAGGCTGACCGCGGCTATGTCGAACGCGCGGCGGATGCCCATGCGCTGGTGCGCGACATGGTCACCACGCCGGCTTCCGACATGGGACCCGACGAATTGGCCGCCGAAGCGCGCAGCGTCGCCAAGGCCTGCGGCGCGAAAATCCGCATCGTCCTCGGCGGCGATCTGCTTAAACAAAATTATCCGGCGATCCATGCGGTGGGGCGCGCCAGCGACCGCGCGCCGCGCCTGATCGACATCACCTGGGGCAAGGCCAACGCGCCGAAGGTGACGCTGATCGGCAAGGGCGTCTGTTTCGATACCGGCGGCCTCGACCTCAAGCCGTCATCGGGCATGCTGCTGATGAAGAAGGACATGGCGGGCGCGGCGCAAGCCTTGGCGCTCGGACGCATGATCATGCAGGCGAAGCTCAACGTCCGTCTGCGCGTGCTGCTGCCGACCGTCGAGAACAGCGTGTCGGGCAACGCCATGCGGCCCTCGGATGTGCTCCATACGCGCAAGGGAATCACCGTCGAGGTCGGCAACACCGACGCCGAAGGCCGCTTAATCTTGTGCGACGCCATCGCCGACGCGGTGACGGAGAAGCCCGAGCTGATGTTCGATTTCGCCACGCTGACGGGGGCCGCCCGCGTCGCCCTCGGCCCGGACTTGCCGGCGCTGTTCTGCAACGATGGCGCGCTGATGGGCGAATTGATGGGGGCCGCCGCCGTGCAGGAAGACCCGCTGTGGCCGCTGCCGCTGTGGCAGGGCTATCGCCCGCTGCTCGCCAGCAAGGTTGCCGATATCAACAACATCTCGAGCGGCCCTTTCGCCGGGGCGGTCACGGCGGCGCTGTTCCTGCAGGAATTCGTGCCGAGCGACATTCCCTGGGCCCATCTCGACTTCATCGGCTGGAACGGCACGACGAAGCCGGGCCGGCCCGAAGGCGGCGAGGCGCAGGGCTTGCGGGCGGTCTTCGCGCTGCTTGCCGCGCGCTATGGCGCAGCTTGAAGCTTAAAATCGCTAACAAGCGTCAGATCGCTTTCATCGCTTTATAAAACCGTCATGCCCGGGCTTGGTATCCGACCGAAGGTCGGCCTAACGGCCGATGGGGGCATCCACGCCTTTTCTTTCATCCGCGTCGTAAGGCGTGGATGCCCGCACCAAGTGCGGGCATGACGATGTGAGTTAGGTTTGTGGCTTTCGGAGAAATCTGAATCCGTCGCGTCACGGTGGACGCTTAATTGCAACTTCGGGGCTCGGTTAGATCGCCGCTTCGCGGCGGGCCGGTAGGCGGGCGTCCGCGTCCTCGGCTTGCACGACCGGCAGGCCGGCGCCCGAGGCGATGACGCAGCTCCGCTTGTCGCTGTCGCTATAGACGATGGTCCAAGTGCCCTCGGTCGGCGAGGCGAAGGCTTCCAACAGGCCGTTCTCGCCGATGCGCTTGGCCTGGCTCAGCTTCTCGCCGAGGTCCTTGGCGAGGTCGAAGAGCAGCGTGCCGCGCTCGTAGCAGGTGGCGGACATGGTTTTGCGTTCGGCGGCGGCGGCGGTCGCTTCGTCAGCGCCAATTCCGTCAGCCTTGGCTGTCTGGATGAGGCCAAAGCCGACGACGGCCAACAGCGCCACCTGAAATCCCAGCTTCGCGATCGTCTTCATCATCAACTCCTCCGAGGCAACAGCCTCGTGCGCCAGTGTTCGCCAGCGTCCCCGGATCGATGAAGTTTCTCGCCTGCCGCACCGGCTTGCCGCTTGATCTGCGGTTTCGCGATGCGCGTGATGACGAGGAGGTTTGCACGTGACGTGCCAGAGTTCCTCGTCTTCACTGCATGTAGGATGGCAGGACAAATCTTAAAGAAAAGCGACTCGTGAAAAAGATCGTGGCGGGTCTGCCTTGCGTTCACTGCATAGGTGGCGCGCGGCGGCTTAGTAACCCACGGAAAGATCAACTAAACCGGCCGGTTTCGCGCCTGCGCGAATCGCCGCGATGCTCGCCGCCATCAGGCCGGCGGCGGTCTCGGGGATCGTCCAACCCGCCGCATGGGGCGTGATGGTGACGCCGGCATGGCGCCACAGCGGATGACCCGGCGGCAGCGGTTCGGGCTCGAAGACGTCGAGCGTGGCGCCGGCCAAATGCCCTGAATCGAGCGCGGCGATTAAATCCTCGGCGACGACATGGCCGCCGCGTGCGGCGTTGATCAGGCTGGCGCCCTTGGGCAACAGGGCGAGGCGTTCGGCGTTCAGGATGCCGCGCGTCTCGTCGCTCAGCGGCAACAAGCAGACGAGGATGTCGCAGCCGCTGAGGAATTTCGTCAGGCCGTCCGCGCCATGAAAGCAATCGACGCCCGAGATGCTGTGCGACGTGCGGGCCCAACCGCGCAGCTTGAAGCTGAAAGGCGCGAGTTTGGCCAGCGCGTCGCGGCCGAGCACGCCGAGCCCCATGATGCCGACGCGCCGCTCGGCCGTCAGTGGCGGCGGCAGGATCGGTTGCCACAGCGCCGCCGCTTGCTGGCGGGCATAGGCCGGCATGAAGCGGTGATGGCGCAGCACGTTCATCACGACGTACTCACTCATCTGCGCGGTGAGCGACGGATCGATCAGGCGCACCAGCGGCAAATGGCGCGGCAATAAAGGGTCCGAGACCAAATGATCGATGCCGGCGCCGAGGGACAGGATGCCCTTGAGGTTCGGCAGGCCGGCGAGCAGGCCGGGCGGTGGCTTCCAGACGATGGCAAACTCGATATCCTCGGCCGGGCCGACGTCTGGCCAGATGCGCAGCCGCTCGCCGGGCATGACTTTAGCGATTGCGCTCGTCCAGTCGGGCTGGCTGTCCGACAGGCTGTAGAACAGGATCGCCATTATTGGCGAACCGCCTCGATATCGGCGACCTTCAACTCGAAGGCGGCGGCCATCAACGCCTTGGTGTAGGCGGTGGCCGGCGCGTCGAAGATCTGCGTGGCGGGACCTTGCTCGACCACCTTGCCGTCCTTGATGACGACCAATTCGTCGGCCAGCGCCCGCACCACCTTCAGATCGTGGCTGATGAAGAGATAGGCGAGGCCGTGCTTGTCCTGCAGATCGCGCAACAGATCGACGATTTGGGCTTGCACCGACATGTCGAGCGCCGAGGTCGGCTCGTCGAGCACAATCAGCTTGGGTTTGAGCACCAGGGCGCGGGCGATCGAGATGCGCTGGCGCTGGCCGCCGGAAAATTCGTGCGGGAAGCGGTCGCGCGCGGCGGGATCGAGGCCGACTTCGCGCAGCGCCGCGTCGATCAGCGCCTGGCGGTCTTCGCCGGTCTTGCCGATGTTATGCACTTTCAGGCCTTCGCCGACGATGTCGCCGACCGACAGCCGCGGGCTGAGCGACGAAAAAGGGTCCTGAAAAACGATCTGCATCTCGCGCCGCAGCGGCCGCACGTCGCTCTGGCGAAGCCCTTGAAGCTCCTTGCCGTCGAAGCGGATGACGCCGGTGGAGGATTGCAGGCGGAGCAGCGCCAAGCCGAGCGTCGTCTTGCCCGAGCCCGACTCGCCGACGACGCCGACGGTGCGGCCGGCGCGGAGCGTGATGGTGACGCCGTCGACCGCCTTGATGTGATCGACGGTGCGGCGGAACACGCCGGCCTTGATGGGAAACCAGACTTTCAAGTCTTCGACATAGGCCAATTCAGGCAGGCCCTCGACGCTGCGCCCGGCTTTGCCTTTGGGCTCGGCGGCAAGCAGCTTTTGCGTATAGGTATGCTGCGGCTTGGCGAAGACCTCACTGGTCACGCCGGCCTCGACGATCTCGCCTTGGGTCATGACGCAGACGCGCTCGGTCATGCGTCGCACGATTCCGAGATCGTGGGTGATGAGCAGGATCGCCATGCCGAGCTTGCTTTGCAGCTCTTCGAGCAGGGCGAGGATCTGCGCCTGGATGGTGACGTCGAGCGCCGTGGTCGGCTCGTCGGCGATCAGCAGATCGGGTTCGTTGGCGAGCGCCATGGCGATGACGACGCGCTGGCGCTGGCCGCCGGAAAGCTCGTCCGGGTAGGAATTCAACCGCTGTTCGGCGTTCTGCAAGCCGACGAGCTTGAGCAACTCCAGCACGCGGGCGCGCGCCGCCGACTTTCCCAAGCCCTTGTGCAGCGCCAGGACCTCGCCGATCTGCTTTTCCACCGTGTGCAGCGGATTGAGCGAGGTCATCGGCTCTTGGAATATCATCGAGATTTTCGCGCCGCGAATCTTGCGCATCGTCGGCTCGGCCGCGCCGACCAATTCTTGCCCGTCGAATGTGATGCTGCCGGAGGGGTGCTGCGCCGTCGGGTAGGGCAAAAGCTGCAGGATCGACAACGCGGTGACCGACTTACCCGAACCCGACTCGCCGACCAGCGCCAGGGTCTCGCCCTTGGCGATGTCGAAGGAGACGTTCTTCACCGCCTGCACGTCGCCGGGCTTGAGCGGTGCGTCTTGCGGCGTCGGGCGCGCGCGGAACGTCACGGAGAGGTCGCGGACGCTGAGAAGGGGAGCGGCGGCCATCTTGTTCACCGGATCGTCTTGCGTGGGTCGAAGGCGTCGCGCACCGCTTCGCCGATGAAGATCAACAGGCTGAGCATGACGGCGATGACGACGAAGCCGGAGATGCCGAGCCAGGGCGCTTGCAGGTTGTCCTTGCCCTGGTTGAGCACTTCGCCGAGCGACGGCGAGCCGGGCGGCAGGCCGAGGCCGAGGAAGTCGAGCGCGGTCAGCGACGTGATCGAGCCGTTGAGGATGAAGGGCATGAAGGTCAGCGTCGCCACCATGGCGTTGGGCCGGATCTGGCGCCGCATGATCTTGCGGTCGCCGACGCCGAGCGCGCGGGCGGCGCGGACATAGGCGAAATTGCGCCCGCGCAGGAATTCGGCCCGCACCACGGCGACTAGAGACGTCCAGCTGAACAGCAGCAGCACGGCGAGCAGGGTCCAGAAGCCCGGCACCAACAGGCTGGTGATGATCAGCAGGATGTAAAGCTCGGGCAGGCCGGACCACACCTCGATGAAGCGCTGGGCGTAGAGATCGACGCGGCCGCCGAAGTAACCTTGGACCGCGCCAGCGGCGATGCCGATGATCGAGCTGGCGAGCGTCAGGGCCAGGCCGAACAGCACCGAAATGCGAAAGCCGTAGATCAGCCGCGCCAGCAGGTCGCGCCCTTGGTCGTCGGTGCCAAGCCAATTGGCGGCCGACGGCGGGGCCGGGGCCGGCACGTCGAGGCGGTAGTTGATCGTGCGATAGGTGTAAGGCACCGGCGGCTGGATCATCCAGCCCTGGCTCTCGATGCGCTGGCGCAGCCAGCGGTCGGTGAAGTCGGCCTCGGTCGGGAATTCGCCGCCGAACGCCGTCTCCGGATAGAACTTGAAAATCGGCATGTAATAAGCGCCGTCGTACTTAACCAAGATCGGCTTGTCGTTGGCGAGAAACTCGGCGAACAGGCTGAGGACGAACAGCGTGAGGAAAAGCCACAGCGACCAGAAGCCGCGTTTGTTGGCGCGGAAATTCTCGACGCGCCGGCGCGTCAGCGGCGTGATCTTGAGGCCGAACAGGCGGTCTTGGACGGGCGTTTGCGGCATCGTCAGGTCGGTCATGCTCAGCCCCGCGCCTCGAAATCGATTCTCGGGTCGACCAGCATGTAGGTGACGTCGCGGATCAGGCTGAACAGCAGGCCGATCAGGCTGAAGAAGAACAGCGTGCCGAACACCACGGGATAATCGCGGTTCAGCACCGATTCGTAGCCGAGCAGGCCGAGGCCATCGAGCGAGAAGATGATCTCGATGAGCAGCGCGCCGGTGAACAGGATGCCAAGCAGCGCCGAGGGGAAGCCGGCGACGACGATCAGCATGGCGTTGCGGAAGATATGGCCGTAGAGCACGCGTTTCTCGCTGAGACCTTTTGCCCGCGCGGTGAGCACATACTGCTTGTTGATCTCTTCGAGAAACGAATTCTTCGTCAGCATGGTCAGGCTGGCGAAGCTGCCGATCACCAGGGCGGTGAGCGGCAGGGTGAGATGCCAGAAATAATCGACGATCTTGTCCGGCCAGCTCATCGCGTCCCATCCCGACGAGGTCAGGCCGCGCAGCGGAAACCAGCCCCAATAGCTGCCGCCGGCAAACAGCACGACGAGCAGAATGGCGAACAGGAAGGACGGGATGGCGTTGCCGACGATGACGACGGCGCTGGTCCAGATGTCGAAGGCGCTGCCGTCGCGCGTCGCCTTGGCGATGCCGAGCGGGATCGAGATGAGGTAGATCAGCAGCGTGGTCCACAGGCCGAGAGAGATCGAGACCGGCATTTTTTCCAGCACCAGATCGACCACCGAGCGGTCGCGGAAGAAGCTGCGGCCGAAGTCGAGCTGGACATATTGCTTGAGCATCAGCCAGAAGCGCTCATGCGCCGGCTTGTCGAAGCCGTAGAGCTGCTCGATCTCGGCGACCAGCTTGGGGTCGAGCCCCTGGGCGCCGCGATAGCGCGTGCTGCCGCCCTGCGCCGAATCGCCGGCGCCGCCGGCGACGCGCGAGGTGGCATCGACCGCCGTGCCGCGCACTTCGGCGACCATCTGCTCGACCGGGCCGCCGGGCGCGAACTGCACGATGGCGAAATTGATCAGCATGATGCCGAACAGGGTCGGGATGATAAGCAGCAGGCGGCGAACGATATAGGCCAGCATCAGCTTGTCCCCCGCCGTTTGCGCAGAGTCCGCAAGACCGCGCCAAGCAAGAGCACGGCGGCGAGCGCGCCGATCAGCCAGTAGCCGGCATGGCCGCCGCGCTGCGCCGTCGCGGCTTGCGTTTGCTCCGCTTTCAATTCGGCGGTGGCGGTGTCCTTGGCGCTGGCGACGATGCGGTCGCGATTGGGATCGATCCACCAGGCGTCGATCTGCACGCCTTGCGTCGGCGTGACCTCGGGGCGCGATAACTTGCTCCAATAGGCCACGCGGTCGCCCTTGGCGTGATATTGCGGGATGACGTAATGGCCCCATAGCAGCACGCGATCAAGCGCCTTGGTGCGCGCGATCAGGCTGGCGCGGTCGGGCGCGGCGACGATCTGCTCGACGATGGCGTCGATCACCGGATTCTTGATGCCGGCGAGATTGCGGCTGCCCTGCATGTCGGCGGCCTCGGATGTCCAATAGCTCGCCTGCTCGTTGCCGGGCGACAGCGATTGGCCCCAGCCCGAGACGATCATGTCGAAGTCGCGGTCGTTCAGGCGGTTCTGATATTGCGCGGTGTCGACAGTGCGGATGCGCGCTTCGATGCCGAGGCGCTTCAAGTTGCCGGCGAAGGGGCCGACGATGCGCTCGAACTCGGGCTGGATCAGCAAAATCTCGAAGCTCACCGGCAGGCCGGTCTTGTCGAGCATGACGCCGTCATCGGCACGCACGCGCCAGCCGGCCTCTTGCAGCAGCTTGAGCGCGATCAGCAGATTACCGCGCGCGTCGCCGCTGCCGTCGGTGCGCGGCGCTTGATAGGTCTTGGTGAAAACCTCGGGCGGCAGGCGGTCGCGGAACGGCTCCAGCACGGCCAGTTCGGCGCCCTCCGGCAGGCCGGTCGAGGCCAACTCCGAATTGGAAAAGTAGCTTTCGGTGCGCGCGTAAGCGCCGAAGAAAATGCGCGCGTTGGTCCATTCGAAGTCCCAGGCATAGGCGAGGGCTTCGCGCACCTTGGCGTCGGCGAAGATCGGCCGGCGGTTGTTATAGACGAAGGCCTGCATGCCGGTGGAGCGCTGGTTGGGCAGCACTTCTTTCGTCACCAGGCCCTGGCGCAGCGCCGGGAAATCGTAGCCCGTCGCCCAGTTCTTGGCGGAGTTCTCCAAGCGGAAATCATATTGACCGGCTTTGAAGGCTTCGAGCGCCACGTTGCCGTCGCGGTAATAGTCGTAGCGCATGACGTCGAAGTTATGCCGGCCGACGTTGACCGCGAGATCCTTGCCCCAATAGTCCGGCACGCGGCGATAGGTCACGGTGCGGCCAGCCTCGATGGTCTCGAAGCGATAGGGGCCGCTGCCGAGCGGCGGCTCGAGCGTGGCGCGCTCGAAGTCGCGGCTCTGCCAATAATGTTTCGCCAGGATGGCCTGTTGGCCGACGATCAACGGCAGCTCGCGGTTGTCGCCCGGCTTGAAGGCGAAGCGCACGCGATGCGGCCCTTCCGCCGTCACCTTCTCGACCGCAGCGTAGTAATAGCGCAGCTGCGGATGGCCCTTGGCCTTGATCGTCTCGAAGGTGAAGACGACGTCGTCGGCGGTCAGCGGCTGGCCGTCGTGCCAGCGCGCCTCGGGCCGCAGATTGAAGACGACCCAGGCGCGGTCAGCCGGCATCTCGACGCTCTCGGCGAGCAGGCCATATTCGGAAAAGGCTTCGTCGGCGGAGTTGACCAGCAAGGTGTCGTAGATGTTCGCGGTGTTGGCGGCGGCGACGCTTCGCAGCACGAAGGGGTTGAGGCTGTCGAAAGTGCCGAGCGCCGAATAGCGCACTGTGCCGCCTTTAACGGCGCTCGGATTGACATAATCGAAATGCTTGAAGCCCTGCGCGTATTTCAGATCGCCATGCATGGCGATGCCATGGGAGCGCGAAACGTCTTGCGCATATGCGACAGACGCGGCGAACAGGCTCGCCGCCGTCAAAGACGTCGCGAGGGCAATCCGAAAGCGGCGGGAAAGATGCGATGCGGCGGTCACAGAGGGAGTGTGACGCCCGCCCGAGGGACTCGCAAGCCGGGAAAGAATGACGTTACGGTGAAACGGAGCGGGGCCTAATGCCCGGCGAGGACGGCGAGCGCCTGGGCGTGCAGATCGGCGTCGCCGGCTGCCAGCACGCGCGGACCGGAGGCGATGGTCAGGGCGTCGCCCTGCCAATCGGTGATTTTGCCGCCGGCGCCAGCGACCACGGGAACCAGGGCGCAGTAGTCGTAGGGCTTGAGCGAGGCTTCGCAGACCAGATCGGTGAAGCCCGAGGCGAGCAGGCCGTAGGCGTAGCAGTCGGCGCCGTAGAGCGGATATTTCACTTTGGCGGCGAGGCGCTCGAACGCGGCGGCATCGTCGCCGACGAACATCTGCGGCGTGGTGGCGTAGAGCAACGCGTCGGCTAGCGTCACGCCTGCGCGGGTCGTGACGGCCACCCCATTGAAGGTGGTGGGGCGGCCAGCCGCGCCGATCCAGCGCTCGCGGGTGATCGGCTGGTCGATGACGCCGACCACCGGCACGCCCTTGTGGCACAGGGCGATCAGCGTGCCGAAGGTCGCCTTACCGGTGATGAAGGATTTGGTGCCGTCGATCGGATCGAGCACCCAGACATAGTCGGCATCAATGTGATGTGCGCCGAACTCTTCGCCGAGGATGCCGTGATCAGGAAAGGCTTTAGCAATGGCGCCGCGCAAGGCCTGCTCGACCTCGCGGTCGGCGATCGTCACCGGGCTGGCGTCGGACTTGTCGTCGACGGCGATGGTCTGGCGGAAATAGCGGCGCAGGATGTCGCCGCTCGCAGCGGCAAGATCGTCGGCGAGCGCGAGAAACGGTGCGAGATCGGCATTCATCCGATGAACCCGCGCCCTTTCAATCGATTACGGCAAAGCGACCGGGCTGTCGCTGAGCGAGCGCAGATAGGCGATGATGTCGGCGCGCTCGCTCGGGCGCGGCACGCCGGCGAAGGACATCTTGGTGCCGGGCAGATAGGCGCGCGGCGCGGCGATAAACTGGTTGATGTCTTCGAAATCCCACGGCTCGGCCGCCTTGGCCTTCATGGGATTGGAATAGGCGAAGCCGGCGGAATGGCCGTGCGGCGCGCCGACGATGCCCCACAGGTTCGGGCCGACCTTATTGGCGCCGCCCTTCTCGACGGTGTGGCAGGTGGCGCATTTGGCGAAGGCTTTCTTGCCGGCCTCGATGTCGGCGGCGGCGAGCAGCGGGCCGACCGGCTCGATCTCTTTGGCGGCGGGCGCTGCGCCGGCGGTCGGCGCGGCGGCTTCGACGCCTTCGACGACATAGGCGTTCTGTTCGAGCTTATGGGGATTGACCGCGGCGTTGCCGACGATGTCGAAGGTCTTGATCGCGAGCAATGCGACCAAAACGGCGCCGATGATCTTGTTCCACTCGAACGAGGACATTGAGAAAGCTCCGGAGAATGCGTCGGGGTGACGAAACGCGCTCGGACCGGCAAAAGCCGGGGGCCGGGCGGGCGGAGATTAGTCCCGAAGGCGCGGCGGTTCAACCCTTTGGACGGGCTTTTCCGAGGTTGAAAATCGCCGCTTTGCCAATCACTTGCCGGCTTTGGCAGGTAATAAGCCCGTTCCGCCCGCCGGGCCGGCGGGTTAAGCTGGCTGTCGCGACAGATTCTCAAGAATGTTCATGCCCTCAACTCCGCCGCAAAATCTCCCCCGTCGGGCGCCCAAGACGCCTTTGGTGCTGATCCCCTCGCGCCTAGCGTCGACGCGCCTGCCCGACAAGCCGCTCGCCGATCTTCATGGCTTGCCGATGATCGTTCAGGTCTGGCGTCGCGCCATGGAAGCGAAACTCGGCCCGGTGGTGGTCGCCTGCGGCGACCGGGCTATTTTCGACGCCGTCAAAGCCGCCGGCGGCGAAGCGGTGATGACCGACCCCAACCATCCCTCCGGCTCGGACCGCATTTTCGAGGCGCTGCAAAAACTCGACCCTGAGGGCAAATACGACTCCATCGTCAATCTGCAGGGCGATCTGCCGACGCTCGATCCGGCGCTGCCGCGCGCCGCCTTCGAGCTGCTGGCCGACCCCGCCGTCGATCTCTCGACGCTGGCCTGCGCCATCAAGGAGCCGGCGGAAAAGGCCGATCCCAACGTGGTCAAGGCGGTGGTCAGTCCGAATAAGGCGGGCAACGGCGGACGCGCGCTCTATTTCACCCGCGCCACCGCGCCGCATGGCGACGGTCCGCTCTATCACCACATCGGGCTCTATGCCTATCGCCGCGATGCGCTGGAAAAGTTCGTTGCCCTGCCGCCGAGCGCTTTGGAGAAACGCGAGAAGCTCGAGCAGTTGCGCGCGCTCGAAGCCGGCATGCGCATCGAGGTGGCCTTCGTTGACACCGTTCCGCTCGGCGTCGATACTCCGGCCGACCTCGAAAAAGCCCGAAAATTACTGGCGTAATCATGGCTAAAGCCGCAATCAAGATCGACCCGAAGACGTCCGTCGCCTTCCAGGGGTTGCCCGGAGCCTATTCCGATCTCGCGTGCCGCGAGGTCTTCCCCAAGCTCGCCACGCTGCCGACGGAGACCTTCGAGGAGACCTTCGCCGCATTGGAGAAGGGCCGCGTGAAGTACGCCATGATCCCGATCGAGAATTCGGTGGCGGGCCGCGTCGCCGACATCCATCAGCTCATCCCGCACGCGACCAAGCTGCATATCGTCGGCGAGCATTTCCAGCGCGTCGAGCATTGCCTGTTGGCGCCCGCCGGGGCGACGCTGAGCAGCATCAAGATCGTGCGCAGCCATATCCACGCGCTGTCGCAATGCCGCAAGATCATCCGCAAGATGGGCCTCAAGGCCATCGTCCATGCCGACACGGCAGGCTCGGCGGCGGAATTGGCCGAGCGCAACGATCCGACCGAAGCGGCCATCGCCTCGACTTTGGCGGCGAAAATCTATGGCTTGAAGATTCTCAAGACCAACATCGAGGATGCCGCGCACAACACCACGCGCTTCATCATCCTGGCCCGCGAGCCGGTCGATCCCGGCGCGAAAAACGGCCCGGTGATGACCTCGCTGCTGTTCCAGGTGCGCAACATTCCCGCCGCGCTTTACAAGGCGATGGGCGGCTTCGCCACCAACGGCGTCAACATGACCAAGCTGGAAAGCTACATCCGCGCCGGCAGTTTCGACGTCAGCATGTTCTACGCCGACATCGAAGGCCATCCGGCCGAGCCGGCGGTGAAGCTGGCGTTGGACGAACTGCGCTTCTTCTCCGACGAGCTGCGCGTGATGGGCGTCTATCCCGCCCACAAATTCCGCTACACAGCGAAAAAGCGCTAATCAGCCCTCATCTATCGCGGGCTTTCAGCCCTCGGCGACCCAGTCTTCGACCAGGCGGCGGGCGATCGAGATCGGCCGCGACATGCGCACTTCGGCGCCGTCGAACAGCGCCGGCTCGCCGCTTTTTTCCGCCGCCAACACGCGCTTGAGATCGTCGCGCGTGAACCAGCGGGCGTCGGACAGCTCGTCTTCTTGCAGGCGGAACGACTCGTCGGCGGTCTCGGCGCGAAAGCCGAGCATCAGTTGGGCCGGGAAGGGCCAGGGCTGCGACGATTGATAGCGCACGTCGCGCACGCGCAATCCGACCTCTTCCAGCACTTCGCGGGCGACGGCCTCTTCCAGGCTTTCGGCCGGCTCGACGAAGCCGGCGAGCGTCGAATACATCGGCTGCGGATTGCCGGCGCGGCGCGCCAGCAGGCAGCGGTCGCCGTTGACCACCAGCATGATGACGGCGGGATCGGTGCGCGGGAAATGGCTCGTCTTGCAGGTCTCGGTCAGGCAAACGCGAACATGGCCGCCTTCGCGGCTTTCGGTTTTGCCGCCGCATTTGGCGCAGAACTTGTGGCTGGCGTGCCATTGGGTCAGGGCGCGCGCCTGCGCCAGCATGGCGCTGTCGGCATGTGACAGAACGCTGGCGAGATCGCGCAAATCGCCGGTCTTGGCATCCTTCACGCCGATGTCGTCGAGCGGGGTCGCCAGATGCGAGATGTCGAGCGCGAAGCGCGTCTCGCCCTGGCGGTTGACGCCGAGCAGGATCATGTCGGCGTCGGGCGCCAGCTTGCGCGCGGTGGCGACGTCGAGCAGCAGCAAGGCCGGGGGCTGATCGCCACCGCCCTCGGCCGAATCGCTCACGGGCTGGATCACGAAATTGGCCGTGCGCCACAGCGGCAGGATCCGCGTGTCGGACGCCTTGAACTGCGCTTCGACCCATAGCGGGTCTTTGCGCTCGATGCCAAGGCGGTCGAGCTCGTCGCCGGCAAAAATATTTGCCCTAATCACTGAAACACCATCATGCGAACACCTGATTCAGCCAGGCGATCAGCATTTTCGCGCCGGCCAGGCGGAGCGCGCGATCATGCTGCGCCGCTTCGGCGCGCAGCGCCGGGATCGAGATTTTCTCCGCCGCCAACTCGCCCGTGTGGCCGACGAACCAGCGCTCCAAATCGCGCGCGGTGCCTTCGGGATGGAATTGCAGGGCGAGGCCGATGTCGCGCTCGCCCCAGGCGAAGGCCTGATGGGCGCAGGCATCGGTGCTGGCGAGATGGCGGGCACCCTGCGGCAGATCGAAGGTGTCGCCATGCCAATGCAGGATCGGCGCGCCGTCCAGCGCGGCGAGCGGCGAGGCGCGGCCCGCGTCGGTCAGCGTGATCGGTTTGAAGCCGATTTCCTTGATCTTGTTGGGATAGACCTTGGTGCCGAGCGCGCGGGCGATGAGCTGCGCGCCGAGGCACAAGCCCAGCACCGGCTTGCCGGCTTTCAAGCGGCGCTCGATGGCGGCGATCTCGTCCTTGAGGAAAGGGTAATCGGTCTCGTCGTTGGCGCCGATCGGGCCGCCGAGCACCACGAGTAGATCGGCAGCGTCGGTTTCCTGGGGATCGAGCGCGTCATAGCCCGAATCGACATAGCGGATGCCGAAGCCGCGCAGGATCAAGGGGGCGACGAACCCGCCGAGGTCCTCGAAGGCGACATGGCGCAGCGCCAGGATTTTGCGCAGCGGCGCGTCTTTCGGCGTCGAGTCGTTGTCGTCGTCTGGTGCGGCGGCTTGTGCGGTCATGGAACCTGGAGAAAGAGGCGAGGACGAGTGCGTCGATCATAACAGCCGGCGCGGCGCGCTTCCTGTCTTAACCGTCGGGGATATGTGGATAATTTCCGACAGATTTTCAATGCCCGGCCTTGTGACTCTCGCGCCGGGTCCTGATATAGTCGGCTCGGGAGGCTGGCGATGGACGGATTCCTCGCCAACCCGGTCAGGTCCGGAAGGAAGCAGCCGTAACGAGATTCGATTCGGGTCGTTGTCCAGTCTCCCACCTGTTTCTTGCGGTCTTCGCGCCGCCCCTTTCCGACCATCTCCGGGTTCATGAGCGACGACACCACCGTCAATATCGGGTCCGCCAACGCTGGGTCCGCCTATCGGGTGCTCGCCCGCAAATACCGGCCCGACAGTTTCGCGACGTTGGTCGGTCAGGAAGCCCTCGTCCGCACCCTCAGCAACGCTATCCGCTCCGGACGCCTCGCCCATGCCTGGCTGCTGACCGGCGTGCGCGGTGTCGGCAAGACCACCACCGCCCGCATCATCGCCCGCGCGCTCAATTGCATCGGTCCCGACGGCAAGGGCGGCCCGACGCCCGAGCCCTGCGGCGTCTGCGAGCATTGCGTTTCGATCGCCGAAGACCGCCATGTCGACGTGTTGGAGATGGACGCCGCTTCGCGCACCGGCGTCGATGATGTCCGCGAGCTGATCGAAGGCGTGCGCTACCGCCCGACCTCGGCGCGCTACAAGGTCTATATCATCGACGAAGTGCATATGCTGTCGAACAACGCCTTCAACGCCCTGTTGAAGACGCTGGAAGAGCCGCCCGAGCATGTGAAGTTCATCTTCGCCACCACCGAGTCGCGCAAGATTCCCGTCACGGTGCTGTCGCGCTGCCAGCGCTTCGATCTGCGCCGCTTCGACGAAAGCGAACTCGCCAAATTGCTCTCCAGCGTCGCCGAGCGCGAGAAGGTCGTCATCGACCCGGCCGCCCTGGCGCTGATCGCGCGCGCCGCCGACGGTTCGGCGCGCGACGGCCTGTCCATTCTCGACCAGGCGATCTCGCACAGTCTCGGCGTCGAAGCCAAGTCCATCGGCGAAGCGCTGGTGCGCGACATGCTCGGCCTCGCCGACCGCACCCGCGTGTTCGATCTGTTCGAATCGGTGATGAAGGGCGACACGCCCAAGGCGCTCGCCGTGCTGGCCGAACAGCATGTCGCCGGCGCCGACGCCGCCACGGTGATCGAAGACCTGCTCGAGCTGGTCCATTGGATCACGCGCATCAAGGTGGCGCCCGATGTGGCGAAGGATGTCACCGTGCCGGAAGCCGAGCGGGTGCGCGGCGCGGGCCTTGCCGAAACGCTGTCGATGCCGGCGCTGGCACGTGCTTGGCAGATGTTGCTGAAAGGCTTGCAAGAGACGCAGAGCGCGCCCAATCCGATGCAGGCCGCCGAGATGATCCTGGTGCGCCTCGCCTATGCCTCGGAATTGCCGCCGCCGGGCGATTTGGTGAAAACGCTGACGGCGAACGGTGCAGTAGCCGCGCCGCGCACCGGCGCTGCCTCAACCCCGGCGACTGCGACGCGCGCTGTATCCAGCGCGACGATGGCGTCCGCGCCAACAACCGCGCCGACGATGATGGCCGCGAACGGTGGCGGGCAGAGCCAGCCGCGCGCGCAAATCGTGCCGCAGCCGCAAGCCAATCCCGACACTGTGCCGATGCCGCAGAGCTTCCGCGACGTTGCGTCGCTGTTCGACCGCAAGCGCGAGGCGCTGCTCTATGCGCTGCTGACCAACGACGCGCATCTCGTGCGCTTCGAGCCCGGCCGCATCGAATTGCGCCCGGCGCCCTCCGCGCCGCGCGATTTCACCAATCGCGTTGGCTCTTTGCTCACCGAATGGACCGGCCAGCGCTGGATCGTCAGCGTCTCGCAAGATCGCGGCGAGCCGACCCTCGCCGAGCAAACGGCGCAGCGCAAAAGCGACGATCTGGCTGAAGCCGCGACGCATCCCTTCGTGCGCGCCGCGCTGCTGACCTTCCCCGGCGCCAAGATCGTCGGCGTGAAGAATGCCGCTGCAGTAGCGCCGATCGATGCGCCGAACGTGGCTGAAGGCTTCGACGGTGAAGTTCCTTTAAGCGATGAAACGCCGGCATTCGATGACGCGCCGCCGCCCGACGAAACCGCCTATGGCGGCGACATGCCCGATCAAGACGGAGATTTTCGCGGATGAAGAACCTCGGCAACATGCTGAAACAAGCCCAGCAGATGCAGACCAAGATGGCCGAGATGCAGGCCAAGATGGCCGATCTGGAAATCGCCGGCCAATCGGGCGGCGGCATGGTCAAGGTCACGCTCAACGGCAAGGGCGATCTGCGCAGGCTCAAGATCGACCCGGCGCTGGTCGACCGCAACGAGATCGAAGTGCTGGAAGACCTGATCGTCGCCGCCTTCAACGATGCCAAGGGCAAAGTCGAAACGGCGATGGCCGAAGAGATGGCCAAGGTCACCGGCGGCCTGCAATTGCCGCCCGGCATGAAGTTGCCGTTCTAATCCTCATATGAGCGGTCCCGAGATCGAGCGCCTGATCCAACTGCTCGGCAAGCTGCCGGGCCTGGGGCCGCGCTCGGCGCGTCGCGCCGCGCTGCATCTCTTCAAGAAACGCGAATCGTTGATGCAGCCGCTGATGACGGCGATGACCGACGCCGCCGAGCGCGTCCGCGTTTGCGGCGTTTGCGGCAATCTCGATACTTCTGACCCCTGCGTCATCTGCACCGATGGCCGGCGCGACCGGGCGACGATCTGCGTCGTCGAAGACGTTGCCGATCTCTGGGCGTTGGAGCGCGCGGCGGTTTTTCGCGGGCAATATCACGTGCTGGGCGGCGTGCTGTCGGCGCTCGACGGCGTCGGGCCCGACGATCTCGCCATCGGCCGGCTGGTCAACCGCGCGCGCGGGCCTGAGGTGAAGGAAGTCATCCTCGCCATGGGCGCCACGGTCGATGGCCAGACCACGGCGCATTACCTCACAGATCGCCTGCGCGATTGCAATGTCGAGGTGACGCGCCTGGCGCATGGCGTGCCGGTCGGCGGCGAACTGGATTACCTCGACGACGGCACGCTCGGCGCGGCGCTGAAAGCGCGACGTCCGCTATAGAGTCCCCCCACCCTAACCCTCCCCCGCAAGGGGGGAGGGAACAGCGCCATCGTTTCTTATCCCTCCCCCTCGACGGGGGAGGGCCGGGGTGGGGGTGTGCTCGCGCTCTAAAGCTGGTTCACCAGCCGCGTGATGTCCGGCGCGTCCTTGGGGGATTTTAGGCGCGGCACGCTCAGCACTTTCACGTCGGGCAGAAAGCCCGCGATGGTCTCGGCGGTCTCCGCCAAGTCGACCGGTCGGACGTCCGATTCGCTGATCACGATCCCGGCGATGGCGAGATCGCGCCGCAGCACGCATTCGGCTGCCGTCAGCAGATGACTGATCGCCCCGAGATAGCTGCCGCCGACCAGCAGCGTCGGCAATTTCAGCGCCGTCATCCAATCGAGCACGGTTTCCTGGTCGTTGAGCGGCACCATCACGCCGCCGACGCCTTCGATGATCGTGATCCTGTCGGTCGCCGCCAGGGCCTCCTGGCAGAAGCGCAGCAATGGCGGGAAGCTGAGACTGCGGCTTTCGCGCCTGGCCGCCATATGGGGCGACAGCGGCATGGCGAAGCGCCAGGGCGAGATGCGCGCGACGTTCTCCGGCGTCGGGTCTTCGCCGAGCGCTGTGAGCAAGAGGCCGCTGTCGCTTTCGGCGGCTTCGCCCGAATCGTAGCCGCTGATCACCGGCTTGAGCGCCTGCACCCGGCGTTTCTGCGCGCGCAATTGATGGATCAAAGCGCAGGAGACGAAGGTCTTACCGATCTCGGTGCCGGCGGCGCTGACGAACAATCCACTCATAGTGTCACGACTTTCAAGTTACGCATGGTTTCGGCCAGTCGTAGCACATCGGCGTCGTCATGCGCCGCCGAGAAGGTGACGCGCAGCCGCGACGTGCCCGCGGGCACGGTCGGCGGGCGGATGGCGACGACCATGAAGCCGGCCTCTTCCAACTGCGCCGCCGCCGCGAGCGCGCGTTTCGGTTCGCCGAGCATCACCGGCACGATGGCGCTTTGCGCTGGCGGCAGATTCAGCGCGTCGGTGAACAGCCGCGCCTTGGCGAGCGGTTTCTCGACCAATTCGGCGTCGTTCTCGATCAAGTCGAGCGCCGCGTTGGCGGCACCCAGTGCCGCCGGCGGCAGGCCGGTCGAATAGATCAGACTGCGCGCGCGGTGGCGCACCAGATCGAGCGTATCGGCATCGGCGCAGAGATAGCCGCCGTATGCGCCGACCGCCTTGGACAGCGTGCCCATCTGCAACGGCACTTGGCCGTCCGCGCCATCTGCGTGGGCGCTGCCTTTGCCATCCCCGATCACGCCGAGCGCATGGGCGTCGTCGGTGAACAGCCAGGCGTCCTGCGCCTTGGCGATGGCGGCGAGGCGCTTCACCGGCGCGGCATCGCCGTCCATGCTGAAGACGCCTTCGGTCATGACCAGAGCATGACGATGATCGGCGCGATGCTTGGCCAAGAGTTCGGCGCAATGATCGGCGTCGTTGTGGCGGAACAGCAGAATCTTGGCGCGCGCGAGACGAGAGCCGCCGTGCATGCAGGCATGCATCAACTCGTCGCCGACGATCAGGTCGCCGTCGCCGAGCAGCGCCGGGATGATGCCGAGGTTGGCGAGATAGCCCGAGCCGAACACGATCGCGCCATTCGTCCCCTTCAATCGTGCGAGCCGCGCCTCGACCTCGCCATAAAGCGGATTGTCGCCGGTGACGAAGCGCGACGCGCCGGCCCCCGCGCCGTAAGTCTCGGTCGCGGCCATCGCGGCGGCGATCACCTTGGGGTGGCGGCTGAGGCCGAGATAGTCGTTGCAGGAAAAGGAGATCAGCTTTTTGCCGCCGCGTTCGACGATCAGCCCGTCTGCGCGCAGTGTCGGGCGCAGCGCCCGCGTCAAGTCGGCTGCGGCGATCTCGGCCATCTTGGCGCGGGCAAAAGCAGTGAGGCTGTGCATAACCGGTTGAGGCGCCATTTGTCGCAAGGACCGTCAAATTCGCAATAATCCCAGGCTTTGCCAAGCGATGCCTTTGGACTAGATTGCCCGTAACGATTGGTTACCAGGAAGCTCTCATGGCCACGCAACTGCGCATCGACACGCCTGCTGTCTCTGCCGACCCCAATATCCGTCACGATTGGACCAAGGCCGAGGCCGAGGCGCTGTTCGCTCTGCCGCTGAACGATCTCTTATTCAAGGCGCAGGGGCTGCTGCGGCAATATTTCGATCCCAACGCGGTGCAGCTCTCGACGCTGCTCAACGTCAAGACCGGCGGCTGCCCGGAAGATTGCGGCTATTGCGCGCAAAGCTCGCGCTACGACACCGGCCTCAAGGCCGAAAAATTGATGGCGCTCGACGAAGTGCTTGCCGCCGCGAAAGCCGCCAAGGAGGCCGGCGCCGGGCGCTTCTGCATGGGCGCCGCCTGGCGTGGCCCGAAGGAGCGCGATCTCGACCGCATCCTGCCGATGATCGAAGGCGTCAAGGCGCTCGGCCTCGAGACCTGCGTCACGCTTGGCATGTTGGAAGCGGCGCAGGCGGAGCGCCTGAAGGACGCCGGTCTCGATTACTACAATCACAACCTCGACACCTCGGCGGAATATTACCCGCAGGTGGTCTCGACGCGCACTTACGGCGACCGGCTCGAGACGTTGGCCAATGTGCGCGATGCTGGCATCAAGGTCTGCTGCGGCGGCATCATCGGCATGGGCGAGGGCGAGCATGATCGCGCCTCGATGCTGGTGACGCTGGCCAACTTGCCGCAGCATCCCGATTCGGTACCGATCAACGCGCTGGTCAAGATCGAGGGCACGCCGTTCTCCAAGGAGATCGAGGAGGGCGCCGCCAACCTCGACAAGTTCGATTTCGTCCGCACCATCGCCGTCGCGCGCATCATGATGCCGGCCTCGATGGTCCGCATCGCCGCCGGCCGCCTGGAGATGGACGAAGCGACGCAGGCGCTTTGCTTGCTCGCTGGCGCCAATTCGATCTTCTATGGCGACAAGCTGCTGACCACGCCGAACCCGCAAGGCAACGACGACGAAGCGCTGCTCAGCAAGCTTGGTTACAAGCCGATGGCCAATTCTTGCGACAAAGCCTCCTGCTCCTAAGATGAGTGATCCGGCCTGGCTGAATGCGGGCCTGGCGCATCTCTGGATGCCCTATAGCCAGATGCGCACGGCCTTGCCGCCGCTGCCCGTCGTCGGCACAGATGGCGTGCGCATCGAACTGGCCGACGGCCGCAAGCTGATCGACGGCCTCGCCTCCTGGTGGACGGCCTGCCACGGCTACAATCATCCGCATATCGTCGACGCCATCCGCCGCCAGGCCGAGCAGATGCCGCATGTCATGTTCGCCGGCCTGGCCCATGAGCCGGCGGCCAAGCTGGCGGCGCGCTTGGCCGCGCTGCTGCCCGGCGACTTGGAGCGCGTGTTTTTCTGCGATTCCGGTTCGGTCGCCGTCGAGGTGGCGCTCAAGATGGCGGTGCAGTTCTGGCTGAACCAGGGCCAGACCGGGCGGAACAAGTTCGTCGCCTTTCGCCACGGCTATCACGGCGACACCATGGGCGGCATGGCGGTGAGCGACACCGAGGACGAGGACGCCATGCATGTCCTGTTTCGCGGCTACATCCCCGAACACATCATTTCTGACCTGCCGATCGGCCGCGCCGCCGAGGTGGCGTTCGACTCCTTGCTGGCCGGCGAGCGCTCGCGTATCGCCGGCGTCATTGTCGAGCCCTTGGTGCAGGGCGCCGGCGGCATGAAAGTCCACGCGCCCGAGGTCTTGCGTGTCATCAGCGACGCCTGCGCCCGCCACGGCCTGTTGCTGATCCTCGACGAGGTCGCCACCGGCTTCGGCCGCACGGGCAGCATGTTCGCCTGCGAGCAGGCCGGCGTGACGCCGGACATCATCTGCCTGTCGAAGGCGCTGACCGGCGGCAGCATCGGCCTCGGCGCCACGGTGGCGAGCAAGCGCGTGTTCGAGGCGTTCTTGAGCGACGATCCGCAAAAGGCGCTGATGCATGGCCCGACCTTCATGGCCAATCCGCTGGCTTGCGCCGCCGCCAACGCGTCGCTCGATCTATTCGCGCGCGAGCCGCGCCTGCAACAAGTGGCGGCCATCGAAGCGCATTTGCGCGATGCGCTGGAGCCCTGCCGCAAGTTGGCGGGCGTCGCAGACGTCCGCGCCAAGGGCGCCATTGGCGTCATTCAATTGCAGGAGATGAAGGGCCTGAATTGGCTGCGCGAGCGTTTCGTGCAGGAGGGCCTGTGGCTGCGCCCCTTCGCCGACATCGTCTATTGCACGCCGGCCTTCACCATGGAGCCCGCCGATCTCGCGCGGCTGACCGACGGCATGGCGAAGGTGGTCGGGGAGTGGTCGCGGAAGTTCGGGTAACGTCCTTCCGCGTCATGCCCGGGCCAAGCCCGGGTATGACGGATTTTAATTGGGGCTTGCCTATTCCTCGTCGCGGCGCTGATCGGTCAGGGCGCGCGCCTCGTCGATCTCCTCGACTTCGGCATCGATGATGTCGCTCTCTTCCATGGCGAGATATTTGAAGCTCGGAATGCGCGACAGCAGTTGCTTCTTTTTCTTATCCTGCACGCCGAGTTCGACGAGTTGGCGTTGGCGCGGCAACAGGCGCGCGTTGACCGACTTGACCAGCTTCTCGTGATTCTTGGCTGCCGCGCGAATGCCTTTGCCGACGTCGGCGACATAGCCGACCGTGGTCGCCACGGCGTCTAGCAGGTCTTGCGCCGCTTCGACGATCTGCTGCTGGTTATCGACCTGGCGGCCGAACGCGATCTGCATGCGCGCGAAACCGATATGAGCCATCAGCGCGCTCGGCCCGGCGACGACGATGTTCCGCTCGACAGCTTTGCGCGGAAAATCCGGATCGGCGCGCATCAGGCGCTCGACCGCCGCTTCAGTCGGCAGATACATGATGTTGATGCAATGCGAGACCTCGCCGCTTTTGCCGGCGGCGAGGCAGGCGGCGCGGTATGCCGAGGCGTAATCCTTGTCGCCGAGCGCCTTGAGATGCTTGTTCATGCTGGCGGAGAGCGCGGCATAGGCTTCGGCTTCGCCCTCCGTGCCCTCGGCGGCGGCGGCCTTCAGCAGATGCTGCGACGCCTTGCTGTCGATGGTCAGCACGGCGTTGCCCGGCAGGAAGACTACGGCGTCGGGGCGCAGCCGCGAATCCTCGGCATGGCCGTCCATGCTGTATTGCATGGCGAAGTCGCGGCCGATCTGCAGGCCGAAGTCCTTCAGCGCGTTCTCCAGGCCGATCTCGGCGTAATAGCCGGCGCCGGCGGGGTTAGAGAGCGCGCGGTGAATCATGTCGGTCTGTTGCGAGGTCTGCTGGATCTGGCCGTGCAGCGTGGTGACGCTGTCGCTCAGCTTGCCGAACTGGCCGTAGAGTCCTTCGGTGGTCTTTTTGACGAACGCTTCGTCCTCCTTCTTGCGCGCTTCGGCCT
This sequence comes from uncultured Rhizobium sp., assembly GCA_964628235.1. Lineage (GTDB taxonomy): Bacteria > Pseudomonadota > Alphaproteobacteria > SMXQ01 > SMXQ01 > CAMAVH01. The sequence continues at coordinate 3,938 of CAZVLU010000007.1, read as the reverse complement.
CGCGCTTGTGGTCTTCCAGCAGCTTGGAGGAGGCTTCGCGCGTCGTGGTCAGCATGGCGGCTTTGGTCGCTTCCAGCATCTGCGCCTTGGTCGCTTCCCAGTCGCCCATGCGGCGCTCGACTTCGGCCTGCGCCTGGCGGGCGAGGGCGGCCTGCTGTTCGGCGTCGCGTTGCGCGTCGCGCGCGGCGTCGCGCGCCTGGACCGCCGCGTCGCGTTCCGCCTGGGCTGCGGCCAAGCTGTCTTGGGCGCTCTGCAGCCGCGCCTCGGCGCTGCGCATGGCGCCGAGCCGCTCTTCGGCGGTTTTCTGGCTTTCGGCGGCGAGCAGGCGGGCCTCGGCGGCGTCGGCGTTGAGGCCGCGCCAGCGCAGTGCCAGCGTCAGGAGCGTGGCGGCACAGGCGGCGACGGCGACGAGCAGGATGATTTCGAGCTGAGTCATGGAATCTCGGACATTCGGGCGTTTGAAGTTGCCGCGCAGACTAGCATGGCCAGCCTCTTTCCGCGACCGACCGCACGCTTGACGCTCGCCCCCGCGCGTCCTACCTAAAGGCCGAAAGGACTCCTCCGCCCATGGCCGTTTTGCCCATCATCACCGCGCCTGATCCGCGCCTCAAACTCCAGGCCAAGGCCGTCGACAAGGTCGATGCGCAAACGCGCCGGCTGATGGACGACATGCTGGAGACGATGTATGTGGCGCCCGGCATCGGCTTGGCCGCGCCCCAGGTCGGGGTGGCCAAGCGCATCATCGTCATCGATGTCGCCGACAAGGGGCAGCCGCCGCATCCCTACCGCATGGCCAACCCGGAGATCATCTGGAAGTCGGACGAGACGGCGACCTACGAGGAGGGCTGCCTCTCGGTGCCCGAATATTACGCCGATGTCGAGCGGTCCGCCCGCGTGCGCGTGCGCTACCTCGACGAGCAGAACGAGATCCGCGAGATCGAGGCCGAGGGCCTGCTTGCCGTCTGCGTCCAGCATGAGATCGACCATCTCACGGGCACGCTGTTCGTCGATCATCTCAGCGCGCTCAAGCGCGGCATCATCCTGCGCAAGCTCGGCAAGGCGAAAAAGAGCGCCGAGCCGATCGCCGTCGCCCGGTCCTAAGCATGCGGATCGCCTTCATGGGCACGCCGGGCTTTTCCGTGCCGGCGCTGAAGGCGCTGCATGAGGCCGGCCACGACATCGCCGCCGTTTACAGCCAGCCGCCGCGCCCCGCCGGCCGCGGCCAATCGGAAAAGCGCTCCGAAGTGCATGAAGCGGCGCTGGCGCTCGGACTGCCGGTGTTCACGCCGGCCTCGCTGAAAACGCCGGCGGCCCAGGCGGAATTCGCCGCCCTCAAGCTCGATGTCGCCGTCGTCGTCGCCTACGGCCTGATCCTGCCCAAAGCGGTGCTGCAAGCGCCCAAGCACGGTTGCCTCAACATCCACGGCTCGCTGTTGCCGCGCTGGCGCGGCGCGGCCCCCATCCAGCGCGCGATTCTCGCCGGCGACAGCGAGTCCGGCATCACCATCATGCAGATGGACGAGGGGCTCGACACCGGCCCCATGCTGCTGCGCGAGACGGTGCCGATCGGTCCCCAGACCACGGCGGATCATCTGCACGACGCCTTGTCTGAGCTCGGCGCCCAATTGATCGTCGAGGCCCTCGATGCCTTGGCCGCCGGCCAGCTCAAGCCCAGGCCGCAGCCGGCCGAGGGCGCGACTTATGCCAAGAAGCTGACGCGCGCCGACGGCATCATCGACTGGCGCAAATCCGCCGCCGAGATCGCGCGTCAGGTGCGCGCGCTGACGCCGTGGCCCGGCGCGTTCTTCGCCCATGACGGCAAGCGCATCAAGTTGCTCGAGGTCTATGCCCATACCGACATGGCGCGCAAAATGCCCGGCATGGTGCTCGACGACTTGCTCAACGTCGCCTGCGGCGAAGGCGTCATCACGCTCAAGAAATTGCAGCGTGAAGGTAAAGCGGCGCTCGACGCGCCGGCATTCTTGCGCGGCTATCCGCTGCCGCCCGGCACCTGGCTCGAGACGCCCGACACAGATGCCGCGCTATAAGCTCACCATCGAATATGACGGCGGCCCCTTTGTCGGCTGGCAGCGGCAGGACAACGGCCTGTCGGTGCAGCAGGCGCTCGAAGACGCTGTCGAAGCCTTCTGCCAGCAGCGCACGATGGTCTATGGCGCGGGCCGCACCGATGCCGGTGTCCACGCCCTCGGCCAGGTCGCCCATTTCGAGGTCGCCAAGGACACGCCGCCCGACAAGGTGCGCGACGCGCTGAACTTTCATCTGCGGCCGCATCCCATCGCCGTCTTGCAGGCCGAGCTTGCAGCGCCCGATTTCCATGCGCGCTTCTCGGCCACCGGGCGCTCCTACCTCTATCGCATCCTCATGCGCCGGGCGCCGGCGGTGCTTGAGCGCGGCCATGTCTGGCATTTGCCCTTCACCCTCGATGCCGCGGCGATGCACGAAGCGGCGCAGGAATTGGTCGGCCATCACGACTTCACCAGCTTTCGCAGCAGCGAGTGTCAGGCCCCGAGCCCGCTCAAAACCCTCGATGAGCTGTCGGTCAGCCGGGTGGGCGATGAAATCCATGTCACCGCCAAGGCGCGCTCTTTCCTGCACAACCAGGTGCGCATCATGGTCGGCACGTTGAAACTGGTCGGCGAAGGCAAATGGTCGGCCCGCGATGTCGCCAGGGCGCTGGCGGCGGCCGACCGTACCCAGGGCGGCCCGACCGCGCCGGCAGACGGGCTTTACCTGACGGAAGTTCGATATTAGAAGTTTGTACGCCGTATATTCACATTGAATCATGTTTATGCATTTTATACACTTTGAATTCGCCAGCATCGAAAAATATATAAAAACTGTCTAAACGAACAATTTATATTTTATACACTGTATGAACTCTGTAAGCTGAGCCCATGGATATCAGCTTCTCCGGCGACAAACGCATCAATCTCACGGTCAGCCTGACCCTGGCGGAATTTCAGCGCGCCCTTGCCGATGGCCGGCTGGTGGTGAACTTGAGCGCGGATGGCGCGGTCGAGGATGCCAAACCGCTGACGCCCGAGGACATCGCCGCCGTCTGCCGCTGCTACGGCCCGGAAAGCCTTGCCGCCAATCTCCTGTGGGAAATGGCCCAGGCCGGCGAGGCGGGCATCGCGTCGAACACGCTCAAGGATTTGCTTGGGCTGTCGAGCAGCCAGAAACTCGCTGGCGTGTTCTCCGGCCTCGGCAAGACGCTGGCGCGCCTGCTGCCCGGCCGCGAAGGGCTGTTCGTCCTGCGCGAATGGCAAGGCGAAGCCGGCGAATATCACTATCGCCTGCCGGCCGACGTGCGCGCTGGCGTGATCAAGGCTTTCAGCTAAGTCTTAAGGGCCATAGCCCTAACTCACATCGTCATGGCCGGGCTTGGGTCCGACCGAAGGTCGGTCAATGGCCGACGCGTATCCACGCCTTCTTGTCGGCATCATCGCAAGGCGTGGATGCCCGCACCAAGTGCGGGCATGACGCTTTATAAAATGGCAAATCGGTGGATGATGCCGTCACGCCCTCAGCGTCACGCCGCCGGCGTGGCGAGCAGCGTGCGCGCCACCAGGGCGACGGCGAGGCCGATGGCGAAATTCACCGCCACCGGCACCAGCGCTTGCCGGCTGGTCAGCATCAGCGCGGTGCGCGCGATGAACCATTGATAGGCGAACATCGCCATGGCGACGAGCGCCGGCAGCACGCTGAGCGCCGGCAAGCTTTCGGCGACGGCGACCGCCGGCAGGAAGGCGGTCATTTCGAGCAAGCCGCCCCAATTGTTGGCGACGATGTAGCGCGGATAGAACTGCGCCCGGCCGAGCTTGTCGGCGACGGTGATCATGGCGAGCGGAAAGGCCGTCCAGCCGATGACATAGGCGATGCTTTCGACGAGCAGCAGCCGGACATCGTCGACCGGC
>CAZVLU010000006.1:67064-101889 GCA_964628235.1 uncultured Rhizobium sp. | reverse complement strand
CTCGACCAGCGCCGTCTCCGGCACATAGTCGATCACCAGATGGGCGAAGTCGGGCTGGCCGGTGATCGGGCAGAGCGAGGTGAACTCGGGCGCTGCGAAGCGCACCAGATAGAGCGTGCCGGGATGCGGGTTCGGCACCGTCTCCAGCACCGCTTCGTCGGGCGAGGCGGGCAGGGCGGTCGGGCTGCCGAGCTGGGTGAGTTTGTCGCTCATGACTGAACCTTAAGTCGAAATCGCGGGAATGTCGCCTTCGTCGAGCTTGGCCAGGAAGGTGGCGGCGAAGGCCTCCAAACCGCCTTGTTCGATGGCGGCGCGCAAGCCCGCCATCATGTCCTGATAGAACTGGATATTGTGCCAGGTGAGCAGGATCGGCCCGAGCATCTCGTTGGCCTTGAACAGGTGATGCAGGTAGCCGCGGCTGTGGTTCCGGCAGAGCGGGCAGGAACAATCGGCATCCAAGGGCCGCATGTCGCGCGCATGGCGGGCGTTGCGGATGTTTACTTCGCCGCGCCGGGTGAAGCCCTTGGCGGTGCGGCCTGAGCGCGTCGGCATGACGCAGTCGAACATGTCGATGCCGCGCCTTACCGCGCCGACGATGTCGGACGGCGTGCCGACGCCCATCAGATAATGCGGTTTGTCGTCGGGCAATTGCGGTACGACGGCGTCGAGCGTCTCGAACATCTCGGCCTGCGGCTCGCCGACCGCTAGGCCGCCGACGGCATAGCCGTCGAAGCCGATCTCGGCCAGCCGTTTGGCCGACTCGGCGCGCAGATGCCTATAGCCGCCGCCCTGGTTGATGCCGAACAGGCCATAGCCGTCGCGCGCCTTGAAGGCCGCCTTGCTGCGCTCGGCCCAGCGCATCGAGAGATTCATCGCGCGCGCCGCTTCGGCTTCCTCGGCGGGCCATTTGATGCATTCGTCGAACGCCATGGTGATGTCGGCGTCGAGCAGATGCTGCACCTCCATCGAGCGTTCCGGCGAGAGATCGATCTTGCTGCCGTCGAGATGCGATTTGAAGACGACGCCTTGCTCCGTGACTTTGCGCAGATCGGCCAGCGACATGACCTGGAAGCCGCCCGAGTCTGTGAGGATCGGCCCCGGCCAGTTCATGAACTTATGCAGGCCGCCGAGCGCTGCCACCGTTTCGGCGGTCGGGCGCAGCATCAGGTGATAGGTATTGCCGAGCACGATCTGCGCACCGGTGCCGGCCACCGCTTGCGGCATCATACCCTTCACCGTGCCGGCGGTGCCGACCGGCATGAAGGCCGGCGTATCGACCAGGCCATGGGCGGTGTGGACCTGGCCGCGCCGCGCCTGGCCGTCGCGATGGCTGATCGAGAAACGCAATGTCATCCGAAAATCCTCGCGCCTTTTGCGGGATGCAAGAGGCAGCAGTCGCCATAAGAATAAAACCTGTAGCGCGCCGCGACGGCGTGATCGTAGGCGGCTTTCATGCGTTCCAGGCCGGCGAAGGCCGAGACCAGCATGAACAGCGTCGAGCGCGGCAGGTGGAAATTGGTCAGCAGCATGTCGATCGCCTTGAAGCGATAGCCCGGCGTGATGAACAGCCGGGTTTCATCGGCGAAAGGATGGATGATGCCTCGATCGTCAGCCGCCGATTCGAGCGTGCGCGTCACCGTGGTGCCGACGGCGACGACGCGGCCGCCCTGGGCGCGGGCGAAGTTGATCGCTTGCGCCGTGGCGGCGTCGATCATGCCGACCTCGGCATGCATCTTGTGGTCGCGCGTATCCTCGACCTTCACCGGCAGGAAGGTGCCGGCGCCGACATGCAGCGTCAATGTCGCGTGCAAGATGCCGCGCGCCTTGAGCGCCGCGAGCAAAGCGGGCGTGAAATGCAGCCCGGCGGTGGGGGCGGCGACGGCGCCTTCGTGGCGCGCGAAGACGGTCTGATAATCCTCGCGGTCGCGCGCCTCGGGGCCGTCGCTGCGCGCGATATAGGGCGGCAAGGGCATGAAGCCATATTGCGCCAGGGCGGCCATCAGTTCGGGGCCGCCGCGATCAAAGTCGAGCATCACTTCGCCGTCCTCGCCTTTTTCGGCGACTGTGGCGGCGAAATCGGCTGCGAAATCGATCTGGTCGCCGGCCTTCAGCTTGCGCGCCCCCTTGGCGAAGGCAAGCCAGCGTGAGTCGCTCTCGCGTTTGTGCAGCGTCACCTCGACCTTGGCGACGCCGCGCATTCCTGAAAGGCGGGCCGGGATCACTTTGGTGTCGTTGACGACGACGATATCGCCGGGCGCCAGCAGATCGGGCAGGTCGCGCACGATGCGGTCGATCAATTGCTCGCCGATCTCCAGCAGGCGCGCCGATTCGCGCGGCTCGGCCGGATGGGTGGCGATCAGCTCGCGCGGCAGTTCGAAATCGAAGTCGGAGACTTTCACGATGCTTTACCTTTCGGGCCGTCTTCTATCACGCGGCCCATTCGGCGCGCACGGCCTCATCGGCCTCGGCCGCATGGCGGGCGGCAAGCGCGGCGAAATCAGGGGCAGACATGAGGCGCTTGAGCGCCCAGGCCGCCATGGCGCGCACCAGCGGCGAGGCGTCGACGGCCAGGGTCTCGGCGACGGGGATTAGCTTGGCGTCGCCGCTATTCCCAATCGCGATCAGCACATTGCGCACGAAGCGGTCGCGGCCGATGCGCTTGATCGGCGAGCCGGAGAACACCTGGCGGAAGCCGGCGTCGTCCAGGCCGGCGAGATCGGCCAATTTCGGCGCCGTCAGTTCGACGCGCGGCAAGAAGGCGTAATCGGCGGTGCGCACCGCATATTTGTTCCACGGGCAGGCGGCCAAACAGTCGTCGCAACCATAGATGCGGTTGCCGATAGCTTGGCGGAATTCCGCCGCGATATGGCCCTTGTTCTCGATGGTCAGGTAGGAAATGCAGCGCCGCGCGTCTAATTGGTGCGGCGCCGGGAAGGCGTTGGTCGGGCAGGCGTCGAGGCAGTCGTGGCAGGTGCCGCAGTGATCGGTTTCGGCCGTGTCGGGCGCGAGATCGAGATCGGTGAAGATCTCGCCGAGGAACAGCCAGGAGCCGAACTCGCGCGACACCAGATTGGTGTGTTTGCCTTGCCAGCCGAGGCCGCCGGCTTGCGCCAGGGGCTTTTCCATCACCGGCGCGGTGTCGACGAACAATTTGACCTGGCAGCCGTAGGTCTCGGCCATCCAGCGGGCGAGCTGGCGCAGGCGCTTCTTGGCCTCATCGTGGTAATCGCGGTTGCGGGCATAGACCGAGACGGCGCCACGGTCGGTTTCGGCCAGCAGGGCGCGCGGATCGCTGGGCGAGCCGTAATTCATCGCCAGCACCACGGCGCTTTTCGCCGCCGGCCACAGGCCCTGGGGCGTCGCGCGCTCCTGGGCGCGCGCCGCCAGCCACTCCATGTCGCCATGGAAGCCCTGGGCGAGAAAGCCCATCAGGCCGGCGGCCGCCGCGGGGCCAATGTCAGCCGGTGCCACGCCCACGGCGCTGAAGCCGAGGACTCGGGCACGCGCCAGGATCGCCGTTTTGGCATCGGCGACTTGGCGGGATGCGGCGGGCGGGGTGAGCGGCACAAGCGAACCTGATAGGAAAATGAAGGCTTTACCTATCGCCGCGACACCACGGGCGCAAGTCAGGCCCAATTCCCGAGCGCGCCCATGCCGTCAAGGAATGTCTTAGCCGATTGATATTGCTGGCTTTTGAACCCTTAGCTTTCGATATATCCAATGGCACCCCGCCGCCGCGTCCTATATGCTGGCCGGCCAGGGAGAGACGGAAAAACCATAGATGCCGATCATGCCGGACGCCCATGTCACGCCGCCCGCGACGGGATTGGATATTCCCGATCCGCTCGAATTTCTGCCACAGCACAGCCTGGGCTATCTGCTGCGCGACACCTATCGCGCCTTCTCCAAGCTGCTGCAGGCCCGCATCTCGCCGCACGGCGTCACGATCGGCCAATGGTATTTCCTGCGCGTGCTGTGGGAGGAGGACGGCCTGACCCAGCGCGAGCTGAGCCAGCGCGTCGGCATGATGGAGCCGACCACCGTCACGGCGCTCAACGGCATGGAGAAGCGCGGCTACGTCCGGCGCGTGCGCAACGCGACAGACCGCCGCAAGGTCAATATTTTCCTTACCGATAAGGGCCGGGCGCTGCGCGCCAAGCTGCTGCCCTTCGCTGCAGAGGTCAACCGCATCGCCGCGCGCGCCCTCACGCCGGCCGACATCGAGAGACTGCGCACCATATTGAGCGCCATGAAGGGCAGTTTAGAGACCGAATCCGCTTAATAAATTTCGCGTCCTGCAGCGCGTATAGGGAGAGATCAACAGATGAACACGGCTGTCAAAATGTCCAACCTCAGCGCCAGCCTCGAGCCGCTCAAGGAGCAGCTCGCCGCCGTGACGCGCATTCTGAACAGCGAGGATATTCTCAGCTACTCCGGCCATGCCGCCGCGCGCGTGCCGGGCCAGGACGCTTTCGTCATCCACGGCATCAACGACAGCCGCGCCGGCGTGAAGCCCGAGCAGATGGGCATCGTCGATTTCGACTGCAAAGTGCTCGAGGGACCGAAAGGCTATAAGCCGCCGCTGGAAGCCTTCATCCATGCGGAGGTCTTCCGCGCCCGTCCCGACGTCAACGCCTCGGTCCATATCCATTCCGACGTTTGCGCCACCTTCACCATCGTCGAAGGCGTCGAGTTGGCCCTGCTCAAAGGTCATTCGGTGCGTTGGCGCAACGGCATCCCGACCCATCCCGATCCGAGCCACATCAAGTCGCGCGCTCAAGGCGAAGCCCTCGCCAAGACGTTGGGCGCCTGCAACGGCGCGCTGATCCGCGCCCACGGCGGCTTGATCGTGTCCGAAAACGTGCCCGCGTTGTTGATCGACGCGGTGCATTTCGACGAGAACGCCAAAGCCTGTTTGCAGGCTCTGTCCATCGGCAAGCTCAAGCCGCTCACCGAGCAAGAGCTCGACGCGCTTGGCGGCAACAACAATCGTGCCCAACATGTTTATAAACTCTGGTCCTATTACGTCGGCAAGGCGCAAGAGAGCGGCGTCGTGCCGACCGAATGGACCGGCTTGGCTCAGGAGGCCGTGTATTAAAATGGCGACCGCAATCGATCTTTCGAAGAGCAATTCCGGCGAACTGCTGCGCACGCAGTTGGCCACCGCGACCCGCATCATGAATATGGAAGATGTGCTGGAATATAGCGGCCATATCTCGGTCCGCGTGCCGGGCAAGGACGCCCTCTACATCCAGCAGCGCACAGAAAGCCGCGCCGAGGTTTCCCCGGAGAGCGTGCTGATGGTCGACTTCGACTGCAACGTGATCGAGGGCAAGGGCAAGCCGCCGAGCGAGACTGTGATCCATTGCGAAATCCTCAAGGCGCGCCCGGAAGTCAACGCCGTCATCCACAATCACATGGAATTGGCGATCGCCTTCACCATGATGAAGGGCGTGACCATGCTGCCGATGCGCAGCCGCGCCGCGCGCTGGGCGAGCGGCATTCCGCTGCACAACGATCCGAGCCACATCAAGCGGCTCGAGCAGGGCCAGGCCCTGGCCAAAACGCTCGGCCAGCACAATGCGGCGCTGATGCGCACGCATGGCATGGTGCTGGTGGCGGAAAGCCTGCCGGCGCTCACCGCCGACACGATCCACTTCGAAGAAAATGCCCGCGCCATGATGGAAGTGCTGCAGGCCGGCAAGGAGCCGATTCCCTTGAGCGAAGAGGACATGGTGCAGATCAACCGCAACGAAGATCGCGACCATCACGTCCGCAAGCTGTGGAATTACTACGTCAACAAGGCCAAGAAGGGCGGCAACATGCCGACCGCTTGGGACATCGAATACTAAAAACACATTCCGCCGCCGGGCGCCGACAGCAGTGTCGGGTCCGGCGGAGTCTTCAAAGGATGGCGCGGCCGCGCCGTATCCTGCAAAACATAAAGGCCGGTCTGGGAGCATGGTTGTGGAATGACGGCGGCTTAGATTGCCGCGTCCGTGCCCTGCTCTCCCAGGCGTCGAGGATCGCCCCTCACCGACAGCCATTAGGGAGACTTTCATGACTACCTTGCGATATCTGATTTCCGCCGCCGCGATGACCGCCTTCGCCGCTGCCCCTTCCCAGGCGCAGTCGCCCGAACAGTTTTATAAAGGCCGCTCCGTCGACATGATCATCGGCGCCGACGCCGGCGGCGGTTACGACGTCTATGCTCGCGTTCTGTCGCGCCACATCGGCAACCACATTCCGGGCAATCCCTCAATCGTGCCGAAGAACATGCCAGGCGCCGGCAGCAACAAAGCGGCCCAGTTCGTCTATGCCGTCGCGCCGAAGGACGGCAGCGTGATGGGCGCGATCTTCACGGGCGGCATCATGCAGCCGCTGCTCGGCGATCCAAAGTCGATCCAGCACGATCCGACGAAGTTCATCTATCTCGGCAGCGCCAACCGTGAAATCTCGCTCTGCGTCGTGCGCGCCGATGCGGTGAAATCCTTCGAGGAAGTGCTGGAAAAACCGATCATTCTCGGCGCCTCGGCGGCCGGCGGCACCAGCCGCGACTTCCCTGCCGCGTTGTCGAACATCCTCGGCGCGAAATTCAATATTGTCAGCGGCTATCCCGGCACCCGAGAAATCGGCCTCGCCTTGGAGCGCAACGAGGTCCAAGGCTTCTGCGGCTATTTCCTCTCCAGCTTGATGACGCAGAACCCCGGTTGGCTGACCGATCCCAACATGCGCATCCTCGTGCAGGAAGTGAGCAAGGGCAACGACATGCTGAACAAGCGTGGCGTGCCGGTGGCTGTCGAACTCGCGAAAACGCCGGCAGACCGCCAGGTGCTTGAACTGCTCTTCGACCAACTCGTGTTCGGCCGGCCCTATGTGCTGCCGCCGGGGGTGCCGAGCGACCGCGTCGCTGTGTTGCGCACGGCCTTCATGGCCGCGCTCAAAGATCCGGCGCTGTTGGAGGACGCGAAGAAATCGCGCATCGACATCGAGGCGGTCTCCGGCGAAGAGGTGCAACAGCTCGTCGCCAAGATGTTCGCCACGCCGGAAGCGGTTGTGCAGCGTGCGCGCGAAGCGCAAATTCCGAAGAAGTAACGCCTCGCGGCGCGGGGCTAGCCCCCCGCGCCGTTTTCACATGTGCGAGCCGCGATCAACGCGGCCTTACAGGGAGAAATCAAGATGCAGACCAAGCGTGAACTTTGTCTGATTGCCGGCGCAGTTTTTCTATTGGCCGGCGGCTCCGCGCAAGCGCAGGACGCCGCGCAGTTTTACGCCGGACGCAGCATGGACATGATGATCGGCGCCGATCCGGGCGGCGGCTTCGACATTTACGCCCGCCTGTTCGCCAAGCATATGGGCAACCATATCCCCGGCAAGCCGACCATGGTGCCGAAGAATATGCCCGGCGCCGGCAGCAACAAGACGGCGCAATTCATCTATGCCCAGGCGCCCAAGGACGGCTCGACGATCGGCGCGGTGTTCTCCGGCGCCATCATCCAGCCGCTGCTCGGCGATCCGAAAACCGTGCAGCATGACTCGACGAAGTTCATCTATCTCGGCAGCGCCAATAGCGAGGTCGGCGTCACCGTGATCCGCGTCGACGCGCCGGTGACTGCCTTCAAGGATTTGTTCTCCAAAGAGATGATCTCGGCGGCGAGCACGTCCGGCGGATCGAGCCGCGATTTTCCCTCGGTGCTGAACAACGTGCTCGGCACCAAGATCAACCTGGTCAGCGGCTATCCCGGCACCAAGGAGATGAGCCTCGCCATCGAGCGCAACGAGGTGCAGGGCACCGGCGGCTATCTGTGGTCGAGCCTCAAGACGCAGAACCCCGATTGGCTCAATCCGGCAAAGATGCGAATCCTCGTGCAGGAGGCCCTCAAGGGCAACGCCGAGTTGACCAAGATGGGCGTGCCGGTCGCCATCGATTTCGCCAAAACGCCTGAGGACCGCCAAGTGATGGAGCTGGTCTATGGCCAGCTTGTGTTCGGCCGGCCCTATATCCTGCCGCCGGGCACGCCGACCGACCGCGTGAAGGTTTTGCGCGCCGCCTTCATCGATACGACGAAGGACAAGGCGTTCCTCGCCGATGCCGAAAAGGCGCGGCTCGAAGTCGATGCCGTTTCGGGCGAAGAGGTGCAGGCGCTGGTGACCAAAATGTTCAGCGCGCCCGAGGCTATCGTGGCGCGCGCCAAAGACGCGATGACCTACAAGAAGCCGTAAGCTAGGTTCAGTCTCGACGGCTCCGGCAGAGATGCCGGGGCCGTTTTCTTTTGCAGGAGTTCTTTGTCATGGCCGCCATTTCGCCCAGCCATCCCAGCCTCGATCTCACCGATCGCGTCATCATCGTCACCGGCGGCGCCAAGGGCATCGGCAAGGTCTATTCGGAGAAACTGGCGGCGGCCAACGCCCGCGTGGTGATCGCCGACATCGACCAGGGCTCGAACGACGAGCTGGCGGAAGCGATTGTCGCCTCGGGCGGCAAGGCGATCTCGCAGCCGACCGATATTTCCAGCCAGGCCTCGACCCAGGCCATGGCGGCTGCCGCCATCGCCAAATGGGGCCGCATCGACGGATTGGTCAACAACGCCTCGTTGATGAGTGTGCTCGGACGCAAGCCGTGGTTCGAGATTCCGCCCGACGAATGGGACCGAGTCATGACGGTGAACCTGCGCGGCCTGTTCCTCTCCTGCCTTGCCGTCTATCCGCAAATGAAGGCGCAAGGATCCGGCAAGATCGTCAACATCGCGTCGAACCGGGTGTTCGACGGCACGCCCAATCGGCTGCATTACACGACGTCCAAGGCCGGCGTGGTGGGCTTCACCCGGGCGCTGGCGCGCGAAGTCGGCGGCGACAACATCACGGTCAACGCCGTCTCGCCGGGCCTCACCTTAAGCGAGACCCAGCTCGCCACGACGTCGAACGCCTATGCCGGCGCGGCCTTGGATACCAAGGCCTTGAAGCGGCCGCAGGTGCCGGACGACCTCGTGGGGGCTGTGATGTTCCTGCTGTCGGACGCCAGCAATTTCATGACCGGCCAGACCATGAACGTCGATGGCGGCCAGATGATGCATTAAGCGGCTCTTGCGAAATGGGCGGGCCTGCCCATATGCTTGAGCATGTTCAATCAGCGAAAGGAGGTGATCTCGTGTCTCATTGTGAATGGCTGAAGTCTGCCGAGGCTCGGATCGTCGCCGGTGCGGAGTTTTTCGTCGCCTAACGACGCGGGGCCTCAGGCTTAGGCCAAGGCCAGACAACAATGGAAAGGCCGCCTCTCCCGAGGCGGCCTTTCTATTTTTCGCGGCTTGGGTCGCGGCTCAACTCTGGTGGAGCAGGCCGTATTTGCCGCGGTAATAGAGCAGCGGCGCGCTTTCGATCACCCGGGTGGATTGCGCCTCGCCGATGATGATCTCGTGATCGCCGGCCTTGAAATGCTTCGCCACCTTCAATTCGGCGACGGCGAGCGCGCCGCGGATCAGCGGCACATCCAAGGCGCCCATGTCGTATTCGACCTTGGAAAACTTATCCTCGCCCTTGGTGGCGAAGATGGTCGAAACCTTGTCCTGGTCCCAGGCGAGAATGTTGATGGCGAAAACGCCGGACTCCAGCAACGGCTTGAGGGTCGCCGCCTTCTCGTCGACGCAGATGAGGAACATCGGCGGCGCGAGGGAGACGCAGCTCACCGCGTTCATCGTCAGGCCGCAGAGCGTGCCGTCGGGCGCGCGCGTGGTGATGACGGTGACGCCGGTGGCGAAATGGCCGGCGAACATGCGCAGGTCGGCGGCGTCGGTCATCGGCGGCTCCTGGTCATGCTCAGCCCTTCAAAAACGCGATCACGCGCTGATTGAATTCGTCGGCGCATTCGATATTGCCCATATGCCCGGCGTTCTCGAAGACGTGCAGTTCTGCGCCGTGGATGCTGGCGGCCAGCTTGTCGGCGTAGCCCGGCGCGCGCAAGGGGTCGAATTTCCCGGCCATGATCAGCACCGGAACTTTGATATTGCCGTAGGCGATCGCGTCGCGCTCGCGCGGGCCGGCGGCGACGCGGAACGGCGCCTTGAAGCGCGCCGCTTGGGTCGCTTCCCAACCGCCCGGCAGATTGGCGATTTCGTGACGGCGCGAAATATAATCGTCGTCGGCCGCCCATTTGGGATCGACGAACATCACTTCGACGATGCGGCGCATATGCTCGCGGCTGCCGTCGTAGGTGTTGAGGGTCTCGCGCGCGGCATTGTTCGGCGCGTCGCCGCCGCCCGAGCAGCAGACGACCTTGAGGAGCGGCCAGTCAGGCTTGGGACGCGCCGCCACGGTGAGCGACAACCCGCCCGACATGGAACTGCCGACGACATGGCAAGCTCGCACGCCCATCACCTCGAGGAAGCGGCGGATATGTGCGATTCGGCGGTCGAACTGGCCGTTGAAGTCGAAGATTTTATCCGTCAGGCCGAAGCCGAGATGGTCGGGGGCCAGCACATGGAAATGCGCGCCGAGCGCCGCCATGCTGAATTCCCAGGAGAATTCGGCGCAGCCGCCGAACTCGGCGGAGTGGAGCAGCAGCACGGTCTCGGGCTTGCCGCGACCCGATTCGAAATAGTGCGTTTTGACGCCGTCGACGTCGACGAAGCTGCCTTGCCGCATTGGCGCTAGGCGGCTTTGACGGTGCGGATCGGCTTGGTGCGCGCCAGGTCCTTCAACTGCGGCGCCACTTCCTTGGCGAACAGCGTCATGCTTTTCACCGTACGTTCATGGCTGAGGAAGCCGGCCTGCTGCATCATCAACAGATGGTCGAAGCCGCCGACCAGGTCGTAGAAGCGCTTGATCTGCTTGGCGACCGAATCGGGCGTGCCGTAGACCAGCACGCCTTGCTCGCGCTGATATTCGAGGCCCTTGGCGCGCACGGCATCGGTGCGGCCCGAATAGGCGCCCTGCAAGGCTTTCACGTTGAAGGCCACGGGCACATAGCCCGGCGGATTGCGGAACTGCGGTTCGGTCTTGGCGCCGAGATACCAGGTCAGCTCCTTCGCGCCTTTCTCGGCCTCTTCTTCGGTGTCGGCGGTGTAGACCAGCGGCATGTAGGCGGTGCCGCCGCCGCCCGGCAGGCCATGCTCGACGAAGCTCTCGCGGTAATTGTCGAACATCACCTTCACCTTGTCGTAAGGCTGCAGGAAGGTGGCGAAGACGTAGCCGCGCGCGCCGACCTGGCGGATGGCTTCCATATCGCTCGAACCGGTGATCCAGACTTGCGGATGCGGCGTCTGGTAAGGGCGAGGCCAGAGGTTGACTTGGCGCTTGTGCCAGAACTTGCCCTCGAAGTTGAACGGCCCATCGTGGGTCGTCCAGGCCTTGACGATGAGGTCAAGGCCTTCCCATAGGCGCTCGACCGTCTGCGTCGGATTGGAATTGGCCGCGAACACTTCGTAGGGCACGCCGCGCACGAAACCGACATCGAGCCGGCCGCGCGAGATGCAGTCGATCATCGCCATTTCTTCGGCGATGCGGATCGGATTTGAGCGGTTGGCGACGGGATTGCCGAGGATGCAGATGCGCGCGTTCTTGGTTTGGCGCGCCAGGATCGCCGCCGAGAGCGGCGCGCAGACATCCATGCAGGTGGCCGTCTGATGATGCTCGTTGAGCATGATGTTGAGGCCGAGATCGTCGGCGATCAGATGCTCGTCGAGATAGCGGTTGTAGAGGTCGGCGCCGATCTTGGGATCGAAATGCTTGCTCGGCAGGTTGACGCGCATCGAGCTGATGGTGTCGAGGGGCGGAAGATGCGGATAGGGCATCTCGGTGAAGTGCCAGAAAAACATGCTGCGCTCCTTATGCGGTGCGGCGCCGTTGGTGGGGCGCCTGCTGATCGGTTCAGATGAATCCCTTCACGGCTTTCAGGAAAGCCTCGGGCTGCTCGATGTGCGGCAGATGGCCGGCCTTGGCCAGGCTGACGAATTTCGCGCCTTTGATCAGCTTGGCGTAAGCCTTGCCGTAGCTTTCTTTGACGATGCCGTCGCTCTTGCCCCAGACGAACAGGGTCGGCACCGCCACGCGGTTGAGGCGATGCTTCAGCTTCGGATTGTGCAGATAGGGCTCCCAGCAGAAGCGCGCTGTCGTTTCGGTATTGCGCGCGATGATGGCGAGCTTGTCTTCCGGCATCGACGGGAAATCGCGCTTGCCCTTTTCCGGATCGTGCCATTTGAGCTTGGCGAGCTCTGCCGGATGGGTGCACCAGATATCCGCGATGTCGCGGTCCCACGGGCCGCCGATCTTCACGCCGTAAGGATCGACCAGCAGCAGCTTGGCGAAGCGCGAGTCGTCCTTGGTCGCCATTTCCAGGGCGATCCAGCCGCCCAGCGAGCAGCCGACGACGGTGACCTTCTTCAGGTCGAGTTTCTCGAGCAGATCGAGATAGAGATAGGCGATGTCGTCCATGTTGGTGATCCAATCGGGGCGATTGGAGCGGCCGAACCCGGGCGGCGACGGAATGATCACTTCATACTTGCGCGCCAACTCGTCGACGAACGGCGCTTCGCATTCCAACGCTTCCTCGCCGTAGAGCAGCAGCAGCGGCTTGCCTTTGCCGCGCCGCTCGACCTCGATCTTGGCGTCGCCGAGCGTGACGAATTTCCTGGTGGATTTAATTTTCGAGACTGTCGCCATTCCCAGATCGACCTTTCACGCGTGAAGCGATTCTCCCCGGCTTTGGCCCGCGTACTGATGACGCCGATGGTCCCCGTCGGCTCCGGCGTCGCGCCGAGCCGTGCGAACGATCCCAATGGATGGAATGTTCAGGCGGGAATGAGTCCAATAACCTTAGTTTTTTTAAGGGGTCGGCGCGGCAAAGGCAAGCCGCGCCCGCGCGAGAGAGCGCATCATTTTTGGGATTGCATGTTTCGCAGGCCGCCAGGCGGCGTTTTATTATTTTTCTTTAATCGGCCATCTCGGGAGAGCCCCTCGGCCCGACTCGGCTATTGCCGATTCGGGCCCAGCGCGGGTCTATTCGAGCGGCTTCTGACCGACCAACGTGATGCCGTGGCCATCGAGGCCCACGATGGTGCGCTTGGTATTGGAGAGCAGCACGATGTTCTTCACGCCGAGATCTGTGAGGATCTGCGCGCCGACGCCATATTGGCGCAGTTCTGCGATCGGCTTCTTCAGCGCCTGGCCTTCCCGTTCCTTCAAGAAGCGCGACAAGCTGGTCGGGGTCGGTTCGCGGATGATGACGATGGCGCCTCGGCCCTTCTCGGAAATCATCTTCATGGCGGTTTCGAGCTCGCCGCTGCGCGCGCGCGATTCGCCGGCAAAGAACTGCCCGACCGTCGTGTCGCCCAGCGCGTCGGCCAGCATGTTCATCTGGTGCATGCGCACGTAAACCGGCTCTTCGCCCGTCACGTCGCCCTTCACCAGGGAGACATGTTCGGCATATTCGACCTTGTTGGCATAGACGATGAGCTTGAACTCGCCGCCGAAGCGGCTGTTGATCTTGCTTTCGTGGATACGCTCGATGACGCGCTCGTTGCGCCGGCGGTAGGCGATCAGGTCGGCGATGCTGGCGACCTTGAGGCCGTGCAACTGGGCGAACTTCACCAGGTCGGGTAAGCGCGCCATGGTGCCGTCGTCGTTCATGATCTCGCAGATCACGCCGGCCGGGTTGAGGCCGGCCATGCGCGCGACGTCGACCGCCGCTTCGGTGTGGCCGGCGCGCACCAGCACGCCGCCGTCCTGGGCGATGAGCGGAAAGATATGGCCTGGCGTGACGATGTCGCCGCGGCCCTTTTTCGGGTCGATGGCGACGGCGATGGTCTGGGCGCGGTCGGCGGCCGAGATGCCGGTGGTGACGCCATCGCGCGCTTCGATCGAAACCGTGAAGGCGGTCTGATGGCGTGCCTCGTTTTTAGGCGACATCAGCGACAGGCCGAGTTGATCGACGCGCTCGCGCGGCAGCGTCAGGCAGATCAGCCCGCGGCCATGTTTGGCCATGAAATTGATCGCGGCGGCGTCGGCCTTCTCGGCCGGCATGACGAGGTCGCCCTCGTTTTCGCGGCCCTCGTCATCCACCAAGATGAACATACGGCCCTGGCGGGCATCTTCGATAACGTCTTCGATCGACGACAAATAATCGCTGTACGGGCCTGACACGCCACGACCTTTCGGGCTTTGGCGGGCGGCGGATGGCCGCCCGGAGGGAAGGCGCGCAAGGTATCGCGCCCATGGGGTCGGTTCAAGGCCCCGTCCGGCCCGCCAAGCGCTCTGCCGGCGCGACGGCACCCCGGAAACATCCCATAATCTCCACGGATTGTGCCGATTACAGGGACGCAGAGGTGCGCCGCGTTCAATTGACGGGTCTAGGGGGCGATGATACCT
Source organism: uncultured Rhizobium sp. (assembly GCA_964628235.1). GTDB lineage: Bacteria > Pseudomonadota > Alphaproteobacteria > SMXQ01 > SMXQ01 > CAMAVH01. The sequence goes on along the minus strand of CAZVLU010000006.1, from coordinate 87,531 downwards.
AGGAGGCCGGTCGCGCCGATCCGTCTGCAAAAACGGTGGCACGCGCGGCCCAATATAAAAGATACGAACGAATCCCGATCGCGGATTTTCGTCGCAAACAGGATGTGAGGTTTCAATGCGGGATGTCCGCAAGCTTTCGGCGTTGGCCGCTCTGGGCCTCTTTGGATATTCGCTCGCCGCCGCTCCGGTCGCCGCGCAGAGCGTCGCCGATTTTTACGCCGGCAAGCGCATCAACGTCGTCATCGGCTACAGCGGCGGCGCCGGCTACGACCAATATGCGCGCGTCCTCGCGCGCTTCATGGGCGAGCATATTCCCGGCAAGCCGACCCTCGTCCCGCAGAATATGCCGGGCGCCGGCAGCCGCAAGGCCGCCAACTGGCTCTACAATGTCGCGCCCAAGGACGGCACGACGCTCGCCATGCTCGGCCAGAACACCGCGACCGACCAGGCGCTGAAAGCCGAAGGCGTGCAGTTCGACGTCCGCAAGTTCCACTGGATCGGCAACATGGTGGTGGTGAACAACGTGCTGTCCACCTGGGCAGCGTCGGGCATCAAGACCATCGAGGACGCCACCAAGAAGCAGTCCTCGATCGGCGGCACCGGCGCGGCGTCGCCCTCTGTGATCTATCCGCAGGTCGCCAACAACTTGCTCGGCACCAAGTTCAAGATCATCGCCGGCTATCCCGGCGGCGGCGACGTCAACTTGGCCATGGAGCGCGGCGAGGTCGACGGGCGCGGCAGCAACAGCTGGGCGTCGTACAAATCGACCAAGAGCGATTGGCTGCGCGACAACAAGGTCAACATCCTGTTCCAGGTCGGCCCCAAGCGTGAGGACGACCTGCCCAACGTGCCGCTGCTGACCGATCTGGCCAAGACGCCGGAACAGAAGAAAGTTTTCGAAGTGCTCTCCGCCGACGTCTCGGTCGGACGCCCGCTGCTGACCACGCCCGACGTGCCGCAAGATCGCGTGGCGGCGCTGCGCAAGGCTTTCGACGATACCTTCAAAGACAAGGCCTTCCTCGCCGAGGCGGAGAAGCAGAAAATGGATATCTCGCCGATGACGGGCGCCGAACTGCAGAAAATCGTCTCGGCGACGGTGGAAATGCCCGACTCGATCATCGCCATGGTCAAGTCGGCCATCGAAATCCGCGACATGGAAGCGCTGGCCCCCGAGAAGGGCGGCGTTTCGCCCGACGGCGGCAACTAAGCCGATTGGCTCTCGTTGGGCGGCCTGGGTGAGGCCGTCGCGCGCGAGCGTTTATCTTTCAAACATCTAAGCTTTTATTGAGGGGATTATGAAAAAACTGACCGCGAAACCGCCCAAGGCCATTGAAACCGGCGTCGACAAGCCCGCCGGCCTCAAGGGCAAAAGCAACAAGCCCGGGTGGGCGTCCGACGCGTTCGCCGACGTCCTGCGCTCGCTCGGCTTCCAATATTGCTTCTTGAACCCCGGTTCGAGCTATCGCGGCCTGCACGATTCCTTCGTGAACTATCTCGGCAATCGCGAGCCGCTGGCCGTGCTTTGCAACCATGAAGACATCGCCGTCGCCATGGGTCATGGCTACGCCAACGCCACGGGCGGCCCGTCGCTCGTCGCGCTGCACGATCTCGTCGGCCTGATGCACGGCGTGATGGGCGTCTACGACGCTTATGCCGCGCATGCGCCGGTCGTCATCATCGGCGGTTCCGGCCCGGCCGACCCGGCGCTGCGCCGCGCCATCGATTACATCCACTCGGCCAACGTGCAGGGCGAGTTGATCCGTCCCTTCGTCAAGTGGGACGACGAAGCGGTGACCGCGCAGGGCATCTGCGATTCCATCGTGCGCGCCCACAAGATCGCCACCACCGGCCCGCGCGGCCCGGTCTATGTCGCCATCGACGCCGGCGTGCAGGAGCAGAAGCTCGACAAGCCGCTCGAGTTGCCGGACGTGACGGCCTCCTACAATCAAGCGCCGCCGCCGGCGGCGATCTCCAAGGATGCGCTCGACCAAGCCGTCGATGTTCTGGTGAACGCCAAGAACCCGGTCATCACCTGCGGCCGCGTCAGCATGAACCCGGCGATCACCGCGCCGCTGGTGCAACTCGTCGAATCGCTCGGCGCGACGTTCCACGAAGACCGAAACTCGGTCAGCTTCCCGGCCAAGCATCCGCAGAACCTGACGGGCGACAAAGCCGTCATCAAGGAAGCCGATGTCGTGTTGTGCATCGACTCCTATGACGTCAGCACGATCGTCGAGGCCTATTCGAGCCGCGTGCGCGGCGTGAAGGGCGAGGGTGCCGCCGGCAAGAAGGTGATCGACCTGTCGCTCAACGACTACGCGCACCGCTCTTGGCAGCGCCTCGGCGGCATGGTCGCGCCGACCACGGTGCAGCTGCTTGCCGATCCGCTGGAAGGCGTCAAGCAAATCGCCGCCGCCGTGAAGGCCCGCCTCGCCAAGGACAAGTCAGCCGGCAAGGGCATCGAGGCGCGCAAGGCGAAGATCGCCAAGCGCAAGGCCGAGTTCCTCGCCAAACAAGAGGCGACGACCAAGAAGCGTTGGGCCGAAAGCCCGATGTCGCCGAATCGCTTCGTCTCGGACATCTGGACGGCCGTGAAGGACAAACCGTGGTTCCTCACGATCCGCAACCACCGCAACTGGCCGGAAGGCATTTGGGACTTCACCGGCGGCGGCCAATATGTCGGCCATTCGGCCGGCGGCGGCGTCGGCCACGGGCCGGGCGCGATGGTCGGCGCGGCCTTCGCCGCGCGCGATCGCGGCCAATTCCCGATCGGCATTCTGGGCGACGGCGATTTCATGATGTCGTCGGGCGCGCTGTGGACGGCCGTGCACTACAAGGTGCCGTTGCTCGTCATCATCAACAACAACTGCTCTTGGTATAATGACGAGGAGCATCAGGGCGAAGTCGCGCACATGCGCAAGCGTCCGCCCGAGAACGCTTGGATCGGCACGACGACGAACAACCCGGACGTGAACCACTGCGAGCTGGCGCGCGGTTGGGGCTGCTGGGCGGAAGAGGCGGTCATCGACCCGGACGACTTCCTGCCGGCGCTCAAGCGCGCCGTCAAGCAGGTCGAAGCCGGCAAGGTCGCCGTCATCGACGCCCGCACGAAACCGCGCTAAGCACGCGGTCAGCCTAAACCAATAGCCGCGCTAGCTTATGGGGCCCGGCCAAAAACAAAGGGGAGACTTCGGTCTCCCCTTTGTCGTTATGGCGCTGCTCGAGGTTTAGAGGCGGCTCAAATCCTCAATGGCGTCGAGAACCATGCCGGTGCCGGCGGCGATCAGCAAGATGTCGGCGGCGACGCGGACGTATTTTGCGCCAGTCGGCGCGTTGAGCCGCATCGCGAGATCGCGCGGCAAGGCGTGATAAACGACATCGCCCGGCAGCGGACGGCCGCGCGACCACTTCTTGGCTTGGCCCGGCGGCTGACAGCCGTTGTTCTTTTTGGCAAGGCCCGGCGGGCATTTGCCTTGGGCGATCTGCGCGCCGTAATACTCGCGGATGATGTTGCGCTGATCGCCGCCGATGTCGATGTTGATCGAGGTTCCGCCGCCGCCGCCGCCGCTGCTGCTGGGGCCGCCGCGTTTCTGCTGGCCTTTCCCTTGATGATCAGACGCGAAGGCGGGTGCCGCCGTGAGGCTGGCCAACAATGCGAGTGCGACGAGACGAAGCATGAAGTCACCTTTAAGGTTTGCGGCGACGCGAATGCGCCGCAGCTATTATAGCAAACGACAATCGGAACCGAGGGTTCCAGCAGATTTCGCGATAGCGACGTTTCCAAGCCCGTAAGCGAAGGCTACGATCGGGAAGGCTGCAAAACCGGCGGTCGGGGAGAGGGTCATGGATCGCCTCAAGGCAATGGAAACCTTCGTGCGTGTGGTGAAGGAAGGCAGTTTCGCCGCCGCCGCCGACGCCATGGGCGTCTCGCGCGCCATCGTCACCAAGCATGTCATGCAGTTGGAGAAGGAGCTGGGCGCGCGGCTGATCAACCGCACGACGCGGCGCTTCAGCGTCACCGAGATCGGCCAGGATTACGTCGCCTTCTGCCAGCGCATGCTAGAGGAGATGAGCGAGCAGGACGCTTTGATCGGCCGCTTGCAGGCCGAGCCGCGCGGCGAATTGAAGGTTTTGACGCCGAAATCCTTCGGCAGCCTCTATCTCGGCAATATCGTCTCGGATTTCATGGCGCTCTATCCCGACATCCATGTGACGCTGATTCTCAGCGACAGCTCGATGCGCTATCTTGACCTGATCGAGAACGGCTTCGATCTGGCGATCCGCTTGAGCTCGCATGTCGATTCCAGCCTGATGGCGCGCCGTATCGGCGCGTTGAGCTGGGTGCCCTGCGCGTCGCCGGACTATCTCGCGCGCCATCCCGCGCCGCGCGCGCCGGCCGACCTCGCCGAGCATATTTGCCTGTTGCACACCAAACATGCTGATGGCGTCTGGCGTTTTCGCGGACGTAAAGCGAAAGCGGAGGAGGCGACGGTCAAGGTCGCGGGCCCCATCGCGACCAACAGCGTCATGGTGCTGCGCCAAGTGGCGCTCAACGGCAAGGGCCTCGCGCTGCTGCCGACCTATTGCATCGGGCCGGATTTGGCCAGCGGCGCGTTGCGCCAAGTTTTGCCGGATCACTGCGGGCCGGATGAGTCGATCTACGTGATGTTTCCGCACCGCCATTTGATTCCGGTCAAAACCCGCCTGTTCATCGACTTCGTCGCGGAGCGGATCAGCGCCTCGCCGTGGGATGTCCCTGTGGCGGGAAAGGCGAAGCAGTCGGCTACGATCAGTTCGCTGGCCAGCCGGCGGCGCAAGGGCGGCAAGCGCTAGGTCCGACAGTCTCCGCCGCGCAAACGAAAAGGGGAGCCGCGTAGGCCCCCCTTTTTTGTCTGCAGGCGAGTGCCGCTTACTTCCAAGCGGGCTTGCCGAGATCGACGTCGTTCTTGTCGGTCAGCGCGCCGCCGGCTGCGCCGATGGCGCCGCCGACAACGGCGCCCGTCAGGATGCTGCCGCCCGTGAGCAGGCCGACGCCTGCGCCAGCCGCCGCGCCGAGGCCGCCGCCGCTGAGCGCGCGGTCGCCCCGGGTCTCGCCGCAGGCCGAGAGGCCGAGCAACGCGATAGAACTGAGGACGAGGGTGGCGGCCGTAATGGTCATGCGCATAATTTTTAGCTCCAGGGCCCAGCTCTCTGAGAGAAGAATTCCTCCGCTGGCCTTGAAGCTATTATAACTCAATACTGATTATATTGTGAGTTTATTATAGGTTTTCACAATAATAAAATTTTTCACATTAGGAATAAAATAATTAATCCTATCATTACTAGAAGCTATTCAAGAAAAAGGGGAGCCGTCGTGGCTCCCCTTTTCTGCGAAAGACCGAATAAAGCGGACGAAATTACTTCCAGGCGGGCTTGCCGAGGTTCACGTCGTCCTTATCCGTGAGCGCGCCGCCAGCAGCGCCCGCCGCGCCGCCGATGACAGCGCCGCCCAGGATGCTGCCGCCCGTGAGCGCGCCAACGCCGGCGCCGGCAGCCGCGCCGAGACCGGCGCCGCTCAGGGCGCGGTCGCCCTTGGTTTCGCCGCAGGCCGCAAGGCCCAGCAACGCGATGGAACTGACGACAAGGGCCGCTTCTTTGATGCGCATGTTCTTCTCCTGAGTTGGCGAACTGTCGGAAGAAAAACGCTGCCCTGGCGGGAATGTTCCTAGACCATTTCTGTCCAGCATCCCGAAATCAGGCTTCTTAGGACCGCAAACCTAGAGAACGCGGCTGCGGGCGGACATGACGTCGCTGTCCGCCCGCAAGCGCTCTAGAACTCCTTGCCGATCTTGCGGTCGAGCGATAGCGGTCCGCCGCCGCGCAGGGCGATGCCGAGCGCCACCATGCCCCAGAGCAAGGCGAATTCATAACCGCCCTTGGCGGCGAAGAAGCCGGCGCCGAGATGCACTTTGAACACGGCGACCATCATGACGATGAAGACGGCGATGGCGGCGGGGCGCGTCAGCAAGCCGATGGCGATGAGGATTCCACCGGCGAATTCGGCGAGGCCGGCGAGCACGACGAGCGGCACGGCCGGCTCCAGGCCGATCTTTGTGAAGAAACCTGCGGTGCCTTGGATGCCGCCGCCGCCGAAGACGCCGAACAGCTTTTGCGCGCCGTGCGGAATCAGCAGCAGGCCAGCGAACAGGCGGATGATCGGATAGCCGAGGCCGCGCAGCTTGTCGTACAGCGGCGCCAGCGCGGGAATGAACAATTGCGGTTCGGGCGTGGGTGTGGCGGTCATCGAGTCCCCCGTTGATTGTTTTTGTCGCGCCGGCAGGTTCTCCGGCGTAACCCCCGGCGGTCATCGGCGGGTGGTCATATCGGGCATACAAGACTCGTCGCGATCCGCCCATCCCCTTTCCGAGGCAGGCGCGCAAATCTGTGTGATGGGAGAAAGCGCAGTTCGCCTTAGCGGCCTTCGCGCCGCCAAGCGAGCAGCAGCGTGCCGGCGGCGAGGATGAGGGCCAGCAGCGGCGGCAGGAGGGGGATCTCCGTCACGCCCTTCACGACATAGTCGCGGTTGGCGCGTAGGCCGATCCAACCGCGTCCGGCCACGGCGCGCTCATTGGCGACGCGGCGGATGTCGGGCAGGCGCACCGAGGAGCCGGGTTCGGGGGCAAGCCAATTGACGCTGCCGCCTTGCGCCTTGATGACCGGGTCGAGTTTGTCGCCGGTCGCGCGCACGTCAGCGAATTCGAGCGGATTGAGCGTGCCGGCGACGGCATAGACCGTATGCGTCATGTCGCTGATGCGGTGCAGACCTTGCTCGCCGGCGCGATAGATCGCTGTGGCGCGACCGTCGCCCTGCTCGGCGAGCGTCACTTGGCGTTCTTCGCCTGAGGGCGAGCGCACCGTCACGGGGCTATCGTCGGCCTTCAAGCTGCGCCGGGTGATCAGGATGTCGCTGCCGCGCGAGCTGGCGCGCAGGTCTTGTTCTTCCAGCTCGGGCTCTTTCATCAGCCAATGCGAAATGCGCCGCAGCAGCTCGGCTTGCGGGCCGCCGCCATCGAAGCCGCGCGCCCACAGCCAGATCTGATCGGTCATGATCTGCGCCACGCGGCCCTTGCCGACGCGGTCGAGCACCAGCAGCGGCGTCGCGTTGGGGCCGTTCATCACGACATCGCCGCGCCGCGCGTCGCCTTCGGTCTGGATGAACCAGCGGCCCCAGGTGGCGGGCTTGGGCTCGCCGACACCATCAGCGGGTGCTGCGCCAGCGCCTTCGAGGCCGGCGGTCACCGGGTGGCGGCGGCCGATATCGGTGACATGGGCGCGGTAGGCCTGTTTGAGAATCTGGCCAGTGGGCACCACCGGCATGATCTCGCCGAGCGGCGTGCGGAACAGGCCGAACGGCGAAGCGTAGGACGGGCCGCCGGCTTCGAGCACCGCGCCGCCCTCTTCGACATAGCGCGCGATATTTTCGAGATACGCCGTCGGCAGGATGCCGCGCCGGTGGTAGCGGTCGAAGATGATGAGGTCGAAATCGTTGAGCTTCTCCTCGAACAGCTCGCGCGTCGGGAAGGCGATCAGCGACAGTTCGCGCACCGGCGTGCCGTCTTGCTTCTCGGGCGGGCGCAGAATTGTGAAGTGGACGAGATCGACGGCGGGATCGGCCTTGAGCAGATTGCGCCAGACGCGCTCGCCATTGTGCGGCACGCCGGAGACCAGCAACACGCGCAGGCGGTCGCGCACGCCGTTGATGACCACGGCGGCGCGGTTGTTCTCGGTGGTCAGTTCGCCTTCGACCGGCTCGGTCTCGAGCTCGATGACGTTGGCGCCGCCATGTTCGACCGTCACCTCGAAGCTGTGGCTGGCCCCGCCGTTGATCTGGATGGTTTCGCGCGCGCCGCCGTCGCGCTGCACGAACAGCCGCGCCGTGCTGGCAGCGCCCGCCGGCATATCCTCGATGCGCACCGTGATGGTGGCGCGGCTGCCGACGATGCCGTAGCTCGGCGCTTGCTCGACGACGAGACGGCGGTCGCGCGCGTCGCGCCGCCCGGTGAGCAGGGCATGCAGCGGCCCGCGCGCGTTGCCGTTGGCCGGGACATCATGCACCTGGCCATCGGTGAGCATGAGGACGCCGGCCAAGCGCTGCGGCGGCACGTCGGCGAGCGCTTTGTCGATCTCGCCGAACAGCAGCGTGCCGTCCGGCGCGTCGGCGGCATTGGTCGCGCGTCGGCTGTCAGGCCCGGCGGCGCGCAAGATGCGCACTTCGAGATCGGGATAGCGCGCCAGCTTCTCGCGCAGCTCCGACAGCGCCGTTTCGGTCTGCTGCCGACGTTCGGCGATGCCTTGGCTCGGGCTGTCGTCGACAACGATGAGCGCGATGTCGGTCAGCGGCTCGCGCTGTTCTTCTTTCAAAGACGGATTGAGCAGCATGAGGATCAGCACGGCGAAGGCAAGTGCCCGCCACCAGATGCCGCGCGCGCCGCGCATGACGCCATAGCCGAGCGAGACGAGCGCCAGGGCGGCGAACAGGCCGATGGCGAACCAGGGCGCTAATGGGGCGAGGGCGATGCTGAAATTCATCGCCTATTGCCCCAGCCGTTCGAGGATGGAAGGCACATGCACCTGATCGGCTTTGTAATTGCCGGTGAGGATATACATGACGAGATTGACGCCGAAGCGATAGGCCGTTTCGCGCTGCTGTTCGCCGCCGGGCGTCACCGGCAGCAAGGGGCGCAAGTTGGCGTCGCTCGCCCAGGCTCCGGCCCAGTCGTTGCCACCGATGATGATCGAGGCGACGCCGTCGTTGGCGGCGCTGTCGGATTGTTCGACCCACAATTGCCCGCCTTGCCAGCGGCCGGGGAATTCCTGAATCAGATAGAAGGCTTTGGTCAGGATATGGTCGGGCGGCGTCTGGATCAGCGTCGGCACGTCGAGGCCGGCGAGAATTTCGCGCAGCTTCTGTCCGCCCGGGCCGCCCGGGCCGAAGCCGCCCTGGACGGTGAGGCTGCCATATTGTTGGTCGCGCGTGTCGAAGAAGATGGTGCCGCCGCTGCGCAGGAAGGCGACCAGCTTGTCGCGCGCGCGCGGCGAGGGGGCGGCTTGGCCGTCGCTCATCGGCCAATAGAGCAGCGGGAAGAAATTCAGCTCGTCGCGTTCGATATCGACGCCGATCGGCGCGTCAGGCTCGACCGAGGTGCGGTTGCGCAAGATGAGCCCGAGCCCGAGGAGTCCGGCGCGGCTGATGCGGTCGACTTCCGAGTCGCCGGTCTGCACGAAGGCGAGGCGCGTCGTCTCGCTGGCATCGAGGGCGAAGCCTTCATCGATCGCCCCGGGCGTGATAGCGCCCTGCGCGAAGGCGGGGATGGCGAAGGCGATGGTGCCGCCGAAGATGAGCAGCGCGACGACCGCCTTCGCGGCGCGGGTTTTCAAGACGTTGCGTTTCCAATTGGGAGTCGGCACCAGGCCGCGCAGGCCGAGGCCGATCCACAGATCGGCGATGGCGAGCAGCAGGGCGATGGCGAAGAACCAGGGCCGCAGATCGCGCTCGCGGCTTTCGGCATAGGCGCCGTCGATCACGCCCGAGGGCAACGCGCCCATCGGGCGAAGCTCGGTCATGCCGGCGGCGAGATTGAGCGCCACGCGCGCCGAATCGTTGCCGTAGAGGCCGGGCGGATGGATCGGGCTGGTGCTGACGCGCTGCGTGGTTTGGCCAGACGCGATGTTGCCGAGCTGCGCCACCATCTCGGCCGAGAGAGCGCTGGCGTTCGACGGCGGCGCTTGCAGCCGGCCGAAGCCGTCGAGCGTTTGCAGCGGCGGCAAGGCCCGCGCGCTGCCGCCCTCGGCGACGCCCGATGACAGCGCGACGATACGGCGCAGCATGTCGACATAGAGCCCCGACAGCGACAGGTTGGACCATTCCGGCGTCGCGGTGGTGTGGACCAGCACGATGCGGCCCTGGCCGCGCTTCTCGGTGGTGACGAGCGGCGTGCCGTCTTCCAATTGCGCCCAGGTCTTTTCGCTCAAGTTCAGGTCCGGCTCGGCCAGCACCTGGCGCGCGATGGTGACATCGGGCGGCGTGCTCAGGCCGAAGAACGGCGAGTCCTTGGCGAAGGGCGCCAACGTGGCGGGCTGCGTCCAGCTCATCGCGCCGCCGAGGCTGCGACCGCCGCGCAAGATGATGGGCAGCAGATCGTCGGGCTTGTCGATCAGGACGGGTCCTGCGAAGCGCAGCAGCGTGCCGCCGGCCTCGACCCAGGTCTTGATCTGGCCGCGCTCGGTTTCCGTCATCGGCGCGTCGTCGGGCACGGCGAGCACGGCGAGGCCGCGCTTGAGCAGTTCGCCGGCCGGGCCGATGCGCACTTCGCTGAACGGCCCCAGCGCGCGTTCGAGATAATAGCCGGCGCTGAGCAGCGGCTGCGCTTGGCCGGCGGCAAGCTGCGGCGCGACGATGCCGACCGGGCGGCGACGCCAACGCTCATCGAGCAAGGCGACCGCGCCGGCGCTCTCTTCGCCTTCGATGGCGAGCCGCGTCAAGCGGTTGCGCAGTTCGGTCGGCAGATCGAGGCGCACATCCTGGCTGCGCTGGCCGGCGCGAAAAGCGCTCTCCTCGCGCAGCAGCACTTGGCCGTTCTCGCCGGTGCCGCGCAGCACGAAGGGCAGATCGCCGCCCGGATCGGCGCGCAGCACGCGCGCCACCAGCAATGCGCCGTCGGGCGTCGGCGGTGGCAGGGCGCGGGCCAAGCGGCCGACCGGTTCGCGCAGCACTTCGAGGCTGCCGAAGCGTTGCAGCCGTTCGGCCAGGGCGCGCGACTCGCCGTCCTGCCCATTGGCCTCAAGCCCGTCGGCGAACCAGATGACGCTGGCGCTGCCGTTCGGCAGATCGAGCTTCTCGACGACCTCGCGCGCGGCGGCGCGATTGACCGGCCAGGGCTTCGGCTGCATGGCTTGGGCGATGCCGCGGGCATCTTGCGCCGCCATCAGCTTGCTCGCCGCCAAAGGCTCGCCGCCGGCGGGGGCTGCGGTCGGCAGGATCATCACAGGGCGGCCGGCGCGTTCGGCGCGGCCGAGCGCGCCATCCATGGCGCGTTGGCGCGCCGGCCAATTGCCGGCGGCGGCCCAGCCGTCGTCGACCACCAGCAGCAGCGGGCCGCTGCCGGTCAATTGCGTCTGCGGATTGAGCAGCGGGCGGGCCAGCGCCAGGATCACCAACGCCGCCAGGATCATGCGCAGGATGACAAGCCACAGCGGCGTCTTGTGCGGCGTCTGTTCCTGCTCTTTGACGTCGAACAACAGGGCGATGGCGGGAAAGCGCACATGGCGCGGGGCGGGAGGCGTCACCTTCAGCAGCCACCATAGCGCCGGCAGCGCGGCGAGCGCGGCGAGCAGCCAAGGTGTTGAAAAAGCGATAAGACCGAGGTTCAACATGCGGGGCTCAATCGCGCGGATTGGCCATCAGGCCATAAAGCGCCAGCAGCGCGGCCTGCGGCGGCGTGTCGCTGTGATGCAGCGTGAAGCTCCAGCCGCGCGGCCGGCAGAGATCGCGCAGGCGGTCGCGCCGCGCCATCAGGCGCTGGATATATTGCTCGCGCACCTGCTCGGCGCGGTTGATGAGATGGGTGCCTTCGGCCTCCAGCCCCTCGAAGCGGACGCGCCCTGTAAAGGGCAGCGTCTCCTCGGCGGGATCGAGCAATTGCACCACATGGCCCATGACGCCGCGCCCGGCGAGAGCGCCGATCGCCCCTTCGATTTCCTCGATCGGCCCGAGAAAATCGCTCATCAGCACGACATGGGCGTGGCGCGGCAAGGGGTCGGCGCTGGGACTATTGGCGCCGAAACCGCCGCCGCGCGCGAGCGTTTCCGCCATGCGGATCAACGTGGCGCGGCCGACCGACGGCGGATAGCCGGCGCCGAGCAGCGCGACGCGCTCGCCGCCGCGCATCAGGATGCTGGCCAAGGCCAACAGCAGCAATTCGGCGCGCTCGGCCTTTTCGGCGAGATTGCGGTTGGAGCGCCAGCGCATCGACGGCGAATCGTCGCGCCACAGCCAGACGCTTTGCGCCGCCTCCCATTCGTTCTCGCGGATATAGACATGCTGCGTCTTCGCGGTCTGGCGCCAGTCGATCTTGGTCGTCGTGTCGCCTTGCTGGTAGGGGCGATATTGCCAGAAGGCGTCGCCCTGGCCGACGCGGCGGCGGCCATGGACGCCTTGCGCCACGGTGCTGGCGACGCGCTCGGCGGCGACCAGCAGCGGCGGCAGCGCGCCGCCCACCGCCTCGGCGCGTTGCAAGGCGCTGTGGCCGAGAGACGGCTTTTGCTTGCTGCTGGAGGCGGTTGGCGACGCCATGCCCGTTTGGGTCTCCTTGCGGTCGCTGAATTAAGGAGCGGACGCGCCTAAGTTACGTAAATGGGCCTAGAGATAAGGCGCGGCGAGGCGCTGGATGATGCCGTCGATGGTGATGCCGTCGGCGCGCGCCGAGAAGTTGAGCGCCATGCGGTGACGCAGGATCGGCGGGGCGAGGGCGAGAACATCGTCGATCGACGGCGCGAAGCGGCCTTCGAGCACGGCGCGGGCGCGGCAAGCCAGCATCAAGGCCTGGCTGGCGCGCGGACCGGGCCCCCAAGCGACATGGCGCTTCACCTCGTCGATGTCGCTGGTCTCGGGGCGGCCCGAGCGCACCATGGCGAGGATAGCTTCGAGCACGCTCTCGCCAACCGGCAAGCGGCGGACCAATTTTTGCGCGGCGATCAGCTCGGTCCCGTTCATCACGCGCACGGCGGGCGCTTCGGCGACGCCGGTGGTGGCGATCAGCATCTCGCGCTCGGCCTCGAGCTCGGGATAGTCGACGTTGACCTGCAGCAAGAAGCGGTCGAGCTGGGCTTCGGGCAGCGGATAGGTGCCTTCCTGCTCGAGCGGGTTCTGCGTCGCCAGCACATGGAACGGGTCGGGCAGCGCATGATACTGGCCGGCGACCGAGACTTGATGCTCTTGCATCGCCTGCAACAGCGCCGATTGGGTGCGCGGGCTGGCGCGGTTGATTTCGTCGGCCATCAGCAATTGGCAGAACACCGGGCCCTTGATGAAGCGGAAGGCGCGCTGGCCGCCGTCGGCCTCTTCGAGCACTTCCGAGCCGATGATGTCGGCGGGCATCAGGTCGGGGGTGAACTGCACGCGTTTGGTGTCGAGCCCGAGCACGGTGCCGAGCGCCTGGACCAGGCGGGTCTTGGCGAGGCCGGGCACGCCGATCAGCAGCAAGTGGCCGCCGGCCAGCAGGGTGACGAGGGTTTCGTCGATCACCTGGCGTTGGCCGAAGATGACGCGGCCGAGCGCGCCGCGCACCTGGCCGAGCGTATCGCCCAAGCGTTCGATGTCCGCCGCCAGGGCGGTCGCGCTATCGTTAACGGGGCTGCCCGTCATCGAGCTGTCTGTCAGGGTCACGCCAAGCCTCTCTCGGTTGAGAGCGATGCAGGGATATGGGCATACTATAAGATGAAAACTCGGGGGCGGAATACGGGGCAGATCACAAAAGAGCGACCCCAGAGGATCATCCGTCATGCGTGAAAAAGGGTTGTCACCCACGGAAAAATCTGCGCCGGAGACGGCGGCGCCGGAACAAACTGCGATTCCGCCGGAATCCGCCGTGTCATACGCCGAGCCATCGCCTGTCCCATCGCCAGTCATGGGCGCCATTCCGCGCACCGATTGCGGCGATTTCGACATCCGCATCGCCCGCGACGGCAGTTGGTTTTATAAAAACACGCCGATCGGCCGGCCCGCTTTGGTCAAATTGTTCGCCGGCGCGCTCAAGCGCGACGCGGCGGGCGATTACTGGCTGGAGACGCCGGCCGAGCGCGGCCGCATCGCCGTCGAGGACGCGCCCTTCGTCGCCGTGGAAGCGACATTCGCGGGTGAGGGCGAGGCGCAGCAGGTGACGTTCCGCACCAATCTCGATCAGCAGGTGCCGCTCGATGCCGCCCATCCGCTCGACATGCGCGGGAACTTGGCCGAGGAGCCGCGACCTTATCTAAAACTCGAGGGCGGCCTTGAGGCGCTGATCGCGCGCAGCGTGTTTTACGGCCTGGTCGAGCGCGCCGTGCCGCATCGCGTGGACGGCGTCGAGATGCTCGGCCTGTGGAGCGCTGGCGCATTCTTCGCGTTGGGGCCTGCCGGCGAGGGCTCGTCGTGACCGATGACCTGTTGCAGCGTCTGATTCGCGCCCTGGCATCGCGCGAAATGTCCGATGTGGTGTTCGGCCCCGGCGAACGCGATCTGGCGCAGGCGCAGATGGCGAAACGCGGCTTTGTCAGCGTCGAAGGACAGGCGGCGCTCAAGCCCGCTGCCGTCTTGATCCCGCTGGTGCTGCGCCCCGGCGGGCCGACGATCCTGCTCACCGAGCGCACCTCGCATCTCGCCGATCATGCCGGCCAAATCAGCTTTCCGGGCGGCCGGCTGGAGCCCGACGATGCCGACGCCGTCGCCGCCGCGCTGCGCGAGACCGAGGAGGAGATCGGCCTGGCGCGCGCCCATGTCGAGGTGCTCGGGCAGTTCGAGGATTACGGCACGGTGACCGGCTACCGCGTCACGCCGATCGTCGGCTTGGTCCATCCGCCGTTCGATCTCACGCCCGATCCGCACGAGGTGGCGGAAATTTTCGAGCTGCCGCTGGAATTCATCTTACAGCCGACCAACATCCAGCGCGCCCGCGAGACGCGCGGCGGCGTCATGCGCGACGTCTATGAAATCGCTTACGGCAAATGGCGCGTCTGGGGCTTCACCGCGCGCATCCTGGTGCGATTGATCGGCGCTCTCGAAGAAGAAAGTCCCGCGCGATGATCCGCATTTTCCTGATTTACGTGCTGCCGTTGATCGTGCCGACCCTGCTCTATGTTCTATGGCGCTTGTGGCAGATCAAGCGCGGAGCAGGGACAGTCGAAGGCGACATGCGCAGCGTCTTGCGCCGGGCGCCCTGGGTGAAGCTCGCCGCCATCGGCACCGGCTTGCTCGTCGTCGTCATCGTCATCGCCGCGCTCACCGGCGGCGCGCCGCCGCATCAGACATATACGCCGCCGCATATGGAAAACGGCCGTATCGTGCCGGGCGACATTCAGCGCGACAGGCCATGAGAATCGCAGCATGACTCCCGCCGGCAAGCTGCCGCCGCAAGATTGGATGACGCGGCCGGCGACGCTGGCCGTGTTGGCGGCGCTGTCGGCGGCGGGCGCCACGGCGCGCTTCGTCGGCGGCTGCGTGCGCGATGCTCTGCTGAATCGGCCGGTCGGCGATGTCGATATGGCGACCGACGCGACGCCGGAGGCGGTGATGGCGGCGCTGCAAAAAGCCGGCCTCAAGGCGGTGCCGACCGGCCTGGCGCATGGCACGATCACGGCGGTGAGCGAGGGCCGCCCGTTCGAGATCACCACGCTGCGCCATGATGTCGAGACCGATGGCCGGCGCGCCCGCGTCGCCTTCACCGACGATTGGGCCGCCGACGCGGCGCGGCGCGACTTCACGATGAACGCCTTGTTCATGGACGCCGACGGCACGCTCTACGACCCCTGCGGCGGCCTGACGGACGCGAAGGCCGGGCGCGTGCGCTTCGTCGGCGAACCGGCCAAGCGCCTGGACGAAGATGTGTTGCGGCTGCTGCGCTACTTCCGCTTCTTCGCCCATTACGACCGCTTGCCGGCCGATCCGGCGGCGATCGAGGCCTGCCGCGCCGCAGCGCCGCGCTTGCCGACGCTGTCGGGCGAACGGCTGCGCCAGGAATTGTTGAAACTGCTGGCGGCGCCCGATCCGGGCGCGGCCTGCGCGCTGATGGCCGAAGCGGAAGTGTTGCCGCATCTGTTGCCCGAAGCGACGGCGCTCAAGCGGCTGATCGCTTTGCCGGCGCTGGAAAGGCGCTGCGGCGCGCGGCGCGATCCGTTGCTGCGCTTGGCGGCCTTGATCGAGGTCGGCCAGGTCGGCGCGGAACAAGTGGCGGCGCGGCTGCGTTTCTCCAACATGGAAAAGAATCGCTTGGTCGCGCTCGCCGCGCCCGAACTCCCGGTGATCGGCGCTTTGCCGGCGGCGATGCTGAACCGCGTGCTCTATTTCATGGGCGGCGCGCTGACGCGCGATCTCGCTCTTCTTGCCTGGGCGGGGGAAACGGCGGCGGGAGAAGCCGACGATCAAGCCGCCGACGATCAAGCCGCCGACGATCAAGCCTATGTCCGCCTCATCGCCGCCGCCGATTGCTGGGCGCCGCGCCTCTTTCCGCTCAAGGGGGCCGACGCCTTGAAGCTCGGCTTCGCCGGCCCGGCGGTCGGCCGCGCCCTCGGCTTGGCCGAAGATTGGTGGATCGAGCGCGGCTTCGCGCCGGACCGCGCCGCCTTGTTGGCGCGTCTGCGCGAGATCATGGAGCGGGGAGAGGCGGCATGACCGAACTGCGCATCTGTTTCATCGGCGATTCGCTGACCCACGGCACGCGCGACGACACGACGCTCGGCTGGCCCGGGCGCATTTGCGCCAAGGCGATCGCGCGCGGCCATGACGTCACGCATTACAATCTCGGCATCCGCCGCGACAGCTCGGCCGACATCGCCACGCGCTGGCAGGCGGAAGCCAACGCGCGGCTGCCCGCCACGGCGCAAGGCGCGCTGGTCTTCTCGTTCGGCGTCAACGACATGGCCTGCGACGAGCAAAACCTGTTTCGCGTGCCGCCGGCCGAATCGCACAAGCTGGCGCGCGACATCATCGCCGCCGCCTCGGCGCGCTGGCCGGTGCTGTGGCTCAGCCCCGCGCCGATCGGCCGCAAGCCCGACGTCGCCTGCAAGCTGTGGGCGCTGGCGGAGGATTATCAGGATCAGCGCGCCGCGCAATTGACGCAGGACTACGCCCATATCGCCAAAGATTTGAACGTGCCGTTCCTCGACATCTTCACGCCGCTGTCGCGCTCACGCGTCTACCGCTGGTCGCTGGCGCGCGGCGGCGACGGCACGCACCCCTCGGCGCGCGGCTACGCCATGATCGCGCGCTTGGTCGAGCGCTGGCCGGCCTGGCAGGCGTGGTTCAAGTAAGGCCCCGCTCTCGCCATTTTACAAACCGTCATGCCCGGGCTTGGCCCGGGCATCCATGCCTTGCGGCGTCGAAATCAAAAAGGCGTGCATGGCCTGACCAAGTCCAGCCATGACGATGCGAGGGAAATGCCTCTGTTGCGGCTAGGACGGATTCCGCGCTAGCCTTGCCGGGCCGGCAAATCTCCTGGCCCTGAACCGCCGACTGAGAAAGGCGCTCAGGCGTATCCCCGAGGGGCCTTTGAAGTTCCGACGGAGACCCAGGAGAGCCGGCGTTTCCCCTCTAAAAAACCGTCACCCTCGGGCTTGACCCGAGGGTCCATATGTCCGGCTCTCAAGCCTGCGGCTCAGATCGGCTTCGGTTGCCGTGCTCGACGCTTCGGCTTCTGCGTCGCGGCGGTGAGTGGCGCGATAATTTTCTCGTAAAGCCCGAATAAGAATTCGACTCGTTCTCGGTCGCTATCGAAAGGCTTGGTTCGATATAATTTGTCGATAGCTAGATCGAGATCGAAGTGCGCTTTTCGCAAAGCGGGCGGCATAGAATCGGGATCGTAAAGATCTGCGAGCGTAGCGTCGGGATAGTTGTCGCGGGTGTCCAAAATCCTCTGTGACAACCCGCCGATTTTTTCCCGTTGAGATTCGATGGTGTTCGGCACCGGAAACGTGTTGTAAACGACGCCGACTGAATACATGTAGTCGCTCTTCATTCGTCCAGTTACCGCTCGCATCCAAGCCATATGCATTCGGCTAGTCAACAGGCCGAACGTCCATGTATCGGCGCTTGGCAGAATGCGTAATTTTTGGTTGGCGATAACTTCTGGGGGTAGCCAACCAATCGGAATATAATCGCGCCGCTCCGAACTCGTATTGGGAATCACCAAATAAGGGGCGTTCAATCTTTCGTCGACACCTACTTTTGTAGGGTAATTCGCCATCGTCTTTGTGCTCGCACGGCTGCTCGAGTTCCGGTAATCCCGAACTTGCCTGATACGTTCCTGCACCAGCGGCGAAGCGCGCAGGCTTTCAGGCGTGGCTTCGGCGAGATACAGAATCCACCGGTAAAAGCCGTTAATATATTCATCCCCTCCGAGATATTTCCTGAAGAAAACTTTTGAGCCCGGTTCTTTGGAGATGAAGTCGCGCATTTCGTCATCCTCAAACGTCAGGATGCCGTTATCGATCATTTGAACGCCCGTCTTGAGTCTGGGCAGTCCGTTGATCGGGCGCGAAGTCTCCTCAATCACAATGTGAGGATCAGCCAAGCCGGATGCATCGAACAAATATGGAGAGAGTACCGAATGGCGAGTTTCTGAGGGGTCTCCTTCGATATCTTCATAGCTGAAGAGCCTCTTGTCGGGCACGTTTTGGTCGCGCCGCGCCAGGCCGATGATCACGACATGGACATGGGCTTTGCCGCGCGCGTCGCTACCCCAGGCGAAGGTGCGGTGAGCGAAGGCGATTTCCAGGCGATAGCGGTCGAACAGCAGCGGCCATAGTTGCGCCACTTGCTCGCCTTGGGTGATCGAATTGGTCGCGACGAAGCCGATCGTGGCTTGGCCGGTTTGCACATAAGCGCCGGCCTTGAGGAACCAGGCGGTCACATAGTCGAGCGTGCCGCCGCTGCCGCCGAGTTTGGCGATGGCGCGCACTTGCGCGCGTTGCTGGTCGGACTGGTATTTCGCGCCGATGAAGGGCGGATTGCCAAAGACATAGGAACAGTCGGCGGGCGGCAAAACTTCCGACCAGTCGATTTCCAAGGCGTCCGCATGATGGATATGCGGCGCTCTCTTGATCGGGATGCGGGCGTAAACCTCGCCGAATTCCAAGCTGAGGCGGTTGTTCATGATGTGGTCCGTCATCCACAGCGCCACTTCGGCGATGCGGGCGGCGAATTCGCCGATTTCGATGCCGTAGAACTGATCGACGTCGATCTTCGAGAGTCCGGCGACGTCGAGCCGCAACTGCCGATCCTTGTGGATTTCCTTCAGCAACTCGATTTCCAGGGCGCGCAACTCGCGATAGGCGATGATGAGGAAATTGCCGCAGCCGCAGGCCGGGTCGAAAAAGCGCAGGCCGGCGAGCTTGTCTTGGAAAGACTCCAGCGCTTTGCGCCGTCCGGTGTCGCGCCGCGCTTTGAGCTTGTCGAATTCGTCGCGCAAGTCGTCGAGGAACAGCGGCGCGATGACCTTGAGAATGTTCTTCTCGGTCGTGTAATGGGCGCCCTTGGCGCGGCGCTCGGTCTTGCTCATCACCGATTGGAAAAGCGAGCCGAAAATCGCCGGGGAGATCGCCTCCCATTTGAAATCGCAAACGTCGAGAAGCTTCTTGCGCATATCGGCGTTGAACGCCGGCGTCGGCAGACGCTCGCGGAACAGGTCGCCGTTGATATAGGGGAACTCGGCCAAGTCCTCGTCGAGCGTGCTTTGCCGCCTGTCGAGCGGCGTGTTAAGCACGTCGAACAGATTGGACAGCCATTGTCCGGTGTCGCTACCGTCCTCGTTGGTGCGATTGACGATGAGGTCTTGCAGAATCCCTTTCGGCTCGAAAATGCCGGTGTCGTCTGCGAACAGGCAGAACATCAGGCGGACGAGCAAGCGCTCGAGGTCATGGCCGTCGTAGCCCGAGGCCTTGAGGGCATCGTGCAATTTGCCCATCAATTCCGAGGCGATGATGTTGACGGGGTCTTGATCCTGGAACGTGCGCTTTTGCACGCCGATGATGAAGCCGAAGGCTTCGACTTTGTGCGGCAGGTCTTCGAGCTTGAACGGCACGCAGGTGTCTTCGTCCAAATCGTAAAGCTCGAAAGTTTGGAAGTCGCTCACCAAGACATAGCGCGGAAGTTCTTGCTCTTTCAGGCCGGGGAAATATTCCATGGCCTGTGTTTTGGCTTTTGTCAGATTGCGCCCGGCGCTCTTCTGCTCGACGAGCAGCGTGCCCTTCCAGAACAGATCGATGAAGCCGCGGTCCTTGCCGAGCTTCTTGACCGGCTCCTCGAAACTGGCGACGCGGCGGCGCTTGACGCCGAAAACTTCAAAGAAATCGTTGTAGAAGCTTTGGGTTTCGCCCTTTTCATAATGGGCGTCTTTCCATTCTTCGGCGAAGCGCGCGGCGCGGACGCGAATTTCGTTCCAGCTCAGGCGCATCGGTCCCCCGTTCGGCTTGTCCGGCGATTCTAGCAACAAACCGCCGCTTCAGAAGCGGTCTTTATCGTGCGTCGTTGTCCACAATGAACGGGGATAGCCTCAAGGCGTGGATGGCCCCGTCGGCCGTTAGGCCGACCTAAGGTCGGACGCCAAGCCCGAGCATGACGATCTATTCTGAAATCACGGCCAGGCCACTTCCGGCGGCAGGCTCATCAGGATCGCTTCGACATTGCCATCGGTCTTGAGGCCGAAGGTGGTGCCGCGGTCGTAGAGCAGGTTGAACTCGA
>CAZVLU010000006.1:0-67054 GCA_964628235.1 uncultured Rhizobium sp. | reverse complement strand
CGTAGCGGCCGCGCCGCACCAACTGATGCTGGCGCTGCTCTGCGGTCCACGGCTTGTCCATATGGCGGCGGACGATCTCGGGGTAGATGCCGAGGAAGGCTTCGCCGACCGCTTGGTTAAAGGCGAAGTCGGCCGCCCAATCGCCCGTGTCGAGCTGGTCGTAGAAAATGCCGCCGACGCCGCGCGGCTCCTTGCGGTGCGGCAGATAGAAATATTCGTCGCACCATTTGGAAAAGCGCGGGTAGTAGCCGGGATCGAACTTGTCGCAGGCGGCCTTCAACGCGGCGTGGAAATCCGCTTTGTCGGCGGCCACTTCGGGATGGGCCTGTTCGGGAAACATCGGCGTCAGGTCCGCGCCGCCGCCGAACCAGCCTTTGGTGGTGACGATATGGCGGGTGTTCATATGGACCGCCGGCACCAGCGGCGAGCGCAGATGGGCGACCAGCGAGATGCCGGAGGCCCAAAAGCGCGGGTCGTCCGCCGCGCCCGGCATCTGTTTGCGAAATTCCGGCGAGAACTCGCCATAGACGGTCGAGACGTTGACGCCGACCTTCTCGAAGACGCGGCCATGCATCAAGGACATGACGCCGCCGCCCTCATCGGCAGGGTGGGCATCTCCCCCGAGACCGGTGGAACGCTGCCATGTTTTGCGTTCGAAGCGCCCCGCTGGTCGATTTTGACCATTCGGGCCGGTCATTTCGTCCTCAAGGGCCTCAAAAGCGGCGCAAATCCGGTCGCGCAGCGCCTCATAGCCGGATTTTGCCTGATTCTGGCGTGATTCGTGGTCAATTTTGACCATAATCAAAGAAGTTCCATGTCTTGGTCACGCTCCGGTAAGGGGGCCGTGGCTGTTGATCCTGAGGGAAAGCCGCCGGTTTGGCGCAGGGCTTCGCCTAATACCATGCTGGCGGCGACCGCGACATTGAGCGAGCGCAAGCCGGGCAGGAGCGGGATGACCAACCGGGCATCGGCGGCGGCGGCGACATCCTCCGGCACGCCGGCGCTTTCGCGCCCGACCATCAGCAGATCGTCGGCCTTAAAGGCGAAATCCGTATAGCGCCTGTCGCCTTTGGTGGTGAGCAGCACGAGGCGGCGGCCGCTGGCCGTCTGGCGGCGGCGGAAGGCCTCCCAGGAGTTGTGCCGCGCCATGGCGGCGCGCGGCAGATAGTCCATGCCGGCGCGCTTCAGGCGCGCGTCCGACAGCACGAAGCCGCAGGGCTCGATGATGTCCAGCGCGATGCCGAGACAGGCCGCGAGGCGCAGCAGCGTGCCGCAGTTTTGCGGGATATCGGGCTGATAAAGCGCCAGCCGCAGGCCCGCTCGCGGGAGAAGGGGCGCTTCGCCGGCGTCGATCGGCGTCAGGGGTTCGTTCACGTCGTCTCGTTTCGCTCTTTCATGGCCGCGAAAGCCTTGGAATGTCTAACAAATGCGACAGATTCGCGGCTTGGTTTTGGGCTTTGCTTGGGCGCGATTTTATATTACACCCTGCTCTCGCAAGTCTCGCCTTGCCCGGTCAATCGCGCATGCTGCCATCGCGCGGCGATCGGTTCAGATAGTCGGCCGAATAGCAGATGAATTGTCGCGGGGACGATACGCCCCGGCAGTCCCTCGGGCTATGCGGCCTGGACCCGCTTCGGGCCCGAGAGAGGATCGACCATGTCAGAGTCTGCACACGCCAGCGCCAACCAGGGCCATCCCGGCCACGGCGAAGGCGAGACCCGGCGCGACTTCCTCGCGCTGGCCGCCACGGCCTTCGCCGGCGCCGGCGCCGCCTGCGCCTTGTGGCCCTTCATCGACAGCATGAACCCCGCCGCCGACACGCTGGCGCTGTCCACCACCGACGTGAACCTGGCGCCGATCGCCGAGGGCATGCGCATCACGGTGAAGTGGCGCGGCAAGCCGGTGTTCGTCGATCATCGCAACAAAGAGCAGATCGAGGCGGCCCGCGCCGTCAACCTCAGCGAGCTGCCCGATCCGGCCAAGGACGAGGACCGCGCCCAGAAGGCCGAGTGGCTCGTCATGGTCGGCGTCTGCACCCACCTCGGCTGCATCCCGAACGGCCAGAAGCAAGGCGAGCCGCGCGGCGATTTCGGCGGCTGGTTCTGCCCCTGCCACGGCTCGCACTACGACACGTCCGGCCGCATCCGCCGCGGCCCGGCGCCGCGCAACCTCGATGTGCCGCCGTACCAGTTCACCACCGACAGCACCGTCAGAATCGGCTAGGGGCGATCATGAGCACGTCTTCCAATACGCCCAAGCAGAACGGTATCGTCGAGTGGATCGACTACCGCTTGCCGATCTTCACCTTCATGAACCACGAGCTGCGGGAATACCCGACGCCGAAGAACCTCAACTACTGGTGGAACTTCGGCTCGCTCGCCGGCATCGTTTTGGTGATCATGATCCTCTCGGGCATTTTCCTCGCGATGAACTACACCGCGCATGTCGACATGGCGTTCGACAGCGTCGAGCGCGTCATGCGCGACGTGAACTACGGCTGGCTGATCCGTTACATCCATATGAACGGCGCCTCCATGTTCTTCCTGGTGGTCTATATCCACATCTTCCGCGGCCTTTATTACGGCTCGTACAAGCCGCCGCGCGAGCTGTTGTGGTGGCTCGGCCTCGTCATCCTGATTCTGATGATGGCGACCGCCTTCCTCGGCTACGTGCTGCCGTGGGGCCAGATGAGCTTCTGGGGCGCCACCGTCATCACCAACCTGTTCTCGGCCATTCCGCTGGTCGGCGATCCGATCGTCACCTGGCTGTGGGGCGGCTTCTCGGTCGACAATCCGACGCTCAACCGCTTCTTCAGCCTGCATTACCTGCTGCCGTTCGTCATCGTCGGCGTGGTCATGCTGCATTTGGTCGCGCTGCACACGCACGGCTCGAACAATCCGCTCGGCATCGACAAGAAAAGCCCGAAGGACTCGGTCCCCTTCCATCCGTACTACACGGCGAAGGATTTGCTCGGCCTCGGCGTCTTCCTGATCGTCTATGCCGGCTTCGTGTTCTTCGCGCCGAACTTCCTCGGCCATCCGGACAACTACATCCAAGCGAACCCGCTGCAGACGCCGGCCTCGATCGTGCCGGAATGGTACCTGCTGCCGTTCTACGCCATCCTGCGCTCGATCCCCGACAAGCTGCTCGGCGTCATCGCCATGTTCGGCGCGATCTTCGTGCTGTTCCTGCTGCCGTGGCTCGATCGCTCGAAGGTGCGCAGCGCCACCTTCCGCCCGATCTACAAGCAGATCTACTGGATCTTCCTGCTCGACTGCATCGTGCTCGGCTGGGCCGGCGCGCAGAATCCCGAAGGCGCGCCGCTGCTGATCGGCCGGCTCGCCACCGCTTACTACTTCATCCACTTCCTCGTCCTCTTGCCGCTGGTCAGCAAGTACGAGAAGACGCGGCCGCTGCCGGAAAGCATCAGCGCGCCGGTGCTCAAGACGGAGAAAGCGTAATGTCGATCAATCTTCGTCGCGCCCTTTTGCCGGCGCTCGGCCTGCTCGCGGCGCTCGCGACAGCGCCCGCCTTCGCTGCCTCGGGTCCGATCGATCTGCCCAAGCAGAAGTGGGACTTCGCCGGCCCGCTCGGCACCTATGACCGCGCGTCGCTGCAGCGCGGCTTCCAGGTCTATAAGGAAGTCTGCTCGGCCTGCCATGGCTTGCGCCTGGTCGCATACCGCAACCTCACCGCGCTCGGCTTCTCCGAGGCCGAGGTCCGCGCCTTGGCCGCCGCGGTCGAAGTGCAAGACAAGGAGCCCAACGACCAGGGCGAGTACGTCATGCGCCCCGGCCGTCCGTCCGACCGTTTCAAGTCGCCGTTCCCTAACGAGCAGGCGGCGCGCGCCGCCAACAACGGCGCCTATCCGCCCGACCTCTCGCTCATCACCAAGGCGCGGTTCGACGGCCCGAACTACATTTACGCGCTGATGACAGGCTATCAGCCGCCGCCCGCCGGCATGACCGTGCCCGACGGCATGAACTACAACGCCTACTTCCCCGGCCACATGATCGCCATGGCCGCGCCGCTCTCCGAGGGCGCCGTGACCTTCGCCGACAACACGCCGGCGACCGTGCCGCAGGTGGCCAAGGACCTGACGACCTTCCTGACCTGGGCCGCCGAGCCGGAGATGGAAGAGCGCAAGCGCCTCGGCGTGAAGGTCATCCTGTTCCTCCTGGTGATGACCGGCGTGTTCTTCGCCTGGAAGCGCCGGGTGTGGAAAGACGTGCACTAAGCGCCGCACCGATCCGCGACAAAAAACGCCCCGTCGATGAGACGGGGCGTTTTGCGTTCCAAGTGTTTTCCTCTTCGCTTGTCATGGCCAGGACAGGTCCGACCATGACGGAGAGCGCATCGTCTGCGCTTAGCGCCCGTCTCCTTGGCCTTCTCGATCAGGCGCGAGCGGCCCGTTAGCGTTTTTAACGGCGGATGCCGAGCGGCGCTTAGGCGGTCAATTCATAGGGAATCTGAGTCGGGCCGAAGCGTTCGACCACCGTGTTGGTCTTGGGATCGAAGCCTTTTTGCAGCACGGTGCCTTCGCCGAGGCGTTGGCTGCGCAGGATGACGGCGACGGACCGCGTCGGGCCGCCCTGTTCGGCGTGAATGTCGTAAGGCGGCACGAGATCGACCTTGCCCTGCGAGCCGGTCGTCACCGACGACATTCTCACCTCGGCGTAGCCGGGCTTGCTGCCGTCGTCGATGCGGTCGAAGCGTTCGAGCGATTCGGTGCCGTCGAGCACGCCGTAGAGCACCCAGGCGTTGGCATGGTCATGCACGCTGCCGAAGCGGCCCGGCATGCGCACGACGCCATTGATGGCGAAGCCCAGCTCGTCGTCGACATAGAACAGGAGGTTCTTGCCGCCGTCGGTGCAGGGCCAGTCGGCCGAGCGCGCCTTCAGCTCGTCGTTCATGACGAGCTTTTCCAATAGGGGCTTGGCCTTTTCCATGCGCGTTTGGGTGTCGCTCTCGGCGGCCCACAGCGCGCGCAAGTCGTCGATAAAGCGCTGGAATACCGGCAGGCGTTGCGCGGCGCTCTTCTCCGGAGCGGTGACCTTATTCATGGATCGGCGCTCCCTCGATGGCGCAGCGGCGCAGCAGACGGCGCTCTTCCGGCGGGAACCAGGTGCGCGCATGGATGGCGCAGCGGTTGTCCCACATGACGAAGTCGTCGAGCTTCCACTTATGCTCGTAAATGAATTCGGGGCGCTCGCCGATCTCGTAGAGCTCTTCGAGATAGACCTCGTTCTCTTCCTTGGTGAAGCCTTCGAGGCGGGCCGTCATCAGGCGATCGACGAATAGCGACTTGCGGCCGGTCTCGGCGTGGGTCGAGAACACCGGATGGAAATAGTGCGGCGCCTTGCTGAGGTCGGTGCCGATCTCGACCTTTTCCGAGCGTTTATATTCGTGGATATGTAGCGCCTTCTTGCCGGCGTAACGGTCCTTCAACTCTTGCGGCAGGGCGTCGTAGGCCATGTACATGTTGGAGAACAGGGTATTGCCGCCGGTCGAGGGCAGTTCGAGCGCATAGAGGAAGGTGTAGTTGTAAGGATTCTGCGCATAGCCGGAATCGATGTGAAACCACATCTCGCCCTCGCCGAAGGCGCCGATCGGCTCGCCGTTTTCCTTAATGTTGCTGACCAGCAGCACATTGGGGTCGGTCTGCTGCGTGCCGTGGTTGAGCTTCTGCAGTTCCGGATTGAACAGCGCGTTCTTGCGCCTGCCGAGGCTGCCGAAATAGCTGGCGAAACGCAGCTGCTGCTCCTGGGTGATTTTCTGGCCACGGAAGACCAGCACGATATGGTCGTTCCAGGCTTGGCGGATGGCGGCCACGATTTCCGGCGACAAGTCTTGGGTCAGATCGACGCCGGTGATCTCCGCGCCGCAGGCGGCAGAGAGCGGCGTGATCTTCATGGTCTCCAAACCCATTTTCTCAATGACAGAGGCCATGGCGGTTCTCCCTCGAAAACATGAATTTATAAATAATGAAACGATGTCTCGTTTTTTCTTAAGCGTGATGATATAAAGCGGGGAAGGGGGCGTCAAGCGCTCCCCTGAACCCTCGCCCGTTTCATAATCTCACGCGGACAACGCCGTGGCCAATCCCGCTCTAGACTTACCGCAGTCGTTCTCATTCCCGTCGGCGGAGAACCGCTATGCCGTCGAAGCGGTGACGCGCGCCGCGCGCGTGTTGGCGTTGTTCGATCGCGCCAGGCCGCGCCAGAGTCTCGCCGAGCTTGCCGAGCGCAGCGGCGTGCCGCGTTTGACCCTGCGCGGCATCCTCGACACGTTGGCCGCGCACGACCTCTTGATCGACGACGGCGACGGCTTCTACCGTCTCGGCTTCGCCTGGCTGCGCTTCGCCGACGTGCGGCGCAACCAGTTCGACATTCGCAGCAGCGCCGTGCCGATCATGCGCGCGATCCGCGACGCGGTGAACGAGACGGTGATCCTCTCGTTGCGCATCGGCGATCGCCGCGTGCACCTCGATTACGTCGAAAGCACCCAGCCGATCCGCCGCATCACGCAGCCCGGCCACGAAGGGCCGCTGCATGTCGGCGCCGCCGGCATGGTGCTGATGTCCGGCCTGTCGGAGACGGAGCTTGCCGCCTATCGCGCGCGTCATCCCGAGGTCTCCGGCGACGGCGCGGCCGGTTGGCCGGACATTATGAACGCGGTCGCCGCGGCGCGACGCGACGGCTATTCCGTCGTCGCCGGCAAGGTCAATGTCCATACCGCCGCCGTCGCCGCGCCGGTGCGCAATTATTCCGGCGAAATCATCGCCACCTTGACGGTCTCCTGCCCGACCGACCGCTTCACGCCAGACCTGAGCGACCGTTGCGCAGCCCTGACGATGGATGGCGCTGCCAAGCTGTCGCGCAATCTGGGTTACGCGCCATGAGCGCGCCGATCCAAGCCGCGCGCGCGCCTGCCGCCGCCAAATCCGTAGAACAGGCCAGCGGGGCGAAGCTGGTGCGCGTCGTCGACCGCGCCGCGCGCATCATGGCTTGCTTCGGGCGCGACAGCGCCGAATTGTCGCTGCCGCAGCTTTGCGCGCGGCTCGCGCTGCCGAAGGCCACGGTCTTTCGCATTCTCACGACGCTGGTCGAGCAGGGCTGGCTCGCCTACAACCCGGCGACCGCCATCTATACGCTCGGCTTCGCGGCGCTGCGCCATGCCGACAGCCTGTTGCGCGGGCTCGATCTGCGCAGCGTGGCGCGCCCCTTCATGCGCGCGGTGCGCGATGTCGTGAACGAGACGGTGATCCTGTCCTTGCGCGACGGCGATCACCGCATCAACGTCGACAGCATCGACGGCGGCCAGGCCATCGGCCAGATCTTGCAGCTCGGCGTGCGCGCGCCGCTTTATACGGGCGCCGCCAGCCAGATCTTTCTCGCCGCGATGAGCGCTGCGGAGATCGACGCCTATCTCGCGCGCACCGAATTGGTCGCCTATAACCCGGCGACGCTGACGACGGCCGAGGCCGTGCGCGAACGCGCCGCGCAAGTGCGCGCCCAAGGTTACGCCCGCACCTTCGGCGAGTTCACCCTCAGCGCCTCGCAGACGGCGGCCATCGCCGTGCCGGTGCGCGACGGCGCCGGCACGGTCGTCGCCGCGCTGCATGTCTCGGCGCCGCAGAACCGCATGAGCGAGGCGGCGGAAACCGCCTGCCGCGAGACTCTGCTGCGCGAAAGCGCCGCGTTGACGGCGGCGCTGCAGACCGGCTAAGGCGGCTCAGGCGGCTTGCTGGCGCGGGCCGCGCTTGATCGTGAAGATGCGCAGCAGCAGCGTCAGCAGCAGAAGCGCGATAATCATCAGCGTGCCGATGGCGCCGACCACCACCGCGTCGCCTTCGCCCCACAAATTCCAGATTGTCACCGCCAGCAGCTCGTTCTGCTCGCCCTCCGTCATGATCAGGGGCTGGCCGGCCATGCGCACGGCGTGCAGCGCGGTCCAGATCCAGATGGCGACGAAGGCCGGCAGCAGCAGCGGCACGAAGATGCGCCACATGACGCGCCATTGCGGCGCGCCGCTGATTTGCGCCGCTTCTTCGAGATCCTTGTGGATTTGCAGAATGGCGGCGTTCATCGCCCGCGTGCCGTACGACATGAAGCCGATGACGAAGACGATGCAGACCGACCAGATGGTGCCGAACAAGGGGATGCCGAGCTTGTCGACCTTCAGGAACAGCCAGAGCATCGCTAGGCCGATGACGATGCCAGGGATGGCATGCGGCAGGAACACGAGCTGGTCGAGCAGCTTGCGGCCCCAGAACTTGCTGCGCACGATGACGAGCGAGATGCAGAACGAGACGACGACGGTGGCCGTCGAGGTGATCAACACCATGATGCCGGTGTTCCACAGCACGACGCGCATTTGCTCCATTTCGAATATGGCGCGGTAGTTGTTCAGCGTGGCGCGCGACAGCGAGGCGATCGACGGCGACAGCAGCACCGGCATGAAGGAGATGTAGGCCAGCACCAGGGTCGGCAGCACGACCGAAAGCATCAGGTAAAGGATGACGAGGCCGAGGGCGGCGTAGCGCCAAGCTCCGAGCTTTTGGATGCGCGGGCGGTAGCCCTTGCCCGTGACGATGCTGAAACGCTCGGCTTTCGAGATCACCCGGCTGTAGGCGACGGTCGCGACGATGGCGACGACGAGATAGAGCAGGGCGAGCGAATTGGCCTCGCCGTAATTCGGCAGGAAGTTGGCCGGGTTGAGCGCGGCGAAGATCTTCGTCGAAAAAACGTAGATGCCGCTCGGCAGGCCGAGGATGCCAGGCACCTCGAAGACTTCGAGGGCGGTGATGAACTGGTAGATGGCGACGGCGACCAGGCCCGGCAGCATCAGCCGGAACGTGATCTTGCGCAGGCTGCTGAAGCCGTTTGCCCCCGACATGGCGGCAGCTTCCTCTAGTGCCGGGTCCATGCTTTTGAGCAGCGGGACCAGCATCAGGAAGGCGGTCGGCACCAGCCGCAAGCCCTCGACGAAGATCATGCCGCCGAGCGAATAGATGTTGATAGGCGCTTCCGTCAGCCCGAACCAGTCGATCAGGTTGCGGTTGATGAATCCGATCTTCGGGCTGAGCATCAGCACCCAGGCCATGGCTTGCAACATGCCGGGCATCGCCAATGTCATCGGCACGGCGGCGTAAATCCAGATTTTGCCCGGCATGTCGGTGCGCTCGACCAGCCAGGCGAGCAGCACGGCGAGGCCGAGGCCGACCACCATGCTGCCGGTCACGTACCACAGCGTGTTGAAGAACACCGCGGCGGTGCCGGGGTCGGTCCACACGCGGATATGGTTCTGCATGCCGAGCGTGGCGAAGGAGAAGGCGCCGGGCATCGTCGCAGTCGAGAAGCTGCCGAGAACGAGGAAGACCAGCGGCAGAAAGACCGCCGCCGCCACCAGGAACAGCAGGATCCACGGCCAAAGATTGACGCGGCGGCGGCGCAACGGGCGCGCGTCGGAAGCGTCCGGCCAATCGGCGGGACGGGCGCTATCCGCAGTCATCGCGCGCGCATTTCGGGGCTACCCGGGCGAACCGTCCGTCAGACCAGCTCGCGCGACGGATCGGCCTTTTGACCCGAGAAGTCCTTGTCGGTGTCGGCGAAGTTCTTTTGCGCGTCGAAGCTGACGATCTGGTTCTGGCTGGAGTCGCGCAGCAGGCCGAACGGGTCCTCGCCGGCTTCGATGGCGTCGATCGAGTCCAGCAACAGCTTGCGCAGCATGACGATGCCGCGATCCGACGTGGCGAGGAATTCCTTGGTGCGATCGGTGATGAGGCCTTGGCTTTCCTGCGCCGCGCGGTCCTGCTCGTGCGAGGTCAGGCGCCACCAGCCGTCCTCGACGCGATCATAAACGCCGCGCTCGCGGTTCTCATGGCCCTTCACGGTCTCGACGCCGCGCCTGCCGCCCTCGGTCTCCTGGGCGCGCACGAAATAGGTGATGGTGTCGACATCGTCGACCGGCACGCGCAGATGCAGATAGTGCGACGGACGCTCGCCGACGCGCGCGCCGTAGCGCCGCGTGTGCGACGGGAAGATATGGTGGCTGACGTTCTCTGTCTTGCCCGGGTATTTCGCGCTCATGCGAAAGCCATACCATTTCTGGTCCCAGATCACAGTGTCGGGGCGCTTGAGCGCGATAGTCGGATAGACCGGCGCGTGCAGCGCCATGCTGTGGTACTTGTCGACGCCGTTCTCGGCGCGCTGCAGCCAGTTGCAATGCTCGACGGCCGAGCTGAGCTGGCGGTCGAGGTCGTCGCGCACCAGCAGGTCGTAGTTCGGCAGCAGCGGCGCCGGCTCGGGACCCATGTAGGCGAAGACCAGGCCGCCCATCTCCTGGGTTTTGTAAGCGGCGATCTTGACGTCCTGGCACAGCTTGTTGTCCGCCGGCTCGCAGGGCATCTCGGTGCACTGGCCCTTCGTGTCGTAGAGCCAGCCGTGATAGCAGCAGCGGATGCCGTTCTGCTCGACGCGGCCGAACTCGAGCGAGGCGAGGCGGTGGGCGCAGGACTGGGCGACCAGGCCGACGGTGCCGTTGCCGGCGCGGAACAGGATCAGGTCCTCGCCGAGCACGCGCACCGGCTTGGGGATGCTGCCGGTGTCCTGGCTATAGCCGACCGGCCACCAGTAGCGGCGCATCACGTTGCCCATGCGGGTGCCCGGTCCGATGCGGGTCAGCAACTCGTTTTCCTGCGGCGTCATGGCGCTCTCTCTCCCTGTACGGCGGCGATGCCGCGCGTTTTTTCTGTCTTGGCGCCTCGTTGGCGGGCGCATTTTTTAATCGCTATTGGCGCGAGACTAGGAGCGTCGGCCAGAGGCGTAAACCGCGAAGAATGAATAATACTTATTCCGTCTAGGCCGAGACGGCTAAACGCGGCCGCTCTTGCCGTTGTGCGCCAAGGCCGGCGCGCCGAGCTTGCGCTCAAGATAGTCGGTGAGGAAATCGAGAAATAGCTCGATCCGCTTGGGCACCGTCGCCGAGCGCGGGTAATAGGCGAGAATGAATCGTTTGGCGCGTGTCGTGTCGGCGAAGATGGTCTGCAGCCGGCCCTGGGCGAGGTCGTCGGCGGCGGCATACTCGAGAATCTGCGCGACGCCGTTGCCCTGGATCAGCGCGTCATAGAGCGCGGCGCCGCTGTTGCTGCTGTAATTGCCGGCGACCCGCACCGTATAGGTGCCCTTGGGGCCGGTGAAATGCCACAGATCGGCCGACGGCGGAATCGCGAGAATTAGGCAATTGTGCTCGGCCAAGTCCTGCGGCGTCATGGGCAGGCCGGCGCGGGCGAAATAGCTCGGCGCGGCGCAGATCAGATAGCGCACTGCGCCGATAATGCGGCGATCAACGCTGCTGCTGTGCTGCAGCGCTTCGCGTTCGTTCGATAGGCGGATGGTGACGTCGACGTCCTGCTGGATCAAGTTGATCGCGCTCGAGGGCGCCAGCACCAGATCGACGCCGACATCGGGATGCCGGGCGATGAATTCGGCGACCGCCGGGGCCATCAGGCTCTGGCCGAGGCCGAGCGTGGAATGAACGCGCAGGCGGCCGCTGAGCGTGGCTTGCGCGGCGGTGGTCGAACGCTGCGCTTCGTCGAGGGCGATCAGGATGCGTTCGGCATGGGCGTGGAATTCGGCGCCGGCTTCGGTGACCGCGAGATGGCGCGTCGAGCGCTTGAGCAATTGCACGCCGAGGCTGCTTTCCAGCCGCGAGATGCGCTTGCTCACCGCCGATTGCGACATGCCGAGCGCCGCGGCCGCGCCGCTGAAGTTCTGTTTTTCCACGACCTTGAGAAAGGCGCGCAGATCGCTGATGTATTCCATGATGCTGTGCCGTCCCCGTGCCGCGCCAGAATATCAGTTATTCCAATTCTCCCGGTAGCGGCTCCCAAACAATTGCCCCATGCTCGCCGAAAGCCAAGCGCGAAACGCAATCGCGCAGCGATAAAAAACGTCAGGGAGAGAGATCATGACCCATTCGCATTCTTGGGCCCCCCGTCATTGGGCCAATCGTTGCGCGAGCCGAATGTTGTTGGCCGCCGGCTTGAGCGCCGCCGCGGCGATGGCGCCCCTGTGGGCCAGCCAAGCCGCCGACTTGCCGAAAAGCACGCAGGAATTTCTCAAGCAACTGAATTTCGGCGAGGACAAGCTCGCGGGCCTCGATAAAGAGCTGGCGGTGCCGCAAGCCTGGATCGACGACGCGCGCAAGAATCCGACGGTGCGCGTCGGCGGCTCGGAAGAGCCGCCGCTGCACGCCCAAATGATCAAGCCCTTCCTCGAGCGTTATCCCTTTTTGAAGGTGCAGTTCCAGCGCGGCAGCGCCAACGAGCGGGTGATCCGTCCGCTGCTGGCCTTCCGCGAGGGGCGCTACCTGATGGATGTGGTGCGCAGCATGGACGGCTCGCTCAGCGAGTTCATCGCCGCCAATGCCGCGACCGACATGCGCGATCTGCCGACCTTCAACGTGGCTCTCGAAGGCAGCCATGCCGAGGGCGGCATCGCCATCAGCTTTCGCCAGCGGCCCTATTGCATGGCTTACAATCCGACGCTGGTCCGCGAAGACCAGATGCCGAAGACCTGGAAGGATTTGCCCAACACGTCGATCCTCGCCAATGGCCGCATCGGCGTGGTGATGCTGCCGCACCTGTGGTTCATGCCGCTGTGGGGCAAGTTCGGCGAGGAATGGGCGACGACCTATCTCGACGATTTCTTCGTCAAGCTGCAGCCGCAAGTGCGCCGCGAAGGCCTGAACGCCGCCATGAGCTTGGTCGGCGCCGGCGAGAATTACGTCTCGATCCCGGCCTATCCGGAGCGCATCAAGGAGCTGATGGACAAGGGCAGCTCGGTCAAATGGTATTGCCCGCAGGACATCGTGCCCGTCGAGAGGCCGAACCTGACGATCTTCCGCGGCACGCCGAACATGGCGGCGGCCAAGCTCTATGTGAATTGGGTGCTGAGCAAGGAAGGCCAGATCGCCCAGCTTGCCGTGTTCCAAGCCTTGCCGATCCACAAGGATCTGCAGAGCGACGATTACTGGATATTCCCCGACGCGGTGAAGGGCCGCGAGCTGATCAACTTCAACGATCAGCCAGCGACCGAGAAGTTCCTCAAGATGTGGAACAAATACGCGCTCGGCGGGCCGGGCAAGTAAGGAGGGAATCATGGCAGCCCTTGTCAGCAAGATCCGCGAATCGATCGACAGCCATATCGAGACCAAAGGCCCGCATGGCCGCGTGCTGTTGTCGCAGGTCGGCGACCTGCTGATCGCTCTGAATTTGATGCCGCCGGGCTCGCAGAACGAGTTCCACTATCACAAAGGCTCGTCGCAGTCGTTTCTCTGCTTCGAGGGCAAGATGACTGTGCGCACCAAAGAGAATGAAAGCGCCGAGCCGGTCGTCCATCACCTGACGGCGGGCATGTGCGTATTGGTGCCGGCCGACCAATATTATCAGCTCCACAACGAGAGCGACGAGATGGCCATCCTCTATCAGGTGAAGGCGCCAGGCGATCAGATCGTCGTCCAGGGCAAGGGCGCGATCAACAACAAGGACTACTTCACAAAAGCGAATAAAGAGCGCATGCGGAGCGGGACGATCTGACAGGCATGGCTCTGCGCTGACTATTGCAGCGCGCAAATAAAAAACGGCGGCCCCTCGCGAGGCCGCCGTTCTTGTTTCTATCGAACGTCGCTCAGCCGATGTGCTTGGCGAGGAAGTCGAGGGTGCGCTGGCGGGCGAGCTTGGCAGAGGCTTCGTGCCAGCTGCCGCGCTCGTCGCAGTTGAAGCCGTGGCCTGCGCCTTCGTAGGTGTAGACGGTCACTTCCGGACGGGCGGCCTTGATCTTCTCGACCTTTTCCATCGGGATGCCTTTGTCCTCGGTGCCGTTGTGCAGGATCGTCGGGCACTTCGGCTTTTCCTCGGCGAAGTCGGCGACGTTGCCGCCGTAATAGGCGACCGAGGCGTCGAAGCTGAGGCGCGTCGCGCCGAGCCAGGCGACCGAGCCGCCGAAGCAATAGCCGATGATGGCGACCTTGCCGGCAACCTTCGCGGCTTCATAGGCGGCCTGGGTATCGGCCAGCACGGCGTCCCACTTCAGCTGGGCGCGGGTCGCCTTGCCCTTCTCCTGATCTTCCGGGCCGTAGCCGAGCTGCATGTCGGGCGAGACACGGTCGAACAGCGCCGGCGCGATCACCAGATAGCCGTCCTTGGCGTAGCCGTCGGCCACGGCGCGGATATGCTTGTTGGCGCCGAAGATTTCCTGAATCAGGACGATGCCGCCCTTCGCCTTGCCCGACGGTTCGGCCTTGTAGGCACCGAACTTGTGGCCGTCCGACGCGGTCAGTTGAATCATGCTGCCCATATTTTGGTCCTTTCCTGATGGTCCCTGTGGCCGCCGTGAACCGGCTGGCCGTTCTTGTAATTTCGTGGCGCCGAACGCGCCGCCTAGCGCATGTCGCGCGCGGGCCAGCAGACTACCCGAAACCCCTTACGCGGCAACAGTCCGCCGTGCCGCCGCGGCGATTTTTTCCGCGTCCGGAGTCATAAAAGCTTCCATTTCGGGGCTGAACGGCACCGGCGAGTGGGGACGGGTCACGCGGGCGATGGGGGCTTTCAAGGAACGGAAGCCTTTTTCGGCGACTATCGCGGCGATCTCCGCGGCGCTGCCGAAACTGGGGCCTTCATCGGCGACGACGAGGCGTCCGGTCTTGGCGACCGAGGCAAGGATGCCGGCCTCGTCGAGCGGCACCAGTGTGCGCGGATCGACCACTTCGGCGTCGATGCCCTCCTTGGCCAAGATCGCGGCGGCTTTCAAAGACTCCGTCACCTGTCGTGAGAGGGCGACGATGGTGACGTCCTTGCCCGGGCGATGCACGGCAGCCTTGCCGAACGGCACACGGTAATCGCCGCCCGGCACATCGGCGCGCAGGGCGAGTAGCGTCGGATGCACCAGCATGACGGTGGCGTTGTCGCTGTAGAGCGCGCTGAGCGTCAGGCCCTTGGCATCGGCCGGCGTCGCCGGCAGGACGACTTCGAGCCCGGGATTGTGCGCGTATCCGCCGTGCAGGCTCGCCGAATGCTGCGGCCCGCCGCCCTGGCGCAGACCGTGAAACATGCAATAGGTCACCGGCGATTTGAGCCGGCCGCCCGACATGTAGCGCGCGTTGGCGGCTTCGTTGACCACTTGATTCCACGCTTCGAAGGCGAAGACGCCGCTGCCGAAGTGATGGAACATGCGCAGGCCCGTCATCGACGCGCCGAGCGCCAGCATGGCGACGGCGGCTTCCGAGGTCGGCGGATCGAGCACGCGGTCGCCGTAAGACGCCAGGCGCTTGTCGGCGGCGGCTTCGGCGCCATGGCCGGAAATGCCGCGACCGATGATCGAGACTTTGGGGTCGGCGTCCATCGCCACGCAGAGCGCATCGACCAGAGCTTCGGCGAAATTCATTTGGGTCATGATGCCGGCTCCTCAGGCGAACTGCTTGGCGGCGTCGCTCGCCACAGGGAAGGGAGATTTTTCCGCAGTCTCGCGGGCCTTCAGCGTGTCGGCGGTCACACGTTTGTCGATCGCGAGCAATTCCTCCTGCGTCGCCACGTTCTCAGCGAGCAGCTTCTTGGCCTGCAGCAGGATCGGATCGTAGGTCTTGATCCAATCGGCATGCTTGCCCTCAATCTTGCTCGCGTCCCAGGCCATCGAAATGTCAGTGACGCCGGTCGGGAAGGCGGCATGGACCTGATGCGAGCCGGGCCAGCGTTCGAGATCGGCTTGCAGGAAGATCGGGCCTTTGCCCGAGCGCACATGGGCGACGGCTTTTATCGCCGCCTCATGCACCTCTTCGACATTCGCGCCATTGACGACCACGGTCGGAATGTCGAGGGCGGCGGGCACATGAGTAAGATGCTTGGCGGCGAGCATGGAGGAGGGGCGCTGGCCGGGCTTGGCGTTGTTCTCGCACATGAAGAGCACGGGGAGCTTGAGCAGAGAGGCGAGATTCAGCGCCTCGTAGCCGATGCCCTCATCCAACGTGCCGTCGCCGAAATGCGCCACGGCGATGGCCTTGCTTTTTTGCTTCATCAGGCCGTAAGCCGAGCCGACCGCCAGAGCGATCGAGCCGCCGACCATCGCCGAGGTCGAATGGAAGCCGACATCGGGATCGCAGATATGCCAGGGTCCGCCACGGCCCTTGTTGGTGCCGCCGTCGCGCCCCAAAACTTCGGCGAACATGGCGGCGCGGTCGGAGCCGCGCGCGACGAGATAGCCATGGTTGCGGTGCGTCGTATGGGCGACATCGGCTTTGTCGAGGGCCAAGCAAGCGCCGGCGCCAGCGCCTTCGGCGCCGATGTAGAGATGCTGGCGGCCGACATAGTCATGCGCCATGGCGAGGCGGATGACGTCCTCTTCGAAGCGGCGAATGCGCAGCATGCATTCGAACAGCGCCAAGCGCTCTTGCTTGTTCAAGCGGTCCTCCCTGGAACTTCATTTTCTTAGCGGCGCGTTTCATTATCGCGCTCGTTCGTTCGCCCGCTTGTTGATTGGGCGCGCTCACAGTAGAAGCGAGAAAATTTGCCATCAAGGGTAAAACGATTGTCATCGCGGATAGGCGATGCAACGAAACAGCCTGTGAAGAATATGGGACCGGCAGGCCCCTATTGGCTTGTCGAATCGTCGGCTGGCCGGATGCGGCGAAAGCCGTTAGGCTCATCGCAAACAAGCCGATAAAAGAAACGCACGGGAGGCGTGGACGACCGATGGCGCGTGCGAAGGCCGTCACATCCGAGAAGACGTCCGCGAAGGCGAAGCTGCGCAATGATGCCGGTTCGCCGCTCGCGCTCTATCGCACCATGGCGACGATTCGCGCCTTCGAGGAAACCGTGCAGCGCCTGTTCCTCGGCGGGCATATTCCCGGCCTCGTGCATCTCTACATGGGCCAGGAAGCGGTCGCCGCCGGCGTTTGCGCCGAGTTAACGCAAAGCGATTTCATCGCCAGCCATCATCGCGGCCATGGCCATTGCGTCGCCAAGGGCGGCGATCTCGAACGCCTGTTCGCCGAGCTGCTCGGCAAGCGCGCCGGCTACGGCTTGGGGCGCGGCGGCTCGATGCATATCTTCGATCCGGCCAACGGCAATCTCGGCACCACCGGCATCGTCGGCGGCTCGGTGCCGCTCGCGGCCGGCGCGGCGCTCACCGCCAAGCTGCGCAAAACCGGCCAAGTCGCCGTCAGCTTCTTCGGCGACGGCGTGCTCAATCAGGGCATCATGTTCGAAGCGATGAACATGGCGGCGATCTGGAACCTGCCGGTGCTGTTCGTCTGCGAGAACAACGGCTTCGGCGAGTTCACCAGCATCGACGACGTGACGGCGGGCAAAGACATCGCCGACCGCGGCAAGGCCTTTGCCATCCCCTCCGAGCATATCGACGGCATGGATGTGCTGGCGGTGCAGAAAGCTGCCGCCAAAGCGGTGGCGCGGGCGCGCGCCGGCAAGGGGCCGAGCTTCCTGATCTGCGCCACTTGGCGCTACAGCGGCCATCATGTCGGCGATAAGCAGGACTACAAGGAAGACACCGCAACCAAAGCCTGGCGCAAGCGCGACCCGATCGCGCAGTTGGCGCGCAAATTGGTCGCCAAGAAGCAGGCGACGCAGGCGCAGCTCGACAGCATCGCCGAGGAGGCCAAGGCGGCGGTGGCCCAGGCCGCCGACGCCGCGCGCAAGCTCGATGCGCCGAGCGCGGCCGATCTCATGGAGCATCTTTATGCCGAATGAGAAGATGCTCACGGTGAAGGATGCCATCCTCGAAGGCTTATTCGAGGAAATGGCGCACGACGACCGCGTCTGCATCATCGGCGAGGATGTCGGCACTGCCGGCGGCGTGTTCGGCCAGACCAAGGGCCTGTTCGACAAGTTCGGCGAGGCCCGCGTCGTCGACACGCCGATCTCCGAACCGGCCATCTTCGGCATGACGGTGGGCGCCGCCATGGCCGGCCTGCGCCCGGTGGTCGAGGTGATGTTCGGCGATTTCATCACCCTGGTGATGGATCAACTCGTCAATCAGGCGGCCAAGATCCATTACATGTCGGCGGGCGGCTACACTGTGCCGCTGGTGCTGCGCACGGCGGTCGGCGTCGGCGGCAATCTCGGCCCGCAGCATTCGCAGAGCTTCCACGCCTGGGTCGCCCATGTGCCGGGCCTCAAGGTCGTCATGCCGCAGTCGGCGGCGGACGCCAAGGGGCTGATGAAGGCGGCGATCCGCGACAACAATCCGGTGGTCTTCATCGAGGACCGTACGACCTACAATATCAAGGGCGCTATCCCTGAGGGCGACGTGATCGTGCCGCTCGGCAAGGCCAAGGTGGTGCGCGAGGGCCGCGACGTCACCATCGTCGCCGTCTCGCGCATGGTGCAGATCGCGCTCAAAGCGGCTGACATCCTGGCCGCCGAGGGCATCGAGGTCGAGATCGTCGATCCGCGCACCATCTTGCCGCTCGACCGCGAGACGATCTTGGCGTCGGTGCGCAAAACCTCGCGCGCCCTGGTGACGGACGCCGGCCATCTCGATTACGGCATCACCGGCGAAATCGCCGCCACCATCTCCGAACATGCTTTCGACTATCTCGATGCGCCGGTCGCGCGCCTTGCAGCCCCCGCCGTGCTCATCCCTTGCAACACGGCTTTGGAGCCTTTGGTCGTGCCGAACGAACGGCAAATCGCGCAAAAAATCCGCGAGATGCTGAATGGCTGAATATAAAAATATCCAGTTCCTAGAAGAATTCAGCGCGAATGAGCTTGGCTAGATGCGTTAACGCAACGAAGTCTCGGTCGGCTTCAGACGCAGCGCGCGCCGCGTCGCGGCGGCGCAACCGTCTTTCGCGGCAAGCGCTCGGCGCTCAATCAGATGCCAAGAGAGAATCGCGCAGACGAGCGTAGCGACTCCGGCGCTTAATGCCATGCCCCACACGCTAATGCCGGGGATGGCGGCCGCCATCGTTTGCTGGATGGGGAAGGCGTAGATGTAATAGCCGTAGGAATAATCACCGGCACGATTGTAGGACCGCAAGCGTCCGGCCGGCACGTAGGCGAGGTAGAAGAGCACATAGGCCACGGTTGCGATGTAAACCACAAAGAACAGATCGCGGTTAATGAAGCCGGCGACGACGAGAGCCGCGAACGCCAGCACGAAAACCGCATGGCTAAGCCGGATGTGATCCTTCAGCAACTGAAAGGCCGCGCCGGTGAAGAACATGAAGAAGAGATGCAGACCCTTACTCTGTTTCCCCAAGATGAAATGCTCGCGCAACACGAGGGTGCCGGCGATGACGCAGCTTGCGACGACGGCGATTCGGAACAGGCGCGATTGACGCGCCTTCGTCAGCAGCAAAAGGCTCCAGGCGACGACGAGATAGGTATACATGCGAATCTCGAACGGCATCGTCCATAACGAGCCGTTGACCGCGCCTGGATAAGGATTGGCCTCGAATACGCCAGGCAGCAGATAGGCGACGCCCCAGATCAATGTCGAGGATTTCGCTAGATAGAGGTAGGTGCGCGAATGGGTGAAATAGTCGGCGAGCGGCAGCGTCGTCATGACAGCGCCGAGGCCGAAGACGGTCAGCAGCACGACGACGATCAACGCTGGGTAGATACGCAGGATGCGCGCCCAGAAGAATTCCAGCGCGCTGCGGCGCGCGAGCAAGCTGGCCGTCACCAGAAAGCCGCTGGCGATGAAGAAGACATCGACCGCCATGTTGCCGATATCCATGCCGAGGCTCGCCTGTAGCGGCTGCGTCTCCGGTCGGCCCGTGCTCAAGGCGAAGCTATGGCTCACCATCACCGCGATGGCCGCGAGCATGCGAATCAGATTGTAGTTATTATCCCGGCCGATCGCGGCTTGAGCGAGTTGCATAAGCGCAGATCTCCGGAAAAGCTGCGGCTACACGTTGAAACGGAAATGCACCACGTCGCCGTCGGCGAAGACATATTCTTTGCCTTCGATGCGCGCCTTGCCGGCTTCCTTGGCGCCCTGCTCGCCGTTCAACGCGACGAAATCCGTGTAAGCGATCACTTCGGCGGCGATGAAGCCGCGCTCGAAATCGTTATGGATCACGGCGGCGGCTTGCGGCGCTTTGGTGCCCTTCAGGATGGTCCAGGCGCGGGCTTCTTTCGGACCGACGGTGAAGTAGGTGATCAGCCCGAGCAATTCGTAGCCGGCGCGAATCACGCGGTTGAGGCCGGTTTCTTCGAGGCCGAGGCCGGCGAGGAATTCCTGACGCTCGGCGGCCTCCAGAGTCACCACCTCGGCTTCGATGGCGGCAGAGATCACGACGCTTTTCGCGCCCGTGCGCTTGGCCATCTCATCGACTTTGGCGCTGAAGGCGTTGCCGGTGGCAGCTGAGGCTTCTTCGACGTTGCAGGCATAGAGCACCGGCTTGCCGGTTAGCAGTTGCAACAGCTTGAAGGCCGGGACTTCATCGGCCGTCAGTTGCGCGGTGCGCGCCGGCTTGCCGTCGCGCAACACGGCCAGGGCCTTCTCGACGACCGGCAGCAGCGTTTTGGCTTCCTTGTCGCCGGTCTTGGCCTTCTTGGTCAGGTTGTCGACGCGCTTTTCCAAGCTCTCCATGTCGGCGAGCATCAGCTCGGTCTCGACCGTCTCGGCGTCGGCGATCGGATCGATGCGGCCTTCGACATGGGTGATGTCGTCGTCCTCGAAGCAGCGCAGCACATGAACGATCGCGTCGACTTCGCGGATATGCGAGAGGAACTTGTTGCCGAGGCCTTCGCCCTTGCTGGCGCCGCGCACCAGGCCGGCGATATCGACGAATTCGAGCTGCGTCTGGATGATCTTGGCCGACTTGCCGATCTCTGCCAGCTTGTCGATGCGCGGGTCGGGCACGCCGACGCGCCCGACGTTGGGCTCGATGGTGCAGAACGGATAATTCGCCGCCTGCGCCGCGGCGGTCGCCGTCAGCGCGTTGAAAAGCGTGGATTTGCCGACGTTGGGCAGGCCGACAATGCCGCAATTGAAACCCATGCACTTACTCTTTCTTCAATGCCGCGCGCGGCGCCGGATCTTCCGGCGCGGGCGCCAGCAGGTGGACTTTATTCATGAAGCCGGCCTCGTCGCCTTTGACGAGGATCGGCAAGGCGTCGGCGATGGCGTCGCACCAGGTTTCGACGAACGCGCGTTCGGCTTTGGCGAAATTGCCGAGCACGTAATTCGTCACCAGATGCTTCTCGCCCGGATGGTCGATGCCCATGCGGAGCCGCCGGTAATCCTGGCCGAGATGCTGATCGAGGCTGCGCAGGCCGTTGTGGCCGGCAGCGCCGCCGCCGCGCTTGACGCGCAGCTTGCCGAACTTGAGGTCGAGCTCGTCATGGATGGCGATGATATCGGCGAGATCGATCTTGTAGAACTGCGCTGCCGCCGCCGCCGGTTGACCGGACAGGTTCATGTAGGTGGCGGGCTTGAGCGCGACGACCTTCATGCCGCCGATCGCGCCTTCGGCGACCTCGCCTTGGAATTTTTTGCGCCAGGGAGAAAAGCCATGGCGGCGGACGATTGCGTCCGCCGCCATGAACCCGACATTGTGCCGTTGACCGGCATGTTCCGGCCCCGGATTGCCGAGGCCCACCAGAAGGAGCATATCGCCTCCCAATAGGCCGTCGGCGCCGAGGCCGCAGGCCGATTACTTCTTGGCCGGTGCCTTGGCGGCGGCGGCAGCCTTCGGCGCGGCAGCGCCGCCTGGGGCGGCCGGCACGGGCTTGCGTTCGGCCGGCGCAGCTTCCGCCGCAGCAGCCGGACGGGTCTCTTCTTCCGTCTGGACGGTGGGTGCTGCCACCGTGGCGACGGTGAAGTCGCGGTCGGTGATCGTCGGACGCACGCCTTCGGGCAGCTCGATCATGCTGATGTGGATCGAATCGCCGATCTCGCGGCCGGCCAGATCGACGGTGATGTGCTGCGGAATCGCGGCCACCGGGCAGACCAACTCGACTTCGTGACGGACGATGTTCAGCACGCCGCCCTTCTTGAGGCCAGGCGACTGGGTCTCGTTGATGAACTGCACCGGCACGGCGACGGTCACGGTGGCGTTGGCGGCCACGCGCATGAAGTCGACATGGATCGGCTGATCGCTCACCGGGTGGTACTGCACGTCGCGCGGCAGCACGCGGTGCTTCTTGCCGTCGAGGTCGATATCGACCAAGCGGGTGAAGAAGCCCGAACGGCTGAGCTGCTGCTTGAGCAGCTTCGGCTCGACCGAGATCAGAGTGGGGGACTCTTTATTGCCGTAGACGACGGCCGGGATGTGTCCGGCTCGACGAGTGGCACGGGCGGCCCCCTTTCCGCTCCGCTCCCGCGCGCTGGCGGGAATGCTGACGATATCAGCCATAGAACTCTCCTATCATGCGGGCAGGCTGTCAGAGGCGCTGCGCGCAATATAAAGCGCCGGCCTCCAGGGGTGCCGACGCGGTTTTGGGAACGGCGGAATGTAAGGGTTTCAGCCGGGGAGATCAACCGGGCAGCCGGGATTCCCCGAGAATCCCCGGAATCCGAAAAAGCCTATCTAAATCAATCGAATAGGCTGGAAACGGAGCTTTCCTCGCTGATCCGCTTCATGGCTTCGGCCAGCAAGGGCGCGACGGTGAGCTGGTCGACGCGGTCGGACACCCGCACCGCCTGGGTCGCCATGATGCTGTCGGTGACCACCAGGCGCTGCAGCGGCGAGGCGGCGACGCGGGCCACAGCGTCGCCCGACAGCACGCCATGGCTGACGTAGGCGGCGACGCTTTTGGCGCCGGCTTTGGTCAGCGCGACCGAGGCGTTGCATAGCGTGCCGGCCGAATCGACGATGTCGTCGACCAGGATGCAATGGCGGCCGGCGACGTCGCCGATGATGTTCATGACTTCGGACACACCGGCGCGTTCGCGGCGCTTGTCGATGATCGCGAGGTCGGCGTCGAGGCGGCTGGCCATGGCGCGGGCGCGCACCACGCCGCCGACGTCGGGCGACACGATCATCAGGTCTTGGGTGTTCTTGTATTTGGCGCGCACATCGTCGATCAGCACCGGCTGGGCGTAGAGGTTATCGACCGGAATGTCGAAGAAGCCTTGGATCTGGCCGGCGTGCAGATCGATGGTCAGCACGCGGTCGGCGCCAGCGGTGGTGATCAGGTTGGCGACCAGCTTGGCCGAGATCGGCGAGCGCGGGCTGGTCTTGCGGTCCTGGCGGGCGTAGCCGAAATAGGGCAGCACGGCGGTGATGCGGCGGGCTGAGCCGCGCTTGAGGGCGTCGAGCGTGACGAGCAAT
Source organism: uncultured Rhizobium sp. (assembly GCA_964628235.1). Classification (GTDB taxonomy): domain Bacteria; phylum Pseudomonadota; class Alphaproteobacteria; order SMXQ01; family SMXQ01; genus CAMAVH01. The sequence continues at coordinate 43,756 of CAZVLU010000006.1, read as the reverse complement.
TCCATCAGGTTGTCGTTCGCCGGGAACGACGTCGGCTGAACGACGAAGACATCCTCGCCGCGCACGTTTTCCTGAATTTCGACGAACACTTCGAGATCGGAGAAGCGGCGAATGACGGCTTTGGTCAGGGGCAGGTTGAGGCAGGCGGCAATAGCCTCCGCGAGCGGCCGATTGCTGTTGCCGCTGAGTACCTTCATGGACGTGCCCCTTGGTGCTGGAGCGCCGGGAGCCCGGCGCGCGCGGACTTTATCAACGTGACAGGACCGTGTAAACGCCCGCCCGGACCGATTTCGCGATGGCTTTCGCCTGTTGCAAGCCGGTCGCAGGGAGCAGGCCGGCGATAGGGTTAATGTGGCCTAGGGCGTGACGGGTCTGCCGGCTTTGGCTGCCGCCTCAGCGTCGGCCTGCACGGCTTGGCTCAACAGATCGACGATGCCCGGCGTCGCCGCTTCGGCGATGAGAAAGGCGAGGTCGCCCCAGGCGCCAGCCAGTGCCGCGCGCGGCACGTCGTTGGCCTGGGAAATGACGCCAAGCTCGCGGCCATCGGCGCGCAGCACCGTCCACGAGACCTTCAAGTTGTCCTGCGGCGGGCCTCCTCGCGCTGCCGCTGCCGGCTTGATCTCGATGGCGCCCATGACGATGGCGCCGTCGTCGGCCAGCGCGTCGCCGACGCTGAGGCCCGCTTGCTTGAGATGATATTCGAGGGCGCGGGCCATCGCTGCCGGTCCGGCGCCGCTCACGCCATCGACGCCGGCGATGGTGACTTTGGGCAGCGCCTTGACCGGCGGCGGCAAGCCTTCGGCATCGTCGAGATAGCGTTCGACGCCGCGCACGACATCTCCGGCGATCGCGGCGCGCAAAGCGGGCGACAGGCTCTGCCAATCGGCAGCTGCTACGCGCGGTTCGCTGACGAAGCTGGCGATCTCCTGGCCGTCAGCGCCGATCAGCCGCCACGTCAGGCGCAGCGGGCCGTTCTGAACCGCTTGGCCCAAGGTTCCCTGCAGCACAGGGCGCGTCACGCGCTGGGCTGGGCGCGTCGGCGAGGCGCTGCTGGCCGGCGGTCGCGCGGCCCGCGCCGTGTTGGCGACGGGAGCCGATTCGGCAACGGTCAACGCCGGAATCTCGGCATCGCGCAGCGCCAGCACCACGGCGTCGGTGATGACGTCGCCCGGCATGTCGTCGTGGTTCGGCGTCGCCACCGGCGCCACGACGATGCCGCCGCGCAAGCCCGGGCGCAGCAGCGGATTGCTGAAGGGCGTCTGATGCTCGAACGGCGACGGCGGATCGCCGCAGGCTGCGACGGTCAACGCGAGAGCGATGAGGGCCACCTTACGAAATGATGGCTTACGAAATGACGGCTTACGAAATGACACAGGCCACCATCACGCCGAGGATGAGGACGAAGGTGAAGATGATGAGATGCGGCATGATGCGGCCTAAGGCGCGAGCGAGATGGCCGATAGGCCGCGGCCGTAATCCGGCTCGCCGCGCAAGCAGGTGCGGCGGTAGCTGAAGAAGCGCTGCTCGTCGGCGCAGGTGTCATGGGGCAGCGCTTCCGCGCCGCCGACGCCGAGGGCTTTCAGCTTGGCGACGACGTAGCCCGGCAGATCGAAGCGCCATTTGCCGACGACCGCGGGGTCAGGCATGAAGAAGCGCGCGTTATCGTCGCGTTCGGCCAGGAAGTGCGCCGGAAATTCCGCGCCCACCTGATAGGACAGGCGGCCGATGCAGGGGCCGACGGCAGCGGCGATCCGCCCGCGTTTCGCGCCGAGCTTTTCCATTTCGGCGAGCGTCGCGTCGAGCACGCCGCCGACTGCGCCGCGCCAGCCGGCATGGGCGGCGCCGATCACGCCGGCGCGGAAATCTGCGAACAGCACCGGCGCGCAATCGGCGGTGAGGATGCCGAGCGCCACGCCGGGTTTGTCGGTGACCAAGCCATCGACCTTGGGGCCTTTGCCAGGCTCCCAAGCCCGGTCCACCACGGCGACGTCGGCGCTATGCACTTGATAGGCGGTGACCAACGCCGCTTCCGGCAGATCGAAGGTTTCGGCGGCGCGGCGGCGGTTCTCGCGCACATGCGCGGGATCGTCGCTCGAGCCGAGGCCCACATTGAGCGCCGCGAAGATGCCGGTGCTGACGCCGCCTTCGCGGGTGAAGAAGGCGTGGGCGACCCTATCGTCCTTCAGCAGCGCAGAACGCAAGGTCGGAACCGTCATCTCTTCTCCGCGAATCCTGGCGGCGTCGGTTGCTGCGGCCCCGTCAGGGCCAGCGCCTTGAACAGGGTGCCCATCTCGGTCGGCGCGATCAAGCGTTTGACGGCGAGGCCGACCTTGCCGGCTTGATCGGGCGAGGATTTGCTCAGCACCTCGGCGCGTTGGGCGATGCCGAGGATCTCCAAGAACGGGCCTTGCTCCATCGGGCCGAAGGCTTTGGCGCCGGCTTGGCGCGCTTCGGCGGCGAGCTTGGCGAAATCCACATGGGCGGTGAGATCGGCGCTGCCCGGCTCGATCAACGGATCGTGGCGCGCATGGCCGCGCATCGCTTGCAGGCTGTCGCCGGTTTCGCCGTTCGCCGTGCCGTAATCGACGATGATAGCCGCGCCGTCGAAGCTGGCGAGGCGCGTGGCGACCTGGCGCAGCGCGGCGTGCGCCGCCGGCGCGTCTTCGCGGATGTCGCCGTCGTTGCCGGGCGGAAACATGCGCTCGGCCGGCGCGCCGACGGTGAAGACGAAGTTGTCTCCGTCCAATCCGACCCGCCGCTCATGCCAGGCGCCTTTGGCGAAAATATATTGGTCGATCGGCAGGGCATCGAAGAACTCGTTGGCCACCAGCAGCAACGGGCCGGGCGGCAGATCGGTGATACGCGCGTGCCACATCGGCTGGAACGCGCCGAGCGCTGCCTGCTGCGCGCGGCGCAGCACCGGATTGGTCTCGACGAGATGCAGGGTGATGGATTCATGAAAGCCTGGCACGCGCTGGGTGGCGCGTAGCGCGTCGCCCATCAGGGTGCCGCGTCCGGGCCCTAGCTCGACCAGCAGCGCGTCGCCGGGCGAACCCATCTGCTGCCAGGAATAGGCGAGCCAGACGCCGAGCAATTCGCCGAATATCTGGCTGATCTCGGGCGCTGTGACGAAATCGCCGGCAGCGCCCAAGGGGTCGCGCGTGCGGTAATAGCCGTGCGTCGGATCGTTGAGCGCGGCATCCATGTAGCGCGCGAGCGGCAGCGGACCGGAGCGGCGGATGTCTGCCCGCAGCGCGTCGGCCAAGCCACTCATTTGTTGTAACCCGTCATTTTGCGACCAAGGGTTTGGCGGTGGCGATCAGCCAGACGCCGGCGAGGATCAGCGGGATCGACAAAAGCTGGCCCATCGTCGCGCCGGCATAGAGGAAGCCGAGCTGCGCGTCGGGTTGGCGCACGAACTCGACGCCGAAGCGGGTCAAGCCGTAGCCGGCGAGGAACAAGCCGGCCAACAGGCCGGGACGCGCGATGGCGCCCGTGCGATGGACGAGCCAGGCGAGCAGCAGGAATAGCAGCAGGCCCTCGAAGAACGCCTCGTAAAGCTGGCTCGGATGGCGCGGCAGGCCGTCGCTATGCGGAAAGACCATCGCCCAGGACACATCGGTGACGCGGCCATAGAGCTCGCCGTTGATGAAGTTGGCGATGCGGCCGAGCAGCAGGCCGATCGGCACGGCGCAGCACAGCAGGTCGCCGACGCGTTTGATAGCCAGCTTGCGGGTCAGGCAAAACACGATCAAGGCGACGATGACGCCGACGAGCCCGCCGTGGAACGACATGCCGCCGCGCCACACGGCGACCAGCGTCAGCGGATCGTTGCCGATGCCGCCCGGCAAATAGAACAGCACGTAGCCGATGCGGCCGCCGAGGATGACGCCGAGCGTCGCCCACAGCAGAAAATCGTCGACGTCCTTGCCCGACATGATCTCGGGAAAGCGCCGCGCCAGATGCAGCATATAGCGCCAGCCGAGGATCAGGCCGACGACATAGGCCAGCGCGTACCAGCGGATGGCGAGCGGGCCGATCTCGATCAGCACAGGGTCGATGACGGGAAAGGGAATGACGAACATGGGGTACTCGCGCTGGAAAGGGGGCTCTGCGATGCGACGTTTAGCGATAGGGATCGGCTGCCAATAGATAATCGCGCACGTAGCGGGCGGCGCCATCCTCCAAAGCGGTGAAGGGCTTGGCGTAACCGGCGGCGCGCAGCCGGTCCATCTTGGCCTCGGTGAAATATTGGTACTTGTCGCGGATTTCGACCGGCGTGTCGACGAAGCGGATGTCGGGGCTCTTGTCGTTGGCGGCGAAGACCGCTTTGGCGAGATCGGCGAAGCTGCGCGCTTTGCCGCTGCCCATGTTGAACAGGCCGTTGACGCTCTGGTTGTCGCGCAGCCACAGCATGACGTCGACGCAATCGTCGACATGGACGAAGTCGCGCATCTGGCCGCCGTCGGGATATTGCGGATTGTGCGACTTGAACAGGGTGGCCGGCTCGCCGGCGGCGATTTTCGGCGAGACCTGCGCGATCACGCTCTTCATCGCGCCCTTATGGTACTCGTTCGGGCCATAGACGTTGAAGAACTTGAGGCCGGCCCATTGCCTGGGGCGCGGGCCGTTGGTCTCGATGATCTTGGCGACGCGGCGGTCGAACAGATGTTTCGACCAGCCGTAGCCGTTGAGCGGCTTGAGCTTGGCGAGCGCGGCGCTGGAGAATTCGTCGTCGAAGCCGGCGGCGCCGTCGCCGTAGGTCGCGGCGCTCGATGCGTAGATGAAACGCTTGCCGTGCGCCGCGCACCAGTTCCACAGATCGAGCGACAGGCCGAAGTTGTTGCGCGCCAGCTTGTCGGCGTCGGTCTCGGTCGTCGCCGAGATGGCGCCCATGTGGAAGATGACATGGACCGAGGCGGCGTTGCGGTCGAGATAACGCATCAGATCCTCCGGCGGCACGATGGCGGCCAGGTTCCGCTTGGCGATGTTGCGCCACTTGTCGTCGCTGCCGAGCCAGTCGCAGATGGCGATGTCCTCGCCGGCGCGCGCCTCGAGGGCGGCGGCCAAATTCGATCCGATGAAGCCGGCGCCGCCGGTGATGACGATCATGGGCGAAGTCCTTGGTCGCGCCGGCCTAAGTCCGCCGGGCTGATGCCGGGCTTTTATAGGCTTCGAGGCCCCCTGGAGCAAGGCGCGGGCTGTTCAGGGATGGGTGGGCTTGGGCCCTGTCCTGTGGCGGTGTCCTGAGGCATACTGCGGCCAAGGCTGCGGTGCGCTGCCATCCCCATTCGACAGGTGCTCCATGCAAACCAACAACAAGCTGCTCGACGATCTCGCCCGTGTCGCCTCCGGCGCCCTCGGCGTCGCCTCCGGCATGCGCGACGAGCTCGAAGGCGTGCTGCGCCAGCGTTTCGCCCGCGTCGTCGCCGACCTTAACGTCGTCGACCGCGAGGAATTCGAAGCGGTGAAGGCGATGGCATCTAAGTCGCGGACCGAGCAAGAGGCGCTGGCGGCGCGCGTCGCCGCGCTCGAAGCGCAGATCGCTAAGCTGACTGCGACGAAATAGGCCTCGTTGATTGTCATGCCCGCACTTGGTGCGGGCATCCACGCCTTTTTCGTTGCGACATCGTAAGGCGTGGATGGCCGGACCAAGTCCGGCCATGACGAAAATGGCAAAGCCGGGTCCTGCATAGCGACTGAAGGACGGTGAGAGTTTCCCGAGTCGAATCAGCCGCTTCGATTCTTTTCTTGCGCGTCTGATTCAATGTGCGTCAGCAGCGCGACTCGCAAAGCGAGTCTGCCGCGATGGTTATCCACAAAAAATTTTGACGAAAAGGACTCGCGAGACTCATTGCGGCCTTGCGCCGCGATTCGCCTTCGTCAATACTCTTTCTTGTGGGTGTCAGCCATTTGCCCACTAGCCCTCGTAGGGTACGCGTGTCGGAGAGCGAAAATGGCTGCGGGTCCGGCCTTTGCGGCATCTCCCGCGACCGGCCCTGAGCGCTCACTTTGTGGAGGAGCCTCATGCCGCTTGCCGTCCTCGAAAGCGACTCGTCTTCCGCCGACAATCCCATCGATCTCGTCGAACAAATCGTCGCCGCCAACGAATGGACGTTCGAACGCGCTGCCGACGACGAATTGGCCGTGGAGATCGCCGGGCGCTGGTGCGACTACCGGCTCTTCTTCGCCTGGCGCGAAGACGCCTCGGCGTTGCATTTCTCCTGCGCCTTCGACATGCGGGTTCCCAAGCAGAAACGCGCGCCGGTCCACGGCCTGCTCGCCATGGTCAATGAGAAGATGTGGCTCGGCCATTTCGATCTCTGGTCGGAGGACGGCCTGCCGATCTTCCGCCATGCCATGCTGCTGCGCGGCACCGGCGGGGCGACGTCCGAGCAGATCGAGGATCTGGTCAACGTGGCGCTCAGCGAGTCCGAGCGCTTCTATCCCGCCTTCCAATTCGTCATCTGGGGCGGCAAGTCGCCCGAGGATGCCGTGGCGATGGCGTTGATCGATCCCATCGGCGAGGCGTAACCTTCCTTCCATGGCGATTGGCGACAACACCCGCCGCGGCCCCATCGTTCTGGTGGGCGGCGGCAAGATGGGCGCTGCCCTGCTCGCGGGCTGGCTTCGCGAAGGCGTGGCCGCCGAGGACGTCATCGTCGTCGAGCCGCATGCCGAAACCGGCCAAGCCCTCGCCCAGCTTTATAAAGTCAGAGTCGTCACCGACACCCCGGCTGGCTTCGACCGCCAGCCGACCCTGATCCTGCTCGCGGTCAAGCCGCAGAGCCTCGATGCCGTCGCGCCGCTTTATAAAAGCTTTGCCAAAGCGGGCACCTGCTTCCTCTCGATCGCCGCCGGCAAGACGCTGGGCTATTTCGAGCAGCATTTGGGCCAGGACGCCGCCATCGTGCGCGCCATGCCCAACACGCCGGCCGCCGTCGGGCGCGGCATGACCGTGCTGATCGCCAATGGCGCCGCGAACGAGGAGCAGATGGATTTCTGCGAGACGCTCATGCGCGCGGTCGGCGAGGTGCGTTGGGCCGTGGCGGAATCGCAGTTCGACGCCGTCACCGCCGTGTCCGGCTCGGGCCCGGCTTATGTGTTCTTGCTGATCGAATGTCTGGCCCAGGCTGGCGTCGAGGCCGGCTTGCCAGCGGACTTGGCGATGGACCTGGCGCGCGCCACCGTGACCGGCTCGGGCGAATTGGCCCGCCAGTCCGACGAGGCGGTAGCCAAGCTGCGCCAGAACGTCACCAGCCCGGGCGGCACCACCGCCGCCGCGCTCGCCGTGCTGATGGCCGAGGGCGGCTTGCAGCCGTTGATGACCAAGGCGGTCGCCGCCGCCGCCAAACGCTCGAAGGAGCTGGCGGGCTGATGCGCAAGATTTCCCTGCTGCTCATCGCAATCGGCATGGCTTACGCGCTGATCCGCATCGCGATGACGCCGACGGCGACGGTCGAACCGCCCGCGTCCGCGCCGATATCCGCGCCGCCGGCCGCTGTGACGGACGCGCCGCCGACTTAGACGCCGCTGCGCGACGCGCAGATCGTCTTCAACGCCGAGCGCGCGCTGATCTGCTCGAAGCGCGAGTAGGCGGGCGTACGCCCCCACCCCGGCCCTCCCCCGTTAAGGGGGAGGGAGAAGAGACCCTCTCCCCTTGCGGGAGAGGGTGCGAGCGAAGCGAGCGGGTGAGGGGGCTGCCTACACCGGCAAGCGCAGCCGGGCGCGCAGGCCGCCGAGCGGCGAGTCTTCGAGCAGGATCGCGCCGCCGTGGGCATGGACGATGTCGCGCGCGATGGTCAGCCCTAAGCCGACGCCGCCGGTCTCGATGTTGCGCGATTCCTCCAGGCGGCGGAACGGGCGGAACACCTCTTCGCGGCGGTCAGGGGCGATGCCGGGGCCGTCGTCGTCCACCGTCACTTCGATGCTGTCGCCCATCCGCGCGGCCTTGACCATGACGGTCTTGCCATAGCGCATGGCGTTGCCGATCAGGTTGGCGAGGCAGCGCTTGAACGCCGCTGGGCGCAACGGCAGCGACAGATCGCCCTCGGTGAACAGGCCGACCTTGCCGCCGGCGCGCTGGGCGCCGTTCACGGCGTCGGCCAGCAACTCGCCGAGATCGGTCGGCGTCGGCTCCTCAGGGCCTTCGCCGCGCGCGAAGGCGAGGTAATGCTCGATCATCGTCTCCATCTCGGCCAAGTCTGCGTTGAGCTCGGCTTTGAGTTCGGCGACATCCGGGCCGTCCTTGAGCATGGCGAGCTGCAGTTTCATGCGCGTCAACGGCGTGCGCAGATCGTGCGACACGCCGGCCAGCATCTCGGTGCGCTGGCCGAGCTGGCGCAGCAGGCGGTCGCGCATCAGGTTGAAGGCGGTGGCGGCTTGGCGCACTTCGGTGGCACCTTGCAGCTTGAAGGTCGGCACGTCGCGGCCCTTGCCGAGCGCGTCGGCGGCGATGGCGAGGCGGCGAATGGGGCGCACCTGGTTGCGCATGAAGATCATGGCGACGCCGAACAGCACCAAGGACGAGCCGACCATCCACATGACGAAGATATAGGTCGTCGAGGTGTAAAGGCGTTTGCGCGGTGCCAGCACGTCGAGCACGCCGTCGGGCAATTGCACATGGATGGCGATATCGCCGTCGTCGCCGGCAAGCTCGAAGGTGAAGGGCCGCGCCAGCGTGTCGGTCAGCGTGCGCAGCAGGATCTCGTCGCCGGCCAGCATCTTGGCGGTCGCGACATTGGGCAGGATGGCGCCGTCGCGGAACGACAGGCCGAGCCCCATGTTGACGGCGGCGATGGTCAGCACGCGCTCGCGGCCCTCGGGCGACTGAGTCTCGCGGAAGGCGTCGACCACGGTGCCGATGTCGCCGGCCAGCACGCTGGCGAGGCGGCGCGCCACATTGTCCCAATGGCGCTCGTAGAACACGGTCGCCGAGATCAATTGCAGCAGGATCAGCGGCATGACGATGATGAGCAGCGAGCGGCCGAACAGGCCGCGCGGCAGCAGCATCTTAATCGTGCGGGTGACGGGGTTCATCTCACGCAGCTCATTAGTCCGGCCTTAGGACATAGCCCTGGCCGCGCACGGTCTGCAGATAGCGCGGCTCCTTCGGGTCGGGCTCGATCTTGCGGCGCAGGCGAGTCACCTGCACATCGACGGCGCGCGTCGCCCCGGCGTCCTCGCTATCGTTGCCATCCTGGCTGGGATTGGTGCGGCGCGACAGTTCCTCGCGGCTCAAAGGTTCGCCGGGCTTCTCGGCTAGGGCGCGCAGCAGCGCCGCTTCGCCCGTTGTCAAGCGCACGACGATGGCGCCGCGCCGCAGCTCGTCGCGCGTCGGCATGAAAACATAGTCGCCGAGACGCAGCAGCTTGGGCGGCGTCGTCTGCGGCGCCGGCTCGCGCACGCGGGCAAGGATCGTCTTGATGCGCAGCACCAGTTCGCGCGGCTCGAACGGCTTGGGCAGATAGTCGTCCGCCCCGCGCTCGAGGCCGCGGATGCGGTCCTCCGCTTCGCCCATGGCGGTGAGCAGCAGGATCGGCACGCGGCTGTGCTTCGGCATGGAAGCGGCGCGCAGGCTGGCGGTCAGGTCGAGGCCGCTTTCGCCCGGCATCATCACGTCGAGCACGATCAGGTCGAAGGCCAGGCTGGCGAGCTTGGCGCGCGCCAGCGCGGCGTCGCCCGCCGTGGTGACGCGAAAGCCGTTCTCGGCGAGATAGCGTTGCAGCAGATCGCGCAGGCGGCGGTCGTCGTCGACCACCAGCACATGCGGGTGGTCGATCGGCGCGTCAGGTTCGGGCGCGTCTGGGTCGGCCGCTGTCTGAGACTGGTCGCTCATAAGCCGATTATAGGGAGTCAGGGCCGCTTCGGCGTCGGCAAATTGGGGCCCGCAGCGGGCGGCTGCAGCAGGCGGCGGTCATGCTCGTTGATGATGCCGAGCAGCACCTTGCGGAAACCCTCGACCGCTTCGCCGCCGGCCTGGCGGTAGGCCCGCGCGATGCGCGTGCGCTGCTTCTCGGTGATCTGCCGTTCGAGATCGAGGCCCTTGGGCGTCAGCTCGAGATGGCGGCGGCGGCGGTCGCTCATGCCGGCGGTCTGGGTGATGAAGCCCTGGCGCACCAGATCGTTCAGCACGCGCGCCAGGCTCTGCTTGGTGATGCGCAGGATGGCGAGCAATTCGGAGACGCTGATGCCCGGATGGCGGCCGACGAAATAGAGCGCCCGGTGATGGGCGCGGCCGAGCTTGTAGCGCACCAGCATGGCGTCGGCTTCGTCGGTGAAGTCGCGATAGGCGTAGAACAGCAGCTCCATGCCTTGGCGGAGTTCTTCTTCGCGCAGGAAGAGCGGGTTTACGCCGGATTTTATGTCAGCCATGTTGACTTATATGCCTGAGGATGCTAGTTGGCGCAATAGGCTTGCACATCCCCCGACTCCTGCGAAAGAAAATTATCATGGCGGCACCTTTCGACGATCGCGACGGCCTGATCTGGTTCGACGGCAAACAGGTGAATTGGCGCGACGCCAATATCCACGTCCTGAGCCACGGCTTGCATTACGCCAGCGTCGTCTTCGAGGGCGAGCGCGCCTACTCGGGCAAAATCTTCAAACTGCACGAGCATACCCTGCGCCTGTTCAAGTCGGCCGAGACTCTCGGCATGACCATCCCCTACAGCGTCGAGGAGATCGATAAGGCGAGCGAGGAGATGGTGAAGGTCTCGGGCTTCGCCAACGCCTATGTCCGCCCGGTCGCCTGGCGCGGCACCGAGATGATGGCGGTGTCGGCCCAGGCCACCAAGATCCATGTCTCGATCGCCGTGTGGGAATGGCCGTCCTACTTCACGCCGGAAGCGCGCATGCGCGGCCTGCGCCTGACGCGCGCCATCTACAAGCGCCCGTCGCCCGAGACCGAGCCGGTCCACGCCAAGGCGTCCGGCCTCTACATGATCTGCACCCTGTCGAAGCACGCCGCCGAGGCCAAGGGCTACGACGACGCGCTGATGCTCGACTATCGCGGCCAGCTCGCCGAATCGACCGGCGCCAACATCTTCCTGGTGCAGAACGGCGAGATCCACACGCCGACGCCGGACTGCTTCCTCAACGGCATCACGCGCCAGACGGTGATCGAGCTCGCCAAGAAGCGCGGTATCAAGGTGATCGAGCGCGCCATCATGCCGGACGAGCTCGCCAAGTCGCAGGAGATGTTCCTCACCGGCACCGCCGCCGAAGTGACGCCGGTTTCCGAAGTCGATGAATATAAGTTCACCGTCGGCCCCGTGACGCGGGCGCTGATGCAGGACTACGACAATCTGGTGAACGGCAAGGCGGCGGTCTCGGCGTAGCCTTCGCCTTATAGCTGAATCGAAAAGGGCGCTCGTTCGAGCGCCCTTTTTCATGACGGCCACTTGAGTTTCTCCAATCGTCATGCCCGGGCTCGGCGTCCGACCATAGGTCGGCCTAATGGCCGACGGCATCCACGCCTTTTTTGTGAATACATCGTAAGGCGTGGATACCCGCACCAAGTGCGGGCATGACGGAAATGCAGAGAGCTATGGCCTCTTCCACCGCGCCGCCAACGCGTCATCCTTGGCGTCGGCCTCGACCCAGCGCGGGCCCTCCGCCGTGTCTTCCTGTTTCCAGAAGGGCGCGGAGGTCTTGAGCCAGTCCATGAGGAATTGGCAGGCGGCGAAGGCGTCTTCGCGGTGGGCGCTGGCGCAGGCGACGAGCACGATGCGCTCGCCCGCCGTCAGCTTGCCATAGCGATGGATGATGAGAGAGGCTTCGAGCGGCCAGCGCTTGTTGGCTTCGGCCTCGATCTCGGCGAGGCGCTTCTCGGTCATGCCGGGATAATGCTCCAGCGTCATGGCCGAGACTTCGGCGCCGGCGGCTTTGTCCTTGCCGACGAAGTCGCGCACCAGGCCGGCGAACATGGCCAGCCCGCCAATGTCGCTGCGGCCTTTGGTCAGCGCGTCCAACTCGGCGCCGATGTCGAAATCCTCGCGCTGCACGCGGATCATGGTCAGCCTCCCGTCACGGGGGGAAACAGCGCCACTTCGTCGTCGGCTTTGACCGGATCGCCGCGTTGCGCGAACTCCTGGTTCACGGCGACGCGCACCACCGACAAATCCTTCAGGGCTTCGGCATAGCCGGGGCCGCGCGTTTGCAGCCAGGCGAGCAGCGCGCCGACCGTCGCGACGTCGGCGGGCGGCGTCAGAGTCTCTTCGGCGCTGCCGATCTTTTGGCGCAGCCAGGCGAAATAGAGCAATTTCATTGGCCGATTACTCGGCCGGGCCGGGGGAGCCGTCTTCGCGCATGTGGCGCAGGCCGGCGCGCAGATAGTCGTAGCCGGTGATCAGCGTCAGCACTGCGGCGATCCACAGCGCGATATCGCCGAGCGCCACGACCGGCAGCCAATCGGGGCCGGCGTCGCCGAGCAGCAGCAGCGTGATGGCGATCATCTGGATCGTCGTCTTCCATTTGGCCAGCTTGCTCACCGGCAGGCCGACGCGCAGCTCGGCGAGGAATTCGCGCAGGCCCGAGACGAGAATCTCGCGGCACAGGATGACCAGGGCGGCGAGGATCGACCAGCCCGAGATCATGCCGAAGGCGACCATCATCAAAATCGCGGCGGCGACCATCAGCTTGTCGGCGACCGGATCGAGGAAGCGCCCGAGGTTCGATTGCTGGCTCCAGGCGCGCGCCAGATAGCCGTCGAGATAATCGGTGACGGCGGCCAGCGCGAACAGCGCGCAGGCGACGATATTGCCCATCGGGTCGTCCAGATAGAAGGCGGCGACGAGCAGCGGGATGACGCCGATGCGCGAAAAGGTCAGCAGGTTCGGGAGCTTGAACATGAGGGCCATTTTAACCAGCCGCCGGTGGAACGGCCACAGGCAAAGCGCACCAAATCGCCGCAGTCACGGAAGCGTCACTATTCATTTTGCGTCATGCCCGCAGTTGGTGCGGGCATCCACGCCTTACGCTGCGGCCACGAAAAGGGCGTGGGTGCCGGATCGGCCGGAGGCCGACATTCTGTCGGACCCAAGCCCGGGCATGACAAACGGGAAAATTGGAGCAGTGCTTTCTCACTTCCCGCCATGGAAATGATCGTAAATCTTCTTCGCCACGGCGCGCGAGATGCCGCGGACGGCTTCGAGGTCGCCGAGGCCGGCTTCGGCGACGGCGCGGGCCGAGCCGAAATGATGCAGCAGGGCGCGTTTGCGCGTCGCGCCGATGCCGGCCACTTCGTCGAGCTGCGAGCGGCCGATGGCGGCCGAGCGTTTGGCGCGATGGCCGCCGATGGCGAAGCGGTGCGCCTCGTCGCGCAGGCGCTGCAGGAAGTACAGCACCGGGTCGTTCGGCTCCAGGCTGAAGGGTTCGCGGCCCGGCATGAAGAAGCGCTCGCGCCCGGCGTTGCGGTCGGGGCCTTTGGCGACTCCGGCGAGGCCGACATCGGTGACGCCGAGATCGGCGAAGACCTCGCAGGCGATCTTGAGCTGGCCGGCGCCGCCGTCGATCAGCACCAGGTCGGGCCACTGGCCCTTGGTCCGCTCGGGGTCTTCTTTCAGGGCGCGGGCGAAGCGCCGCGTCAGCACCTCGCGCATCATGGCGTAATCGTCGCCACCCTGGCTGTTCTCGCTATGGCCGGTCGGCGCGACGGTACGGATGTTGAACTTGCGCCAGGCGTTCTTCATCAGCCCCTCGGGCCCGGCGACGATCACCGCGCCGATCGCGTTGGTGCCGGAGATATGGCTGTTGTCGTAAACCTCGATGCGCTCGGGCGTGCCGTCGAGGCCGAAGACGTCGGCGACGCCTTCGAGCAATTTGCGCTGGGTGGCGCTTTCCGCCATGCGCCGCGCCAAGGCCTGCGCCGCGTTGGCCAGGGCATGCTCGATCAGCTTGCGCTTGCTGCCGCGGCTCGGCGCGCCGAGCGCCACGCGGCGGTTGGCGCGCATCGACAGGGCCTCGGCCATCAGCCCGCCGTTGGGCAGCTCATGGCTGGTCAGCACCAGTTTCGGCGGCGGATGGTTGGCGTAGAACTGGCCCATGAAGGCTTCGAGAATGTCGGACGCCGTCAGGTTGGCCGTCTGGCTCGGGAAATAGCTGCGGTTGCCGAGGTTCTGGCCGGCGCGGAAGAAGAACACCTGGATGCAGCATTGCCCGCCGTCGAGATGGACGGCCAGCACATCGGCCTCGCCGAGGCCCTGCACGTTGATGTCCTGGCGCGACTGGATTTGCGTCAGGGCCCGGATGCGGTCGCGCAGCACGGCGGCGCCCTCGTAATCGAGGCTGTCGCTCGCCGCCGTCATCTGCGCCGAGAGCGCGCGCTGGATGTCCTGGCTGCGGCCCGAGAGGAATTGGCGCGCCTCGTCGACCATGGCGTCATAGGCCGGCTTGGCGATGCGTTCGACGCAGGGCGCGCTGCAGCGCTTGATCTGGAACTGCAGGCAGGGCCGCGTGCGGCTGGCGAACACGCTGTCGGAGCAGGAACGCAGCGGGAAGGCGCGTTCCAGCGCGGCCAAGGTCTGATTGACCGCGAGACCCGAGGCGAAGGGGCCGAAATATTCGCCGGGCTGGGTCTGCGCGCCGCGATATTTGGTGATGCGCGGCCATTCCGTCTGGCCGGTGATCATGATGTAGGGGAACGACTTGTCGTCGCGCAGCAGCACGTTGTAGCGCGGCTTGAGCTTCTTGATCAGGTTGCTCTCGAGCAGCAGCGCTTCGGCCTCGGTGTGGGTCGTCACCACCTCCATGCTGGCGGTGGCGGCGACGACGCGGGCGATGCGGATGCTCAGGCGGTCGGGCTGCGTGTAGTTCGTCACGCGCCGCTTCAGGTGCTTCGCCTTGCCGACATAGAGCACATCGCCGGCGGCATTCATCATGCGATAGACGCCGGGCGAGCCGTCGAGCGTCTTGAGAAATTTTTTGATGACCGAAACGCCAATTTCTTTTGCGCCATTTTCTTGCGCGGCGCTGGCGAGATCGTCGTCGATGAACGGCTGCGGCGCTTCCGCCATGCCTTTTCGGGATAGTTGTACCGCAGGTCGCGCGTCCTCGCGCTCCGCTTCGGGCGGAGGCAGATCGGTCGCTCTAGGATCGCGCGGCGGTATGGACGACATCTGTTATCTATTTCGGCATAAGGCGGCAAAACATCAAGCGCCTCTTCTGTTGCTCGGCAGTAGAGCCGAAGCGGGGCTACGCCTGGATTTGACCCCGTCAGTTGATGTGACGTATGAGCCGTGCGGCCGAAATTATTTACGTTTATGTCTGACTGTCACGCGACTGAAAACTATCCACGAAATCTGTGGACAACATTGTGGAGAGACGGGCTTCGGCAGGGCTTCGCGCTACAGACTCCTGAGGCTCGACGCCCTTGCATAAAAACTGGGCAAATCCGACAAATGCCTGAAATTCATGTAAAAATTCAAAGTCAATATTGATTCAGCCCGTCAAAGTTATTTTGCGGAGCAGCGGAACTGGCACTTGACGGCTTTTTCGCCTCCCTGTGCAAAACTCGCTGCCTGCGGCCCGGCTGGAATGGCGGATTTCCGCCGTTTCCGGCCTGTTAGTGCGCTTTCGAAACGCGACTCAAGGGCTGCGATGGCGGACGATTTCGACGCCGGCGGCGGCAGCGTCGGCGAAGACGTCGAGCTTCTCGACGCGGACCTGGGCCGAGGCGACGCGCGGGTCGTTCAGGCAGAAGGCGGCGATGCGTTCCGCCAGGGTCTCCACCAGATTGACATGGCCGTCGCCGACGATGGCGCGCACGCCGTCGGCCATGGCGGCGTAATCGACGATATTGGCGACATCGTCTTGCAGCGGCTGGTCGTTTTCGCGCACGGCGAGGTCGAGATTGATGCGCACGCGCTGCGGCGCATCCTTCTCATGGCGATAGATGCCGATGCTGCAGGCCAGCACCATGTCGCGCAGGAACACGCGGCGCAGGCCGGACAGCGAGACGCCGGGCGCATAGGCGGTCGGGGCCTTGGCCGGGCTGGTGCCGCCCTGGGACAAGCCGCCCGGGATCGCTTGAAACTTCGGATCGTTCGCCATGGGACGAAACTCCTCAAGCGGCCTTCGCCGCAAAAACCGATTAGCGCGCGGGTTCCCCGCCTCGTTCGTGCGGCCTTCGCCGCGGGGCGCACTCAGTGCGCGGGTTCACCAGAGGGCTGGCTCCAGCCGAGATGCTGGCCGCCGTCGAGCAACAGGATTTGGCCGGTCATCGACGGCGTCGCCAGGATGAAGCGCACGGCGTTGGCGATCTCGTCCGGCGAGGACGGCCGCTGCAACGGCATGGCGCGATATTGCTCGACGAATTGTTCGTCGGTCTGGTGCGGGCTCGGCAGCACCGGGCCGGGGCCGATGCCGACGACGCGGATGCGCGGCGCGAGCGCCTGGGCCAGGGTCTGCGTCAGCGTCCACAGGCCGGCCTTGCTCAGCGTGTAGGTGGTGAAATGCGGCGTCAGGTTCAGCACGCGCTCGTCGAGCAGATTGACGATCACGCCGTCCGCGCCGGCCGGCAATTGCGCTGCAAAATCCTGCGACAGCTTGAACGGCGCCCGGAGATTGGTCTCCATATGGTCGTCCCAGCCCTGGCGAGTCGCCGTCAGGGCTTCGTCGCGCTCGAAGATCGAGGCGTTGTTGACCAGCAGGCCGAGCGGGCCGAGCGCCTTGGCCGCCGCAGCCACCAGTGTCGCGACTTGCGCCTCGACCGAGAGATCGCCCTGCAGCGTGATCGCTGTGCCGCCGGCCTTGCGGATTTCGTCGGCCACGGCCTCGGCGGGTGCGGCCGACTTGTTGTAATGCACTGCCACCGCATAGCCGTCCGCCGCCAGGGCAAGCGCCGTGGCCCGCCCGATGCGCGCGGCGGCGCCGGTGACGAGAGCGGCCTTCGGAATGGCCGGAACAGGGAGCGGCGGCAAGGTCATGGGCGCGGACAATGGCGGAAGGTGGGGGCGGAGGCAAGTCGGCGGAATGTCGCCCTTTTAATGCCGGATTCCCGCGACTTTACGCAGCGCGGCGTCGATGCGCGCCTGCCAGCCGGGACCATCGGCCTTGAAATGGGCGACAACCTCGCGGCTGAGACGAATCGACACCGGCATCTTGGTCGGCGCTTTCTGCGCGCCACGGGTTTTCTTGAAGGCGGCCAACACGGCCTTCGGCAGGACATCCTGCGGTGCTTTGGCGCGTTTGAAATCGGCGGCCGTCCACTCGGGGTTATCGCGATCGACGGCGCGGGCTTTGCTGGGGCGTGCTGGCGCTTTACGGGGCATGGCGTTTGATCTCCTTGGCATGGGCGCGGCGCAGGCTAATCGCGCGAATGTCGTCGGCCCGCACCGTGAAAGCGAGGCAATGGGCGACGCCGTCGATGAAGCCAAAAGCGCGGTAGCGGCGCTCCCCATAGTTTCTGCAGGCACCTTCGAGCACGGCGGTCATATCCATATCGGCGGCGCGAGCCAATGAGACGCCGTGTTTGGCGACGTTGGCGCGATCCTTGGCCGGATCGAATATGATCTTCATGCCGTGTGTATATACGATTTGAAGTTTTTGCGAATACTAAATCGTATATACGATTCTATGGCCCCTTGCGTTTCGCCGTCGGGCGGCCGGTTTTCTTGCCGGTTTTGGTGGCGCGGGTCGGCGCGCCGTAGCCTTTCGGCGTCTCCTTGAAGCTGCGCGCCAGGCCGCGCGTCACGCCGGCCTGGCCGGGCGAGACGCGGCGCTCTTCGGGGGCGACGGCGAGGCCGAGCTCGGCGGCTTCCAGGCGGCGCAGTTCGTCGCGCAGGCGGGCGGCGGTCTCGAATTCGAGATCGGCGGCAGCCTGATGCATGCGCTTCTCGATATCGTCGAGGTGGGCGCGCAGGTTCTGGCCGGTGAGATGCGTCACTTCGTCGTCGCCGGTGTCGACGGTGACGTAATCCTTTTCGTAAACCGAGCTCATGGCGTCGCCGATGGTCTTGCGCACGCTTTCCGGCGTGATGCCATTAGCCTCGTTATAGGCCGCCTGTTTGGCGCGGCGGCGGTTGGTTTCCTCGATGGCGTAGGTCAGCGATTCGGTCATCACGTCGGCATAGAGCAGCACGCGGCCATCGATATTGCGCGCGGCGCGACCGATGGTCTGCACCAGCGAGGTTTTCGAGCGCAGGAAGCCTTCCTTGTCGGCATCCAAAATGGCGACCAGCGCACATTCGGGGATGTCGAGGCCTTCGCGCAGCAAGTTGATGCCGATCAGCACGTCGTAGGCGCCGAGCCGCAGGTCGCGGATGATTTCGATGCGCTCCAGCGTCTCGATGTCGCTATGCAGATAGCGCACGCGCAGGCCGGCCTCGGCCATATATTCGGTGAGGTCTTCCGACATGCGCTTGGTCAGCGTGGTGACCAGCACGCGTTGGCCCTTGGCGGCGGCCTCGCGGCATTCGGCGAGCAGATCGTCGACCTGATGCTCGACGGGCCGCACGATGCAGACCGGATCGATCAAGCCGGTCGGGCGGATGACCTGCTCGGTGAAGACGCCGCCGGTGCGCTCCATCTCCCATTTGCCGGGCGTCGCCGAGACGAACACCGAATCGGGGCGCATCTGCTCCCATTCCTCGAACTTGAGCGGGCGGTTGTCGATGCAGGACGGCAGGCGGAAGCCGAAGTCGGCCAGCGTCTTCTTGCGCGCATAGTCGCCTTTGTACATGCCGCCGATCTGCGGCACGGTGACATGGCTCTCGTCGACGATCAGCAGTGCGTTCTTCGGGATATATTCGAACAGCGTCGGCGGCGGCGCGCCGGCGGGACGGCCGGTCAGATAGCGCGAATAGTTTTCGATGCCGGCGCAATGGCCGGTCGTCTCCATCATTTCCATGTCGAAGGTGACGCGCTCTTCCAAGCGCTGCGCCTCGATCAGCTTGTTCTCGCGGCGCAATTCCTCCAGGCGCGGCTTCAACTCGGCCTTGATGCCTTTGATCGCCTGCTGCAGCGTCGGGCGCGGCGTCACATAGTGGCTGTTGGGATAGATCGTGATGTCGTCGAGCGCGGCGCCCTTCTCGCCGGTCAGCGGATCGAATTCGACGATGCTCTCGATCTCGTCGCCGAACATGCCGATGCGCCAGGCGCGGTCCTCGTAGTGGGCCGGAAACAGCTCGATCGAATCGCCGCGCACGCGGAAGTCGCCGCGCGCGAAGGCCATGTCGTTGCGGCGATATTGCAGGTCGACGAATTTGCGCAACAGGTCCGAGCGTTCGATGCTGTCGCCGACCTTCAGCGGCACCAGCATGGCCGAATAGGTTTCGACCGAGCCGATGCCGTAGATGCAGGACACCGAGGCGACGATGATGACGTCCTCGCGCTCGAGCAGCGCGCGCGTCGCCGAGTGGCGCATGCGGTCGATCTCTTCGTTGATCGAGGCATCCTTCTCGATATAGGTGTCGGTGCGCGCGACATAGGCTTCCGGCTGATAATAATCGTAATAGGAAACGAAATATTCGACGGCGTTGTCGGGGAAAAAGCTTTTCATCTCGGCGTAAAGCTGCGCCGCCAGCGTCTTGTTGGGCGCCAGCACCACGGTCGGGCGCTGCGTGCGCTCGATGACATGGGCCATGGTGAAGGTCTTGCCCGAGCCGGTGACGCCGAGCAGCACCTGGTCGCGCTCGCCGGCGACGAGGCCGTTGGTGAGTTCCGCGATGGCGGCGGGCTGGTCGCCGGCCGGCTTGTAATCGGAGACGACGCGGAACGGCGCGCCCTTTTTCTTTGGCGCGTCCTTGGCCGGATTCATCAGTATGGGCGACAGGTCGGGCGTCGGGCTCATCAGGACTCGCGCTATGGCAGGGAGGGCCTCCATTAGATAGGAAGCCGAGGGAAAAAGGCTAGACCCAAGCGCCGCGCCTTGACCGGCAAGGGATTTGGCCTAAATAGTTCAATATTGAAGAATATTCCGGGGAGAGGCGCGATGCCGACCCATTATCAAGGCGCGCCCGAAGAAGTGCGGGCGTTCGACGCCCTGGTCAAGCTGACGCGCGCCGCCAATGCGGTGAACGGCCGGCTCGACGCGCTGTTCGCCGAGGCCAACCTGAGCACCAGCCAGTTCGGCGTGCTCGAGGCGCTGCTGCATCTCGGCCCGCTGTGCCAGAAGGATTTGGCGGCGAAGCTGCTCAAGTCGGATGGCAATCTCACCATGGTCGTCGGCAACCTGGAAAAGCGCGGCTTGGTGACGCGCAAGCGGGACCCCGAGGATAAGCGCCTGCTGGTGGTGCAACTCACCGTGTCAGGGCGCAAGCTGATTCGGAACCTGTTTCCGCGCCATGCCGCCAACGTGGCCGCCGCCTTCGCCAGCCTCACGCCAACCGAGCAGGAGACGCTCGGCAAACTCGCCAAGAAGCTCGGCCTCGCCCAGGCGGACGCCTGATGGACCTGTCTTACGACGTCATCGCGCTGCTCGCGCTGGTCGCTGTGCTGGCCGGCTTCATCGACGCCATCGCCGGCGGCGGCGGCCTGATCGTCTTGCCGGCGCTGCTTGCCGCCGGGGTGCCGCCGGTGGCGGCGCTCGCCACCAACAAGATCCAAGGCAGTTTCGGCACGGCCTCGGCGACCTGGAGCTTCTGGCGCGCCGGGCACATCGATTTCAAGCTGCTGCGCTGGCCGATCGCCGCGACGCTGGTCGGCGCCGTGCTCGGCGCCATGACGGTGACGCTGATCGACAGCTATTGGCTGCTCCTCGCGCTGCCGGTGCTGCTGACCGCCGTCGCGCTCTATTTCCTGTTCGGGCCGACGGCGAGCGACGAGGATTCGCGCCAGCGCCTCAGCCTGCTGGCTTACACGCCGGTCGCCGGCTGCATCGGCTTCTATGACGGCTTTTTCGGCCCCGGCACCGGCTCGTTCTTCGCGCTCAGCTTGGTGACCCTGCTCGGCATGGGCCTGACGCGCGCCACGGCGCATACCAAGGTGCTGAACTTCACGAGCAATTTCGTGTCGGTGATCGTGCTGGCGATCGGCGGCCATGTACTGTGGATCTTGGGCGCGGCCATGGCGGTCGGCCAGGTGATCGGCGGCCGCCTCGGCTCGCACGCCGCCATGCGTTTCGGCCCCAAGCTGATCCGCCCGCTGCTGGTCGTGATCTCGCTCGGCATCGTTTTGAAATTGTTGAGCGATCCGGCCAATCCGCTGCGCGCCGCAGTCGCCGGCTGGCTGACCTCTTGAAAGTTTAACGTTAAACGATTATCTAGCCCTCAACGGTTCAACATTGAACGAATGGCTGAGGTCCGAGCGGCCCGGCCGAGGAGGATGAGATCATGATGCAGCTCTTTCCCGCCGACGAGCGGTTCCCGACCAAGATCGCCTGGCTCAACAGCAAGCACAGCTTTTCGTTCGGCCATCACTACGATCCGAACCGCATGGGGTTCCGCAACCTGCGGGTGATCAACGACGACGTGGTGGCGCCCGCCTCGGGCTTTCCGATGCACGGCCACGCCAACATGGAGATCGTCACCTACATCCTCGACGGCTCGCTGGAGCACAAGGACAGCATCGGTACCGGCTCGGTGATCCGCCCGGGCGACGCCCAGCGCATGTCCGCCGGCACCGGCATCCGCCACAGCGAGTTCAATCCGTCGCGCGACGAGGGCGTGCATTTGCTGCAGATCTGGATCGAGCCGGCCAAGGACGGCATCGCGCCGAGCTATGAGCAGAAGGCGTTGCAGTCGGCGGACGGCAGGCTGGTCCCGGTCGCCACGCCGGACGGCCGCGACGGCTCGGTGACGATCCACGCCAACGCGGCGATCCATGCCGCCAAGCTGAAGACGGGCGAGACGGTGACTCACAAGCTCGCCACCGGCAACGGCTGGATCCATGTCGCGCGCGGCGGACAGGTGACGGTCAACGGCCAGACGCTGTCGCCGGGCGACGGCCTCGCCATCGAGGGCGTGCCGGAACTGACCCTGGCGGGCGTCGGCGAGGAGCGGGCCGAGGTGCTTGTGTTCGATTTGGACTAAATCTGTCGCGAGCCCCCCACCCTAACCCTCCCCCGCAAGGGGGGAGGGAAGCTGCAGCCGAGCCCTAGCCTTCCCCCTCCCCCTCGATGGGGGAGGGCCGGGGTGGGGGTGCTGTTTCAACTGCCGAAGAGGCTGCCGATTCAATCGGATAGATCAGCGTTGGAAAACTTGCCGATTTGGCAACCGGCGCGGTTGCGAAGGGGCGGGGGCGGCGTTAGCTTTCGCCCTCCCGCGTCGCCCCGTTCGGGCGGTTTCCCCCCCCTTCAGTCCGCATAGGCACCCATGTCGTCCGCCGTCACCGCCAAGAGCATCCTTGCCCGCCGCCTCAGCCAGATCAAACCGTCGCCGACCATGGCGATCACCGCGCTCGCCGCCGAAATGAAAGCGGCTGGCCGCGACGTCATCGGCCTGTCGGCCGGCGAGCCCGACTTCGACACGCCGGACCACATCAAGGCGGAAGCCATCGCGGCGATCAACCGCGGCGAGACGAAATACACGGCGGCTGACGGCACGCCTGTGCTGAAGAAGGCGGTCGCCGCCAAGTTCGCGCGCGAGAACGGCCTGACCTACGCGCCGAACCAGATCACCATCGCCGCCGGCGGCAAGCACATCATCTACAACGCGATGGCCGCGACGCTGAACGCCGGCGACGAGGTCATCATCCCGGCGCCCTACTGGGTGTCCTACCCGGACATCGTGCTCTTGATGGACGCGACGCCGGTGTTCGTGCGTTGCGCGCAGAACCAGGGCTTCAAGATGCGCCCCGAGGAGCTGGAAGCGGCGATCACGCCGAAGACCAAGTGGCTCATCCTCAATTCGCCGTCGAACCCGACGGGCGCTGCCTACACCAAGGCCGAGCTGAAGGCGCTGGCCGACGTGCTGCTGCGCCATCCGCAGGTCTTCGTGCTGTCCGACGACATCTACGAGCATCTCGTCTATGACGGCTTCGCGTTCGCCACCATCGCCCAGGTCGAGCCCAAGCTCTACGACCGCACGCTGACGATGAACGGCGTCTCGAAGGCCTATTCGATGACCGGCTGGCGCATCGGCTATGCCGGCGGCCCCGCCGATTTGATCAAGGCGATGGGCACCATCCAGTCGCAGAGCACCTCGAATCCGTCGTCGATCAGCCAGGCGGCCTCGGTCGTGGCGCTCAACGGGCCGCAGGCGTTCTTGAAGGACTGGCGCGAATCGTTCAAAGAGCGCCGCAACGCGGTGGTGCAACTGCTGAACCAAGCGAAGGGCCTGCAATGCCCGACGCCGGAAGGCGCGTTCTACGTCTATCCGTCTTGCGCCGGCGCCATCGGCAAAAAGACGCCGGGCGGCAAGGTCATCGAGAGCGACACCATCTTCGCCACCGAACTGCTGGCGGCGGAAGGCATCGCGGTGGTGCAGGGCGAGGCCTTCGGTCTCTCGCCGCACTTCCGAATCTCCTACGCGGCGTCGATGGAGTCCTTGAAGGACGCCTGCGGCCGCATCGTCCGCTTCTGCGAGTCGTTGAAGTAGAGAACGACTTAACCTCCCCCTTGAGGGGCAGGTCGGCGCGTTAGCGCCGGGCGGGGGAGGAGCCGTAAATCATGCGCCGGCTCCCCCCACCCCGGCCCTCCCCCGCAGGGGGGGAGGGAGATTTAGAACGCCTCAGTAGCCTTGTTCGATGGTCTGGTAGTAGAACAGCTTGACGAAGGAGACGAGGCGCGGCTTGCGCTGGTAGTGGGCGAACTCCTTCGGCACCTCGATCTCCTTCTCGATTTGCGCCAGGCTTTTGCCCGCTTTCATCATCTTCGACACCTCGTCGCGCATGACGACGAAATAGCGCTTCTGCTCCTGCAGATCGGCGACGCCGCGGCCGATATGCACGGGCCCGTGGCCCGGCACGTAAGTGTCGACCGGCAGGTCGCGGGCGATGATGTTGTCGAGGCTGCGCATCCAACCTTTCACGTTGGAATAGAACACGCCGGCCGATTCGCCCTGGCCGGGGTGGATTTCCGTGTCGAGCAGATCGCCCATCAGCATGACGCGCTTTTGCGGAATGAAGACGGTGACGTCGCTGGTGCTGTGGCCGACGCCTTCCTCGGTGAGGATGAAGCTGAGGCCGCCGAATTGCAGAGTCATGCCGCCTTCGAAGCCGATGTCGGGACGCGTCAGTTGGCTAGCCTTGTAAACCTCGTCGGTCTTCTGGCGCTCGGCGAACTCCTTGCCCTCTTGCATATAGAGGTCGCGCATCTGGGTTTTCGTGGCGATGAAGATCGGCTTGTCTTCGCGGTAAGCCCACGCGCCCGAGGCATGGTCGCCGGCCGAGTGGGAGGTGATGAGATATTTCACCTTCTTGTCGGTCATCTTGCGGATCTGCGCGAGCACTTGGTCGGCGGTGCGCAGATCGGCGTCGAGCACGACGACGCCTTCGTCGGTGATGACGAAGGTCGCGTTGCTCGAGCCGCGGTCGTTCTGCATCATGTAGACGCCGTCGGTGACGGTGCGCAGCTCCATCTTGTCCTGCGCCGATGCCGGCGTAACGACGCCGAGGATCGCCGCCAAGAAGGCGAGCAGCGCGAAGACGCAATGCGAGCGTCGTGATGTTCTGTAGGTCATGGACGGCCTCCCCTGCCGTGACGGCTCTTATGAGCCTTGTAACGGCAGTCTAGCAGCGAATCGAAAGGGCCGGCGAGCTTGACCCGCCGGCCCTACGAGGTTCGTCCGCTCCTCAGAGGAGCGTCAGGCGCGCACGGCGCGTTTGCGCGGGCCGGTTTTGGCGGTGAGCGGCTCGGCTTGGCGCGTCAGGCCGGGGATCGAGACGCGCGGACCGCCGAGGATGGCTGCGGCGGGCGTGAGGGATGCGGCGGAGGCCGCCGGGTCCCAAGTGGCGCCCTTGAAGCCTTCGACCAGGCTGTCGACGAAGGTGCGGACCTTGGCGGCCAGATGGCGATTGTGCGGATAGACCGCATGGATCGGATATTCTGCCGTGGCATATTCGTCGAGCAGCGTGACGAGACGGCCGGCGGCCAATTCGTCGAGCACGTCGATCTCGGGCAGGAGCGCGATGCCGAGTCCTTCCGCCGCAGCGCGGCGCAGGAACAGCACGCTGTTGCCCATCGGGCCGCCGCTGATCTTCACGCTATGATCGCCGCTCGGGCCGCGAAAGCGCCAGATGCCGTCGCGCGTCTGGTTCACATGGATGATGCAGTTGTGTTTTTCCAGCTCGGCCGGCGTTTGCGGCGTGCCGTGCTCGGCGAGATAGGCGGGCGAGGCGCAAGGCACCAAGCGCGTGGTGCCGAGCCGGCGCGCCACTAGGCTCGAATCGCCGAGGTCGCCGAGCTTGATCGCGAGGTCGAAGCCGTTGTCGATCAGGTCGACGAAATTGTCGCTGAGGATCAGGGTGATGCGGATGTCGGGATAGCGCTTCGAGAAGGCGTTGACGATCGGCGTGACATGCAAAACGCCGAAGGTTTTGGGCGCCAGCACTTTGAGCGCGCCGCGCGGCTCTTTGTGCAGCTTGGTGACCGACAGTTCGGCTTCTTCGACGTCGTTGATGATGCGGGCGCAGAATTCGTAATAGGCGGTGCCGCTCTCGGTCAGGCTGACGCGCCGCGTCGTGCGGTTGAGCAGGCGGACGCCGAGCAGGTTCTCGAGTTGCGAGACATGCTTGCTGACGATCGTGCGCGATACGCCGAGCTGGCCGGCGGCGGCGGAAAAGCTGCCGGCGCGCACGACACGCGTGAAGGTCTCCATCGCCCGTAGACGGTCCATGAGTGACTCCCTGTGAACGCTTTTTATAGGCCGGCAGTCGTGGGCTGCCGCGTTTGCCGCGACGCCTGCCAAAGGCGCAGAGAGTGCGTGTCGATCGTCGAAACGCGGGGCGCGATTGGCTTATTAATGATGGACAATCATAGGTGGATATTTTGCGCCATCAACCGTTCCGTTGCGAATCGCGCGCGATCGGCCCCCTTGGGCTGGGCCGTCCGCCGCGCCGAGGACGCCCGGCCAGCGCCCTAAGCTGTTCTCATTGAGCGCTTTTTTAGGCTTGGGCGATGTCCCTAAAATCGCCGCTGCGCCGGCTAGCCAAGGGCAGGGGCCTCGTGTAGGTTCGCCGCCATCCATTCGGGCGCCGCTGTATTTGCGTTCTGTCCCGCCGTTTGTTCGATTGCCTATCAGGAGAGAGCCATGAAGAAGTACATGTGCGGCGACTGCGACTACATCTACGACCCGGCCAAGGGCGATCCCGAGCGCGGCGTCGCGCCCGGCACGGCGTTCGAGGACATTCCCGAGGACTGGGAATGCCCGGAATGCGGCGTCGGCAAGGACGAGTTCTTCCCGCTCGACGAGTAGTCGGCAAAAGCCCGCAGAATCAGGCCGCTATCCTCCGGACGCGGCCTTTTTCGTCGCCGATAGTTATTTTAGAATTATTCAAAAAAGCGCTTGGAGAGATTGAGTTACAGCCCATCTCTAGTAATGATGAGGCTGTCATTTTATATGGCTTGGCGCGCGATGCGCAGCCCGAGCCGTGTGCCGCCTTCACCGCATTCCCGCTTTTTTCGTTTTCAGGAGGATCGCATGAACATCGGAATCGCCGACAAGGACCGCAAGAAAATCGCCGACGGGCTGTCGCATATGCTCGCCGACACCTACACGCTCTATCTCAAGACGCATAACTACCACTGGAACGTCACCGGCCCGATGTTCAACACGCTGCATCTCATGTTCGAGGGGCAGTACACCGAGCTGGCGCTGGCGGTCGATCTGATCGCCGAGCGCATCCGGGCGCTGGGCGAGTTCGCGCCGGGTTCTTATGCCGCCTATTCCAAACTCAGCGTCATCAAGGAGGCCAAGACGGTCCCCAACGCCAACGCGATGATCAAGGATCTCGCCGAAGGCCAGGAGGCCGTGGTGCGCACGGCCCGCGCGCTGTTCCCGCTGGTCGACAAGGTCGGCGACGAGCCGACCGCCGATCTGCTCACCCAGCGCATGCAGCTCCATGAGAAGAACGCTTGGATGCTGCGCTCGATGCTGGAAAAATAAGGCTCCGTCCTGTTCGACGGATCGCGACGCCCCGACCTTCGGCCGGGGCGTTTCGCGTTTTGGCGGTTATTTCACGCAACTGTGACGGTTCCCGCGCAACCTTTGCCGACCGGCTTGCGAACCAATGGGGGACCGCTCGCGCCCGGATCGCTTAGACTGGGCCGGACGCAACGCCCGGATGTAACGGCCGGATGCAAAGATTGGGAGACGCGCCATGCTGATCAAGATTCCTCGCGGCTGGGAGCTGCCCGAGTCGGCGGCGACGTCCGAAACGCTGTTCCGCCAGCGCCGCAGCCTGGTGAAGGCCATCGCCGCCGGACCGATTCTCGCGGCGGGCTCTTTGATGCTGCCGCGCGGCGCCTTCGCGCAGAGCGCCAAGGACGCCGACCCGACCGCCGATCTCTATCCGGTGGCGCAGAACATGCGCTATCGCGCCGAGCGCGCCATCACTGCCGAGAAGGACGCGACGAGCTACAACAATTATTACGAGTTCGGCCAGCAGAAGACGATCGCCGCGGCGGCGCAGGCCCTGCAAATCCGCCCCTGGACGATCAGCTTCGGCGGCATGATCGAGAAGCCCTTCACCATCGGGTTCGACGATCTGGTGCGCAAGATGCCGCTCGAGGAGCGCGTCACCCGCATGCGCTGCGTCGAGGCTTGGGCGATGACCGTGCCGTGGAGCGGCTTCCCGCTGAAGGCCATGATCGAGATGGCCAAGCCGGCGTCGGGCGCCAAGTACGTCCATTTCGAGACCTTCAAGGACGCCAAGAACGCGCCGGGCCTGCGCCAGTTCTGGTTCCCCTGGCCCTATGTCGAGGGCCTGACGATGGAAGAGGCCACCAACGAGATGGCCTTCATCGCCACCGGCCTCTACGGCAAGCCGATCCCCAAGCAGAACGGCGCGCCGCTGCGCCTAGTGACGCCGTGGAAATACGGCTTCAAGGGCATCAAGGGCATCGTCAAGGTGACCTTCTCCGACAAGCGGCCGACGACTTTCTGGGAAAAGAGCGGCCCGACCGAATACGGCTTCTGGGCCAACGTCAATCCGGCGGTGGCGCATCCGCGCTGGAGCCAGGCGACCGAACGCCTGCTCGGCAACGACGAGCGCGTGCCGACGCAGATCTACAACGGCTACGGCGAATTCGTCGCCGATCTCTACAAGGGGTTGGAGAAGGAAAAGCTGTTCATGTGACGGCGCGCCTCACGCGAATCAAAAGGGCCGGGGGCGATCTCCGGCCCTTTTTGTTGACGCATCGCCGTCCATCCTGTCTCTTGGGGATGAGGCACGAAAGACCGGTTCGGGGGCGCGCCTGTTCGCCGATATCTGCGGGCGCCGGTCGATAAGGCGTCCATCACCACGGGCTGGCGCGTCGAGCACTGTCTTGACCCAAGGCTTTTATAATCGAGGGGCAGCCGATTCGAGATTGCGCTGTCGCCGGATCCCCGCGCAGCCCGCTTGCTGGGCGCGAGGGCATTCCTGGTAAAAAAACTCTCCAAAATTCAATCGGTTATAAAATTCTAGCGTCAGCGAGGGGTCTTGTCAGGCAAATACCAATAAAGAGATGAATACGAAAATTGACACATTGACCTATTTTTGGTACGGTGCTCAAGTTTCCCATCCGAGCAAATGAAACCATTCGCGGCTCATCAAATGACCCAGGCTAAGACGGACCACTACACCAACTCTGCCTTGAGGATCGGCCAGGTTGACAACTATCCCGACCGGGTTGCTGGCGAGTTCATCAGCAAGGTCGTGTCGAACGACTCGGTCAATGGCGAATACAAGCGCCTCGTCGTGGAAGTCCACGAGGCCGCGCTCCGCGCCTATGCCGGCCAGATGTTTCATTTGCTGTGTCCGTCTCCCGACAGTTCGGAAGTTTGGATGCGCCGTCCGATGAGCATCTACCGAATCAATCGGGACGCGCGTCAGCTGGAGTTCCTTTACAAAGTCGAGGGCCGCGGCACGCGGGGCATCGCGACGCTGAACGCCGGCGACGATTTCAATATCGCCGGGCCTCTCGGACATGGGTTCACCCTTGATCCGCAGTGGAAAAACATCGTCGTGCTCGGGCGCGGCGTCGGCCTGGCGACGTTGGCCCCCTTGTCGCAGTTGGCCAAAGAAAACGGCGTCGGCGTCACCGCCATTCTGAGCGCCCGCTCGCCTGATGTCGTGATGTCGCGCGACCTCTTCGAAGCCTACGGCGCGAAGGTGATCACCGTCGTCGACACCGACAACAGCAGCGACGTCGGCAACGTCGAGAAAATTCTGCTCGGTTTGATCGCGGACAAGAAGGCGGACGCTTTCTTCACCTGCGGATCGGAACGGCTGCTCAAGCTCATGCAGCGTCTCGGCCGAGAGCACAACGTGCCCGGCCAGATCGCCATGGAGCAGATCATGGTCTGCGGGATCGGCGCCTGTTACGTCTGCATGCGCACGTTCGAGGTTGACGGAGAGAAGGTGCTCAAGCGCGTCTGTCGCGATGGGCCGGTGTTCAATATGCAGGAGGCCGTGGCATGGTAGATCTTTCCGTCAAGATTGGAGATCTCACGCTCCAGAACCCGGTGACGCCGGCGTCCGGCTCGTTTTCCTGGGAATATAACGACGTCATCGACCTGAATCGCTTGGGCGCGCTTGTCGCCAAGACGATCTGCCGCGAATTCCGCTGGGGAAATCCGACGCCGCGCATGGCCGAGACCGAGGCTGGCATCATCCAGTCGATCGGGCTGCCGGGCAAAGGCATCGAGTATTTCATGGAGCATATCGTTCCGGAATACGCGCGCTTCAAGCCGCCTCTGGTCGTCAGCTGCTCGGCGGACAACATCGAGGATTTCGCGGCTCTGGCCGAAGAGTTGAGCAAGTCGGACGACGTCGCCGTGGTCGAGGCGAACATCTCCTGCCCGACGCGCAACCTGACGGGCCAGAACTTCGCGATGCACGAAGGCTACACGCGCGACTGCATCCAAGCGATGCGCGAGAAGACGAAGAAGCCGCTTTGGGTGAAGCTCTCGCCCAACGCCGGCGACATGGTGTCGATCGCGCAGGCCGCCGAAGCGGCGGGCGCGGACTGCCTGGTCATCGCCAACACGTTCCTGTCGCTCAAGATCCGCACCGACAACTTCCGGCCGGCGCTGGGCAACAAGTTCGGCGGCCTGGTCTCGCCGGCGCTGAAGCCGATCGTGCTGCGCATGGTCTATCAAGTCGCCAAGGCGGTGAAGATTCCGATCATCGGCATCGGCGGCGTCACCTGCGCCGAGGACGTGGTCGAATACATGCTTGCCGGCGCCAGCGCCGTGGGCATCGGCTATGCCGCGTTCCGCAATCCGACCGCGCTCGTCACCATCATCGAGGATCTCGAAAAATGGTGCGACGCCCGAGGCATCAAGAAGGTCTCGGAACTGATCGGCGCGGTGAAGGACGACGACATGGAACTCGACACGCTGGTGGCGGCGTCCAAGGGCGTCTAAGAATGGGGGCGCCGACGGCGCCCCCCCCCTTTCGTTGCGGCAAGGTTTCGGCGCAGTTCAAACCAACAGCTTGCAGCCGGCCGCAGGCCGAGGTGCTTACGCGTGGCGCATCCGCCGTTTAACATCCTGATCGCCGACGCGATCCGGCACCATGAAGCGGGCCGCCTCGAAGAGGCGGAGGCCGCCTATCGGCTGGCGCTCGTCGAAGCGCCGACGCATCCGGCGATCCTGCATAATTTGGGGCTGCTCGCGGTCTCGCGCGGCGATCGCCGCGCGGCGATCGGCTGGTTCGACGAGGTGATCGCTGCGCATCCGGGATATTTCCCGGCGCATCTCAGCCGCGCCGGCGCGCTGCAGGAATTGGGCATGGCCGACGCGGCGCTTGCGAGCCTCGTCGCGGTCGTGGAGAACGAGCCCGACCATTACGAAGCCCACCGCCGCCTCGGCTTTCTCTACCTGGCGCGACATGATCGGGGCCGTGCGATGGACCACTGGGCCCGCACCTATGAGCTTCGCCGCGGCAGCGACGCGCCGCCCCTGGCCGAGCCGCCGGGCGGGGTGAGCCTCGCCAAATTGCGCCACGACATAGAGCAATTTCGCCATCTCGCGGCGCAGCGTCCGCGCGATCCGCGCTTCCCGAGCTTGGCCCGCGCCTACGAGAGCGTGGCCGCCTCGCTCGCGAACGCGTCTTCGCCGCTCGCGGCTGACAAACAGGGGCTGCTGGGCGACGATTTCAACAGGGCGATCTTCGCCGCCGACGCTCCGGAAATCGCCGATGGCGCCGTCGCGGCGCGACCCGACGCCGAGCGTATCGTCGCGCAAGTCGCGCAAGACGGCGTCGCTTGGTTCGACGATCTGCTGACGCCGCGCGCATTGGCGAGCCTGCGCCGCTACTTGCTGGAGAGCACGATCTGGCACGACTTCAGCCATATCGAGGGCTTCGTCGCGTCATATCTCCAAGAGGGGTTGGCCTGCCCGCTGCTGCTGCAGATCGTCGACGAAATCCGCGCTCGGTTCGCGCCGCTTCTGGCGGAGCATCCTTTGACCCAGGCGTGGGCCTTCAAGGGCTTGCAGGCGCAGTCGGCGATCGACGCGCATGCGGACGATGCGGCATACAGCATCAATTTCTGGCTCACGCCCGATGAGGCCAATCTCGATCCGGAGTCCGGGGGGCTGCGCGTGTGCCGCGCCGATCCTCCCAAGGAATGGAAAATCAAGGATTACGCGGCCGATCGCGCCCAGGTCGCCGCCTTCTTGAGGGAACACGGCGAGGCGACGACGCGGATTCCCTACAAGGCCAACCGCGCCGTTTTGTTTCGCTCCCGCTTGTTCCATCACTCGGCGTCGCCGATGTTCGACACAAGCTACGAGCACCACAGGATCAATATCACCTTGCTGTTCGGACGGTAGAGTAGCGCTGCTATCCCAGCGCTTATGAAAAACCCCCGCCGTCATCGGCGGGGGTTTTTGTGCCTAACGGCTGGCGCCGCGGTCGCCGGTGACGCTCTTGCTGCCGCCTTTACCGCCAGGATGTTCGCCCGCCTTGCCGACGGATTTGTTGTTGCCTGGGTTGCCGATGCCGGTCACAGGGCCGCCGCTGCATTTGCCGTAAGCGGGTGCTGCGAAGTAGGGCTTGCCCAGGCTGAAGCCGCCGACGGCGAAGAACAGGCTCGCCGCGGCGCCCAGCACAAGAATTTTACGGCCTGCAAACATGCGCATCGCTGCCTCCCATGATTATCGTTATGTGACTGAGGGAGGATGCCGCCTGCTTCTCGGCACGGCACGTAGCAATAACTGGGCATTTAACAGCGCTCAAGCTCTGGCTCTCGCTCTCGCTGGTCCATCCTGGAGGCTCGCGCGTAAAACGCGTAGGAGTTCCTCACATGACACGCCATATCGCCATCGTCGGCGCCGGCATCGCCGGTCTCGCCGCCGCGCGCAAGCTCCGCGCCGCGGGGTGCGACTGCACCGTCTTCGATAAAAGCCGCGGCCTCGGCGGGCGCATGGCGACGCGCCGCGCCGGCGAATGGCGCTTCGACCATGGCGCGCAATATTTCACCGCCCAGGGCGCCGGCTTTCGCGCGCTGGTCGAGAGCTGGCGCGCCAGCGGCCACGCGGCGGAGTGGCAAGATGGCCGCTTCGTCGGTCTGCCGGGCATGAGCGGTCCGGCGCGTGCCATGGCTGACGGCATGACCGTCGTCAGCGGGCAGTTGATCGCCGGTTTGCATCGCGCGGCTGCCGGATGGACGCTGTCGACGGCGGACGGCCCGGTCGAGACGCCGGATAACGGTCGGTTCGACTCTGTCGTGCTGGCCCTGCCGTCGCCGCAAATCCTGCCGCTCGTCGAGTCGGCCGGCGGCGGCTTTGCCGAGTTGGCGGCAACGCGCTATGCGCCCTGCTGGACGCTCATGCTCGGTTTTGCGGTGCCGTTTCCGTTGCAAGCGGACAGCTTGCGTCCGGAGGACGGTGTCGTCGCATGGCTGGCGCGCGACTCGGCCAAGCCGGGCCGGGAGCCGGCGCGCGACGCCTTCGTGCTGCAAGCGACGGCCGCCTGGTCGCGGCGCAATCTGGAGCGCGCCGCCGATGCGGTGGCGGAAGACCTGCTGGCGCGTTTTCACGACATTGCCGGAGCTCGCGTCGCGCCCGATTTCCTTACCGCCCATCGCTGGCGCTACGCCTTGGTCGAACGCGCGGCGGACAAGCCTTGCCTGTGGGACGCGGCGCTGCGGCTCGGCGCTTGCGGCGATTGGTGCCTCGGCCCGCGCGTCGAAGCGGCGTTCGACAGCGGCGAGGCGATGGCCGACGCCGTGCTGCGCGGCTAATTCGCCGGTTGCCGATCGCGCGTCCTCGTCAGGCGAAGGACATGGCGCTTTGCGCCATGTGGCGCAATCCGTAGAGCGCCGGAGCGAGCGCCAGGAGCAGGCCGAGCCTGTTGTTGCGCGTGCGCGGCGCAGGCGGCGCATGGCCGATGACGGCCTCGGCGCTGCGCGGCGGCCGCCGGATAAAGCGCAGCGCGCCGACCGCTTCCCAATAGAGCGTCGACGGGCTGAGCAGCAGCTTGCGCGGCAGGCCGGAGAGATAGCGCAGGACATGCCCGGGCCGGCGCAGTTCCACCAACAGCTTCATGTGATAGCCGCCCGAGCCGATGGCGTAGCGACGGCGCAAGCGGCGCAGCACGCCGGCGTCTTGGCGGCCATGATGATGATGGATGATGATGCGCGGATCGTACTGTCCGTCCCAGCCGGCGAGACAGACCCGGCTTGCGGCATCGCAATCGGCGCCCGAGCCGATATAGCTGCCGGGGCCGAACAGCGGATCGAAGCCGCCGATCCCGTCGAGCGCCGCGCGCCGGAACGATAAATTCGCGCCGGTGAACTGGCCCGGCCGCACGTAGCTGCCGGCGGGATAGCGTCGCGGGATCGACGACTCTTCGATCGTCAGCGGCGCGTCATCGGGGTCGTGCAATAGAATCCGTCCCGTGACGACGCCGAGCGTCGGGTCTTTGAGGCCGGCGAGGACGGCATCGGCGAAATCTACGGCGGGATAGCAATCGTCGTCGGTGAAGGCGACGATCGCGCCGCTGCTGGCGCGATAGCCGCAGTTGAGGGCGTTGCCGACGCCCGGCGCAGGCTCGAAGAGGTAGCGCGACGGAAAGGGAAAGGCGCGCGCGTGGCGCTTGAAAACCGTGGCGGTCTCATCGGTCGAGCCGTTGTCGACGAGGATGAAATCGAACCGGCAGCCGAGCGGCGGGCGTATTTTCGCGATCGCCGCAAGGCAGCGGTTGAGCGCCATGGCGCGATTGCGCGTGCAGACCACCAAGGATAAGGAGGGCTGCTCGGGCCGCGTCATGATTGCGCGCGCAACGCGCGGCAGTCGACATTCGTCGGGAGGGGATATCCGTTCGCCATCTCTGTTCCACGCCCCGCAGTCTTGCTTCGTACGCTGCGAAATTGCGGGGACTTGACCAGAAACGTCGCGCGCGGTACCGCGACTTTTTTATGAACGCCGTGAGCGCGCAGGGCCGGTCATAAGGTTAGGAACGCGGCTAATGAGATGTAGATAGGCGTGGATGACGGAAGGCATATCGCCGCTCTCGCGAAATGCTTAGGCGCGGAGTTCCGCCTGCGAACTTTCAGTCGCTGGAGTCCGCCGCCGCGTTGGCGCGCTGGAAGGTGATCGTCACCCGCATGCCCTGGCCGGGATTGGAGGCGATGTTGAGCTGCGCCTTGGCGTTCTCGCGCAACGATTGCACGATGAGCGCGCTGAGCTTGCCGCGCCGCGGCCATTCGATGCCGTCGGGCAGGCCGGCGCCGTCGTCGGCGACGACGATCTTGCAGCCGTTGCCGTCGGACAGGCTGTGCAAGGTGATGGTGCCGCCGTCGCGGCCGACGAAGGCGTGCTTGAGCGCGTTGGTCAGCAATTCGTTGACCACCAAACCGGTCGGCATGGCGACGTTGACCGACACCGGATAGGTATCGACTTTGAGGTCGAGACGGATGCCTTCGACGGCGTGCGAGCGAATGACCGAGGAGGCGATCTCGCTGAGATAGACGCCGAGGTCGATCTGGTCGCTCTCGCCGAGATCGGACAGCAAACGATAGATCGTCTGGATCGAGTCGATGCGTCCCGCCAGGCGGTCGAACGGCTCGCTGTCGACGCGGCCGCGCGCATTGCGCGCCTCGATGCGGATCAGCGCGGTGATCATCTGCAAATTGTTTTTGACCCGATGCTGGATCTCTTGCAGTTGCGTGTCCTTGTCGCGCAGCCGCTTTTCCAGCTCTTCGCGCTCGGTGGCGGTGCGGGCGCCGGCATCGACCAAGGCGGTCAGCCGGAAGCAGGGCGTGCCGGCGTCGTCCTCGATGATGTTGGAATAGGCGTCGACCACGGCGACGTCGTCGGCGCGCGGCATTTTGAAGGTGCCGACGTAATCGGCCTCGGCGACGACGGCGTCCCCGAGCGTGCGCCCGCTCTCTTCATCGCCTTTCAGCGCCGTCCACGGCTTGTTGAAGAGATCGGCGGCGGCCTGGCCGGAGAGTTTCTCGAATTCCGGGTTGGCATAGACGATTCTTTCGCCGTTTTTAATCTCGGCGATGACGATGGCGATGGGGATTTGATCGAGGAAATGGCGGAAGCGCTCGCTGTCGAGCGCGTCGGCCAAATCCGGCGTGGCGAGCAGCGCATCGACCTGTTCGGCTTTTTTGTCGTCTTTGCTCATCGGCCTCTCGCGTGAATCCCCAGCGGGTTGCTAGCCGACCGGATGCGTGCTGATGGTATAGGCCCATCGGCGTGGCGGAGATATGTAAAGCAAAGTGAGATGCGCCGGGAAAAAGGCAAAAAAAAGCCGGACCCGAGGGTCCGGCAAGTTTAACAGGGAGGCTTCACGTCTGGGAGACGTAGGGTCCCGAAGGACCCTTTTCCGGGCCTTGCACCCGGAACTCGGTGGCTTCGCTTCGATCCTTCGATTTTCATCTCGGGGCCGTCCGGCGAAACCGGAAACTTGGACTAAGTATGCTGCGATGCAATATCGCAGTGCAACATCTTAATGAGATAAATCTAATCTTTTTGCCGAAGCCCGCCAGACCCGATTCCGTGGGGCAGGTATGCAATCAACGCATATCTTGTCTGCGAATGCGTGCTTTTTAGATCACGCCTGACTATAGATCAATGGCTTAATGACCATGTCCTATACAAGACCTGGGGGATGCCATGATTTTTTTCCGAGAATTACTCGCAACAAGGCGATTCGCGGAGCGTCAGCAAGGACTTGATCAGCCTTACCTCATTGTTGGTTTCGTTGCTGCAGAGCCGCATGCGGCGCCTTGGCCTGCTCAGAAATCGGTTTCGGCGATCTTGCGGATGAGGAAGTCGCGGAACACCGAGATGCGCTTGGAATGCCGCAGTTCCTCGGGATAGACGAAATAGGTGTCGAAGCTCGGCCCTTCCAGCTCGGGCAGGATGCGCACCAAGTTGCTGGAATATTGCTTCACCGTGTAGTCGGGCAGGCTGGCGATGCCGACGCCGGTGACGACGGCGCGGTACTGCGCATAGATGCTGTTCACTTTCAGAATCGACGGCGGCTTGATGTTCCGGCTGCGCACCAGGTCGTGCAGCCAATTGATGTTGGTGACCGGCGGGCGCATGTCCTCGCCATAGACCACCAGCACATGCTTGGCGAGGTCCTCCGGCGTCTGCGGCATCGGGTGGTGTTTCAAATAGTCCGGCGAGGCATAGACATGCAGATGCATGGTCGTGAGCTTGCGCTGGATCAGATCGGGCTGCTGCGGCGGATGCAGGCGTATGGCGACATCGGCTTCGCGCATGGCGAGATCGACCTCGCCCTCGTCGAGCAGGATCGTCACCTGGATGTCCGGGTAGAGCTCGAGAAATTCCTTCATGCGCGGCGTCAGCCAGATCGAGCCGAAGGCGACCGTGGTGGCGATCTTGAGCGGGCCCTTGGGCCGATCGGTGCTCTCGGTGAGCAGCGCTTGCGTGGTGGCGAGCTTGGCGAAGACGTCGCGCGTCGTCTTGAACAGCATCTCGCCCTGTTCGGTGAGGATCAGGCCGCGCGCATGGCGGTGGAACAGCGGCACCTTCAGCGTCTCTTCGAGCGCGCCGATCTGGCGGCTGACGGCCGACTGGCTGAGATTGAGCGACTCGCCGGCATGGGTGAAGCTGCCGGCTTCAGCGACCGCGTGAAAAACGCGAAGCTTGTCCCAGTCCATGCGCCGCCGCCGTCCTTGTTATTGAGCGATGCCAGTGTAGAGCCGGCGCGCGACCCGCCCAAGCCTTATCGCGTTAAAGGCTTGGCGCGGCTTGGCTTTCGCGGCTGCGGCGAAGCTTATTCTGCCGCGCTTTGCACCGGTTGCGCGTGATGCGTCAGGAATCGCTCGGCCTCGATGGCGGCCATGCAGCCGGTGCCGGCGGCGGTGACGGCCTGGCGGAAGATCTTGTCCTGCACGTCGCCGGCGGCGAAGACGCCGGGGATGTTGGTCGTCGTCGAACCCGGCTTGGTGACCAGATAGCCTTCCTCGTCGCTATCGAGCACGCCCTTGAACAGCGCCGTGTTCGGCGTGTGGCCGATGGCGACGAACAGGCCGTCGACGGCGATCTGGCTGTCGTTGCCGGTCTTGATGTTGCGCAGCTTCAGGCCGGTGACGCCGGCCGGCTGTTCGCCGATCACTTCCTCGACCACCGTGTCCCAGATCACCTCGATCTTGGGATTGGCGAACAGGCGCTCCTGCATGATCTTCTCGGCGCGGAAGCTGTCGCGGCGATGGATCAGCGTCACCTTGCTGGCGTGGTTGGTCAGATAAATCGCTTCTTCCACGGCGGTGTTGCCGCCGCCGACCACGGCGACCGTCTTGCCGCGAAAGAAGAAGCCGTCGCAGGTGGCGCAAGCCGACACGCCCATGCCCTTGAACTGCTGCTCGCTCTCGAGGCCGAGCCAGCGCGCCTGCGCGCCGGTGGCGACGATCAGCGTGTCGGCCGTATACGTGTCGCCCGAATCGCCGACGGCGGTGAAGGGACGTTTTTTCAGATCGAGCGACACGATGGTGTCGTGGATGAATTGCGTGCCGACATGCTCGGCCTGCTTTTGCATCTGGTCCATCAGCCAGGGGCCCTGGATCACTTCGGCAAAGCCCGGATAGTTCTCGACCTCATGGGTGATGGTCATCTGGCCGCCCGGCTGCAAACCGGCGACGAGGATCGGCTTGAGGTTGGCGCGCGCCGTGTAGATCGCGGCGGTCAGGCCGGCCGGGCCGGAACCGAGGATGAGGACTTTGCTGTGATGGGTCTGCGCCATGATCTGTCTTTGCGTGATGCGGCGCGCCAAAGCGCAGCCGGGCTATAGGAACTGTCGGCCTGCGCCGGGGCCTAAAGATAGAAACGCCGACGCTTGGCTGCAAGCACCCCCAGGGGTAACCGGGCCCGCGAGACCCCATATCCTGTGGGCGAAACTGCGCATTGAAATAATATTACGTCTGCTCTTATATGGGCGACAGGACCGGCGCGGCGAGGGGTGACCTCGCCCGCGACAATCCCGCCATTTCGTCCCTTTCGCCCGGATTTCCGGGTGCCCCTTTTGGCCCTCGGAGTGCCAGTCCATGCAGCGCGTGAAACTCGACCGTATCGACCGCCAGATTCTGCGCGATTTGCAGGAAGACGGCCGCATGACCAACGTCGAGCTGGCGCGCCGCGCGGGCATTTCAGCGCCGCCCTGCCTGCGTCGCGTGCGCGCGCTCGAAAAATCCGGCTATATCCGCGGCTATCATGCCGAGGTCGCGGCGCGCGAGCTGGGCTACAAGGAAATGTTCTTCGCCCTGGTCGGCCTCGACAGCCAAGCGCAGGAAGTGCTGTCGGGCTTCGAACTGGCGATGAGCGATTGGGCCGAGGTCCGCGAGTGCCACATGATCCGCGGCGGCGGCGATTTCTTGTTGAAGGTCGTCGCCAAGGACAAGGAACATCGCGATGCCCTGACCATGCGCATCACCTCGACGGCCCACGTCAGCCGAGTCACGACGCTGGAGACGATCCGCACGTCCAAGACGCAACCCGGCGTGCCGGTCGATCTGGATGCCAGCGAGGAATAGGTGCGCGCTTCCGATCCCGCGAGTCATGCCGAGGGTGGGGCCTGACAAGGCTGTGTTCCCAGTTCTTCCGTGCGTCATGCCCGGGCTTGGCCCGGGCATCCACGCCTTACAGCGCCGACAATGGAAAAGGCGTGGATGGCCGGACCAAGTCCGGCCATGACGGTTTTTGTGAATGGGCGTTGACGCACACCAGCTAGGCTGGGCGTCCCTCAACAAAAAGGCCCGCCGGTTTGGCGGGCCTTTTGATTCATGCGCAAAGATAAAGGTTACTTATATTTGACCTTCATCACTTCATACGACTTCGAGCCGCCCGGCGTGGTGACTTCCACCGTGTCGCCCGGCTCTTTGCCGATCAGCGCGCGCGCCAGGGGCGCCGCGACCGACAGCAAGCCGCCGCCGATATCGCTCTCGTCGGCGCCGACGATGCGGTAGGTCGATTCCTCGTCGGTGTCCTCGTCGGCCAGCGTCACCGTCGCGCCGAAGCGGATGGTCTTGCCGGTCATCTTCGACGAATCGATCACCTCGGCGCGGCTGATCTTGTCCTCGAGCTCGAGGACGCGGCCTTCGATGAAGCTCTGCTTCTCGCGCGCGGCGTGATACTCGGCGTTTTCCGAGAGATCGCCATGTTCGCGCGCTTCCGCGATGGCGCGAATCACCGCCGGACGCTGCACGTCCTTCAGATTCTTCAGTTCGGCGACCATGTGCTCATAGCCGGCCGGCGTCATTGGCATCTTTTCCATAGTCTCTCAAACCGCTCGAAAAACGTGACGACGCGAAGGCCCCGTCCACCAGCTTGCCAAAAGCCGCCTTGCCCTGCGCGCTGGAAGGGCGGGCAGAACGGCGGTTATTTGCTGCGGAGGGACGGGTCCGCCGGCGCGGGTTTTGGAACCCGGCCTTTGTGATCACAAGGGTGCCGACTCCCCGGCCCCCCTGTCAATTGGAAGCTGGGCTGACGGCGAACTTATGCACAGGCCGCCATAAGGGCGGGGCTGCGCGCCCCTAGTACGAT
This sequence comes from uncultured Rhizobium sp., assembly GCA_964628235.1. Classification (GTDB taxonomy): domain Bacteria; phylum Pseudomonadota; class Alphaproteobacteria; order SMXQ01; family SMXQ01; genus CAMAVH01. Next base: position 3,710 of record CAZVLU010000006.1, on the reverse strand, counting down.
GATTTCAAATAAGATTGCAGAGGCGCGACTTCAAGGTTGCCCGACTTCACCGCGGCGATGCCCTCGACGGCGGCCAAGGCGCCGGCGACCGTCGTGTAATAGGGGATCTTGTTCATCAGCGCGGTGCGGCGCAGATCGAAGCTGTCGGAGACCGCCTGCTTGCCCTCGGTGGTGTTGAAGACGAGCTGCACTTCGCCGTTCTTCATGGCGTCGACGATATGCGGGCGGCCTTCGAGCACCTTGTTGATGATGCTGCAAGGCACGTTCTGCTCGGCGAGATAGCGCGCCGTGCCGCGCGTCGCGATCAGCGTGAAACCCATCTCGACGAGTTTGCGTCCGGCCTTGGCGATCGGCGCCTTGTCGCGGTCCTTCACCGAAATGAACACCCCGCCCGATGTGGGAACCTTGGTGCCGCCGCCAAGCTGCGATTTGGCCCAGGCGCGGCCGAAGTCGCTGTCGATGCCCATGACCTCGCCGGTCGATTTCATCTCGGGGCCAAGGATGATGTCGACGCCGGGGAAGCGGGCGAAGGGGAACACGGCTTCTTTGACCGCGATATGTTTCGGCTTCCAGGCACTGTCGGACAGCTTGAAGCTGGCGAGCGATTCGCCGGCCATGACGCGCGCCGCGATCTTGGCGACGGGCACGCCGGTCGCCTTGGCGACGAACGGCACGGTGCGCGAGGCGCGCGGATTGACTTCGAGGATATAGACCTCGTTGTCCTTCACGGCGAACTGCACGTTCATCAGGCCCTTCACCTTCAGCGCCTTGGCGAGGATGACGGTCTGGGCGCGGATCTCGTCGATGATGGCCTTAGACAGATTGCGCGGCGGCAGCGAGCAGGCCGAGTCGCCGGAATGCACGCCGGCCTCTTCGATATGCTCCATCACGCCGGCGACATAGACGTCCTTGCGATCGGAGATGGCGTCGACGTCGACTTCGGTGGCGTCCTGCAGGTAGCTGTCGATCAGCACGGGGTTGCCGGCGGACACTTTCACGGCGGTCGTCATGTAGCGGTCGAGCTGCTCGCGCTCATGGACGATCTCCATGGCGCGGCCGCCGAGCACATAGGACGGACGCACCAGGATCGGATAGCCGATTTTGGCCGCGACCTTCACGGCGTCGGGGATCGAGCGGGCGATGCCGTTGACCGGCTGGCGCAATTTCAGGCGTTTGAGCAGGCGCTGGAAGCGCTCGCGATCCTCGGCGATGTCGATGGCGTCTTGCGTCGTGCCCAAGATCGGCACGTTGGCCTTGGCCAAGGCTGCGGCCAATTTCAGCGGCGTCTGGCCGCCGAACTGCACGATGACGCCGAGCAGCTTGCCCGCCGACATTTCGAGGCGGGCGATCTCCAGCACGTCTTCAGCGGTCAGCGGCTCGAAATAGAGACGGTCGGAGGTGTCGTAGTCGGTCGATACGGTCTCCGGGTTGCAGTTGACCATGATCGATTCGATGCCGACGTCCTTGAGCGCATAAGCGGCATGGACGCAGCAATAGTCGAACTCGATGCCCTGGCCGATGCGGTTGGGGCCGCCGCCGAGGATCATCACCTTCTTGCGCGACGACGGCTCGGATTCGTTTTCGGCCGGCGACAGGCCGTCGCCCTCGTAGGTCGAATACATGTAGGGCGTGCGCGATTCGAATTCGGCGGCGCAGGTATCGATGCGCTTATAGACCGGATGGACGCCGAGCGAGAGGCGGCGCGCCGCGACTTTGTCCTCGCTGCTGTTGGTCAGTTCGGCCAGGCGCGCGTCGGAGAAGCCCTGGCGCTTGAGCGCGTGAAGCGCGAAGGCGTCCTTCGGCAGGCCGTTCTTGCGCACCTCGGCCTCGACCTTCACCAGCGCTTCGACCTGCGCCAGGAACCACGGATCGTAGGAGCAGGCGGCCTGGATTTCTTCCAGCGTCATGCCGAAGCGGAAGGCTTGCGCGATGGTCAGCAAGCGGTCGGGCGTCGGGCGGGCGAGCGCCTTGCGGATGGCGTCCTTGTCGGGCGCGCCGTCGATGACGACTTCGTTGAGGCCGGTGAGGCCCGTCTCCATCGAGCGCAGCGCCTTCTGCAAGCTCTCGGCGAAGCTGCGGCCGACCGCCATGGCCTCGCCGACCGACTTCATCGAGGTGGTGAGCAGCGCGTTGGTGCCGGGGAACTTCTCGAAGGTGAAGCGCGGCATTTTGGTGACGATGTAGTCGATGGTCGGCTCGAACGACGCCGGCGTCGCGCCGCCGGTGATGTCGTTGCTCAGCTCGTCGAGCGTGTAGCCGACGGCGAGCTTGGCGGCGATCTTGGCGATCGGGAAACCCGTCGCTTTCGAGGCCAGGGCCGAGGAGCGCGAGACGCGCGGATTCATCTCGATGACGACCATGCGGCCGGTCTTGGGATCGACGGCGAACTGCACGTTCGAACCGCCGGTCTCGACGCCGATCTCGCGCAGCACGGCGATCGAGGCGTTGCGCATGATCTGGTATTCTTTGTCGGTCAGAGTCAGCGCCGGGGCGACCGTCACCGAGTCGCCGGTGTGGATGCCCATCGGATCGATGTTTTCGATCGAGCAGATGATGATGCAGTTGTCCGCCTTGTCGCGGACCACTTCCATCTCATATTCCTTCCAGCCCAGCACCGATTCCTCGACCAGCACTTCGCTGGTGGGGGAGGCGTCGAGGCCGCCGGCGACGATGGCTTCGAATTCGTCGCGGTTGTAGGCGATGCCGCCGCCGGTGCCGGCCAGCGTGAAGGACGGCCGGATGATGGCGGGCAGGCCGGTGGTCTTCAGCGCTTCGCGCGCCTGGTCCATGTTGCGCGCGATGACGCTTTTGGGCGATTCCAAACCGATGCGGTCCATGGCGTCGCGGAACAGCAGGCGGTCTTCGGCCATGTCGATGGCGGCCTTGTTGGCGCCGATCATCTCGACCTTGAACTTCTTGAGCACGCCCATCTTGTCGAGCGACAGCGCGGTGTTCAGCGCGGTCTGGCCGCCCATGGTCGGCAGCAGCGCGTCGGGGCGCTCCTTCTCGATGATCTTGGCGACGATCTCCGGCGTGATCGGCTCGATGTAGGTGGCGTCGGCCAGACCGGGGTCGGTCATGATCGTCGCCGGGTTCGAGTTGACCAGGATGACGCGGTAGCCTTCCTCCTTCAGCGCCTTGCACGCCTGCGCGCCGGAGTAATCGAACTCGCAAGCCTGGCCGATGACGATCGGCCCGGCGCCGATGATGAGGATGGATTTGAGATCAGTGCGCTTGGGCATGGGACGCTTTTCGGCAGGCGGTGAAGAGGGCGAGAGATATTGCAGCCTCGTTCCCTCCCCCCTCGCGGGGGAGGGACAGGGTGGGGGGCGCTCTACGGCGCGAGCGCTTTGCCGATGACGGCGGCAACGCCTTCGATGTTGCGCAGCACTTCGTGATTCCAAAATCGCAGCACTTGGAAACCTTGCGCACGAAGCCAGTCGGTGCGGCGACTATCCTGCTCGGCTTGCCAAGCATGCTGACCGCCGTCGACTTCGATGATGAGGCGGCGCTCCAAGCAGACGAAATCGGCGATGTAAGGGCCGAGCGGGACTTGGCGGCGAAATTTGCAGCCGGCGAATTGGCGCTGGCGAAGGAGCGCCCATAATTTGCGTTCTGCGTCAGTCGGCGTGCGACGTAATCTGCGTGCGAACTCGTTTGCCATAGCGGTCCCCCCACCCCGGCCCTCCCCCGCAAGGGGGGAGGGAGAA
>CAZVLU010000005.1:0-108927 GCA_964628235.1 uncultured Rhizobium sp. | reverse complement strand
GCAGGCACTGGCGGCTCGGGAGCAGGCACTGGCGGCTCGGGCATTGGGCCGCGCCGGGGTCGCCTGCAGTTGGTTGGTCTGCGGCTGGCTGTTGCCCTGCGGGTGGCCATCGGTGCGCGGCGCGCCATTGTGGACGCGGGCGATCTGCGGCGCGAGGTCTTGCAGCTCGATGAAATTGTCGGCCTGGCGGCGCAATTCGTCGGCGACCATCGGCGGCGACGACTTGATCGTCGAGACGACGCTGACGCGGACGCCGCGGCGCTGTACGGCTTCGACCAGGCGGCGGAAGTCGCCGTCGCCCGAGAACAGCACGATATGGTCGAGCCGCTCGGCCATCTCCATCACGTCGATGGCGAGCTCGATGTCCATGTTGCCCTTGATCTTCCGGCGGCCCGTGGCGTCGGTGTATTCCTTGGCCGGCTTGGTGACCATGGTGTAGCCGTTGTAGTCGAGCCAATCGACCAGCGGGCGGATCGGCGAATATTCCTGATCGTCGGTCAGCGCCGTGTAGTAGAAGGCGCGGATCAGGCGGCCCTTGCCGGCGAACACGCCGAGCAGCTTTTTGTAATCGATGTCGAACCCGAGGGCGCGGGCGGCGGAGTAAAGGTTGGACCCGTCGATGAACATGGCCATCCGGTCCTGGGCGTAGAAATGCATCATGGCGAAATTCCCCAAAATAATAGGCGCCGCCGGAGGAAGGTGCGGAGGTGAGCCGAAAATGCGACAGACGGGGCCGATATCCGTAAAATGACGGGGCCGCGTTGACCTTCCTCTCCTGTCTAGCAACGATCTTGCGCGCGAACAACCCCGCCAACAGGGTAAGGGCATGATTTTCATAGGACTTGGGGCCAATTTGCCGTCCCGCGCCGGCGCCCCGCAGGCGACGCTAGCGGCCGCCCTAGCCGACCTGGAACGGGCCGGCGTGCGGATTTCGGCACGCTCGGGCTGGTGGGAAACGGCACCAGTGCCGGTCTCGGATCAGCCCTGGTTCGTCAACGCCGTGGCGGCGGTCGAGACGGCCCTGGGGCCGGCGGACCTGCTCGCCCTGTTGCACCGGATCGAGGCCGACTATGGCCGCGAGCGGCTCATGGTCAACGGCGCTAGGACGCTGGATTTGGACCTGCTGGTCTATGGCGCGACGGTCCATCCGGGCCCGGAATCGCCGATTCTGCCCCATCCCAGGCTGCATCAGCGGGCCTTCGTGCTGCGGCCCCTGGCAGAACTCGCCCCGGGCTGGGTGCATCCGGCGTCCGGCCAGCCCATCGCCGCCCTGTTGGCCGGCCTCGATCCGGCGCAGGAAAGCCGCCGCCTGGAGCCGTGACCGGGGAGGCACAGGGGCGTGGCCGATCCGTCGCAAAGGCAGGGATTACCTTGCTTTCCTAGGGGGCGACACCTATATATCCGGTAATTCTTCCAAAGGTTTGGAGACCGACTTTCAATGGCCCGCATCACTGTCGAGGACTGCGTCCTCAAGGTTCCCAATCGCTTCGAACTCGTCCTGCTGGCGGCGCAGCGCGCCCGTGAGATTTCCGCCGGCTCGCCGCTGACGCTCGACCGCGACAACGACAAGAACCCGGTCGTCTCGCTGCGCGAGATCGCCGAGGACGGCGTGAACGTTGATGTGCTGAACGCCAACCTGATTCAGAACTTGCAGAAGCATGTCGAGAAGGACGAGCCGGAAGAGGACAACCTCGATCTGCTCGCCGCCGGCGACGATCTGATCGGCGTCGAGTCGCCGAGCCGCCGCAGCCTCGTCGAAGAAGAGATCGCCGATGAAGTGCTCGCGGTCGGCAACGACGCGCTGGGCATGGACGCCGAAGACGAAGCCGTCGAAGCCGACGACGCCGTTGAGCCCGCCGGCGACGACGCCGCGGCGGAGAGCGCCGACGACGAGGTGTGAATGACAGGCAGCGCGGGCATCATTTTTGACGACCGCGCTGCCGTCTTTCGGCTGCTGATCTCCGATCACGCCGCTTTCAACTACGCTAATGCAACCCCCGCTTTGCGCCGCGACGCGGCGTTCGTTCTCCCGTCAAGACGCCGCGTAAGGGCGGCTTCGCAATGATCCGCCAGTTTGAACTTGTCGAGCGCGTGCGGGCCTACGATCCGGCCGTCGACGAGGATGCGCTGAACAAAGCCTACGTTTTCTCGATGAAGGCGCATGGCATGCAAAAGCGCGCGTCGGGCGATCCGTACTTCTCCCATCCCCTCGAAGTCGCCGGCATCCTCACCGGCATGAAGCTCGACACCGCCACCATCGTGACGGCGCTGCTGCACGACACGGTCGAAGACACGCTGGCGACCAACGAGGAGATCGAGCGCGTCTTCGGCAAGGACATCGCCAAGTTGGTCGACGGCGTGACCAAGCTGTCGCGCATCGAATTGCAGTCGGACCAGACCAAGCAGGCCGAGAATTTCCGCAAGTTCCTGCTGGCCATGTCGGAAGACATCCGCGTGCTGCTGGTCAAGCTGGCCGACCGCCTGCACAACATGCGCACGCTGCATTACATCACCAATCCCGACAAGCGCCGCTCGATCGCCCGCGAGACGATGGAGATTTACGCGCCGCTCGCCGAGCGCATCGGCATGCGCGAGTTCAAGGACGAGCTGGAAGACCTCGCCTTCAAGGAGCTGAACCCGGAAGGCCGCGCTTCGATCATGGCGCGCCTCGGCTACCTGCGCGAGCAGGGCAGCGTGATGGTGCAGCAGATCGTCGACGAGCTGAAGCTGACGCTGGGCAAGGGCGAGGTGGTCGCCGAGGTCGAAGGGCGCGAGAAGACGCCCTATTCGATCTGGGAGAAGATGCAGCGCAAGAACGTCACCTTCGAGCAGCTTTCCGACATCATGGCCTTCCGCGTCGTGGTCGGCGACATCGGCGCCTGCTATGCGGCGCTCGGCTTGCTGCATGGCAAATATCCCGTCGTGCCGGGCCGCTTCAAAGATTACCTCTCGACGCCCAAGCCGAACGGCTACCGCTCGCTGCACACCGGCGTCATCGGGCCGCTGCGCCAGCGCATCGAAGTGCAGATCCGCACGCGCGAGATGCACGACATCGCCGAGCGCGGCGTCGCCGCCCACTGGCAATATAAGCAGGGCGAGGGCGAGACCACCGAGGGCAAGAAGTACCGCTGGCTGCGCGAATTGCTCGACATTCTCGATCAGGCGTCGAACCCCGAGGAGTTCCTCGAGCATACCAAGCTCGAGATGTTCCAAGATCAGGTATTCTGCTTCACGCCGAAGGGCGACCTCATCGCCTTGCCGCGCGGCGCGACGCCGGTCGATTTCGCCTATGCCGTCCATTCCGAAGTCGGCGACCATACCGTCGGCGCGAAGGTCAACGGCCGCATCGTGCCGCTCAAGACCGCGCTCGCCAACGGCGATCAGGTCGACATCATCACCTCGCGCGCCCAATCGCCGTCGCCGACCTGGGAGAGCTTCGTCGTCACCGGCAAGGCGCGCTCGCATGTCCGCCGCTTCGTGCGCAACCGCGAGCGTCAGGAATATGTCTATCTCGGCCGCGCCATCTTGGAAAAAGCCTTCGACCAGGAGGGCTATGAATATTCCGACAAGGCGCTGAAGGGCGTGCTCAAGATCTTCAAGGTCGATACGCCGGAGGACCTCATCGCCACTGTCGGCGCCGGCAACCATAGCGGCCGCGAAGTCGTGCGCGCCGTGTTCCCCGGCATCAAAGACAAGGGCAAAGCCGTCTTGCCGCCGACCGGCGACAATGTCGTGCCGCTGGCGCCACGCCGCGGCAAGAAGGTTGCCAAGGACGGCAAGACCAAGGGCTATGCCGTGCCGCTGCAGGGCCTCATCCCAGGCATGGCGGTGCATTACGCCGGCTGCTGCCATCCGCTGCCGGGCGACCGCGTCGTCGGCATCGTCACGCAGGGCAAGGGCGTCACCATCCACACGATCGATTGCCCGACGCTGGAAAGCTTCGCCGAAATGCCCGAACGCTGGCTCGACGTGGCGTGGAATCCAGCCGAGCTCGGCACGCAGCACCATGTCGGGCGCATCAAGCTGGTCGTCATCAACGAGCCGGGCGCATTGTCGAGCCTGTCGACCGTCATCGCCAAGAATCTCGGCAATATCCTGAACCTCAAGATCACCCACCGCTCGACGGATTTCTTCGAGATGATCATCGACGTCGAAGTGGACGATTTGAAGCATCTCACCAACATCATCGCGGCGCTGCGCGCGACCCCGGCCATCAATTCGGTCGAGCGGGCGCGCGGCTGACCGCCATGAGCAAGCTTCGCCTCGGCGTCAACATCGACCACGTCGCCACCATCCGCAACGCGCGCGGCGGCTTGCATCCCGATCCGGTGCGCGCCGCCCACACAGCGGCGGCGGCGGGAGCGGACGGCATCACGGCGCATTTGCGCGAAGACCGCCGCCATATTTCCGATGCCGACATCGTCGCGCTGGTGCGCGACATCCATCTGCCGCTGAATTTGGAAATGGCGGCGACCGACGAGATGCTGTCGATCGCGCTGCGCCACAAGCCGCACGCTGCCTGCATCGTTCCCGAGAAGCGCGAGGAGCGCACCACAGAGGGCGGCCTCGATGTCCGCCAGGAGCGCTTAGGCCGCTATGTCGGCGAGTTGAACAAGGCGGGCATCCGCGTCTCGCTGTTCATCGAGCCTGACCCGTTCGCGCTCGATGCCGCCAAATCGCTCGGCGCGCCCGTCGTCGAATTGCACACCGGCGCTTATTGCGAAGCCTTCGCGGAAGATCCGGCGGGCGAGGGCATGCGCCGCGAGCTAGCGCGTATCCAGACGGCGGCGGCCCATGCGGCGCGCATCGGCCTCGAATGTCACGCCGGCCACGGCTTGAGCTTCGAGAGCGTCGGCCCGGTCGCGGCGATTCCGACCATCGCCGAACTGAATATCGGCCATTTTCTTGTCGGCGAAGCGATCTTCATCGGCTTCGAGGCGGCGATCGTCAAAATGCGCGGCTTGATGGACGCGGTGCGGGCATGATTTTGGGCATGGGCAGCGACCTGATCGACATCCGCCGCATCGAGCAGACGCTCGAGCGCTACGGCACGCGCTTCCTCGACCGCATTTTCACCGAGTTGGAGCGCCAGAAGTCCGAAGGACGCCTGCAGCGCGCCGCCAGCTACGCCAAGCGCTATGCCGCCAAAGAAGCCTGCTCGAAGGCGCTCGGCACCGGCTTTCGCAAGGGCGTTTTCTGGCGCGACATGGGCGTGGTCAATCTGCCGTCGGGCAAGCCGACTTTGAAGCTGACTGGCGGCGCCGCCAGCCGCCTGGCCGCCATGACGCCGCCCGGCATGGTCGCCGAGATCGAATTGAGCATGACCGACGAGCCGCCGATGGCCCAGGCCATCGTGATTATCAGCGCGCGCCCCCAAGATGGAGTGGCCCGTTGAGCGGGGCGGTACAGCTTGACAGGGGCGGCCCCCAGGGGCTTGATGCCCTTGTTTTTGGCCGGCTTCCGGCCTTTTCCGGGGTGCGCGCCGCGACCGCGCGCGCTTGCATCCCCTCTTTACGGTGGTTCGTTTGCACGAGTCCAATCGGCTGTCTTCGATGAAAAAAGCCCAATCCGGCGGCTGGTTCGACACAGTTCGCACCGTCATTTACGCCTTCATTCTGGCAATGACGATCCGCACCGTGGCTTATGAACCGTTCAATATTCCGTCGGCGTCGATGGTCCCGACGCTGCTGATCGGCGACTATCTCTTTGTTTCCAAATATTCTTACGGCTACAGCCGCTATTCGCTGCCGTTCGGTCTCGACCTCTTCTCCGGCCGCGTGTTCTCGACTCTGCCCGAGCGCGGCGACATCTCCGTGTTCAAGCTGCCGCGCGACAACAAGACCGACTATATCAAGCGCATCATCGGCCTGCCCGGCGACCGCATCCAGGTCACCGAGGGCATCCTGCATGTCAACGGCGTGGCGGTGAAGCGCGAGCGCATCGGCAACTATGTCGAAGTGGAGGCGAACGGCAACAGCGCTTACCGCACGCTGTTCAACGAGACGCTGCCTGAAGGCCGCGTCCATCCGATCATCGAAATCACCGATTCGGGAATCTTCGACAACACCGGCGAATTCGTCGTGCCGGCCGGCCATTACTTCATGATGGGCGACAACCGCGACAATTCGATGGATAGTCGGGCGCGATTCGAAGTCGGCTTCGTGCCGTCGGAAAACCTCGTCGGCCGCGCCGAGATCATCTTCTTCTCGTCGAACGGCACGGCGTCGATCTGGGAATTCTGGAAATGGCCGTCGGCCATCCGCTTCTCCCGCTTGTTCCAGCGAATCCGCTAACGGTGGCGGACGCCCTTTCTTCCAAGCCGCCCGCAGAGAAAGCCGGTCGTGTGTCCGCCGGCAAGGCCGCCAAGGGAAAAACCGCGGCGGCGAGCTACGCCGAACTCGGCGAACGGCTCGGCCATCGCTTCGCCAAGCCGGCGTTGCTGACCGAGGCGCTGACCCATCGCAGCGCCGTGGTCGCCAACGGGCCTTATAAATACGGTTATGAGCGCTTGGAGTTTCTCGGCGACCGCGTGCTCGGCCTCGTCATCGCCGACCTGCTGCTCGAACGCTTCCCCAACGAATCGGAAGGCGCGTTGGCGCGCCGCTTCAACGCCTTGGTGCAGGGCGAGACGCTGGCCGACGTCGCCGCCGAGATCGGCCTTGGCGCCCATCTCATCATGGCGGCAGGCGAGGATCAGTCCGGCGGACGCGACAACAAGAGCATCCTGTCGGATGTCTGCGAAGCGGTGATCGCGGCGCTGTTCCTCGACGGCGGCCTGGAGGCGGCGACGCAGTTCATTCGCCGCTATTGGACGCCGATGCTGATTCAAGCCAAGCGGCCCAAGCGCGACGGCAAGACTCGTTTGCAGGAATGGGCGCAAAGCCGCGGCCTGCCGTTGCCCGATTACCAGACGCTGACGCGCGACGGCCCGCCGCACAACCCGATCTTCGCCGTGCGCGTCATCGTCGCCGGCGCCGGCGAGGCGGACGGGCAGGGCAGCTCGAAGCGCATGGCCGAACAAGCGGCGGCCGACGCGCTGCTGCTCAACCTCGATCCGACTGGAGCCGCGACCTAATGGCTGAGAATACCAACACGCGCTGCGGCTTCGTCGCCCTGGTGGGCGCGCCCAACGCCGGCAAATCGACGCTGATGAACCGGCTGGTCGGCGCCAAGCTGTCGATCGTCACGCCCAAAGTGCAGACGACGCGCTCGCGCATTACCGGCATCGCCATCGAAGGCGACGCGCAGATCATCTTCGTCGACACCCCCGGCATTTTCGAGCCGAAGCGCCGTTTGGATCGCGCCATGGTCACGGCGGCCTGGGCCGGCGTGGCCGATGCCGATGAAGTGGTGGTGCTGGTCGATGCCGGCCGCGCCTTGAAGGCGAAAGGTCATCTCGATCCCGACACCGCGCGCATCGTCGAGGGCCTGAAGAAGGCCGACCGCGCCGCGATCTTGGTGCTCAACAAGCTCGACACCGTCGAGCGCGGCGATCTGCTGACGCTGACCGAGGCGCTGAACAACATCTATGGCTTCAGCGAGACCTTCATGCTGTCGGCGCTCAATGGCGACGGCGTGCCAGACCTGCGCGCGCGTCTCGCCAAGGCGCTGCCGCCCGGCCCATGGCTTTATCCCGAAGATCAGTTGTCCGACATCCCGCTGCGTCTGCTCGCCGCCGAGATCACGCGCGAACAGGCGTTCCTGCAATTGCATCAGGAATTGCCTTACGCGCTCACGGTCGAGACCGAGACCTGGGAAGAGCGCCAGGACGGCTCGGTGAAGGTCGACCAAGTCGTCATCATCGGCCGCGAGAATCACAAGGCGATGGTGCTCGGCAAGGGCGGCGCGCGGCTGAAGGCCATCGGCACGGCGGCGCGCAAATCGCTCATCGCTCAACTCGGGCGGCCCGTGCACCTGTTCCTGCATGTCAAAGTGCGCGAGAATTGGCAGGACAAGCCCGAGCATTACAGCGCCATCGGGCTGGACTTTGAAGAATAGGGCCAGAGGCCCCGATCTGATGGATTGGACCGACGACGGCATCGTCATCGCGGCGCGCAAGCACGGCGAAAGCGCCGTGATCCTCAGCTTGCTCACGCGCGATCATGGCCGTCATGCCGGCCTGGTGCGCGGCGGCGCTTCGGCGCGCGCGCGCGGTCTCTATCAGACCGGAAATTTATTACGCGCGAGCTGGCGCGGCCGGCTGACCGAGCATCTCGGCAGCTTTTCCTGCGAAATGCTGCGCGGCTATGCCGGCCCCTTGCTGGATGACGCCCAACGCCTCGGCGCGCTCGGGGCTTTTTGTTCCCTGCTCGAGCGCGCCTTGCCCGAGCGAGAGCCGCATCCGGCGCTGTTCGACGATAGTTTGCATTTGCTCGATCTCTTGAGCCTGCCGGCGGCGGGGACAGGCGCGGACCAATGGGCGCCGGCCTATGTGCGCTGGGAATTGGCGCTGCTGAGCGACATGGGCTATGGGCTCGACCTGTCGTCTTGCGCCGTGACCGGCGAGACCGAGGGGCTGGCCTTCATTTCGCCCAACACGGGCCGCGCGGTCACGGCCGAGGCTGCCGAGCCGTGGCGCGACAAGCTGCTGCGGCTGCCGGAGTTTCTGCGCGAAGACGGCGACGCCTACGGCGCTGATTTGGCCGATGTGCGCGACGGCCTGGCGCTCACCGGCTGGTTCCTCGAACGCCATGTCTTTGCGCCCCAGAACCTCAATTTGCCGGCAGCCCGAACGCGATTTGTTGAAGCTTTCCGCTGAAATTTTACTATATATAGCGTCCTTATCGTCATTTTCGTGATCGTTCCGCTATGGCCAAGAAGCCCACCGCCGCCGTCCCGCAAAAAATCAACGACACGCCGCTCGCCGCCGCTCTTGGCGACCGTTACTTGTCGTACGCGCTGTCGACCATCATGTCGCGTTCGCTGCCTGATGTGCGCGACGGCCTCAAGCCGGTGCATCGCCGGCTGCTTTACGCCATGCGGCTGCTCAATCTCGATCCGACGACCGGCTTCAAGAAATGCGCCCGCGTCGTCGGCGACGTGATCGGTAAATACCATCCGCACGGCGACGTCGCGGTCTACGACGCCATGGTGCGTTTGGCGCAGGACTTCGCGGTGCGCTATCCGCTGGTCGATGGCCAAGGCAATTTCGGCAATATCGACGGCGATAACGCGGCGGCCATGCGTTACACCGAGGCCCGCCTGACGGCGGTCGCCGCGCAACTGCTCGACGGGCTGGACGAGGACGCGGTCGATTTCCGCGCCACCTACGACGGCGAAGACCAGGAGCCGATGGTTTTGCCGGCCGCCTTTCCGAACTTGCTGGCCAACGGCTCGAACGGCATCGCCGTCGGCATGGCGACCAGCATCCCGCCGCACAATGTCGGCGAGATCTGCGACGCCTTGCAGCATTTGATCAAGACTCCGAACGCGACGATCGCCAAGCTGGTCGATCTCATGCCGGGCCCGGATTTCCCGACCGGCGGCGAATTGGCCGAATCGCGCGACGCCATCATCGAGTCTTATAAGACCGGTCGCGGCTCGTTCCGCGTGCGCGCCAAGTGGACGAAGGAAGATCTGCCGCGCGGGCTCTATCAGATCGTCGTCACCGAAATTCCCTTCCAGGTGCAGAAGTCGCGGCTGATCGAGAAGGTTGCCATTCTGCTCGAAACCAAGAAGCTGCCGCTGCTTGCCGACATCCGCGACGAGTCGGATGACAAAGTGCGCGTTGTGCTGGAGCCGAAGACCGGCGCGGTCGATGCCGAGATGCTGATGGAAAGCTTGTTCCGGCAGACCGATCTCGAATCGCGCATCGGCCTCAACATGAACGTGCTCGACGCCGACCAGACGCCGCGCGTCATGGATTTGCGCGAGGTGCTCCAGGCGTTCCTCGACCACCGCCATGTCGTGCTGGTCCGCCGCAGCAATTTCCGCCTTGGCAAGATCGACCAGCGGCTCGAAGTGCTGGAAGCCTATCTCGCGGCCTATCTCAACCTCGATCTGGTCATCAAGATCATCCGCACCGAGGACGAGCCAAAGCCCGTCTTGATGAAGGCGATCAAGATCAATGAGACCCAAGCCGAATCGATCCTCAACATGCGCCTGCGCTCCTTGCGCAAGCTGGAGGAGATGGAGATACGCGGCGAGCACAAGGAACTGACGGTCGAGCGCAAGGGACTCGCCGGCATGTTGAAAAGCGAAGAGTTGCGATGGAAGTCGATCAGCGCCGAAATCGCGGAGATCAAGGCGAAGTTCGGCCAGAAGACCGAGCTCGGCAAGCGCCGCACCAAGATCGGCGAAGCGCCTTTGGCGGTGGTGATCCCGATCGATATCGCCATCGAGAAGGAAGACATCACCATCGTCATCTCCGACAAGGGATGGGTGCGCGCCTTCAAAGGCCATATGGAGGATACCTCCGACGTCAAATATAAGGACGGCGACCGCGAGAAGTTCGTCCTCAAGGCGTCGACGACCGACAAGCTGGTGATCTTCGGCACCAACGGTCGCTTCTACACGCTGGGCGGCGACAAACTGCCCCCTGGGCGCGGCAACGGCGAGCCGATCCGCTTGATGGTCGATCTGTCGAATGACCATGACATCGTCACCGCCTTCATCCATCAGCCTGGCCGCCGCTTGCTCGTGGCCTCGTCGGACGGTCGCGGCTTCGTCGTCGGCGAAGACGACGTGCTGGCGCAGACGCGCTCTGGCAAGCAAGTGCTGAATGTCGCGGGCGATGTCGAAGCGCGGGTGTGCGCCGTGGTCGAGGGCGATTCGGTCGCCGTGATCGGCGAGAACCGCAAACTGCTGATCTTCCCGCTCGATCAATTGCCGCAGATGACGCGCGGGCGCGGCCTGACCTTGCAGAAGTATAAGGACGGCGGCTTGTCGGACGTCAAGACCTTCACCCGCAAGCAGGGGCTGACCTGGCGGCTCGGCCAACAGGTGCGCAGCGAGACGGCCTTGGCCGATTGGGTCGGCGAGCGCGCCCAAGCCGGCCGTCTGCCGCCCAAGGGCTTCCCGACGTCGAACCGATTCGGTTGAGTTAAAGGGTTAGCAGTTTCCAGCCATTCGGCCCGAGGGCTTCTAGCGGCTGGAAGCGCGCCTTGTAGGACATCTTCGGCGTCTCGAGGATGAGATAACCGAGATAGACGTAGGGCAGGCTGTCGGCCTGGGCCCGGCGCACCAAATCCAAGATCATGAAGCTGCCGAGACTGCGGCGCGGGTCTGCATCGGGCGCGAAGAAGCTATAGACGGCGGACAAGCCGTCAGCGACGCGGTCCATCAGCATGGCGGCATGCAGCACGCCGTCCTGGCTGCGGTATTCGATGACATGGCTGTCGACAGGGCTGTCCTCGATCATCGCCGTGTAGTCGCTGCGCGTCATGCGGTCCATGCCGCCGGCATCATGGGCGGCCGGCTCGTCCTTCGACTCGGCGCTGGCATGGCGCGATTTCTGATAGCGCGAAAACAGCGCGAATTGCTCGGCGGTGGCGAGCGCGGGCAAGGTCCGGCCTGTCAGGTCGGCATTGCGCTTGAGGATGCGCGTCATGGTCCGGCGCGGGGCGAAATCGCTGGCGACGATGCGGACGGGCAAGCAGGCGTCGCAATCGGCGCAGGCCGGGCGGTAGATGAAGCCATGGCTGCGGCGAAAGCCGGCGGCGCAGGCGGCGTCATAGACGTCTTGCGCGGCGAAACTGTCGAGTTCGGCGGCGATGCTGCGCTCATGCCGGCCGGGCAGGTAAGGGCAAGGCCGCGCGCGCGTGCTGTGGAAGAACTGTAAAGGACCGGGTCTGTCGCCGCTCATCGCGTAAGTCTGCCATGACGGCGCGGAACTGGCAAAGCCTGTGAAACTGCTCTCAGGCGCGCGTTACCGCATCTTTCCTAGGCGCGCGTTACCGCACGTTTCCCAGGCGCGCGTTACCGCACGACGCTGGGGCCGACGCGGGTGACCGGCGGGGGCGCGGTCGGCTTGGTCGGTTCGGCGGACGCCTGGCTGCCGGTGCCGGCGACGCTCGGATCGCTCAGCAGCACGATGCTGAGGCGGCGGTTGCGCGGCGAGGCCGGCTCGTTCGGCAGCAGCGGTTCGTTGTCGGCGCGACCGGTGACGCGGTTGATCCGTTCGGTCGGCAGGCCGGATTCGAGCAAGGCGCGGCGGGCGGCCTGGGCGCGGTCGCTCGATAGCTCCCAGTTGGTGTAGGTCGAGGAACGCGAATAGGGCGTCGAGTCGGTGTGGCCGGAAATGGCGATCTTGTTCGGCAATTTGGTGACGATCTTCTCGATCACGCCGAGCAATTTCTTGGTGCTCTCCAGGGGGGTCGCCGAGCCGAGGGCGAACATCGACATTTTGTCCTGGTCGACGATCTGGATGCGCAAGCCTTCCGGCGTGCGGTCGATGATCAGGCTGTCGGCGAGGGCCTTCAGTTCGGGAATCTCTTGGATGGCTTGGCGCATTTCCTTTTCCGCCGCGCCGAAGGCTTCGTTCTCGCGTTTGACGCGCAGGCGTTGCAGATCTTCCGCGTCGGCATCTTCGCCAAGCTTGGCCTTGGCGCGCTCGGATTCGTCGAGGTTGCCGCCGGCGCCGGGGCTTTCGCCGTCGAGCGGCTGGGTTTCGTCGGATTCGGCGGGCGGGGTCGGCATCGACAGGGAGACGCTGGCGCCGAGCCGACGCAGCGAGCCGTCGCGCGTCAAGGTCTGGCCGCCGAGCATGCCGCCCGAGCCGCTTGAGTTTTTCGAGACGCTGTTCGGCGCGAAATAATCCGAGATGCCTTTGCGCTGTTCTTCCGTCGTGGCGTTGAGCAGCCAGAGGAGCAAGAAGAACGCCATCATGGCGGTCACGAAGTCGGCGTAGGCGACTTTCCAGGCGCCGCCATGGTGAGCGTCGTGGCCGCCCTTCTTGACGCGCTTGATGATGATGACGGGCGCGTTCGTGGCGGCCATGGCGCTCTCGCGGACTTCCGTTTAGACGGCGGGCACGGCCTGCACGGCTTCTTCTACTTCGTAGAAGCTCGGGCGGACGTGGGACAGCAGGGCCTTGCGGGCGAACTCGACCGAGATCGACGGCGCGTAGCCGTTCATATGGGCGAGCAGAGCGACCTTGATGCACTGGTAATATTTGCTTTCGGCATCGACCACCGCTTTCAGGCCGCTGGCCATCGGGCCGATGAAGCCGTAGGCGATGAACACGCCGAGAAAGGTGCCGACGAGCGCGCCGCCGATCAGCTTGCCGAGCACGGCGGGTGGTTCGGTGATCGAGCCCATCGTCTTGATGACGCCGAGCACCGCGGCGACGATGCCGAGCGCCGGCATGGCGTCGGCCATGCCTTGCAGGGCGTTGGCGACATGCGTGTGCTCATGGTGGTGCGTCTCGATCTCTTCCTCCATGAGCGTTTCCATCTCATGGGCGTTTTCCGAGCCGAGCACCATCATGCGCAGATAGTCGGTGAGGAAGGTCATGGCGTGGTGGTCGCTGTAGAACTTGGGAAAGCGCTTGAACAGCTCGCTCTCCTCCGGGTTCTCGATATGCGGCTCGAGGGCCAGCATGCCTTTCGACTTGGCGAGCTTGAAGATCGTGTAGAGCAGGCCAAGCAGTTCTAAGTAGGATTCCTTATTGTGGCGCGGCCCCTTCATCAGGCTGCCGATCGCCTTGCCGGTCTTGCCGATCACGCTTTTCGGATTGGAGATGATGAAAGCGCCGACGGCGGCGCCGCCGATGATCACCAATTCGAACGGCTGCCAGAGGACGCCAAGATGGCCGCCCATGGCCATGTAGCCGCCGAACACGCAAACGGTGACGATGATGGAGCCGAGGATAAGGAGCATTGCCTGAAAATCCACAAAGGGAAGGTGGGTCCAGGACAGTTTGACCGGATTTGGTTAAGAAGGCGTTTATGCTTGCCGGTTCAAAGCGTTGATCCTGGCGGCATGACTGCCGAAATGAGCTATTTCAAGGACCCGGTGTCAGCACAAGGCGCTGAGGTGCCGGCGTCTGGCGCGGTAGGACGACGTAGCCGAGATCGCGCCAACGTGTCGCCATGTCGCCGTAATGGCGCGACAAGGGGTTGCCGGACTGGCCGCCGGCGATGATGAAGCGCGAGCGGTCGAGGTCGGCGAGGTCGTAAACGGCGCGCAGGCCTGGGCCGTGGACATGCGACCAGGGATTGGCTTCGTCGCGGATGCTGGTGCTGCCGCGGTTCACCGTCGAATCGTCGCCTGGCGTCGGCAGATCGATGTCGGACAGCGCGCCGAGCCCCGGGACGCGCGCGAGCACGCGGTTGTTGAGGCGCGCGACATGAGCGTCGCCCCAACGCCAGAGCGTCGGATCCTCGCCGTAAGCGGCGACGAGCTTGCCCATGGCCGTGACGAAGGCCCGCTGGATCAGGGCTTCGCATGCTTCCGCTTCGGCGGTGACGATGTCGTCGCACCAGCGTTGATCCTGGCGCAGCACATTGGCGATGAAAGCGGGCTGCGCGCGCCACGAAGACGCGAATAGCGGCCCCAATTCATCGGCGGCGATCAGACGCGTCAGTTCGCGCAGCCAGCTATTGAAGATCAAGGGCTCGGCGCGTTCGCGCGCCATCGTGCCGTCCCAAGCGGCGAGGCCGTCGATGACGCCGGCATAGCGGCCCTGATCGAGCGGCGTGGCGCGCATCGCCGGCAACATGAGCGGCAGCAGCGCGGCTGGCACTAGGCTGCGCACGTCGCCCTGCAAGGCGATCATGCCGTCGGCGTCATGCTGCGCCGTGCCGGCGATGACCTGCTCGATCCGCTCGATGCGGAAAGGCTCCGTCCAGTCTCGGCCAAGCGGGTAAGGATAGTCCGGGCCGACGACGCGGTTGTTGGCGTTGGCGATGCGCCCGCTCGCCGGATTGTAGCTGTGCGGCAATTCGTCGAACGGCACGAAGCCGACCCAATCGTAATCGCCGGTCCAGCCCGGCACGGGAAACAGCCCTTCGCCGCGTTTGCGCAAGGGCACGCGGCCGGCGACATAGAGACCGATGTTTCCGTCGACGTCGGCATAGGCGATATTTTGCTGTGGCGAATGGAAATCGCTGACGGCGCTGCGAAAGCTATCCCAGTCGCGCGCGCGGTTGAGGAAGTACAGCGCTTGGGCCGAACGGTCGTCGTCGCGCAGGCCGGCGGCGGCGAAGGCGAGCAGGTCGCCGGCCGGCAAGTCCTGCACCGACTCGCTCATCAAGTCGCTCATCACCGGGCCATGGCGCGTTTCGCGCAGCGTCAGGATCACATCGTCGGCGCCGCGCACCTTGATGGTCTCGTTGCGCGTGACGAAGGGCAGCGAGCCCTCCGGCGTCAGATAGCGCATGCCGTCGTTGGGATCGGTGCGCTCGACGAAGAGGTCCTGGACGTCCGAGCCGGTGTTGGTGAAACCCCAGGCGATACGCCCGTTATGGCCGAGGACATGAAACGGCACGCCGGGCGCGGTGGCGCCGGAAATGCTGAGGCCCGGCGCTTCGATACGCGCGAGATACCAAGTGCTCGGTAATTCAAGGCCTAGATGCGGATCGTTGGCGAGCAAGGGCTTGCCGCTGGCAGTCAGGTTTCCGGCGAGCGCCCAACTGTTCGAGGCGGTGCCGGGACCCATGACGCTGGCATCGGGCAACAGGCGCGCGGTTTCGATCAGCAGACGCTCGGCGACGTCGAGGGGCGGCGTGTAAGCGGCATGGTCATTCGGCGCCGCGCGTTCGCTTTGGCGCTGCGGCGCTTCTATGGTGATCGGCCCGTTTTGCGAGGGCTTGTCGAGCAATTGCTCGAGCTGTTCGGGCGAGAGGCGCCGAGCCAATCTTTGGCGCGTCAGCTCGCTGCGCCAATCGCCGGAGAGGCGCAGGCTCATAAGCTGACCCCAGACCAGCGAGTCGGCCGGTTTCCACGGCTCTGGCCGGAGGCCGACGACGTAGAACTCGATCGGCCAGGCGCCGGAGTGATTGTCGAGATAGGCATTTACCCCCTGCGTGTAGGCGATGAGGCCAGCCTGCACGCGCGGGTCGAGCCCGCCGTAAATGCGCTCGGCGGTGCGATAAAGCCCCAGCGCGCGCATCGTGCGGTCGAGCCCCAGCGTTTGGCGGCCGAGCGCTTCGGACAGACGACCGGCGCCGAAGCGGCGCATCGCTTCCATCTGCCACAGGCGATCTTGGGCATGAACATAGCCGAGGGCGAAATAAGCGTCGGCCTCCGAGCGGGCGCGGATATGCGGCACGCCGTCGGCGTCGCGGTCGATGGCGACCGGCTCGCGCAGGCCAGGAGCGGAGAGGCGGCCCTCGGTTTGCGGCAAGGAGGATTGCAGGAAAAACCATGTCACCGCCCCGCCGAACGCCGTGACGGAAATCAGGCTAGCCACAAGTCCGATAAGCCAACGGGCAAGCCTGCGCGGGAACGACATAGGGTACCTTACACGCGGCGACTAGCCGCTGGACTTCAACTGTTTTGCGGCGACGATCGCGCCATAAGTGAGGATGCCGTCGGCGCCGGCGCGCTTGAAGCAGGCGAGCGCTTCCATCAATGCTTTGTCGCCGTCGAGCCAGCCGTTGGCGGCGGCGGCCATGAGCATCGCGTACTCACCGCTCACGTGATAGGCGAAAGTCGGCAGCTTGAAGGCGTCTTTCACGCGCCACAGCACGTCGAGATAGGGCAGGCCAGGCTTCACCATTACCATGTCGGCGCCCTCGGCGATGTCGAGTGCGGTCTCGCGCAACGCTTCGTCGCCGTTCGCCGGGTCCATCTGATAGGTCTGCTTGCCCTTGAGGCCGAGCGCCGTGCCCGAGCCGACGGCATCGCGGAACGGCCCGTAAAAGGCCGAGGCGTATTTTGCCGAATAGGCGAGAATTTTGACATGCGCGAATCCGGCGGCGTCGAGCGCCTCGCGGATCGCGCCGACCCGGCCATCCATCATGTCGGACGGCGCGATGACGTCGCAGCCGGCTTGCGCCTGAATCAGCGATTGCTGCGCCAGCGCGGCGACGGTCTCGTCGTTAAGGACTTCACCGTTCTTCAACAAGCCGTCCTGGCCGTGGCTGGTGAAGGGATCGAGCGCGGCGTCGCAGATGATGCCGATTTGCGGGTGCGCCGCCTTGATGGCGCGCACGGCGCGGCAGACGATGTTGTCGGGATTGGCGGCTTCGCGGCCATCTTCGGTTTTCAACTTCGGATCGACGACCGGGAAGACGGCGATGGCGGGAATGCCGAGCGCCGCCGCTTCGCCGACGGCCTTTACCGCTTGCGCGACACTATAGCGCATCACGCCGGGCATTGATGGCACGGCAGTCTCGGCGACGTCGCCGTCCTGCACGAATATCGGCCAGATCAGATCGTTGACCGACAATTGCGTCTCGCGCATCAGGCGGCGCGACCAATCGTCGCTGCGCATCCGGCGCAGACGCGTGCGCGGATAAGCTCCCAGCGGCGAGCTGGCCTTATCGGCGCTTTGCGGCAGTCCGTCCAAAATGGCGCGAATATTCATGCGTCTATCCTTTGGGGCCGCATCCTATGTCGTTCGGCTTAGCAATACAATATTTTCACCCGAAGAGGGGCCTGCAAGAGCTTGAGCAATAAGAGAAAATGCAGACGACACGGGCTTTTATGCGATTCGTTTGCCGCTGCCGTAAGTGCGAGACAGACAACCTTTTGGGCGCTATTTTGGGCGCAAACTTGAGGGGTGCGCCGATGGGCCTGCTTAACAACGCGATAGAGAATATCAACAGCTTAATCGTGAGGCGACATCGGCCGGTTGCCGCGCTCGTGTCCATCCCGGCGCAAGACCTGCCGTCGCTCAATTTGATCGTTGCCGGCACGCCGGAGCAGGCGGAAGGGTTCAGGAAGCTCCTCGGCCTCAACCCCGAGCGTTGGCATTTCGCCAGCTTCGGCGCCATGCTGGCGCGCCGCTACGACAGAGTCATCGTTCTGCCGGTCGCCGAGTGGACCGAGCCTCATCGGGCCTATGCGGCCTACCTGCCAACGCTATTGAAGCGGCCCGAGCGCCAGGTCGAGTTTATTTAGCCTCGTCCATGATGGCGCGCTTGGTCTTGTCGTCATCGTTTTCCGGCGTGACGATGTCGAGGAAGGTCGAAGCCTCGTTGCCGATCCAGCCCTTAGCCTTGCGCGCCAGCGCCGCCCGATTGGCCGGGTTGTTTTCCTTGAGCAGCGTCGCCGCCACTTCCGGGTTGAGCAGAGCCTCGTCGAGCATCCGGCCGACAGCGTCGGCCCGAGCGCGCGCCACGGCGCGCCGGCCGGCGACGGCCGCGATGCTGGTCGCGAGGAAGCTGCCCGAGATTTTGCCCGCCTTGTATTGATAGAAACGGCTTTGCAGCGTCTCCGGCGTCAAGACGTTGCTGACGCCCTGCGCCGTGCCCGAGGTATTCGGAGCCTTGGCGCTGTTACGGAGATCGAGGCCCTGGATAGCGCCCGAGATCTCCTTGATGTTGTTCCAATGCTCGGGAGCGTCCCGGTAGAGCCGTTCGGCGACGGCGGCCGTGGCCGGGTCGTTGACGAAGCGATCGAGCGCTTTCGGCAGCCAGGGCTGCGCGCCGCTAATATCGGCCGTGGTCTCGCCGGCACGCCGCGCCGTCTTCTGCATGATATTCCAGAAAACCTTGCGCGCGCCCTCGACGGCCTTCGGATCGTCGTTCACGAAGCCTAGAAGCTCGTCGGTAGCTCGGGCCGGGTCTTTGGCCGCCAGGACGCCGCGGAGGGCCTTCTCGGCGTTCTCATCGCCATACTGGAGGTATTTAGCCACGACGCTGCGGCCTTGGGG
Organism: uncultured Rhizobium sp.; assembly: GCA_964628235.1. Lineage (GTDB taxonomy): Bacteria > Pseudomonadota > Alphaproteobacteria > SMXQ01 > SMXQ01 > CAMAVH01. Next base: position 90,167 of record CAZVLU010000005.1, on the reverse strand, counting down.
GCCGATCTCGCGCATGAGGGCGCTCTGCGCGCCCGTGGCGGCCGCTTCGGCGCCCCGCAGCTCGCCCGCGCGGGCGATCTCGTCGTTCAGGCCGGGGAAGCGCCGAAGCTGCTCCTGGTAGTCCTGCTGGAAGCTCTGGATCGCCTCGGGATTGCGAAGGTCGGCGCGGGACAACACCTCCTCACGAATGGCCTGCCGGACGGCCGGCGTGTCGGCCTGCGCGAACAACCGGTCCATGTTGGCCGGATCGACGAAGGTAGCCGCGACGCGCTCGTCGCGCATTTGCGGGAAGCCGCCCTCGTTTCGCGCCAAGGCGCCAGCGACGGGGTCGCCGCGCCGGGTGAAAGCTTCGGCCTCGTCGAATTTAGCGCCACGGGCGGCCGTAAGCGCTTCCTGCTCGGCGGGGCTCAAGTTTGTCGCGATGTAGCCGTCGACGGCGTCGATATAGCGGCCGAGCACGCGCGCGGCATTCCGGCCGCCTTGCTCGGCGCGCGGGTCGGCGAGGGCGGCGCGCTGGAGCCGCTGCAATTCGGATTTGAGGTCCGTCGCCTCTTTGAGCGTGACCGGCGCCGGCGGTTCCGGCGCGCGCGTGATCGGGTTGCCGGCAGCGTCGAGGATGCCAGTATCCACGGGGCCGGGCTCGGCGGTCTGGCCGAGCTGGCGCACCCGGTCGATGACGGAGCGCGGCGCGAGACCGCGCTCCACCTGCGTCAATCCGTTGGTGACGCCGTCGAGCGTATCGGCGAGGCTAACGGGGTCGGCCGGGTTGCCCGAGACGTCAGCCGTCGCATAGGCGCTGTCGGTGCGCTGGCGCGCGGCGTCGCGCGCGTCTTCGAGCCCGGTTCGGACGGTGTTGCCCCGCGCCGCCGGCGTGCTCTGCGGCGTGAGCGGCAAAGCGGCTCGCTCGGCGTCCTCGCGCGCGTTCTGCGCCAGCACGTCGGCGTCGGTGAGCCGGCGATCGCGCTCAAGCTCAAGCTCGCTTCGCAGCGCGCCGGGATTGCCCTGCGGCTCGGAACGATTGATCGCGTTGTCGATGGCCTGCGTGTTCTCCGCCCGTCGTTGCGTAAATTCGCCGGAGTTCGGGCCGCTTTGCCGGCTGTATTCCAGGGCCGCCAGGCCGGGGCTTTGCGCTCGGTCGGCCGTGCTCTCGACGTAGCCGGGAACCTTTTCGGCGACGCGCCGGCCGCCCATGATGGTGTTGACGAGGTTTTCCGTGTCGACCGGCTGGCCCGGCGCCGACGGCTTCGCGCCGGCCGCGTCAATAAGCGTGTCGGTGACGGAATCGCGCACGACCTTGTCGGCGTAGTTCGGCGAGCCGCGCACGGCGTTGAAGACCTCGCCGAGTTTCGGGAGAACGTGCGAACCGACGCCGTAGGTGGTCAAGCCGGCCATCGCGCCGACCAGGTCTCCGACATCATGGCCCGTGCTCTTCTCGTCGTAGCCCGCCGCGTGCGTGACCTCGTTGGCGATTCCGGCGCCCGTGCCGGCAGCCGTGGCGGCGGCCGTCTCCTTGCTGACGAAGCGCGCCGGATTGACGGCGGCCGGCTCGACGAACATGCGCGCGAGCGACGGGAGCTTGCGCGCCGCCTGGATACCCTGGTCGGCTTTCTTGAGCGCTGCGCCCGCCGGAACGGCCATCGCGCCCACCTCTTCGGCGATACGGCCGAAGACCCGCTCCGCCGCGTTGGCGGGCTGCGTCTTCGGCGGCGGCAGGCCGATAGCGCGGTTCGTGATCTCATTCGCCTGGTCGGCGCTGTCTTTGAACGACTTCGAGCCCAAGAAGGGCTTGTCGCTGACGGGGAGGCCCGTCAGGCTCAAGGCGGCGTTCGCCAAGTCGACGGGCAGGCCGAGGACGTTCATGACGCCCTCGGCGCCGCGGCGCGCCCCATAGTCGAGAAAGCTGCCTGTCGCCTTGGCGCCACTCATGATGCGATCGACAAGGCTCGGCTCCACCGTGCCATTCTGCTGCGCAGGAGCGGGCTGCTCGGTCGGGATCTGCGGCTCGGCCGGCGCGCCGAATTTCTCGGCGACCGCCGCGTTGAGGGCTTCCTCGTTCGGCGCGTCGACCTCGTAGGCCGTGCCGTCCGGCCCGGTAATGCGGTATTTCGCCATTAGGGCTCCAGCGGCGTGATTGTGACGGGACCGGCCGGGGTCTGAATGACTTGCGGCTCGGTCGGCTGCGCGCCGGGCGGCGGCTGATAGCCCGTGTCGGTGCGGGCCTGGCCGGGGTTGCGCAAGACGTTCGTGCCCGAGCGTTGCGCCTGGAGCACTTTGCGGTAGGCCGAGATCTGCGCGAGGGCGCTTTTCTGGTTCGCCAGCAAGCCGCCACCCTGGAGTCGGTCGAAGGCGCGTTCATAGGCTTGCCGGCTCACCTCGCCGCTCGGGTTTTCCGTGCGCGCGATCGCATAGGCCAACGTGCCCTGCAAGAAATCCGCCTCGGGGATGGTCGTGTCGAACAGCTCGGGCGCCACCTTACCCAAGTCGACGCGAAGGGTCTCGGCCGCTTGCGCCACCTGCGGCGCGCTCTTGCCGAAAGCCTTGGCGAGATCCTGCGCCGAAGCCACGGCATTCTGCGCGGTGCCTCGAATCAAGCCGACAATGCCGATCGAGCCGGGGTTGTTGCGGATCAAATTTTCGTAAACGTCGAGCGTGTTCAACGCCGCGGTCGCCTCGGCGTCGCGGTTGTTGGCCTGCGTGTTATTCGCCGTCGTCGGGCCGAGCCCCGTCGACGCTTTGTCGCCCTGGAGATTGGCGCTGTAGGTCTGCGAGCCTTGCGGCAAGCGCTGGCCGCTCGACGTATCGAGCCAATCGTTGACGGTCGGGTCGAAGCGCGCCGTGCCGACCTTGCCGTCGGGCGTGCGATAATTCGACACCTGCGCATTGCCCGAAGGCTTGTTGTAGGGGGCGGAGCCCACAGCATCCGGCCGGAAAGTTATTTTGGGCTGCCCGTCCTCGCCGACGACCTGCTCGACCGGCACGCCCTGCAAGCCAATCGCACGCTGCTCTTCCGGCGACAGCGATTCGATAATGCCGCCGCGGACCTCGGAATCGGTGCGCGGCTTTGGCGCGCCGTTGAGCTGGCCGCCGCCGGGAAGGAACGCGCGATCGCCGGGGTTGAGGTTGACGACGCCAGTTTGCGTTTCCGGCACGTCAAACATGGCCGCCAACGACGGCGGCGTAAAGCGGGTCGCGCCGGCGGCGACCGGCGACAGCATGGCGCGCGTCGTCTCGCCGCTTTGCTGCATCCCGGTCTGTGTCAACGCGCGGCTGTTATCGGCTGTGTTGTTCGCGCGCGACGTCAGATTGTTCTGGTCGGTGGTGTAGGTGTTGCGCAGCGTGTCGCCGCTCTCCTTGATATTCGCGCGCTCGGTGTCGCCCGCCTCTTTGATGTTCAGACCGCGGAACGAGTTCGGTGCGCCGCGGATGGCGGCGATGCTCAAGTCGACGTCCTCGGGCTGCGCGCCGGGGCGCGCGGAGCGATTGTAGAGGTCAAACTCGGGGTACTTGCTCAAGTAGTCGGCGCCGAGCGCCTGAACGCCGGCAAGCTGCTCGGGCGTGAAGAATTTCGCCAACGAGTCGAACCCCGCCTTCTTGCGCTCAGCCGACGCCTTGGCCTCGGCGGCCTTGGCGTAGCCGTAGGCGTCGCTACCGGACGGCGGCGCGAAGATCTGCCCGAGGTTCGCGAACGCCTGGCCGATCTGCGGGTTGTTGTAGTAGCCGTTCTGTTTTACGGGCATGTCCCGACCTTAGTAGAGCGCGGGGAGGCCGAAACCGCCGCCCCCGCTGGTGAAGCTGCTCGCCAAACCGCCCGAGCCGGAACCGATGCCGCCAGGCGGCAGAAGGCTCGTCGGCGCCTTGGAGGCCGCGCCCGCGGCCGAACCCATGCCGGCAGCCCCGCCGAAGCTCGCGACCGTCCCAAGCCCGCCCAAAATATCGGCGAACGTCTTGAGGCCGTTGCCCTTGTTGTTGGCCGCCGCCAGCTCGAAAGGCAGCACTTCGGACGAGCCGCGCTTGAAGCCGCCGATAACGCCGATCTGGCTCGCGTCTCGCGCCTGGTCGCGACTGATGCCGCCGAGGAGATCGCCGAAAGCCCGCAGACTGCCGAGCGCTTCCGCCTGCTGGCCGGTATAGGCTTGCGCCTTGCCGGACTGCTTTTTCTGCTCCTGAACAATGATATTCGAGGAGCTGGCCGGCGCCTCCGTCGGCGCGGTTTCGGCAGGAGCCGCTTCGGCCTTGAAGTAGTCGCCGAGCGACTGCGCCTTTTGCGCTTCCTGGCCGCCGAAATCTTGGTAGCGATCCTGCGACGTGGTGTTGAGCGCGTCGGCTTCCTTGTCGTAGCCCTGCTGCCGAAGCCGCTCGGCCGACATGGCGCCCTCGCGCGCCTTGGCGACTTTGCTCGCCGCCGCTTGATTGGCGGCGATCGAGGCGACGGTGAGAACGGCGCCGGCAATGGAAAGGGGCTCGCACATGGCGACCTACGGCGTCGTCTTGACGGCGGTTTTCGAGCCGCCGAAAAGGCCGGTCGTGAAACGTGGTTGAATCGCGCCGCCGCTCAAGGCCGACGCACGTTCGAGCGCAGCCTGCGTGCCGAGCTTGGCGGTGAAATCGGTGAAGAGCTGGCCGAGCGGGCTGTAAGCGTCGGGCTGCGAGAGCGCGCCGGAGCGCGAGATCGCCGAATTGGCCGCGCCGTCGGCGTCGCCGGTCGAGTTCAACGTCCGAATGAGATCGGCGCGCGCGTCTTCGACGGCCGTTCGGGCCTGCGTCTCGTAGGCAAGACCTTGATCGGCGACGGCCTGCTTGTTCGTGCCGTAAAGCTGCTCCAGCTCGCCGAGCTTCTGCGCGCGCGTCGAGCTATCGAGATTGCCGCCGCGATCCAGCGCGTAGACCAATTCTTTCTGCGCCTTCGCGTATTGGTCTTCGAGCTGCGGTGTCGCGTAGTCCAGATAACTCTGCTTCCGCGCGCCGTAGCTGGCGTCGTTGAAATTCTGGCTGAAAATATCGTCGATCCGAGCCGTGCCGGCGCGGATGCGCTCTTGCCGGGCCTGTTCGTCCGCGCGGGCCTGCCCCGCGCCGCCGTCGCCACCTTTAGCCATCTCGCACCCCTGGAATCCGGCGCAGGTATTGACCTACCCGCGTGAAACCAAAGTGCTCAAAAAACCGGGTCGTCCGCTCTTGCTTGAAGCCGTTGGCGACGCCGGCGAACACTTCGTTGGGTTGAAGTCGGTCGGCCCACTCGTTGAAGGCCCTGACCAGCATGGCGGCTGCCCGAGTTCCGCGCTTATCGGGACGAATGTAAATTACTTCCTGTGTGACGAAAAATCCACAGGTAAAACCGTAGTCGACAGACAGGGCATACAGGTAGCCGACAAGCTCCCGACAGTCCTCAACGACGAAAAATACGGGGTTTCCGCCCACCAGGTAGCGCCCCCATGTCGCATTCGCGCGCTCGTCGCTCCAGACAAGATGCGGCTGCGTCTCTTCGACCTGCATACGGCCTAAGATGCGCAGAGCCTCCCGGTCGCGCTCAATCGCCAGCCGGACCAGCATCGCTCACCAAAGAAAACTGCAAAAAATCTTCTCGATTCTTCCCGTAGGCGGCCAGAGGCGGCGCCTCCTGCCGCAGACCAAGCGCCTCGATCCAGCGGTGCGATTCCTCGTAGCCAGACATCGAAACGCACTCGATGCGATGGACGCCGGCCGCGAAAAGTCGAGGAAAAAGCTGGCGCTTAGAAAAGCGCGCGAGAGGCAGGGCGACGTCGGGGAAATCGTCTGTGGCGAAAAACAGCAACGTGACGACATTCGGCCGCGCCTCGATCAGACCGCCGATCGCGACGGGCGGCTCGTCGGCTTTCCGGCGAACCGCGATAAGGCTCTCGTGGCTGCCGTAGCGCTCCGTCAAGAGTGCAGCAAGATCCTCTCGCGTGTCTGTTGGCGAGAGCGCGATAAACTCGACGAAATCCTTGTGCCGCATGTTCGATGCGACGGCGAGAAATTCGGCGGTCGTGGGGCTGTCGAGCCACATTCAGCCGTCCTCGCCGTCGGGACTGCTGTAATGGATCACGGCCGCTGCCAGTTTGGCCGGGCCGTCGCCGAGCGACTTGAAGCGCAAGCTGATATGCGTTGAGGAGCCCTCAATTGGAATCCTCTGGAGCCCGTAAGTGGTTCGGTCGACGATCGCAAGCTCGTCGACCGCGTCCGTATCGACCGGCTGCATGGCGGCGCTAACCTGCCAAGCGCCCTCGACGGCAGCGTCGAGGCCGGACCACGGCTTCTTTTCCGTCGGCGTGTCGGCGTCAAGATAGGGGAGCCAGGCTTCGGCTTGCGTGTCGTCGTAAATGATCTCTTCGGACAGACCGCCATAGACGAAAATCCTGTCGCCCGCCCGCAGGTAGACGCGACGCCGGAAAACGACGGCGTGCTCGACTTCAAACGTGACTGTCGAGCTGACATCGTCGACGACGACATTCGCGGTCATGTTGTAAGTCGACCAGGCGCTCACCTTCGCGCCGCTGAAAAAGCTGAACACGAAGACTTGATCGAGAATGATGAGCCAGAACCGGCCGTTGCTCGGCTCGATAAGGCCGATGACCTGCTCGCGTTCTTCGGCGGAGAGCTGTCGCAGCTTCTCGATGATGAGCGAATCGACGGGCACGCCGATGTCGGTCGTGGCGGCCGCGTTCGAGGCGTCGCGGGCGCGCAGGCTGCGCAAGCCGCTCTCGTCCTGGTAGAACAGATCGTTGTCGCCGAATTGTGTCACCGATCGCGGGCTCGCCGTGCCGGTGTTGTTGAGCACCTGAACCTGGCGATTGAGCGACGGGTCGGGGTCGAAATACCAAACCTGAATGATGCGCTCGGCGAAAACAGCGACATAATTCTGATACTTGGCGAGCGCCGTCAGATCCTCGGAGCCGGACGCCTGTGTCGACATATCAATGAAGCCGGCGCCGGTCGTGTCGGTCGTCCATTTTGTCGGCTGCTGGATACCGGAGAAATGCTCGTTCGGGCCGGAAACGGAGTGCATCTTCGAGCCGACGGTCTTGACGAAGAGGCCCGGCTGAAAAGCGCTGCTGTCGCTGCCATTGGCGAGCGCCAACGTGCCGCTCGGGCTCACGGTAAGACCGTTGGCGAGGCCGAATCCGACAAGCCGGCCGTCGGCGGCCGTGCCGGCGAGAGCCGCGACGATATTGACGGTGCTGCCGACGACGGTTGCGGTGTAATCCGGCGAGCTGGTGTACGAATTGATCGCCGTGGCGATTGCCGCCGCCGTGCTGGCGTTGCTCGTCGCCCAAACGACCGGCGCGGCGATGATCTCGACACCATCGACGGTAAGCGAGGAAAGCGTCGAGGTCGTCGACGCCGCCCCGCCGCTCATGCCCGTGTTATTCGCTGTCGTGACGTCTCCGCCGATCGTCACGACAATAGCCTTGCCGTTGACGCCTACGCCTGTCGTCGCCGCGACAATCGAGACCGTCTGCCCGTCGGAGGAGGCCGAATAGTCCGGGCTCGACGTATGGCTGTTGATTTCGGCCGCGACGGCGGCCGCTGTCGTCGCGTTGTTGCCGGTATGGTCGACGGGCGAGCCGATGATCGAGACGCCGTCGATCGCGATGTCGCTGACGACGTTGACGCCCGTGCTGCTGGTGCCGCCCGTGATCTCGAACGTGCCCGACGCCGCGGCCGCCGGGTTGACCCCGCCGCCCGTGATCTGGAACGCCGCGCGAGAGCGGCCGTCGTACCAATCGGGGACGCGCGTCCCGTCGTAGAAATGATAGACGCTGCCGTCGGCAAATTCGCCCACAGCATAGATCTTGCCGGCATAGAGGTCGAACGACGGGACGCGGACGAGCGCCGTCACGCTGTCGGGATGCTGCAAGCGCTGGTAAGAGACCCCGGAAGGGAGCGTCGGCGCCGTGTCGCTGCCGAAGACGACGATACCGTCGCTGTCGTAAGCGAGGCCGACCGTGTCGGCCGGCAGCTCATACTCGGGAACCATAGCGGCGCGTTTTTCAAACTCGCCGCCGCGCGTGATATGGCCGTCGGCCGCCCGGATGAGAACGCCGCCGGACGTGGTCTCGGGCAGCCGGCGCGTGTCTAGGCCGCCCGTAAGCTCCTTGACCCAAATAGTGCCCATATCACGGAACGACCCGGTAGTAGACGGTCGGCGGCCCGCGGAGCTTGCGGCGGTCGTCCTGCTTGCCGAACATGCGGAATTTCCGGCGCGGCATGAGACCGCTACGGATGCGCGCATAGAGCTTATTCGCTTGGTTCAGCTTCTTCTGCGCCTCTTTGGTGTCGGTGATCGCGCTCGCCGCCGCGTAGAGCGTGATGAGGCGATTATCCAAGTCGGCGACGTCAGCCTCCTCGACCAAGGGCCGAAGATAGCGAATGCCGGTGATCTTAATATAACCTTCGAGATCGGCCGCGTTGCCGTTGTCGGTGCCGATCGGCCAAAATTCGATCTGCTCGTCTTCGGCGATCCGCCAACGCTCGATCGGCCAAGAGCGTTCGTCGATGTCGCTGTCATAGAGACTGTACTGCTCGGCGCCGACGCCGACCGTCAGAGGCAGCCAGCGACCGCCAAATTTAACTTCAATTTTTACGATACGGCTGATGTCGAGATCTTCGGGCACGGAGTAGTAGCGCTGCCCGGCAGCCAGGGCAAAAGTTCGCTCCACGCGCAAGTGCGGCCAGGCGAAATCCTCCCAAAGCCACTCTTGCGTGTGGACGAGCTGCTTGACCTGCGAATCGCGCACTTGAGCGTTGTGCGCGGGATTGAGCGACAGCTTGCACTCGGCGCGGAAATCGTCGAGCAGACTAAGCAGAGTTTTCCCGCGCGCCATGAGCTACAGCCTAGCCGAGAACGTCGCCGCCGACCGGCGGCAGATCCCCGATGCCGTCTTCCTCGTCGTCAGCATCGCCGGCAGCCGCAGCCGCAGCCGCAGCGGCCTTCTTGTCGGCCGCTGCCTGCTGCTTTGCCGTGAGAGGCTTGCCGGGCTTCGCCGGCGGCGTCGGCGCCACGGGCTCGGCGGCTTTCGGCGCGGCACGCGCGCGCTCGACCGACTTGTAGAAGCTGTCGTCGATCTCCAGCTCCTCGATCTTCTCGAAAAGCCGCGCCGCGGCGCCGGGAAACAGGCTCTCGACGATGGAGTTTTGATTTCCGTCCATCGCCCGGCCGTAAACGGCCTTGAGGCGGCCGCGCTCTTCGCGCTGGCTGCGCTCGACGTCGCCAAGCGGCTCGATGTCGAAGACGGCTTCGTTGCCGTGGATCGAGCGCAAAACGGCGATCTCTGCGGCGGTCACGCCGCGCTTGGGAACGGTGTTCCCGGTGTCGCCGCCGAGGGCGAGCATGACATTCGCGATTTCCATAGCTGAACCTGTTCTCTGTGGTGGCGGTGGGTAGGGAGGCGGGACGGCTTTTAACCGCCCCGCCGCTTACGCTTACGCTTACGCCGCAGCCTTGCGGATGCGGATATGCAGAACGCCCTGGCCCTCGACAAAGGCCGTCACCGACGACGCTTCGATCGACAGCTTGCTCGCTTTGGTGAGCGTGTTGGCGCCCGTGATGGCCGCGCCGGCAATGACCTTGCCAAGCGGCGTCGCCGCCGCGGAGGTGAGCGCCAGGGCGCCGCCGGTCACGTCGGTCGTGCCGATCTCCATATTGAGCGTCGCGAGTTTCGCGGCGGTCGTCACGGGATCGGTCACGGTGAACGACCAATGCTCGATGGTGCCGTCGATACCGGGACGGAAATCCGTCACGACATCGGCCGCCGAGACTTTCGACAAGATCACGGGGAAGGAGAGGGTGACGATGTCGTTGCCGTCGACGATGTCGAAGAACAGATTGACCTTCGACCCCGCCGACCACGACACGCCGGAGCTGTTGGTCACGGTGATGTTCGACGCACCGAACGAGTAGGAGACGTCGCCGGCGGCGGCGGTCCATTTGTCGTTGTCGTTGAGAATGACGTAGCTGCCGGTGCCGGCCAGGCCGGCGTTGAAGTCGCTTTGCGTGTAGCCGGTCGGGTAGGCGACATCGAACGTGCCGCTGTCGGCAACGGCCGCCGACAGAATGACCTCGGCGCTGGCGCCCGCATTGGGAGTGTACATAGATTTCTCCAAAGAAAAGGGTTCAGGACGAAACGGGGCGCCGAAGCGCCCCGCCAGCGTCGTTTAGGCGATGTCGTACACGCCCGAGGTGTTGAGCTTCTTGGCGATCAGAACGCCCGTCATGGTGATGCCGTTGTACATCACATAACGATCGTAAGGCCGCGCCGGGTTGTGCTTCTTCATGCGCTGGCCGTCCATGTAAAGGAGCCGGACGCCCTTCTTGCTCATGTCGAGCCAGTACATGCGCTTCGCATGGCCGAGGCGATCGAGCGTCGGATCGTATTCGAGCTTCACACCCTTGAAGTAGGGCTCCGACATGCCGCCGTCGACGACGCCTTCGCCGCGGAAGCCGGTCATCGAGTAATTGCCGTTCGCGCGGATCTCCGACATATAGCCGTCGAGGAAGGACGAACCGCAGAACGCCCGCCACTTGGTCGCGCCGTCCTGAAACTTCGTGAGCTGACGGTGCTCCGACTCCAAGAAAGCGATGAGCGCGCCGCCGTTCGCGGTATTGACCGTGATGGCGCCTTGGCCGCCGGCGCCGCCGTAGGCCGCGGTGGCCGCGCGATTGGCCCACCAGGGATTCGCAACGCGACCGACGCCGCCGGTCGAACCCGCGTTCGGCACGTCGAGGATCAGCGACGGAACGCCGGCGAGAGCCTTCACGTCGCCGGAACCGTCCGTGTGGAGCAGGTCGTCGAGGCTGTAGGAGTAGTCTTCGCCGAGATCGTCGAGCTTTTCGTCGAAGATATTGGCGAGCGCGTGCTCCTCGCGGCCGTTCATGTCCGACGTCTCGTCGTTGTCGTCGATGTCGATGCCGTCGATTTTCAGCTCGGTATGCGTGATGGTGATACCGATATGATGCTCTTTCCACGGAAACTTGGCGCGCTTGGTCGTGGCCGGGTTGTAGTAGCCGACCTGGTCGTCATGCGTGTAGCCGGTAAGCGAACCGCCGCCCTGGCCGGCCTTCACGCCGAACGAGACGTACTCCTTGCCGCCGGAGAAGCGGCCGGCCGCGTCGTTGAACGCCTTGAGCATCGGCTTGTTGGCGACGTTCTGTTTCCAGACCTTGCCCTTGTCGATGTAGTCTTCGAGCGCGCTGTTGTTGATGTTCGTCAGTTCGTCGGGAGTGAAAGACATTTACGTCACCCTGGATTACTAGCGCGAGGCCCGCCGATTGGCTCGAACGATGTCGAGCGTGCTGGTCGGTTGAGGCTTCGCGTTGCCGTTTGCTTGACCGCCCGTCACGGGACGCAACGCAGGCTTTCGGCGATCGGGGGCGGCCGCTACGCGGACCTGCTCGTTGACGGCCTTGTAGGCGCGTGCGAGCTGGTCCCTGACGCCGTCGGGCGTCGTCGGCTTTCCTTCGGTCGCTTGCAGATACGTCAGTTCCTTCTGGATCGGCACGAATTTTGCGGCGAAGTTCGGGTCTTTCTTCCGCCGATCCGCCTCCCAAGCATTCGCAGCATCCCCGAGGCTCTTCACCAAATCGTTGTGCTGACGCCGAGCGGCTTGCTGCTCCTCGAAAGTGCGCTGGTGCTGCACAGTCTGGACGTCAGCGCGCGAGCGGCTGACTTCCTGCGCGGCTTCCTGGCTCATTTCGCCATTTTGCACGCGCTGCGCCAGGTCTTCGGGGAGCACTTCGCCGGCGGCGATCAGCAATTTCTGAACGACGGGCTTCATGCGAGCCCACGCTTCCCGCGGGTTCGTCTTCATGAGGCCCATGATGACTAGCCCGTCCGCGACCTCTTCGGCTTCGAGACCCTGTCCGTCCATGAAGTTCTGGACGTTGCGGTATCGCGTCGCGTCGGTCTGGAGTTCCTTCGACTTGCGCAGAAGGTGCTGAAAGCGGGGATGCTTGTGAAACGGGACGTCCGAGTAATCCTCGTCGTCCTGTTCCTTCTTGGAGGAAGGATCGGCGGCCGACTGGCCGTCGTCTTCGCCTTCGGCTGGCGAGGCCGCCTCGGCAGGTTTTCGCGATTCGTCGACCACGTCTCGGACGACGGAAAGCAGATCCTCCTCGGTTTCGCCGTTCGCGTCGGACGAGTTCGCGGCTGCGTCGGCAGCGGCCGCTTCGGCCGCTTCGTTCGCTACGTCCAGGGCTTCGGAATCGGCGGACGAGTCCAATTCCTCGGTGTTATCGTCCAATCGGGGCATGGGTAGCTCCTTAAAATGGTGGGGAGTTTAGCGTTTGTATGGCGGTTTAGCAAGTATCAGACAGACGACCTACATTTGATTGTTGCCGAAGGCCGGTCCCGTGCCGACCGGCCCGCCAGGCGGAGCGGGGCCGTTGGACGCTCCGGCGGGGCCTTGTGACGCCGGGTCGGTGGCCGCGTTTCCGGTGGCGGGCTGCGCATTTTGGTTCTGCGCGACGATCGACGGGATGCCGGCCGCCACGGCTTCGGTGAGATCGAGGCGGTCATCGAGACGACGCAGGCTCTCCCGAGCGAGCCACGGCCCCGGAATGTTCCCCATCTGAATGAGGAACGGCAGCATCTCTTTCCAATTGCGAATTTCGATCGCCTGATTGGGCTTGCCCGTCGAGCCGGCTTCAACCTCAAGGAAGACCTCGTCGGCGATATTCGCGAGCGTCAAATCGTCAGGCCACACGGCGCCAGGCCCGACGAGCTTCGTGACCTGCTCCGGCGTCATCTCGCGAAAGAGGATTTGCCCCGACGCGCGCGAGACCCGGCTCAAGAAACCGTCGAGATCGTCGATGCTGGAGCCGTCCGACGTGGCGGACGAATCGGCAGCAATCGCGCTCTCGGTGGCCGTTGTCTTGGAAAGGCCGCCAAGCTGTGCCTCTTGCGTGCCGGCGACGAGCTGCATGTCCTTGAAGAGCTGCGCCGTTTCGTAGAGGTTCGGGTCGACGCCGGGAACAGGAATCGTTTCGAGCACGTCGGAGATCTTTGTCGCGGGGTCTTTATCCACGCCAAGAGCCTCGAACGGCTTGAGCTTCTGAAAGTCGGGAATCGCCTCTTCATCGAAGGTGCCGTTGGTGTAAATCCAACGCGGGCGCGCCGCGTCGCGATGCTCGCGTAGGCCCTGCCGCGAGCGATTATATTCGCGCTGCATATCGAGAAGCAGCGTGACGTCCGACGGGGGGAAAAGCTCGTCTTCGCTCTCCACGGCATTGAACGTCAAAGCGTACAACGGCCAGAAGTCGGAAACGAAGACATCGGGCGGCGCCGGGTCGCGTAAAAAGCCCTTGTAGCCGTCGCAGACGATGTAAACGAGACCGCTCGGCTTGTCGTAGTGCTTCCAGACGCAGACCAGATCTCCGCCGCGCTTGCGGTTGCTGCTGTCGTCGTTCAAATCAAATTCGACCTGCCCGTCGTCGTCGGCCAAGCCGCCGGACTGCCGCAACCCTTCGACGGAGTAGGGCACATAATTACTGCCGATCTCGACGCCGAATCGTTCTTTGATCTCGTCGCGCGTGTAGAGATATTCGATGGTGACATGGCGCGCGCCGATAAAGCCGACAAGCGACTTGCAGAGCCGATCGGGAATAACCTTCGTGCTGGCGGGGAAGTCGAAAATAAGACCCTCGCGCAACAAGATCTCTTCTTCCTGCTGGAGCGACGCGACAGAGCGCTCAAGCTCGGCCATCTCGCCGTCCATCTCCTCGATCTCGCCCTCTGCGGCCTCTTCGGACAGCCGGCGCAAATGCTCGATGCGCGTCCGCGCGTCGGTGAGGGTCGCCACGGTCTCCGGCGCCGGGCCGTATTCACGTTGGAAACCAAGCTCGACATAGCCGACGCCGGTCGTGCAGCCACGCCGAACGAGCTGCTTCATGGCGGTCTTGAAGTCTACCGGCTGCTGCTCGCGAAGCGCCTGCGCGAATAGAATTTCGAGCGTCCGGCCGAATTTCTTGAGCTGCTGGCGCCGCGCGAAACCCTGCTGGAAATCTGCGACAAGGGCCTGCGCCTCGGCGAAGCCGGGCGGGATCTGCGGTTGCGCCGGAACCTCGACAACCGCGCCAGTCAAAGGGTCTTGCGAGACGGTCGGCGGCGTCTGCGCGGCGAGCGCCGTCGCCTGCGCCGCCTGCTGGATTTGCATAAAGGCGAGCTGGAGCGATTCGGGCGTCTCGTCCCAAATGGCGAAGTCGAGCGTTTCCCGGCGGCGCGCGACAGCCTTCGGGTTTTTGGCGTAGAGCGCGGCCGTCTTCTGCTTGACGTGGCGGCCCGTGATGTTCGCCTTGTAGTTTTTCTCGCTCCAGTCCTTCTCGTGCCCGTGCATCGCGACCTGCATGTCGCGCTGCATCCGCTTGAAAGCTTTGTCGTGAAACTTCTTGTCGTCGCGGATCGTCTTGACGATGCGCGCGGCAAGGCGCACGTCGGACTCACGCTTCTCCTTGTCGTCCTCGGAGGCGGGGCCGGTGGCGGCCTCGTCCGGCTCGGACGAGAGCATGTCCATTTGGTCGTCGCTATCGTCTTCCATAGCCATCTAAAAGCCTCCGGCGGCGGTCTGCTCGCGCTGCATCCGCTTGAATTTGTCCATGTACTTGACCCAAGCCAGCGATCCGAATTTCGGCAGCTCGTTTTCTTTCTTCGCGGGCGCGCCGGCTTTGAATTGGCTCTGCAAGCCAAGGCCGATGTAAGCCAGCGTGTCGACGAAATCGTCGTGCGTGCCGTTCGGGAAGGCGAGCATTTCCTCGATCGCGCGCTCGGTCCAAAGCGCGCCAATCGGGAAAAACACCTTCCCCATGCCGTGCCGCGCGGCGATCGACTGCGCGCGTTGCTCCTTGTCGCCGATCGGCGGCACTTCGCGGATATTCAGGTAAGTCTGCGTCTCCACCATGCGCTTGTAGAGGAATGGCCCGATCGACTTCGAGATATGACCTTTTTCCGCCCACCAGATCAGCGGGCGCATGTTGCCCCGGCCCATTTCGAGCATCGCTTCGACAGCGACGTCGGTTTTCACTTTCTGCCAGTAGCATTCGAGCAGATAGATGTTGCTCTGACGGTCGATGCCGACTTTCAGCAAAACGGTCGGGTCGTTGCGCTGGCCGGTCGAAACGGCGTGATCGCTCGCGCAATAGATCCGCAGATCCTCGGGAAGCTCGCTCGGCTTGTAGTAGCGCACGTTCTCGCGACGAAACAGCACGCCGTCGGCGACGCTCGGCCGCTGCTGGTAGAGCGAGGCGAAGCCGAGAGGATCGAGGCGCTGCTGGCTCTCAAGAAAATCCAGGTCGTAGCGCGCCGGCCACAACGCCTCGCCAGGCGTGCGGCCGAGCGGGTCGTCGTCTTCGGCGATGGCCGGCAGGCGGATAATCTTCCATTTTTTCGCCTCGATGGCGTTGTAGTAGGGATTTTCCGGGTCGGTGAGGCGGCCGATGATGTCGTCGCTATGCCAGCGCGTCATCGTCAGGATGACCAGCTTGAGGCCCATTCGGCGAGTCATGAAGACCTTCGTGAACCAATTCCAAGCCTGGTCTCGAATGGCCTGCGACCGCGCCTCTTCGTGGTCCTTAAACAGATCGTCGCCGAGGCCGATATGCATACCGCGGCCCGTGAGCGCGCCGCCGCGGCCGACGAAAACGATACGGCCGCCCCGATCGGTTTGAATGTTATCCTTGGCGTTTCCGCCGCGCCGCAGGCGATAGCTCGGGAACACCTGCTTGTGCTGCGCCGACGTCAGGATAGCGCGCGTGTCGGCGCCCATGTCCTGCGCCATCGTATCCGAGTAGGAAGCGACCGCGACGTCCCAATCGGGATGCCGGCCGCTACACCAGGCGGCCATGCGCTTCGTCGCCATCTCGGTCTTGCCGTGGCGGGGCGGCATACAATAGATGAGCTGGACGATTTCGCCGCGCTCGACAGCTTCGAGCGCCTTCGCCACCTCGCGGTGAAACAGCTCGTCCTCGTAGCGCGAACGGTTGACGTCGTTCGGCGCCTCGGGGTGGGGCATGGTGAATTTGGTGTAGACGAGCAGATCGTCATGCGCTTCGAGGGCGCGCTGTTGACGTTCGAGAAGCTTGATCCGCTTATTGATCTCGGCCAGCTCGACATCGTCGGCGCGCGCGCGAACGACGGCCGGCACGCCGGGGCGCCGGATCGGTCGAGTGCTGCTGGAAGCGGAGCTAGACATAGATCCTCACTGTGGCGGCTGCCAGCCGCAGATTTTCTCGCCGGCTTCGTTGAGCGCGATGATGGCGCGCTCCGTTCGCTCCGTCAGAACGTCGTCCTTGTCCAAGTAAATCGGCGACGTCCATTCGCAGCCGGGCTTAACGGCGGGTCCACTTGTCCCGCAGGCGCCGACGCTCAACAGGAGGAGCGCGATCAATCCGCGAATCGACTTCATTTCGCACCTCCACGTTGCCGAGCTGGTCTTTCATGCTGTCGACCTCTGCCGAACGGCGGCCGGCGTAGAACGCTTTCGCCAGCGCGGCGAGAAGCGCCAGAACGACAAGCCCGGCGGCGATGGCCTTCGCCTTGAGCCCGACCAAAAAGCTCACGTCCGGCCCCCGTCTTTACGGTCACGCCGCCACGACCAGGCGAGCCAGCCGACGACCGCGAGACCGCCGGCGACGAGGAGGTAGGGCAACGCCGGGCCGAGGTTGCCAAGCAGCGAGAAAACCGGCTCAAGACCGGACGCGATCTCGCCCGCCTGCTTGACTTGATCGAGCAAGCCACTGTCGACGACGGCACTCGCAGCGCCGGCGGCGGCCGTTGCGCCGGCCGTGACCTTGGCGGCTGTGGCGAGACGCGGCTTCGGCGTGTCGATGTCGTTGAAGAACAGGTGATTGTATTTTCCCGCTGGCGTCTCGTGGCAAGGCACCTTGCCCTTGGCCCATTTTGGCGTGTCGATGTAGCTGGCGTAGTAGTGCGTCGCGCCGCCCGTCGGGTCGGTGAGATCGCCGTCGACGGCGCGAGCCGCCACGCCGTAACAATAGGCGTACCATTTGTCGCGGCTGCTCACGGTGAGGATCTTGCCGAGGCGCGGGTTGTCCGCGTTCCAGCAAGAAAACTGCGCCGGCTGCCGGCAGACGGCAGCGATGCTCTTCGGCCATTTCTTGTTGGCTGCACGGTTCAAGACGACGCCGGCAATCGCCTCGACGTCAGCCTTATCGTTAGCCTCGGCCTCCCCGTAGAGCGTGCGCGCCAGCGTTTCGGTGTCGTCCATCACTCGCCTTTCAGCTTGCCGCGAATGATGCGCCAGACGCCGTGACCGCCAATGATGGCGCCGCAGACGACGGCAAAGGTGCTCGCCGTGTAATTCACAAGCTCCATCGCCGACGCCCACCAGGGCGTTGCGAGAAGCGCGGCACCGACGGCGGCCTGCGCCTTTGCCGAGGAGGCCCACAAGGGCGCGACGAGGAAACCAAGGGCAAAGGCTGCTTTCGTCTTCGATAGAACTTGCTCGAACATGGGCGATCCCTAGGAGAGTTTTTCGCAGCAAATGAAGGTGTTCGTCGCGGTGCCGTCGATCGTCTTATCGCTTTCGGCCGCGGCGCCGCACTTCACATAGATCTCGAATACGTCCGGCGTCGTGATGTCGGCGAAGAACGTCGCGCCGCCCGTCAGCGAAAACTCGCCGGTCCCGCTGGCCTGTCGCTTGTCGAGCCGACGGTAGGCCGCGCCGTTCTTGTAGAGCCACAGCTCGTAAGGCGTCGCGTCGACGACGTTCGTCGTCTTGATGGCAACCGCTGCGGAAACGCGATAGCGCGCCGGCACCAGCGCAACGAGCCTCGAATTGGTCGCGTCCCAAAGCGACTGCGGGTCGCTGTCCTCGGTGGCGAACGTCACCTTGGTCAGCGTGTCGCAGACGACGCCGGTTTGATCGGTGCCGTTCTTGTGCGCGACGACGGACGACGCCCCATCGGCGAAAGCGCCCTTGAACATGACGCCCCAGGCGCCACCGTTGAATTGAAGGACGCAGGTTTCGTAGTCGAGAAGCTGACAGAGCGGAGTACCGGCACCGACGTTGACGGGGAACGCGCCGGCCGCTCGGCGCGAAAACACGGCGATGTCGCCGTTGGTCGCGCCCGTGGTGCTCAACGTGATCGTTCGCGCGGCGGTCAAGGTCACGTTGAACAGGTAGAAGCCGCGCGAGACCTTCGGCGTATACGTCAGGTTCGCGTCGCCGTTGGTCGTGTAGGTGAATTGCCCGCCGACCCAAGCGTAAGTCGCCCAGGTTCCGGGCGTGCCCTGCGAGCCGATAATCGCCGCGACCGGACGACCAAAGTCGCCGGGCTGTGCAAAAATCATGCGATCGCCGTAGATATGCGCGCCGGCGGTCGGAATCGCCGTCCCGACCCACTCCTTCGAGTTAATCGAGCCGGCCTTGAGCCAGCGAGCCACAAAGCGGCCGACGAACTCCTTGACGATCGAGAAACCGTTATGCGTCTCGGTCCAGACGTCGACGCTCACGTTGGCCGCCGCGATGTTGCACGGCCCGATGCGAATGTCCGAATTGACGTCGGTCGCCCCGACGTAGACCAGGCGATTGACCTTGCCAGACGGAAAATCGCAATTGCTCGACATGATGATGTTGCCGACGGCAAGCAGCGACAGAACCGCGTTGGCGTAAAGGATATAGGTTCCGGTCGTGAGATTGGCCGCGAGGCCGCGACAGCGATAAAGCTCAAGCGTGCCGATGCGCACCGAACATTGTCCGCCGACGAATTTAATCCAGCCGTCGTTGTTCTTCTGGCACTCGACGCTCTCGAAACGAATCGTGTCGATCGTAAAATTGGCGTTCTCGATCTCGATCAGCTTCTCGGTGAAGGTGCAGGCGTCGACGCTCAATTCGTTCAGCGCGAAGCCGGACCAATTCGTGCCGCGGATACCGTAGAGGCAGGTCTGCCCCTGCGTCGCGAAATCGAGGCTGCCGCCGCCGTTAATGTAGAGCTTCTGGAACTGCGTGTTCGTGCCGCCGCCGGCATAATTGCGGAAATCGTAGTGCGTGTGCGAGGCGTTATAGCTCGAAACATTGTCGAAAACGCTGTTCCACACGGCGTTGAACGACGTCGCGCCGAAAGCGGCTTGCGGCTGCCCCATGCTGATATGGGCGTACCAGATACGAATGTTGTGAAATTCGCTGGCCGAGCAATTGTGAAGCTCAAGACCGATGGAGTCCGTGTCGCTGGTCGTCTGCTGGGTCTCGTACTCGAACTCGATGTCGGTGAGTACGCACGGCCCCCACAGCTTGACGATCGGGACGTTGTCGGACGTCTGGACGATGCTCGTCGCGACTTTGCGGAACGTCGGGCCGGCGTTGTGGCCTTCGCCGGAAAAGCTCATGCCGTAGTAGTTTTCGTCGGTGCCGTTCGACCCGAGAAGGTCGATCGGCTGGCTAATCATAAACCGGCCGGCGGGAAACTTAACGCGGCGGCCCGACGAGGCGGCGGCCGCGAACGCGGCGGTGATCGCCGCGTAGTCGTCGGTGGCGCCGTCGCCTTTCGCGTTGAACGGCGCTTGCTTCGGATTGATCGGCAGCCCTTCGGCGGCGCCTTCGGCGGCCGCCTGCGCGGCGACCGCGCCCGTTTCGGCCGCCTCGGCGCCGCTCTGCGCCAGCTCGGCGGCGGTTTGAGCCGTTTCCGCCGCTTCCTGTGCCGCTTCGGCGGCCTCTTGCGCAGCCAGAGCGCCCGAGCCGACGCCGGCCGCGACCTGGGGGCTCAAGCTCTCGACCGTGACGATTTCGTTTTTCAGCGCGCCGTCGCTGCGCCGCACGTCCTTGATCGCGTCGACGCTTTCGTCGATGGATTCGGCGATCGCGGCAAGCTCGACGTCGACGCGAACGCCTGGAAGCGGCCGGGTCGGCTCCGAGGTCTGATAGTCGGTGAAGCTGTAATCTGGCGTGTATTTGCTCGGATCGGCCATCACACTCACGGGGCTAAATGTATGCCGCGACGCGGGTTGTCAGGCGCAACCTACAGACATCATCATACAAAATCAAGAAAACGCCGCCGGAACCGTGGAAGGGCGCCGGCGGCGTTCAACAAACGCGAACTAGTCGAGCAGAGGCTAATCAGACGGCAGCGGCCGCCAGTCGGTTGCGCAGCGCGTAGCCTTCGAGCGTCCAAATCTTTTGCCGGGCGTTCTCGAAGGACACCTTGCGGCCGATCTCTTCGTCGAAATTCTCGGGGCTGACGCAGGCGCTCTCGCCGACGACCGTGTAGCCGTTGTCGAGAACGATGCAGCAAACCGTCGTGGTGGTTTTCGGGAAAACGTGGAAGAGCTTCGTGACGATCTGCGCGTCGATCATCTCGGGCGTGAGGCGAGGGGCGTTCAGGCCCTTCGCCTGGATCATTTCTTCGGTGGATTTCTCGTCGCTCATGGTGGCTCCTTCGGTGGCTGTCGATATACCGCGGGCTAGGCGCAACCCTAGCTAAGTCCGGGCCTCGCTTCCCGGCGTCCTACCCCTCACTTGACGGGCTATAGGGCGACCTTTTCACAGTCGCTTGTTAGCCCAGGTACGGCCCTGCTTACTCCGTCGCCGCAGCGGTGAGCATCCGGCCCCTTCACGGGGTAGCCCTGCGCGGGGCAGACGAAGGCGCGCACCTTCGCCCAGATACTCACCGATACGGCGCTGCGGCGGCCCGACTCCCTGCCGCTGTGAAGCGGCGCCTACTGCTGGCTGGCAGCGTCTCCGCATTCCTGCGGGGGCGTGGAAGAAATCGGGCCGCCGAAACGGTTACGCGGTGATAAGCGAAAGATGGGCTCCCATCCCTTGCGGGCCACCATCACGCGATCCGGCTTGCGCCGTCCTACGGCCGGGAGGTTCACCGTGTTTTTTCGCCTAGGCGCCCCGGCGGTTAGGTCCGCCCGTGTCCACTGGCTTGCGGCAGCAACTACGCGCGGGGTTTCTCGCCAGGACGCCTACGCGGAATGTAGGTCGGTGTCTGTCATTCAGTCAAGCGATAGCAGACAGAATGTCCGAAAATGTTTTTCGGCTGCAAATTTTTATGCGCGTCGGGGCACCGAATCCGGCGCGACGTCGGACTATAGGCCGGGGGTCGGCCCGGCGGGCGGCGCGCCCCGGCAGGGCTCGACGCCAGGCGCAGCGAGCCGGGCGGAGTGTTGCATATAGCCAAGCAAAGCACGGTATAACAAGCACTTAGGCTAGACACTTGGGCGCAGGCAGGGCGCAGCTAGGCGAAAACGCCCGGCTCCTCGACGGTCTCGGCCGTGCCCTCGATCACGGGGCGAGCGCGCGCGGCCGCTTCGCTCTTGAGCCGATCCAGCTCGCGCGCCAGCTCATCGGCCGTCATTTCGTGCGGTTGCTTGCCGCTGGCCGCACCCTCCGCGCCGAACGCCCGATCATACGCCAACTCAACGGCGCGCACCTTCGCGCCCGCTGGCGTCGCGGGATTGAGCAAGAGAGCCTTATGCACCTCAACGGCGAGCGGCAGAATCTCGTTAAACAGCCGTTCCTGCTGCAATTGCAGCACTTCCGCGACAATCGCGGGCCGCTTCATTAAATCGTGCGCACGTTGCGCGGGGTGGGCGTATTGGGCCTCACGGGCCGAAAACACAGCGTCATTCGTGGCCGCCATCGCCTGAACGAAGAGGCTTTCTTGTGGCGTCTTGCGCCCTCGCTGATCTGGCATTCCTTGCCCTCCGCCGTAACCCATTGGCGCTAATAGCCTTAGCACCTCCGCGCCTACTCGGCAAATTTTTGTCAATCAAGGCGGTTGACGACAGACATACAACAGGCATACAACAGCCATACAGAGACGGGAACGCCCGCCTTTGAACAGTCCGCGAAGCGGGCACAACGGAAAGGCTCTCCAATGTATGCAAACGTCATGACCTCTGGCTCTGGTCGCATCTCTCGCTTTGGCGCGGGCGGCGCGATCCTTCGCTCGCGCGACGCACTCGACGATGAGCAAATCGCGCGCGTCGCCCCTTCGGTCTTCGCCGAAGACAAGCACGACAGCCGCAGCGAGAAATACACCTATATCCCGACGCGCGAAGTGCTCGCGGGCCTGCGCAACGAGGGCTTTTTCCCCTATGAGGTGCGGCAGGGCGGCTCGCGCAGCGAAGAAAAGCGGGGCTTTACCAAGCACCTCATCCGCTTCCGCCGCGCCGACTCCGTCACTGTCGGCGACAGCCTGCGCGAAGTGGTCATGCTCAACAGCCACGACGGAACGTCGTCCTACCAGCTCATGAGCGGGCTTTTCCGCATGGTCTGCTCGAATGGCCTGGTGGTCTGCGAAGGCGAAATGCAGTCGATCCGCATTCCGCACAAAGGCGACATCGTCGGCCAAGTGATCGAAGGCGCATATCGCGTGATCGAAGACGGCGCGCGGATCGACGCCAGCGTCGCCGAAATGCGCGCGATCGAATTGCACCCTGGCGAGCAGGAAGCCTTCGCGGCCGCCGCGGCCGAGCTTCGCTTCGAGGAAGGCAAAGCGCCCATCGCGCCGGCTCTCATCAACGCACCCCGCCGGCGCGAAGACGCGGGCAATGACCTGTGGCGGACGTTCAACCGCGCACAGGAAAACTTGGTGCGCGGCGGTCTCGACTACGTCCAGCGCGACGCCAACGGCCGCCGCGTCGCGCGTCGCCAGACGCGCCCCGTCAACGGTATCGACGGCAACGTCGCCTTGAACCGCGCCCTTTGGACCCTCGCGGCCGAGATGCAGAAACTCAAAGCGGCCTAACCGCTTGGCGCGGCGCCCCGTAGCGCCGCGCCTTTCTGCCTCTCGACCGGACAAGGAGCACAAGCGATGCAGCAAGAAATCAACCCTGGCGCGGAGACCGTCGCCGCACTTAAAAGCGCCCTCGAATGGTGCGAGCAGGACGCGGCGAACCAAGAAGGCTTCCCGACGCAGGAAATGCTAGACGCCCGCGTTATCGAGCTGAAAACAGCTCTCGCCAAAATCGGGGCTTACCCGATCTTGTCGGCGCAGGAAGCCAGCGCGGCCGCGCACGAATGGGCGTCTTACATCAACGACACAGATCCGGGGCTCTGCCTCTACGCCTTCGCGTCAACCGCGAAGATCCAGAGCGAAGCCCATCGCGCCGAATGTCTCGCGCACCTCGACGGCGCTTGCCGCCACGCTGCCGACGCCAACATCGCGGCAGGCGAATACCTCGACAGCCACGAAGAGCTAGACGCCCTGCGGCTCTACCTCGCGGCCGCCCCGATCACACAGCCATAAGGACAGCCATCATGCAAATCGACCTGGAAATATCCGAACGCCAACGCGACACCACACTTGCGGCGCTTCGCTTCTGGCAACACTGGCACCAGCGGCGCAGCTCACCCTCTAAGGCGCAACAACGCATGATTTGGGATATCGCCAACGGCGATCACGACAAGCCCCTAAGCCCGGACGAAATAGACGAGCTTTGCGAGCATATCAATCTCGACGCCACGCCCGCGATCATGCAAGGGCAGGGCACGCAGCCCGACGCAGCGGCCGCCGCGCTGGTGTCAGCCGCAGCCGACGCGACGGAGGAAAACACAGACGACGAATTAGAAGCGGCCGCGCGGCAACCTCTCACAAGCGAGCCGACGAACGAAGACCGCGCCGAGCGCGCCCGCGCGGCTCTCGAAGCCTATCGGGCCGCCCTCGGCGATCCACAACCCGACGAAAGCCACCTCCGCGACCTGCTTTGCGATCTCATGCACCTGGCGCGCGTCGACGACTTGCAGCCCTTCGACGAAGCTCTCGAATCGGCGCGCGGCAATTTCGACGCAGAGCTAGACCCCGAAGACGAAACCGTCGACGGCGACGACGGAGCGGAGAACCTGCCCGACGGCTGGCGTCTCGCCACAAGCGACGAGCTGGCCGCCGGACTGGCGCGCTATCAGCACGAGCGGGGCGAGCAATCCGACAGCTTCCCCGAAGAGGACTAGCGCCATGATCCTGCACAAGCTCATGCCCGACGGCGCGTTCGTCTGCGGCGACACGAAGACAGGCGCGACTGTCTACGCCTACCCGACAAGCCAGAATGCGGAGAACGCCAAGAAAGACCCCGAAGGCGTCGCCTTCGCCATGCTCGCGATAGAGAACGCCTACGCGACGCGCCCCGCCATCGGTCGCGGCTCGCCTAGGCTTGTGGCGGAATACGACCGCCTGCAATGGGAAAAGCTAGGGGGGCGTCCATGCTGTTCTGGCTCCTCGCCTTAGCCGGGCTCTGCGGGCTGGTCTCGCTCCCTGCCATCTATGCCGGGCGGCTCGCTGCCTGGCTCTACAAACGACAGCAAGGTCCGCCATGATCGGCGGGCCTTTTTATTGGGGCCTGGTCTCGGCCGTTGCTAAGACAATTTGTCCGAAGCCCCGCGCCCAAGACCCCAGGGGAGAGGGCGGCGGCGAGCGGGCGGCGAAGCCCGCGCCCTCCCCCTTTAGGGGTGAAGCTTGACGCAGAACCCCGACGCAGCTTGACGCACAGCACCAATTTTCTTTTATCTCAATGGTTTGCGTGGAAGCTTGACGCAGCTTGACGCAGCTTGACGCAGCCATACAACCGCCGAAGCTCGACGCAAGCAAAATCAATGACTTGCAAGGAAGCTCGACGCAGCTTGACGCAGCGCGAATCACTGGAAAACGCCCGACCCTTCGGACAGATTGTCCGCCGCTTCCGGCTTTTGCCGGACGACGGCATAGCCCATGACGGGGTGACGGTTGCCACGGCGCGCAACCTCTTTGGCTTGAACAAGCCCCCTCCGTTCTAGGCTCCTTAGCGCCGTCTCGACCTCTTCGGCCGTGTAGACGGCCAGCGCTTCCGGCTCGCGCTGCTTGAGCACGCGCGGCGCGTAGACGGGCGACCGCGAGGACGCCCCGAGCGCGACGCCTTCCGCCTCGGCGGCCGCCACGGCGGCGAGCACGGCGCGCTCGGCCATATCCTCGATGCGCTCGAAGGCGGGCGCTGTCTTGGGGTCGTTCAAGGCGTTTAGATGGACCGTGCCCGCCGTCGAACCGGCCAGCACGTCGAACGCGCCGCGCTTCCACTGGAGCTTGAGCAGCGAGCCCTTCGGCCCGTAATTCAGCTTCATGCCCTCCAGCTCGCGAATGTCGCCCTTCTCGACGTTCTTCGGGTAGCGCAGGAACAGGCGCGAGCGCGCGGCGTTGCTCCAGGCGGTGCTGCCGGATCGGCCTTCTGTCTTGCCGGCGATCGACGGGTGCCCGAGGGCGATGATCGAGCCTTGGATCTCGGAGGCGAGCCGGCCGAGGCAGGACTTCACGAAAGCGTTGACTTGGCCGCGGTCGATCTCGGAGCCGCCGTAGGTGTCGGCGATGGTGTCGACGACGATGACCTCCGCGCCGAAGGCGACGGCGTCTTCTAGGAGCTGCGCCCATACGGCTTGCCGCTTCATCGCCCCCGTGTTGCGGTCCCAAAGAATGAACAGGTTGTCCATGTACTTGCGGCTGGCGATGCGCAGATTGGCGTCGGCCTGGTCGTAGTCGAGGCAGAGGGCGTTGTTGATGTCGATTTGCCGGCGGTGCAGCTCGGCCTCGCTGTCTTCGCAGAAAAAGCACATGACCTTGGCTTGCCGGGTGTTCAGCCCGAGCCATGAGACGCCCGCCGCGGCCGCTGTGGCGTATTGGTGGGCCAGGAGGGTCTTGCCGATGCCGCCGTCGCCGTAGAGCAGCGTCACCTCGCCCTTGGGTATCCAGCCTTCCACCTCCCATTCGCGATCCGGCGGCGTGCGGCCCTTCCACTCGCTCGGCCGTATCCAGCGGATCGGCTCGATGCGCGTCTCTTCGGCTTGCTTGAGGCGGGCGGCCTCAAAGGGATTTAGCTCGACCTCGGCCAGCGGCTCGAACCAAACGTCGGCATGGCGGAACGCGCCCTTGCCGTGGCTGTCGGCCATCTCGTAGAGCCAGCGCGCGCCAAGCTCGTAAGGCGGCTTGATCCGGGCGAAGTCGGCCGCCGCGCGCTCCAGGTCGTTGCCGCCCGACCAGCGCTCCGCCCATTCGAGGAAGAGGGCGAGACCGTGATCGGGGAGACCCTGCGCCGCGCCCTTGATGGCGGCGCCGACGCGGATGTAGTCGTCATAGGTCGGGAATAGCTCGGTGGTGTTGGGGAGGGCGCGCACGGCGGCCTCGACGGTCTTGCTGTCACCTTCCAGCGACGCCTGGTCGATGTTGCTGCGGTCGTTGGCTGCCGTCGTCTCGACGCGCGCGGCTGCCGGCAGGATCTCGGTGAGGCGGGCGAAGAAGGCGTTGAGCTGTTGCGGCGTGACGGTGGTGAGCTTGTCGCGGGGCCACAGCCCGCGGCCCGGCCAGGTGTAGGGCTTGCCGGTGGAGGGGTGGATACCGTCGGCGACGAACTGCCGGCCGTCCGACAGCATCTCGACGCGCGGCTCGGCGCCAGGGCGGAACGGCAGCCCGTCGTCGAACAGCACGCGCTGATAGGCCACGGGCTCGGAGACGGCGTAGAGCAGAAGGAATTTAGGTGGGTTGCCGATGCGCACGGGCGCGTCGCCGAGCAGCGCCTTCGCCGCCTTGGCGATCTCCTCGACATACTTCGCGTTGAAGGTGTCGGCGTCGATGGCGATGATGCCGTCGCCCGTGCGGATGCCGACGCCGGCGCCCATCTCGGCCCATGCCTCGATGTCTGTCGCCGATGTATGATGCTTGACCCAATCGAAGCCGCGCCAGAGCCCATCTCCGCCCCGAATCCCGACGGCTTTGCCGATCGAGCCCGGTCGTTTCGCCAGTGTCGATTTCTCGGAGACGGCCGCGCCCGGCGGCGTGATCGGCACGAGCGAGCGGAAGCCGAGAGACCAGAACTTGCTAAACGCTGCGGTTTTCGTCATAAATGGGTCTCTGCTGTGCGGCAGTAGGTGGTGGGAGGAGGCGGCTCGCTCTTCGGGGCGGGTCGCCTCTTTCGCTTAGGGGCTGGCGAGTGTAGGCGAACTGTCGCACTTGCGGCTAGATTTATCAGACACGCCATACAATCGAGGCGCGTTTAGACCTAGCAGGCGACCCGCCAAATGCGCACGCCGCGCTCCACGAGGCGTGTCGTGAAGCAGAGCCCATGACGACGGTTGCAGGA
This sequence comes from uncultured Rhizobium sp., assembly GCA_964628235.1. GTDB lineage: Bacteria > Pseudomonadota > Alphaproteobacteria > SMXQ01 > SMXQ01 > CAMAVH01. The sequence continues at coordinate 63,102 of CAZVLU010000005.1, read as the reverse complement.
GCGAATGGCGCCCGTCAGGCGGTTCTGCACCATGTAGGGGTGCTCGTCGCCGAACGGCACGACAAAGCTCTCGCCGACGTGCAGATCCATGAAAGGGTAGCGCCGCCGGCTTGGCCGTTGGCGAAGCGGCGATCGCGGGACGCGCGCGGGCTTCGGAGCGTCGATGCCGTATTTTCGAGGCGGAATCGGGATGCCGCTTTCGATCGGGTAGACTTCGCTCGGCTCCACGGTGCGACGGCGGCCTTGCTCGGGTGGTGGGGGCCGCCATTCTAGGCGCGTTCCTGCGGCTCGGCGAGGGGCTTCGTCATGGCGTTGAGGCGCTTTTGTAACTCCGTGCGCTCTTCGTCCATCGCGCCTAGCGCCGAGCCCCAGGCTTGCGCGCCGGCTATCTTCCTGTCGAGGTGCTTGATGCGGCTGCGGATCTGTGCCGCCGACCAGGCGTCTCGGCCGCTTGCCCCCGGCAACGGCGAGTGGTTCGGCTTCGTTGCCTGCTTCTCGCGGATCTTCGCCACGACCTCGGGGCTCCAGATCCGCGCAAGCTCGGTCTCGGCCGAGACCATGAGGTCGATGCCTTGCGCGTCGCATAGCGTCGCCAGCGTGACCATGACGCCGCCGACTTCCTGCGGCGGGTCGCCGATCGGGCGGCCGAAGACGTAGTCGACGAGCTGGTGCGCTTCTGTCGCCGTGCAGCCGCAGGCTTGCACCAGCTCGATCGCTTCTTCGAGGAAACGAAAATTGCGCGTCAGCTTGTCGGCCGCGATCTCGGCGTTGAAGCAATGCAGCATCCAGGCCCGAACGCGCGTTTGAAAACTAAAGCCGGCCATGATTTTTGCCTCTCTGTGAATCTCTACGCCGCTCGCTCCGCCTTGCTCGGCTCGGCGCTGTCGGCCAGCATCGCTTTGACGAGGGCCTTTGACTGCCGGACGGACACGGCATTTCCGATTTGCTTTATCTGCTCGGTCTTGTTTCCGCTGAATGCGTATGTCGCGTCTTCGTCGTTGAAGCCCATCGCGGCCGCCAGCTCATGCGGTTCGAGCATCCGAAATAGAATGTCGTAGCTCTCTGTCGGCTCGACCAGGTTGACGCTGCCGCCGGTCGCGCAGATCGTCGGCGCCGGCTCTCCGAGATCATGAACCCGCGGGGCCTGCCCTTCGCGCTCGCCGAAGGCGGCTGTTATAAAAGCCAGCTCGCCGCGATTGGCGCCCGTTACGGTCGGCAAGCCGTCGGTCTCGACGTCGCGCGAGCGGTTGCTCTCGTCGCCGCTGTGCGTGACGGGGATGACCATGCCGAAGCGCGCCTTAGTCGTCAGGGAGGAGAGCGGCACGTCGGCGCTCTTGCACGTTTCGCCCGAGCCGCTGCTGTAGTAAGGCGCGATTAGAACGTGGCTGTGCGTCGCGACCTGCGTAGGCGTCGGCTGGTCGGTCGGGCGGGGCGCGCCGTTTCCGAGCCGGGACAGGACGAAAGGCTGCACGACAGCGTGACGCGCGCAGCCCGGCCGCTCCGCCGTGCCGGCGCCGCCGGTCAAGATCGTCGGTAGCGGCTCCTCGGCCGAACGTGGCCGACCGCTGGCTTGCTGCGAGAGGATCAGAGGCTCGGCGACGGCGAAGTTACCGCCGCTCGCGTGGATCGCCCCCAAGGGCTCGCTGACGCCTTTGGCGCGCCGCTTGTTCGGGTTCTTCTCCGTCGCGGCGTTTCCGTGGGCCGTGGCGATCAGCGCCGGCTCTGCGAGCCATACGCCGCCCTTGGTGTCGAGCGTCGGGATCGGCGCTGTCTCTACGCCTTTGGCCTTCGAGCCCTTCCGGCCGTTCATGACGACGGGCTGCGCCAGGCCGATATGCGTTCCGTTCGCCGCCACAGTCGGCAACGGCGCGTCGACGGATTGCGCGCCCATATGGTTTCGCAAGATGACGAGGAACGGCTCGGGCCATTGAAGGTTGACGGCGCCCGCATAGATCCGCGCGAGGGTCTTCGGCGCGAGCGGCTTCTTGCGCGTGAAGATCGACCGGCCCTTGATGTTCCAGTCGATGATCTCGCGCGCCGGCCGCCAAGGGTGCAGACCGGCCGGCGCTTCGGGTTGCCGCTTCGTGTGCGTCGGCGAGGGCCAGGCGATACGCTTGCGGTCGCTGCGGCCGAGGAGAAAGAAGCGCTGCCGCGTCGTCGCTTCGCCGTAGTCGGCCGCGTTCAGCTTGCGCCACTCCAGCTCGAAGTCTAGCCGGCGCATGGTCTCGATCCAGGCGTTGAAGTATTCGCCCTGCCGCGACTTGATGGGCTTGCCGCTGCGCGGGTCGACCGGACCCCACTTCACGAACTCCCATACGTTTTCGATCATGATTCGCTTGACCCGCAGCTCGGTCAGCCAGGTTATGATATGCCAAGGGTCGGAGCGCTGCTGGTCGCTGGTCGGCTTTCCGCCGCGCGCGACGGAGTGGTGCGTGCAGGTGGGGCTCGCCATGAGCAGGTCGAGATAGCCCTCGGGCACCACAAGGTGCGGCCGGACAGTCGATATGTCCTGGCAGTAATGCCGGGCGTGCGGGTGATTCGCCTTGTGGGTCTCGATCGCGACATTCCAGTGATTGACGCAGACCAGCTCCATATCGAGGCCAAGCTCGACGAGCGCTTGCGCCGCGCCGGTCGAGGAGCCGCCCGCGCCGCAGAGCAGATCCGCCACTAGAATTTTACGCTTCATGGTGTCTTGGCCTCCAGAATGATCGCGTAGCCGCGGGGTTCGTAGTCGGTGATGGTGAAGCCGGACCCGGCGAGGCGCTTACGGGTGCGCCCCACCAGCTCGCGGAGGTAGCGATCGCTGACGCGGTTGTCGGCGCCGAACATAAATTCGAGCAGCGGCCGCTTTCGACAGTGGCCGGCCATCATGCCGGCGACGAGAGCCGCCTCGCGGTGCGCTAGGTGGACGTCGTTGAGCGAGATCCGCACTTCGTCGTGCAGCCCTGGCGTCTTCGGCGCGCGCCGGCGGTATGTCACGGGCTGTCTCATGCTTTCAGAAGCTCCCGCGCTTGCCGAATGGCGTCTGTCAGCGCGTTAAATTCTGCTGCGTTTCCGCCTCTGTCCGGGTGCTTCGTCTTCACGCTGTCGCGGTATTTCTGCTCGGCGGCTTCGAGCGTCACAGCGCCTTCGTTCTTGAAGCCGAGGACGTGCCACCAGGGCGGCGCGAGCTGCCCGTCGGGGCCTTTCGGCGGCGGGAGTGCAGCGTAGCCGCGAAAGCTTGATCGTATGATGTTCAGGCCGCCGTGCCGCATTTTCGCGCGGTCGGCTTCGACGATCAGGGCGATGGCCTGTAGGTTCTCCTCCGGCCAGTGGTAGAGGTCGACGGCGATGCAACAGTCGATGTTGTCCCATCGAAAATAGACGGCGACGCCGGGGTCGGCCGGCCTTTGCTCCGCGAGCGAGACGTTCGCCGAAATGACGATGCTCTCGACCTTGAGCTTGGTGTCGCTACCGAAGCGGCGCAGCTCGTCTTGCACGTTCGCTACGGCGCCCGCCAACGAGGTCTTGAAGCGGCTTTTTCCGGGCGCCTTCGTGCGCGGGTAGCCTGGCGGCCAGTGGAGCGGGTAGGCTTGCGTCATGGTGCTGTTCCTTCATTCACGAGGTCGTGGCAGGACAGAAGCGCGCTCATCGCCGCCACTCCCCGCAAGGCGCGTCGTGCCCCGTGTCGTCCCAAATGTTCGTGCCGATCGCGTGCCGGCGACGCCAGCCTGGATCTTTCGGGTCGTCGGTGAGGTGCCAAAGCTCATGATCGAGGAGGCAACGGTTAAACGGCACCTGGTCGGACCACACGATGACGAACGGGCGCGCGTAGCCCCGGCCGTTGTAGACGTAAGCGCCCGCGCCGGGGTGGCGCAGGTCGATGACGGCCTGCGGCGCGTGTGTGACGATGTAGTCTTCGCCGAGCGCGAAGCCGGACGGGTGGCGCTTGGCCGCCAAGCCGAGCTGCGTCTCGAAAACGGACTGGCAGCCGGTGAGGACGAGAAGCAGGGCGACGAGCGCACGTTTCATCGCGTCGCCCCTACCAGCTCCAGGGCTTCCCGATACTGCTCGGAGGCGATCAGGAGCCGCGTGAAATTGTCGTTCGACAGCGGAGCCGACCAGACGCGCAGCGTCGGGCTCCAGACAGCGAGCTTGTTGCCCTCCGCGTCCGCCGCGACGATGTAGCCGGGCGGCAGGGCCGGGGCCTCCTCAATGGTGATGGCGCTGAACGTGCGGACGAGCTTTGCGACCTCGTCGACCGAAGGGGCGGCCATGACTAGAGCCCCTTCGCAACGAGGATGGCGCCGGCGACGAAGAGCAGCGCCAGGGCGGCGATGCCAGCCGCAATCTTGAACGCCAGCCAGGCCGCCTCTTGCGTCGATAGAGGCTCGGCGTTGCGCATATGGACGGCGAGATAGCCCGTGCGCTGGCGCGCCAGCGCGCGGGCTTCGGCAACGGCCGCTTTGCGCTTCTTGAGATTGTTGCGGCGGTGCTGGCGGGCGGCGCAGCGTTGCCGGAAGGCGTCTAGGGTCTTCATGTTCTGCCTCGTTGTGCGGACGAAGGGGCGGGGGCTTAGGCGAAAACGTCGGTCGATGGCGGCTCGGGTTCAGGGGTCTCGGGGAAGGCGCTCTCGATGGCGGCCGCTTCGGTGGCGCCGACGAAGGCGAAGACGTCGCCGTCGGGCGTGTGGACCTCGAAAGTGACGCTCGCGCCCGGCTCCATCGCATAGACGGCGAAGCCAAAGCCGGGGTGTTTCTCGCGCAGCTCGTCGAGGCTCATGACGCTCAACCGAAAACGGACTTGCCGTCGGCGTCGTCCTTCTTGCGGCGCGTCAAGGCGTCGCGGAGGATCTTCTCGACGAGGTTCGAGCGAGAACGGTTCTCGCGCTGCGCGACAATCTTGAGCTGCTTCATAAGCTCGACCGGCAGGCGCATGGTCGTCAGGGTCCGCTTGGGGGCTGTCGATTTCTTGAGGGACACCACTGTCTCCGAAGGCTCATTAACCATATTCAGGACTATATGTCCGATGTATGTCACTTGTCAACATACAAAATAGACATACAAAAGACACTCAATCTTTTCTGTAGCGTTTCGTCTTGAAGGCTGCGGCGGTGAGCGGCAGATCCGCGCACCAAGCGGGCAGACGATTCAGAATGCGCCCGAACTCTTCGGGATCGCCGACGCCGATCGGCAATTCGGCGCCGACCTCGTCGTGCGTGTGCAGAACGATCGGGTAGCCGGCGGCCTCGACGTTGAACATGCCATGCACCAGCACGTCGCGCGCCGTGCCTTGCACGACGTTGTTGAACAGCGAGCCGCCATAGATCGGCGAGCGGACCCACTTCTCGGTCTGGCTGTCGACGCCGAGCACCGTCACGGAGGTTTTCTGTTCGCGCTTCTTCGGCTCGACGGTCTTGTCGGCCCAAGGCGCCTCGACTTCCTGAACGCGCGGCCGGCCGTAAGCAAGGCAGCGGCCGCTGGCGAGCTGGCACCAGAGGAAGCCGTGCGCAACGAGGTAGGTCACGCCGAGCGCGTGATGCTGCGTGCCTGGCTCGGTGACGGCCGCAAAGACGGCTTCTTCGAGCAGCTTCCAGGCGCTCGTTATGGCCGGGTGCGCCAGGCGCCAGCCCACCTTGACCAGCTCGCCGGCAATCCAGCCTTCGCGGCCGAGCTTTTTCGCGGTCTCGTCGTTCTTCTGCAAGCGCTCGTCGAAGCGCGATTCGGCTTCCTCGCGGCGCTCCTGCGGCGCGGCCGCCCACACGGAGGGGAAAACCGTATGCAGCTTGAGCTTTTTCTGCCGCGCCATTTTCGAGAGCGCGCCGACGCCGCCTTGATAGCCCATCGACAATTCGCCGACCTTACCGACGGCGCGTTTCGGCTTGTCGACGTCGGCGACGTCGATGTCATAGATCTGCGCCGCCGTCAGCTCGTACATGCCGGGGCCTTCGCCGCGGTCATATTTACGGAAGGCTTCGAGCTTCCACTCCTCGCCCGCGATATAGGCCGCGAGACGGCCCTCGATCGAGGAGTAGTCGGCGACGATCATTTCGTGGCCCGGCGCGGCCCATAGGAAGCTGCGCACGGCGTCGGAAAGCAGGTGGAGGGGGCGGCCGAGCTTCGGCCCGTAAAGGAACTCCAGGGCTTCGGGCTGGCCGCTGCGGATCGCCTCGAAGAGCAAGTCGAGGCGCAGGTGCGCGCTCTCGAACTCGGGCCGGTAGGTCGGCATATTGTGCGCCTGGACCCCGCGGCTCGAAAAGCGGCCGGTCTGCCCGGCGCCGTGGTCGAGATAGACGCCCCGGATTCGGCCATCGTTGTTCACGCGCTCCAGCATGGTAACGATCTTCGACACGGAGGTCTTGGCGGCTTCCTGGCGCAGCTCCAGCGCGCGATGGACGCGCTCGGGGAGGTCGTCGACCTCGTCAAGCAGCTCCTCGATGTCCTCCTTGGCGACGGACGCCAACGCGACGCCTTGAGCCTCGATCCACTCGGCCAGCGCTTTGACGTTGGTGCAGGCTTTGACGTAGCCGTCTGTCGTCAGCCTCATCTCGCGGTCGAGTTTTGCCTTGGCGCGCTCGATAAGGACGACGGCCGCGCGGGCGGACTTCACGTCGAGCCGGATACCGCGATCGTTGATTTTCTCGTTCAGGACGTAGACCGCCTGTTCCTGTTCGGAGAGCGGCACGAGGCGCGCGTCGGCCTCCTCTTCGGTGATGACGTCGGTGTCGCAATAGTCGTGAAACTCTTCCAGCGACACGGGGTCTTCGTCGAAAATCGGCACGTCGCGGCCGGCTTCGTCTCGACGCCAGCCGCACGGCTTCGAGTGCTTGTTAATCAGGGCTTTGCCCTTTTTGTCTTTCTTTACTTTCAGGTCGAGCGCGGCGCCGAGCCGATCAAGGCTTCGCGGCAAGCTCATCGCGGCCGCCGTTACGGCTGTGCAGCGAAATTGCTCGATGCGCGGTTTCGGCCAGCCGTGCCTGGCGTGCATGATCTTCCACCAGATCAGGCGCTCGAAGGCGGCGTTGTGGGCTTTGATCTCGCCGCCGGCGGCGACATGCCCGCGAATGTCGTCCGGGCAGGGCTGGCCGCGCTTCCAGCGCCGCAGCGGGCCGTCGCCGATGCGATAGGAGGCGAGCAGCGCGTCGGTGTAGGGGCTTTCGCAGTAGACGTAAACGCCGCGCTTTAGCAGGTCGATGTCGCTGCGCGTCTCCCAATCGAGTTTAAGGCTCATGCGAAAACGTCTCCTGCGGTTCGCTTTCGCATGATGTCGACGTAGTGCTGTTCACGCTCAATGCCGATGGCGCTGCAACCTTGACGCTGCGCTGCGACCAGCGTAGCGCCGGAGCCGGCGAAGGGGTCTAAGACGACCGCGCCTTTGAAAGCAACGACGGAGAGCAATTCGACTAAAAGCTCTGTCGGCTTTTCCGTCGGGTGGAGGCCGTTGCGTATGGGCTTGAAGGCGAGCACGTTCCCGACATCGCGCCGCGCAGGCTCCGGCGGGACGCCTTTCGTGAAGTGTAGGATCAGCTCATGCTGATTTCTAAAGGTAGTTCCCATCCCGAAATAGGTTTTGTCCCATACGAGGAGTCCGGCGTGGCGCAGATCGGCGCTTTCTAGCGCGCCGGCAAGAGCCGACATCATGCGCCAGTCGATAAAAACAAGCGCGTGACCGCCTGGCTTTAGAAGTCTCTGCCACTCGACGGCGCACGACCGCATGAGCCAAAGAAAGCCATTTGTCGTGAGACTGTCGGAGCCGAACCAAGCATTGCTGGCGACGCCGCGCCTCATGCTTTTACGCAGGCCCTTCGCGCCCTCTTTCCGCGTTCCGCTGGAGAACGGCGGGTCTGTTGCGACGACATCGACGCTGTCGGAGGGAAGCTTTTTCATCTCCGCCAGGCAGTCGCCTTGAAGAATTTCGATCAATTTAGCGACCGATCCAATTGAAGAGCCGGCGCAGGCAATAGCTCCGGCCGATGCTGATAAAGGTGAAAATGACCCCGATGGCGATGTTGCTCGCCAGCGGGATATTGATTCCGAAGAGCGGGAAAACGAGGAGCTGCGAGGCGAGCGCTACGCCGTAGCCGATCGCGACGTTTATAAGGCTCTCGAAAAACGAGTATTTTCGCGATTGGCTCATGGTCAGACCCTCATTTGAAGCTGGCGCAGATACGCGCCGCCCCGGTTGTGGCGGTTCTCTTTTGGCGTCGCCCATCGCAGGTTGCCGCGACGGTCGTTCAAACTGTCGCCGTCGAGGTGATCGCCGATGATATGTTTCTCGCTCGGCGCCGGCCCGGCATGGCGGAGCAGAATTTCTTTGTGCAGGTAGACTTTGACCTGGGGGCCGTCAGAGCCGCGGAGGCGGGTCGAGCGCGTCGCATACCACTTGAGGCGCGTGCTGTTCGGCGTCGCGCTCCAGGCCCATTGCAGCGCCCATTGAAAATCGACCTCGTCGACGACGCAGAAGATGCCGTTTTCCGGGTCGAGCCAGATCCGGCATTCCTCGTCGGGCGGCCAGCCGCGCGGGTCGAACGGGTCGTTCGTCCAACGCCCCAGGAAACGGCCGCGTTCGTCTCTGCCGAGGATCATGCGAACACCCCGTCGGCGAGGCCGATGACATTTCCGGTCGTGAGACGCAACCGGCCGTCGGTCAGGCCGCGCGCTATGAACATGACGAATTGAGCGCGGCGATCTCGACGCCGCAGGAGGATCAGCGCCCACTCGTCGAGCGTCAGGTTGCCTTTGTCGCTGTTGCAACCGTTGCAGACGATAATTGTTCGGCGGCCGCCTTTGCTCCTCGGGTAGACGTGATCTCGGCTCGGACTGTTGCGGTGCTTGCGCTTGCGCCCGTCCATCCGCTGCCCGCAGTAGGGGCAGGCAAGGCCGCGCGCCCGCATGATCCGAGCCGAGACAGGCATTAGTCAAAGACGCCCGCGCTTGCTTTGGCCGGCGGCGCCGGGGCGCGCTCGGCGCGTGCGGTTCCGGCCTCTTTGAGAGCCCGCGCGACGGCTTCCACAGCGGTTTTGCCGCGTTGGTGGTCGAAGCCGTCGAGCTTGCTGTAGTCGCTGCCTTTTTCTTTCAAGGCGGCGTGCCACTGGCCGTTGTCCAGCTCGTTCAAGCCGACGAGTTGGAGCCCGTTCGCCGCCATGTCGGCGAATAGCCCATCGAGCGTTTGCCCGCTCATGACAGACCTCGCGTCGACACGCCGACCGGAGCCCCGGTGTTCATGACGACCTGAACCGCGCGGTCGTCCCAAAGCTCCAACATCGCGTAGTCTTTGATGTTGGTTACGGGGACGACGCGCCCGAGGTGCTTCGCGCACCAAGCTTTCACGGCGTTGCGCGCGACCATTGCGTCGGCCATCCGTTCCGGCGTGCCATCGTCAGAGACGCGCGCGGTGAAGATCCGCACTTCGACGCCTTCGGCGAGCCATCTTTTGACGCGCTCGACCATTGCGGGGATCGGTTCGCCGATATGATCCGGCCCGCGCCAGTGGTCGTACATGGCGAGCGTGCCGTCGAGGTCGACGCCGATCCAGCCCGCGGCGCTCAAAGGAAAACTCCTTCGTCCATGCCGAGCGCGTGGGCGTAGAGTTTCAGGATTTCGGCCTGCTCCTCGCGGCTGGCGCTTTCCATCTTGCGGAGCTTGATGAGCTGACGCATGGCCTTCGTGTCGAAGCCGGTCATTTTGGCTTCGGCGAAGACCTCGCGAATGTCTTCGGTGAGCGTCGCCTTCTCTTCGGCCAAGCGCTCGACGCGCTCGATGAAGCTGCGAAGCTGGTCGGCGGCAACGCCGCCAGTGTTCGGACGGGGCTTTCCGTCGCTCGTCGCCGAGGGCTTAACCATTGGCAAGGCCCTCCTGCACGTCGCCTTCGATCGGCGCGTGGTCGTCGACGATCTCGAAACCGTCGATCACGAAGAGCGGGTCGACCTCGCGTAGAAGCCCGGCGATGCAGAGGGCCGCGCCGGCCTCGTCGCCGGCGAGGTGACTGTCACGGACCTTGCTCGTGAGGCGGGCGATCACGGCGCCGAGGCTGGCGACCTGGATCGAGTAGCCGCGTTTGACGTATTTGATGACGCGCAGCATGGAGCCGCCCGGCTCCTCCTCGCGGATCGGGCTCGTGTAGACGAGCCGCCGTCCGGCCAGGTCGACATAGAAGTCGGGGCCGACTTCCGACTCCCACTTCGCGTTGGACTGGCTGCCGGCGCGCCAGACGGCCGCTTGACAGACGGTGAAGTCGAAGGAGCGGATGACGTCGCGCGGCTTCTCGAAGGTCCAGCGCGTGATGAATTGGACCGCCATGCGCTCGGGCGTGAGCAGGGTGATCGCGTTTTTCGATTTGTGCAGCTTCGAGCCTGGCCGATTGGCGGCGAGCAGGTTCGCGACGTTTTCGAGATATTCGGCGCTCGGGCCGAAAACGTCGATGTCGTTGGGCGTCTCGCCGGCGACGACAGCGCGGACGAAACCGCCTCCGACATAGAGCCTGCGGGGGTGGTGCGACAGCATGTCGCGAACGTCGCGCGGGAGACGCTGCACGACGAAGCGGACATCGTTCGGGGTCAATTCCATGATGGTTTCCTGTGTGCTGTAGGGAGGAAAAACGGCGGCCGAGGCGGGCCGCCGTTTCGTGGTCTTACGGGAGGTTGCTCTCGATGACGGACATGGCGCCGTTCATGCGATCGAGACGGCTGGAGGCGGTCTGCGCGCCGACTTCGAGCGCGTGGAAGATGCCGTCGCCGCTGGCTTTCGGTTCGTCGAGCGCCGGCAAGGGGAACGTGCCCGCGAGCCGCGCAGCGATGGTGAGCAGACGGCTTTCGACTTGGTCGAGCCGTTCCATGACGTCATGGAGCGCATGGAACGGCGTGCGGCGTGCGCTACCGGCTTGTAAGGCCGGCTCGGAGGCGTAGACGCCTTGGCGGGGGCCTTGCTTGTAAATGGCGGCGTCGGCGCCGTGGCTGTTGTCCATAGAAATTCTCCTGTGCATTTTGAGGGTTGCCCTGCCGGCGGCTTTGTATGCCGCCGGCAAGATTTATCAGACACTCCAGGCGCAGTTAGCCGAAGAGGCCGCCGGCGCCCTTGCCCGTCTTGGTCGCGGCGGGGGCTTCGCCTTCGTCTTCGATCTTCTCGAAGTGGTCCTCGGGATCGCCTCCGCCGCTGCCACCGAGCCGTTCGCCATCCTTGGCGAACTGGATCATCGACACGCCGAAGCTGATGCCCTTGCCCTTCTCCTTGTTCTCCCAGGTGAAAGCGTTGATGACGGCGTAGACGTAGCAGCCGGAATAAAGCTCGTCCTTGCCGGTGATCGGCAGCACCTTCTTGTTGACGAGTTTCGGGCGGTAGTCTTCGCCGGAAATCACGCGCAGAAACACGGTGCCGGGGAAGCCCGCGTGCGGCTCGCCGGTCTTCTTGCTCTTGCCCTGCGGCCCGTCGCCGTCGAGGAACGGGTTATGCACCAGGCCGTCCTTGATGAGCTGCACGGCCTTGTCGCCCCACTCGGCCTTGGCGGCCTCCAGAGCGGCATTCTCGTAGGGCGTCATGTCGGTGCCCTTGGGAAAGAGCAGCGAGCAGCCCCATTGCTTCTTGCCGTTCTGCGTGGTTTGCAGCTCGAACAAACCCTGCGTGAAAGCGGCGCGGACAAGGCACGTCTTGAGGTCTTCGGAACGCGAGGCCATAGGCTTTCTCCTTCTAGTCGATTGGCGTGAAATGCTTGTTGACGGCGGCCGCCACGGCCGGCCGGGTCGTCTTGTCGACGCGCACGAGATTCGTGCCCGTCACCTCGCGGTGTACGAGGTCGGCGATCAGGTTCTTGCGTTTGGCGCCGAGCACCTTCTCGATCTGCGCCGGGCTCCGCAGCTTCCGGGCAAAAATTTCGTCGTCGGTGAGGTCGAGCTTGAGGAACAGATTTTCGCGGATCTGGTCGTCTTCGCCCTTCCACTTGCGGTTGCCGATCTTCTCGACGAGCTGGTAGCCGGGGATCTCGACGCCGCTGTCCGCCATGCGATGCGCCATCGCCCGGCAGGCGTTAAAGAAATCCTGCACCAGATCGGCCGCGTCGAGCTTTTGGGCCAGCTTGACCGGGTCCAGCTCGTCGGGCGTATTTTTCAGCTTCGGCTGGTCGAGGTCGTCGAACCACAAACCGGCCGATGCCATCGCTTTCTTTTCGATCGCCGGACAGATCGCCATTGCCTTGCAGAAGCGGCAATGCTCGCCGGCTTCGAGAAATTCGTCACCCCAGGCTTCGCGCGAGACGTCGCCCGTGATTTTCTCGTATTCGTCGCTGGCGCGCTTGGCGCGCGCCATGCGGGCGACAAGCTCGGACGTCCACTCCATGAGGTCGGCGACATGGTATGTTTCGGAGCGGATTCGACCGTCTTTGTGCCCGGCGCGTGGCTGAACGATCGTCGACATGACGCGCTCGATGTCGAGGCCCGGATTGGTCAGGACGGAGCCGAGACCGTAGGTGCGGGCCTGCTTGTTACCGTGCGCCTCGACGACGACGCCGCGGCCGCCCTTGAGGTCGACGACTTCGAGCAGGCGCCAGGCAGGAAACCACAGCACGGCGTCGCCCGTGCCGCCGGCGTCGAAGGGCGGGTTGAGCTTTTTGAGCGAGAAATACTGCTCGACGTAGAGCACGGCGTCGTCGAGCCCCGTCTCGGCTTTGTAGGCGGCGAGACGGTCGCGAACATAGTCGATGTATTCGCGGGCCGTTTCGACAAGCTCCTCGTCGACCTCGATTTTGTGCGTCTCGACTTCAAGCACCTCGTCGAGAAAGACGTTCGGGTCGGTTTTGTTGCGAAGGCTCTCCTCGCTGACGGTGTGACACGCCGTCCCCCAGGCAGCCGCGAAATTGGTCGGCGGCTCGGGGATCTTCGCCCCCAACGCGAGCGCGCCCGAGCAGGCCCAATTGCGGGCTGTCGACGACGCGGCCCATGTCGCGTGCGGGGAGGGGTCGACCTGCCTAGTGCTCATAGGTCGCACCATTCACGGGCTCGTCGTCAGGCGGCGCGTTGCGCGCGTCGGCAACGATGCATTCGAGCTTCTGCGCTTGCAGCCGCATGGTGCTCCGCAGCTTGCCGGACATCTTTTCGGTCGCGGCCATGCCGTAGAGCATGTTCGAGGTCGCCTCCAAGGCGTCGACGAGCTTTTCGTCAGTCAAGAGACACCCCCCGCACCAGGCCGTTTTGTTCGCGAAGCTGCCCGGCGGCGATTTGCCGACGGCGACGCGCGGTCTCTCTGTCGCTTTGGTGCGGCAGATATTTCGAGCGCGACGATTCGCGGCGGTAGAGGCGGGCTTTACGCCGCGCCTCCTTGTAGCGCTCCATCCGGCCTTTCAGCCGGGCGATGTAGCCCGCCTCCATCACGCAACCGCCGTGCGCTTATACGGGTTCTTGGCGATCATCTCGTGGACGTCGGCGACGGCCTGGGCGAGATCTTCCTGCGTGTCGGGAATGTCGCTCACCTTGACCTTGCCCTTTCCGAAGCGGCGCTCGATGGTCGCCGGCCCGTCGACCTGCGCCATTTCCATGCCGTATTTCTTGACGTAGCCGCCGAGCGCGTTGCGCACGTCGTCATGCGTGAGCTTCGACTCGCTGCCGGTCACGGCCTCGCCCGCCGCCGTGTCGTCTTCGGCGTCTTGCGCCTCGTCGGCCGGATTGGCGCGGTTTTCCGGGTTGTCGCTGATTTGGCGGGCCTCGCGGTCCTTCTTCTCGGCCGCTTCGCGCGCCTTGCGTTCCTTGGCGGTCTCGGCCTTCGGCTTCGTCGCGTCAGAAGGGGATGCAGAAGGAGCAGCACCAGCGCTCGCCGCCAACGCCAACGGGGACGGCTCGCTCGCCGCTGCCGCAGGAGCAGCGGCCGCCTGCAAAGGGGCTGTGGGCTTCCCGGCGCCGCTGGTGCGCGCGTCAAGCGCGGCGGAAAGCTCGCCGCCGACAAACAGGCCAGCCGAGAGCCCGCGCAGCTCGGCGAGGGCTTCGGCCGCGTTCTCGCCGTAAATCTCGATTCGGGTCGTCATTCTAACTCTCCATGATCTGTTTAATGGTGGAAACTTTGCGGGTGAGAATCCGCATTAGAGCCTCGTCGATGCTGCCTTCGAGCGCGCAGACGCGGACGAGAGCCTGGCGCTTCTGCGTGTGATTGGTGATCCGTAGCGCGGCCTGGCTCATGTCCTTCGGGATGAAGGAAGGCTCGACGAACATGAGGTTGCAGCTTGCGGAGAGGTCTATCGCCTCGCCGGCGGCTTGGATTTGGCCGATGAAAACGCGCGAGAGGCCGCTCGTGAACATATCGACGGGCGTCTGTCGTTTCGTCGGCAGCGTGCGGCCGTCGAGAACGACGACGCCATAGGCTTGAAGCCCCTCGCGCAGCGTTTCGATGACGTTCGTGTGCCAGGCCATGAGGACAATGCGATCGAGACCGTCGTCCAGCTCGTCTTTGATCGCCTCGACGACCGCGTGAGCTTTGATCTCGCCAGTGACGCGCCGCAAAGTGCCGAGGTGCATTTCATCTTCGGCGTCCAGGCGCGAGCCAGTCTCGGCCGCTTCGAGGATGGCGGCCGCACGCGGCCCGATCTCCTCAAGCGCTTCTTTCAGCGCGTCGCTGCCGTAGTCGCCGGCCGTGACTGTGAAGAGGCTGAACAGCGGCTTGCCGATGCCGACGTCCTGCTGCGTGCGGCGGAGCCAAAACCCCTCCAGGCGGGCGTTCAATTCTTCGAGGTTTTTCCCCGCGACGATGACGTCGATACGCCGGCCGTTGATGAATTTCGGTCGGACGACGCAAAAGCGCTTTACGAAACGGTCGTAGGTCGAGACGTCGGGCCAGTTTTTCGCCTCGTCGGCGGCCAACCGTGCCGGCGCCATCGCGCGCAGCATCGGGAAGAGGTCGTTCGGGGCGTTCGGAACCGGCGTGCCGGACAGCGACCAGGTATGCCCGGCGCGCTCGATAAGGCCCTTCGGCGCGTGCGGGAGATTCGGCGCCAGGGTCGAGCCGTAGACGGCCTTCGTTCGCTTTGCCTCGGGGTTCTTGGCCTCGTGGCTCTCGTCGAGAATGAGCACGTCCCAATTGCGCGCCAGAAGCGCTTTGAGCACGCGCTTGTCGTAGACCATGCCCCACCCGACGACCACGACCGCCGCGTCGGTTATCTTCTCGTGGCCTGCGTAGAGCACCTGAACGGAGCGGGGGAGGGACTGCCACTCGCGGACCTCGCGGCCCCAATTGGCCCGCGCCGAGCCCTTGGTGACGACGAGAATGCTGCCGGCGAAGATGTAGTCCGCCGCAATTATCGCGGCCGCTGTTTTGCCGACGCGCTGTTCGTCTGCGAGCAGCGCCGCGGGGCGGTCTGCAAGAAAGCGGGCGCCTACGATCTGGTGCGGCATTGGTGCGGGCAAGGTGGGCCTCGGTAGAGCCGGAAAGCGTGAAAGCAGGAACAAAACGTCTGGCGGTGTCTGTCAGCATCATACAACCGACATACAACGTCAACGAGTTTTTTGAGCGATCTCTCCGGCGACCCCGGCGTAGCCCGCCAAGTCGATGTAATCGTCAAGGTTGAAAGCGCCGTGCTGCGTGCGCGCGACCTTGAGGAGCGCCATCATGAGCGCGACGTCGCGCGGCTCTATGACAGGGACGTGCGGCGGCGCCGAGGGGTGCTTGTTGACGAGGTAGGCGTTCCAGAGCCGCGCGATGTTGGCATGGTTCTCGACCTTGTCACCGTGCGTTCGGGCGCGATCGCCGCCGACCAGCTCGTGCGCCGTCCGGCATATCGCCGCGGCCGGCGCCTCGATCGGGCCTGTGGTCTGCATCCGCTCTTCCGCGGCTTCCGAAATGGGCGCGCAACGCGCCGTGGCGACATTACCCGAAGACATTCGACCCTCCATCGTTTGCTAACCGGCCGAACTCGGCCACCAGCGCGCTTTCGGCGCGCCCCTCTCGCTGTTCGCGTTTGCCATTGCCGCGGCGCTCTTCCCAATGGTGCGACATCTGCGGCCACAGCGCCGAGGCTCGGGCGACGGCCGCGTCTTTGCCTTTGTTCAGCTTGAGCGTCTTTTTCCACGTTCCCGGCGGCACGGTTTCGACGCGCACGCCGAGCGCTTTGAAGGCGTACTCGGGGGCGCCTGCCGCACGTCCGAAATTGAACGACGAGGAGGCCGATTGGCCCATGATGCCGCCGACCTTCTCGATATAGGCGATGTCGGCGCGCAGGTCGGCGAGCAGCCGCCCTAGCAGGTAGCCGTCGACCTCCGCCTTGTCCGTCTTGCCGCGTCTAAGCATGAGCCGCGGCATGTCGTGGACTTCGACCAGGCGGCCATTGTCGATCAAAGAGATCGCACCCCAGGCGCCGGGGTCTACGCCGGCGATCCGCATAGGCCCGGCTTGTGGTGTTCGAGATCCGAGAGCGCATTTCTGCAATGGTCGCGCAGGCCGGGAGATTCGCTGTGGGTCGCGATCCCCGCGATGTCGTCGTAGTGCTCGGAAACATCGCTGCCTGGCGCGGCGCGTAGCGCGCCGCGGGCCGCCGATACCGACTCCCAGTAGAGCTTTGTCTCGGCTTCTAGTGTTTCTCCCCCGTGCATTTCTCACCCTTTTTTAAAGTATCTCACAATCGAGACCGGCCGCCCCTCGTCCAGCTCCAAGTAACCGACGAGCAGCGGAAACCAAAAGCCAGGGACCGCGCCGCGCTGAAACCACTTCTCTACAGCGCTTATATTTGGTGTCTGACAGTCATAAGCAGACAAAAAAGACACAAGCGCCGACGGAGATTTAAACTTTTCTTCGAGAAAAAGCTTTGTGGCGAACATTACTTTATGAAATCTAGTGGTTTCAGGCCCTCTAGTCATAGAACCGCCCCTGTAGCGCGTCAAGAGGATGCAGACAAATTGTCTTGCAAGCGCCTGTTTTAAGATATACAACAGACATACTTAATTAATCGTTTGGAGCCGAAAAGATGGCTAGAAAACCTCGCTCCCGCACCGGGGAAAACGAGTTAGCTGATGCGAGCGCGAAAGATCGCATTTCAGCTAAACAGACGGCGAAAAAGGAATTTAGTCGGCGTCTCTACAAGCTGATGGTCAGCAAGGGCTGGCACCAAAGCGAATTGGCACGCCGGGCTGACATTCAGCGCGCGGCCATCTCGACCTATATCCGCGCGGCCGTCCTGCCGGACGACGAAAACCTTGAGAAGCTGGCGAAGGTCTTCGACATGAAGCCCGAGGAGCTGGAGCCCACCCGCTACAATCGAGGCATTCGCTTCGCAGACGACGCCAGCCAAACGCCGGAAGCGGCCGTTGCCGCCTTCGAGGTCAAGGCGAGCAGCACGGCGCCGAACCTCGCGTTCCTCCGCGTCAACAAACTCGTTTATCTCACCACGGCGCTCAAGGTCGCCGAGCTGTTGCAGGCCGACGATGCCGCTATTGACGGAAACGGAAGTCGCTAAAGAGCTTCGTTGTTCGGTCTCGACGGTCAAGCGCCTGCGCCTGGCCGGGCTTTTGGCGTATCTGCCGGGCCGCCCGCCGAAGATCGAATCCGAGGATCTTGAAATATACAAGGAGGCTGTGAAGAAATGTCAGCGCCCTACCTCAAGCCCGACAAAAACGGCGTCCAGTACGTTCACTGGACCGAACCAAGCCCCAAGGGCAAACGAGGACGCAGCAAGCGCGTCAGCACGCGCACGAAGGATTTGGGCGCTGCGAAGGCTTTCTTCGGCCAGTGGCTCTTGATGGGGCAGGGCGCAGCCCCAAGCGATGTCTACACGGTCGAAGATCTTTGGGACGTCTACGAGAAGAAGCACCTGGAAAAAAACTCGCTCTCGATCGGGCCGCTCCGCCGCGTCGGGCGCCGACTGAAAAGGCACTTCGGCCGGCTGCTCTACCCGGAGGTCAATCAGGACGCCGTCGACGCCTACGAGGATAAGCGCGTCAGCGGCAAGCTCGGCTCCAGCTCGGGCGTCATGCGCTCGACCGTGCGGAGCGAATTGCTCATGCTGGTCGCCATGTTCAATTGGTGCGCAGACCGGAAACGCAAGCTCATACCGGCGGGCGACGTGCCCGCCTTCGACCTCCCGCCGAAAAACGCAGCCCGTGCGCGCTGGCTGGAGCCGGAAGAGCTGGAGCGCCTGGCGGCGGCCGCTATCAAGACGCGCCGGCGTGACGGCCGGCTCTCGCGGATCGAGCGTTTTTACTGGCTGACGCGCGAAACCGGCGCGCGCAAGACGGCGGTGCAACAGCTCCAGTGGTCGCGCGTCGACTTTTCCGCCGGCATGATCGACTACAACGTGCCGGGGCGGAAGATAACGAAGAAGCGACGGGCCGTCGTGGCGATGTCGCGCACCCTGCGGAACGTGCTGGAGCAAGCCTACAAGGAGCGCATTTCCGACTTTGTGCTCGACAGCGACGCAGACCTCTACAAAAATTTCAAGGCTCTGGCGCGGCAGGCCAAGGTGCCGAATGTCAGTCCGCATGTCATGCGCCACACGGCGGCGACGATCATGCTTAAAAATGGCGTTTCGGTTTGGACCGTGTCGAAGACCCTCGAAATGTCGGTCGACATGGTCGAGCGGACCTACGGCCACCTTTGCCCCAAGGCGTCGCTCGACGCGGTAAATCAGATCTCGCAGTCCACGGCGCCCGACAGCCAGACCGAAGCGGCGATGATCGAAGCTATCCGATCGGGGAAATTCAAGCTCGTGGCGGTGGAAAAATAGGCGTCAGGCGTTGAGCGCAAGCGCCCAATTTGGGCGCAGAAAGTGACCTACACAGGTCAGACATGACCTACAGTTAGCCGATAATCCCCCTAAGGCTATTGGCTTTCTGATTAGATACAATGACATACAAAAAGACAGGCGATCTTTACAATAAAGCCATGCGCCTCAGAGCCTTGCCGTGCCCGTCTCGGATTCGGCAAAAGCCGCTGCATTACGGAGTATGCAAGAAAAAATTAAGAAATAAGCGCGGATACTCGCATCTTGTCGGGGTCCTTATCCCGGCCCCATCGTCAGATTCAAAGCCGAGGTTGCCGTGACCCATCCCTACCGCGACGCGATTTTTCTCATCGAACGTCTTCATCGTCACTTCCTGGAAGTGGTGAAGGTTGAGTTGGACCGTGCGGCGGTCGAGGACATCAACAACGTCCAGGCTCTGATCCTCTACAACATCGGCCAGGAAGAGTTGACGGTCGGCGAGTTGACCAACCGCGGTTACTACCTCGGCTCGAACGTCTCCTATAACGTCAAGAAGATGGTCGAGAACGGCTATCTCGAGAACGAGCGCTCGACCCACGATCGTCGTTCGGTGCGCCTGCGCCTGAGCCCCAAGGGGTTGGAGCTGTTCACCCGGATGTCGGAGATGTTCACGCGCCATATCGCCGCGCTCGGCGACGCCGCCATCAGCGAAGAGGGCCTGAAAGACGTCATCAAGCAGTTGCAGGTGCTCGAGCAATTCTGGAATCGCCAGATGAGCATCGCCGCGCGCCGCCCGGCGCCGCTCGGCACGGCGGCCGCCTAATCCCCGTCATGGCGCAGACCGCCTTCGAAGCCGAGGGGCCGTTCGCCAGCGGCGCGCGTGAAGCCCTCGTCGAATTTCACCGTATGGGCCGCCAAGTGAAAGTCTCGGCGCTCGATCCCGTCAGCTTGACCGAAGTGTCGATCATCGCGCCCGCCGGTCTCGGCGAACGCCTGATGACGGCCAATGCGCTGCGCAAACTCGACTACGTCATGTCGCGTAAAGCGCGTTGAGCAGCCACGAAGCCAATTCTCTATAAATACATATATTTTATGTGAATATAGCCACGGCCTTCGCCGCGCCTTGTCATGTCTAGGTCGGCGCAAAATACGCCTTTCTCCTGGCTAAACTGCCAAAATACCGCCACTCGCGACAGGTAGTGGCACGCTGGCGTGGCCTTTCGACATATGGTATTTAGGCCCCTCGCGTTTTGAGGATTTTCGGCGACATGTCCGCAGCCATCATTGCCATCGCATCCGACCATGGCGGGTACGATCTGAAGCAGCTTTTGATCGACGACTTGCGCGCCAAAGGCTTCGAGGTTCTCGATCTCGGCACCCACGGTCCCGAGTCGGTCGACTATCCCGATTATGCCGATCTGATGGCCAAGGCGATCGGCGAGGGCCAGGCGGGGCGCGGCGTCTTGCTGTGCGGCACCGGCATCGGCATCAGCATCGCGGCAAATCGCCACACCCAATTGCGCGCTGCGCTGGTGCATGACGCTTTGACGGCTCGCCTGTCGCGCTTGCACAACGACGCCAACGTGATCGTCATGGGCGGCCGCATCCTCGGCATCGAACTGGCCAAGGATTGCCTCGACGTTTTTCTGAAAACCGAATTCGAAGGCGGACGCCACGCCCGCCGTGTCGCCAAGATGTCCCACGCCTGCTGAACGCAGCGGCGAGTTCATGTTTTACCAAGAGGTCTGTGTCTGATGTCTGCGACTGCCGCCAAAGCCGGTTCCAATCTCGATCGTTTCTTCCAGCAAAGCCTGGAAGACAAGGATCCCGCCTTGTTCAAGGCTATGCAGGGCGAATTGGATCGCCAGCAGACTCAGATCGAGCTGATCGCTTCCGAAAATATCGTCTCGCGCGCTGTGATCGACGCGCAGGGCTCGGTTTTGACCAACAAATACGCCGAAGGCTATCCCGGCAAGCGCTACTACGGCGGCTGCGAATTCGTCGACGTCGTCGAGCAGTTGGCCATCGACCGCGCCAAGCAGCTGTTCTCCTGCGAATATGTCAACGTGCAGCCCAATTCGGGCAGCCAGGCCAATCAGGCCGTGTTCTTCGCGCTGATCAAGCCGGGCGACACGGTTCTCGGCATGTCGCTCGCCGCCGGCGGCCATCTCACCCACGGCGCGGCGCCCAACCAGTCTGGCAAGTGGTTCAACGCCGTGCAGTACGGCGTGCGTCAGGACAACAACCTGATCGACTACGACGAAGTCGAGCGCCTCGCCAACGAGCATAAGCCGAAGATGATCATCGCCGGCGGGTCGGCCTATCCGCGCATCATCGACTTCGCGCGATTCCGCAAAATCGCCGACGCGGTCGGCGCGTTTTTCATGGTCGACATGGCCCACTTCGCCGGCCTCGTCGCCGGCGGCGCGCATCCGAGTCCGCTGCCGCACGCCCATGTCGTCACCACGACGACGCACAAGACTTTGCGCGGTCCGCGCGGCGGCATGATCCTGTCGAACGATCTCGAGCTCGGCAAAAAGTTCAATTCATCGATCTTCCCGGGCATCCAGGGCGGCCCGCTGATGCATGTCATCGCCGGCAAGGCCGTGGCCTTCGGCGAAGCGCTGACGCCCGACTTCAAGCTTTACGCCGCCGCCGTGCGCGACAACGCCAAGGCGTTGGCGGAAACGCTGGTCGGGCAGGGCGTCGATATCGTGTCGGGCGGCACCGACACGCATCTGATGTTGGTCGATCTGCGCCCCAAGAAGCTCACCGGCAAGCTGGCCGAAGCCAGCCTCGAGCGCGCCGGCATCACCTGCAACAAGAACGCCATTCCGTTCGATCCCGAGAAGCCGTTCGTCACCTCGGGCGTGCGTCTCGGCACGCCGGCCGGCACGACGCGCGGCTTCGGCATCGCCGAATGGAAGACCATCGGCCAGTACATCGGTGAAGTGCTCGATGGCCTCGCCGCCAATCCGGACGATAACGCCAAAGCCGAAGCGGCAGTGCGCCGGAAAGTGCTCGAACTTTGCGAGCGCTTCCCGATTTACGCCGATATGAAATAACGCGCGCTGCGTGTGGGGGAGATAGACGATGCGTTGCCCGTTCTGCGGTCATGACGACACCCAGGTGAAGGACTCGCGTCCGACCGAAGACAATGCGGCGATTCGCCGCCGTCGCTTCTGTCCGGCCTGCGGCTCGCGTTGGACGACCTTCGAGCGCGTGTATCTGCGCGAACTGACGGTGATCAAGAAGGGCGGCCAGCGCGCGCCGTTCGACCGCGACAAGTTGGCCCGCTCGATCCGCATCGCCGTGCGCAAGCGCCCGATCGACGACGAGCAAGTCGAGCGCATCGTCAATTCGATCCAGCGTCGCCTGGAAAGTTCTGGCGAGAGCGAGATTCCCTCGACCGTGATCGGCGAATTGGTCATGGACGCGCTGGCCAATCTCGACAAGGTCGCCTATGTCCGCTTCGCCTCGGTCTATCGCAACTTCCGCGAAGCCAAGGATTTCGAGGATTTCCTCGGCAAGCTTGGCGGCGGCGTCATCGATCGCGAGTAACCCGGCTATGGATAAGGATTGGATGAAGGCCGCGCTGACCTTGGCGCGCCGTGGCCTCGGCGTGGTTTGGCCCAACCCGGCGGTCGGCTGCGTCATTCTCGACGCGGGCGGCCAAGTCGCCGGTCGTGGCTGGACCCAGCGCGGCGGCCGTCCCCATGCGGAAACCGAAGCGCTCGCGCGCGCCAGCGGCCGCGCCAAGGGCGGCACCGCCTATGTCACCCTGGAGCCTTGCAGCCATCACGGCCAGACGCCGCCCTGCGCCAGCGCTTTGATCGAAGCCGGCGTGAAGCGCGTCGTCGTCGCCTGCGGCGATCCCGATCCGCGCGTCAACGGCGCCGGCATTAAGATGCTCAAGGACGCCGGCATCGAGGTGACGGTCGGCGTTTGCCAGGCCGAAGTCGAAGAACTGAACGCGGGCTTCTTCAGCAAAGTACGTCGCGGCCGCCCGCTCATCACGCTCAAGCTCGCGACAACGCTCGACGGACGCATCGCCACCAAAACCGGCGAGAGCCAGTGGATCACCGGCGAGCCGGCGCGTCAGGTCGGCCATATGCTGCGCGCCACCAACGACGGCATCATTGTCGGCTTTCGCACGTTGCTGGCCGATGATCCGATGCTGACTTGCCGGATTCCAGGCCTCGAAGACCGCTCGCCTGTCCGCATCGTCGCCGACAGCCGGCTGCGGTCGCCGTTGACTTGCAAGCTCGTGGCGACGGCGCGCGAGACGCCGACCTGGATGGTTGTGACGGCGGGTGTCGACCCCGACCGCCGCAAAGCCTTTGAAGATGTCGGCTGCCAAGTGATCGAAGTTGCTGGCGACGCCGAACATAAGCCGCTGCTGCTGCCGATGCTGGAAGCGCTGTCCGCGCGCGGCTTGACGACGCTGCTGGCTGAAGGCGGCGCCAAGCTGGCCGGCGCCCTGCTGCGTGAGGATTTGATCGATCGGCTGGTCTGGTTCCATGCCCCGAGCCTGATGGGCGGCGACGGCAAACAGGCGACCCAGGCCTACGGAGTGGAAAAACTGGCCGACATGCACCGTTACAAACGCAGCGAAGTCCGGCAGGTCGGCGACGATCTGGTGGAATACTACGCGCGGGCGCATTAACTTAAAGCCATGTTCACAGGAATCATCTCCGACATCGGTCGGGTGCGGCGCGTCGTGCCGGGCACCGACGTCCGCCTCGACATCGACACGGTCTACGATCCGGCCGGCATCGCGCTGGGCGCGTCGATCGCTTGCTCGGGCGTCTGCCTGACGGTGATCGAGAAGGGCACGGATGCGGGCCAGAACTGGTTTGCCGTCGAGGCTTCGCCGGAAACCCTGTCGTTAACCACATTGGCGAACTGGACCGCAGGCACGGCCATCAATCTCGAACGCGCCATGAAGGTCGGCGACGAGTTCGGCGGCCATATCGTGTCGGGTCATGTCGACGGCGTCGGCGAGATCGTCTCGGCCATTCCGGTCGGCGATAAATGGGGCAGCACGGCCTTCACCTTCCGCGCGCCGGCCAAGCTGATGTCCTACATCGCGGCCAAAGGCTCGATCACGCTCAACGGCGTGTCGCTCACCGTGAACCAGGTGGCGGACGAGACCTTCGCCGTGAACATCATTCCGCACACGCTGAAGGAGACCACCTTCGGCAAGGCCCAGGCCGGCGATCCCGTGAACATCGAGATCGACATGCTGGCCCGTTACGTCGCCCGCGCCCTCGGCAAAGAGTAATCCGGCCAAAAAGCCGTGCCGTAAGAAAGCTTTAGCCGCCGCTTTGCGGGGGCCGGGCTTTGCCGTATGGTCCGCCCTTCGTCTTGATTGAGGAGATCTGAGTTGTCCGACGCGCCGCATATCATGATCGTCGAAGCCCGCTTCTACGAAGACATCGCCGACGAGATGCTGAAGGGCGCGCTCGCCGCCATCAAGGCTGCCGGGGCGACCTACGAGAAATTCTCGGTGCCCGGCGCGTTTGAAGTGCCGGCGGCGGTGCAATTCGCCGTCGCGGCGCAGAAGCTCGATCCGAAGCGCAAGGCGTTCGACGGCTATGTCGGGCTCGGCTGCGTCATCCGCGGCGAGACGACCCATTACGATTACGTCTGCGGCGAAAGCGCCCGCGGCCTGCAAGACTTGGCGCTGCGTCACAACATCGCCATCGGCTACGGCATCCTGACCGTCGAGAACGAGGCGCAAGCTTGGGCGCGCGCGCGCGTGACCGAGGGCGACAAGGGCGGCACGGTGACGCGCGCCTGTCTCGACATGATCAAGATGAAGCGCCACTTCGGCCTTCCGGTTGTTTGAGGGCGGCGTGACCAGCGAGTCCAAACCTTCGGCAAAGAATGCTGGCGTTAGAAACAATGCTGTGCGCCGCTCGTCGGCGCGCCTCGCCGCCGTGCAGGCGCTCTATCAAATGGATATGACCGGCATTTCCGGCGCTGCTGTGGTCGCGCAGTTCCTCGATCCCGAGCATGCCGAGGGCTGGCTTGAGGAAAAGCTCGTCCAGTTCGACAAAGGCTTGTTCAACGCCCTGGTCGTCGGCGTTTCGGCCAAGCGCGAAGGGCTCGACGAGATCGTCGGCGCGTCGCTGTCGGGCGATTGGACGGTGGGCCGGCTCGAGCTGGTGCTGCGCCGCATTTTGGAGGCGGGCGCGTTCGAGCTGACCGAGCGCACCGACATTCCGCCGCGCGTCGTCATCACCGAATATGTCGATGTCGCTCACGCCTTCTATGCCGGGCAGGAGCCGGGCTTGGTCAACGGCGTGCTCGATAAGATCGCCCGCAGTTTCCGCGATGGCGAGATGGCGGGCTCGGCCGCCGCGCGCTCCTAAGGCCGCATGGTCGCCGCGCCCCAATCTTCCGTGGCCGGCGAATTCGATCTGATCGCGCGTTACTTTGCGCCCATCGCAGCGGCCTTTCCTGGCGCGTTGGGCCTCAAGGACGACGTCGCGCTGTTCGATCCGCCCGCCGGCGCGCGCCTTGTCGTCACTGCCGACGCCATGGTCGCCGGCGTGCATTTCTTCGAAAACGACCCGCCGGACCTGATCGCGCGCAAGCTGATGCGTGTGAATCTGTCCGATCTCGCCGCCAAAGGCGCGACGCCTTACGCCTGCCTGCTCACGATCTGCCTGCCGCCCATTTATTTGCCTGGTGGCACGGAGGAGGGCTGGGTCGCCGCTTTCGCCAAGGGTCTAGCGGCTGACGCGGCTGAATATGCCTTTCCGCTCGCCGGCGGCGACACCACGCGCACCCCTGGGCCGCTCACACTCTCGCTGACCGCTGTAGGCTTGATGCCGGTTGGCCGCGCGCCGTTGCTGCGTTCGGGCGCTCAGGCCGGCGACATCGTCTTCGTCACCGGCACCATCGGCGATGCCCATCTTGGCCTCGCGCTTCAGCAGGGCGAATTCGCCGGCTTGGCTGGCGCGCATCGCGCCGCGCTGATCGAGCGTTATCGCTTGCCGCTGCCACGCGTTGCCTTTGGCCAGGCGCTCGCCGCCGTGCCCGGGGTTCATGCCGCTGCCGACGTCTCCGATGGGCTTGTCGCCGACCTGGGTCATATCTGCGCCGCCTCAGGCCTTGCTGCGCGCTTCGTGGCGGCGGATGTCCCGGTCTCGCCGGCGGCCATGGCGGCGCTGCCGGAGGCCGAGAGTCGCGTCCGTTTGCTCACCGGTGGTGACGATTACGAAATGCTTTTCACCGCCGCGCCGGAGGCCGAACGCGCTGTCCGTGATGTCGCGCTAGGGCTGGGGGTGGCTGTCACAGCCATCGGTCGGATCGAACCAGGCAACGGAGTTACCGTTCTCGATGGTGCCGGCCAAGTTATTTCGCTAATGCGAAAGGGCTATAGGCATTTCTAATCAAAGCAATAGTTTAAACCGATTTCTTCAAAGCTTTAATGAGGCTGGCCAAGTTATTGAAATGTCATGCATAGGTGCCATGCGGCGAGAACATTTGTCGAAAATCCCAGCCTTCGAGTAAACCCAGCCTCCGAGTAAACGAAGCTGTCACAAGCGTAAGGTGTCCCCCGCCATGATCGCCATGCAGTACACGATTCGGCTCGCCGACGATTATGGCGCGCAGAACATCCGCACCCGCGTCCAGCAGCGCTACTCGATGTTCGACAACTTGCCGGGCCTCGCCCACAAGTCCTATCTGTTCAGCCCGACGGATCGCCTTTACGCCCCGTTCTATATTTGGGCCGACCATGACGCCGCCCGCGACTTCCTGATCGGCGACGTCTTCCAGAATGTCAGCGACACTTTTAGCCGCCCGCGCGTGCGCACCTGGAACATCATCAGCTACGACGTGTTCGATCACAGCATGACGCCGACTCTGGCCGTGCGCGAATCCGACGCCATCGCGCCGGAAGGGCGCCTATCGGAATTGGCCAAGGCCGAGCGCGCCGCCCATGACAAATTGCACGGCATTTCGGGGCTTCATTCTCATGCCGTGGCGCTCGATCCCGATCACTGGGAATTGGTTCGCTTCAGTTTGTGGCGCGACGAAACGGCAGGCAAGAATAAGGCCCGCGCCGATACGGTGCAGACCTATGAGGTGCTGCACCTCTCGACGCCGCCGGCCGGACGCATTCTCGGCGCCGCCTGAGCCTTTCAGCTTTAACGCGATCTTTACCCGCCGCCGCCAGGCTGGCGGCATGGAAAAGCCGCGCGCACGCTCTGTCGGTCTGGCGCTGTTCCTGCTGGCCTTTTGGGCGGCGGGACTGGGCGGTTTCACGTCTGCTGCTCAAGCCGCCGGCGATGGCAAGAAAGACGACCCCTCGGCCCAAGATAAGATCCGCGCCATGTTCGGCGGCGAGTTGGTCGAGCATCTGCCGCTGCCGCTGTTCAGCATCCCGGTCATCCGCGACAACGAGGTGACCGATCACGTGAACATCGCCATCGTCGTCGAGACCAAGGGCGAGAAGAACCGCGATAAAGTCATCACCGACCGCTACAAGCTTTACGATGCCTATTTGCGCGATCTCTACGGCCTGCTGGCGATCAAGCGCGCCGATGGCCAATTGTTCGATCAGCAGGTGGTGAAAATTCGCCTAGCGCGAGTCAGCGACAAGCTGCTCGGTCCCGGCGTGGTCAACAGCATCCTGGTGCGCGGCGTTTCCCAGCGTCCGCTGAATTAGCTTAGGCCCCCATTGCCTAAGCAGCAGGGCGGGCGCATCCTCCCTGGCGCATGAACGCCGTCGCCGCCGACCCTTCCGCATCTGATGAGGCCCAACGCCGCCGCGCGCGGCGCAACGTGGCTTTGCTGGCTATTTGTCAGGCGCTTTACATGAGCGGCACCTCGCTGGTGCTAACCGTCACGGCGCTTGCCGGCGCGTCGCTCACGCCCAATCCCATCCTTGCGACCTTGCCGCTGTCTTTGCAATTCATCGCCACCATGGCGGCGACGATTCCGGCGTCGCTGTTCATGCGCCGCTTCGGTCGGCGCGCCGGCGTCGGGCTCGGCGCGGCCTGCGGCATCGCCGGCGCGGGGCTGAGCCTGCTGGCCCTGCTGTGGCATGATTTCTTGCTGTTTTGCCTCGCGGCGCTCTTGATCGGCGTGCTCAACGGCTGCGCAGCCTTCTATCGTTTCGCGGCTGCCGACACGGCCGATCCTGCTTTCCGCGCCAAGGCGATTTCCTTGGTGATGGCGGGCGGCGTGGTCGCGGCGTTCATCGGGCCGAATTTGGCCAAGCTCGGCGTCGACGCCATTGCCGGCACGATCTACGCCGGCAGCTTCGCTTTGCTCGCCGGCGTGCATTTGCTGGCGCTCCTTATGCTCTCGGGCATCGACATCCCCAAACCCGCAGCCGTGGGGCCGGGGCAAAGCGGGGCGCCTTGGGCGGTTATTCTGCGCCGGCCGGCTTTTCTGGTCGCCATGTTCGCCGCCGTCGCCGGCTATGCCTCGATGAACTTGGTGATGACGGCGACGCCGCTCTCCATGGTCGGGCATCACCATCCGTTCGACCATGCCGCCACCGTCATCCAGTGGCATGTCTTCGCGATGTTCGCGCCGAGCTTCTTCACCGGCCATCTCATCGCGCGTTTTGGCGTTCATCGCGTGATCGCCACAGGCGCGCTGCTGATCCTGGCTTGCGTCGGCATCAATCTCTCGGGTACCGATTTCCCGAACTATATCGTCGCCCTCGTGCTGCTCGGGGTGGGCTGGAATTTCATGTTCATCGGCGCGACGGCGTTGCTCACCGCCACCCATGACGCCGCCGAGAGGGCGCGCGTTCAGGGCCTCAACGAGTTCGTCATTTTCGGCGCGGTGGCGCTCGCCTCTTTGGCCTCCGGTGCAGTGCAGCATCAATTGGGTTGGATATTCGTCAACTTGGTGGTGACGCCGCTTGTGCTGGCAGCACTCGTGGCAGTGCTATGGCTTCGCGTGAAGACGAGGCATTAAAAAAGGGCATTTTCCGCCCAGTGAGCAGAGGAGGGCAGGGCTGCCGAGACAGCCTAGCCAGTTGCGTATCTGAACCAGTTCTGTCATGTTCCGCCGGCTTTTTGGCCGGGAATCCGCCCGTTTCGAGAAGCGCGACCCGGCATCGCGGCATACGGAAAAAAACCGAGCCCTGCCGGCGCGAACGCCGAACCCGGCGTCCGCCGAGACAATCAGAGATCAAATCTCAAGGGGACTAGAGTGATGACTGCTTATTGGGTGGTGCTTGCTTGCGGCGTTCTCGCCGTGCTTTACGGCATCTTCGCCAGCCGCTCCGTGCTTGCCGCACCGACCGGCAACGACCGCATGCGTGAAATTTCGGCTGCCGTTCAGGAAGGCGCCGCCGCCTACTTGAACCGTCAGTATCGTACTATCGGCATCGTCGGCATCGTCATCGCCGTCTTATTGCTTTGGCAGCTCGGTCTGACCGTGGCCATCGGCTTCGTCATCGGCGCGGTGCTGTCCGGCGCCGCCGGCTACATCGGCATGAATATCTCCGTGCGCAGCAACCATCGCACGGCGGAAGCGGCGCGCAGCGGCATGAAGCCGGCGCTCGCTCTAGCCTTCAAGGCCGGCGCCATCACCGGCATGCTGGTCGTGGGCCTCGGTCTTCTGGGCGTCACCGGTTATTACTTCGTGCTGCAGCGCATGGGCCTCGAAATCCGCACGATCCTCGAAGCGCTCGTGGCGCTCAGCTTCGGCGCCTCGCTGATCTCGATCTTCGCCCGTCTCGGCGGCGGCATCTTCACCAAAGGCGCCGACGTCGGCGCCGATCTGGTCGGCAAGGTCGAAGCCGGCATCCCGGAGGATGATCCGCGCAATCCGGCCGTCATCGCCGACAACGTCGGCGACAACGTCGGCGATTGCGCCGGCATGGCCGCCGACTTGTTCGAGACTTACGCCGTGACGATCGTCGCGACGATGCTGCTCGGCGCCATCTTCTTCACCGGCGCCACGCAGGCGACCATGATGATGCTGCCGCTGGTGATCGCCGGTCTCGGCATCGTCGGCTCGATCGCCGGCACCTTCTTCGTGCGTCTCGGCTCGACCAACAACATCATGAACGCGCTTTATAAGGGCTTCGTCGCCAGCGCCGTGATTTCGGCTGGTCTCGTTGCCGCCGCGATCTACTACTGGATCGGCTTCGCGACGCAGTTCACGGTCGCCGGCCAGACCTTCACCGGCCTGAGCTTGGTCTATGCCGTTCTCATCGGCTTGGTCGTCACCGGCCTGCTGGTGTGGATCACCGAATACTACACCGGCACGGGCCGCGGCCCGGTCGTCAGCGTCGCCAAGGCGGCGGAGACTGGCCATGGCACCAACATCATCCAGGGCCTTGCGGTCTCGATGGAATCGACGGCGTTGCCGGCGATCGTCATCTGCGGCGGCATCCTCGGCTCCTACCTGGTGGCCGGCCTGTTCGGCGTCGCCATCGCCGCGACCGCCATGCTGGCGCTGGCCGGCATGGTCGTGGCGCTCGACGCTTATGGCCCGGTGACGGACAACGCCGGCGGCATCGCCGAAATGGCGCAGCTTCCGCCGGAAGTCCGCAAGGTGACTGACGCGCTCGACGCCGTCGGCAACACCACCAAGGCCGTGACCAAGGGCTACGCCATCGGCTCGGCCGCGCTGGCCGCTGTCGTGCTGTTCGCCGCCTACACCGAAGACCTGACGCACTACTTCCCGAACTTGCAGGTGACCTTCCGTCTGCAGGATCCGTTCGTGGTGATCGGCCTCCTGTTCGGCGGCATGTTGCCCTACCTCTTTGGCTCGATGGGCATGCGCGCCGTCGGCCGCGCCGCTGGCGCGGTCGTCGTCGAAGTGCGCCGTCAGTTCAAGGAAATCCCGGGCATCATGGAAGGCACCGGCAAGCCGGAATACGGCAAGGCCGTCGACATGCTGACGAAGGCGGCGATCCGCGAAATGATCGTCCCGTCGTTGCTGCCGATCCTGGCGCCCGTCGTCCTGTATTTCGTGATCATGCTGATCGCCGGCCAGTCCGCGGCCTTCACCTCGCTCGGCGCGATGCTGCTCGGCGTGATCGTCACCGGCCTGTTCCTCGCCATCTCGATGACCTCGGGCGGCGGCGCGTGGGACAATGCCAAGAAGTACATCGAAGACGGCCACTTCGGCGGCAAGGGTTCGGAAGCCCACAAAGCTGCCGTGACGGGCGACACGGTGGGCGATCCGTACAAGGATACTGCCGGTCCGGCCATCAACCCGATGATCAAGATCGTCAACATCGTGGCGCTGCTGCTGCTGGCGCTCGCCGCCTAAGCGATCTGAGATCGACTAAAGAAAAAGCCGCGCGGGCGACCGCGCGGCTTTTTGCTGTGAGAAGCAGCGTCGCGAAAGAGGGGCGTAGCCTCAGAGGCCGCTGTCGCTGCCGCCGCTGCCGCTGGTGCCGCCGGGCAAAGCGGCGCCGCGGCCAAGATTGCTGAAGATTTGGTTCCACAAGCTGATGTCGCGGCCCACGGTCGGCGTGGTGCGCGATACCATCTGGACGTCCTGGCTGTCTTCCTTGGTCAGGTTCTTCACTTCGGCGACGCGGCCGCTGTCGTCGAAGGTGATGGCGACGACTTTGCGGTCGATCACTTTCGTCGAATAAAATGCATAGTCCTCAGTCAGTTGGCCGACGTAGTACCAAGTTTTATTGTCGAACGTGCCCATCGAGGTCGGCGAGCCGATAGCCTGCAGCACTTGATCGCGCGTGGCGCCGGGCGTGATTTCGGCCAGTTTTTCGGGTTTGGGGATATTGCCGCGCGCGGCGATATCGCTTTCGCAGGCCGTGGTCGCGAAAAGCGAAGCAATAGCTGTCGAAAGAAGAATATTTTTCAGTGTCTTAGTCATATAACCTCACAAACCGCACAAGGTTCTAGCGGTTGACGGCGGGCGTGAAAATCGCCATGTTGCGCGCCTCGCGGGGACAGTCGCACCGGCCTTGCCAAGCTGTCAATCACGCTTTGTTCCATTCTGTGGCCGTTTGAAAAAGATGATCTTTCGCAGCCTGTTTCGCCGGTTCGGCGCCGATCCCGCCGCGGCCCTTTATGGCCAGCTCGTCGCCCAGGCGCGCCAGCCGGCGTTCTATACCGTCTGCGCCGTGCCCGACACGGTGCAGGGCCGCTTTGAGATGATCGCGCTGCATGCCTTCTTGGTGATGCGCCGGCTCAAGACCGGCGAGGGGGCGGGCCCGCTGGCGCAGGAGTTGTTCGATCTGATGTTCGCCGACATGGACCGCAACCTGCGCGAATTGGGCACCGGCGACCTCGCCGTCGGCAAGCGCATCAAAAAATTGGCCAAATCCTTCTACGGGCGCATCGCCGCCTATGAGGACGGCCTCGCTGCCGACCGTCTGGAAGCAGCCCTGGCGCGCAACGTTTACGAGGATGCCCCAGGGCAGGCTGCGCCGTCTGCCGCTGCCGTGGCAGCCCTGGCGGCCTATCTGCGCCAGGCCGATGGCCTGCTCGCGACTCAACCGATCGCCGAACTGGCGGCCGGACGCGTTCGTTTCGCGCCGCCGCCCGCCGCAGCGGCCTGAGGAGGCTCCCATGACTGCGCTCATCCCTGAGTTTTCGCGCCGTTTGCCGGTCCACCGCGGCGTCGAGCCGCTGCAGACCTTCGCATATGAGGCGAACGAAGCTGAGCGCGCGGCGCTTGCCAAGCGCTTCGGCATCATCGCCATCGAGCGCTTTACGGCCGAGGGCAGCTTGAAAACCCTCGACGGCGGCCGTCGGGCCATCCTGAAGGCGCATATTCGGGCCCACGTGGTGCAAAGCTGCGTCGTCACCCTGGAGCCTGTCGGGGGCGACATCGACGAGCGCTTCACCCAGGACTACGCCGACGACGTCACCACGGCCGCGATGGAAAAGGAACTGGAGCTGGATCCCGAGGCGGAGGATCCGCCAGATCCGTTGGAAAACGAGGCGGTGGACGTCGGCGAGGCGGCGGCTGAGCAGCTTGCCCTGGCGCTCGATCCCTACCCGCGGGCCCCGGATGCGGCGCTGCCGGACGGCGTGATTGCTGCCGAGGACGAAAAGCCTGTGGAATCTGAGGGTTCCGCCGCCAAGAATTCGCCTTTCGTGGCCCTGGCAAGGCTGGTAAGAAAGGGCAACACATGAACCGTAACGCTTGCCTCACTCGGCCTTTTTGAGTAAGTAAGCGCCTTTCCGCCGGCCGCTAAGGCTGCCCTTCAGGATATCCTGCGGGCGCCCGTGCCGGCGTTGAATTATCTGGGCAGAATTGGCGATCAAGATTTGCGATCACCGGGGCCATCCGGCTCCGTTCGAAATAACGCGGTTGAAAGAGACGTATCATGGCTGTTCCGAAAGCTAAAACTTCCAAGTCGCGCACCAACATGCGCCGCTCGCACCACGCGCTGAAGACCACCGCGCATGTCGAGTGCAAGAACTGCGGCGAACTCGCGCGTCCGCACAATGTGTGCCCCTCTTGCGGCCATTACGACGGCCGCGAGGTCGTCGCGCCCAAGAGCCGCGCCTAAATCGGCCGCCTGGCCGATTCGCGCGGGAGCGAGGCTTTGGCCGAGCGCTTGACGATCGCGATCGATGCCATGGGGGGCGAGAAAGCCCCCGACATGGTCGTTCAGGGCATCGAGATCGCCCATAAGCGTCATCCCGAAGCGCGCTTCCTGCTGTTCGGCGACAAGGCGAAGCTTGAGCCGTTGCTCGCGCGTCACAAGGTCGCTGCGGATATCTGCGAGATCCGCCATACCGACGCCGCCGTTTCCGACCACGACAAGCCCTCCGTGGCGCTGCGCAGCGCGCGGCAATCCTCCATGCGCCTCGCCATCGACGCCGTCGCCTCGGGCGACGCCGCCGGCATCGTCTCCGCCGGCAACACCGGCGCGCTGATGGCGATGGCCAAGGTGGTGCTGAAAACGCTGCCCGGCATCGACCGTCCTGCCATCGCCTCCATCGTGCCGACGCAACGCGGCGAAAGCGTCATGCTCGACCTCGGCGCGAACATTTCCTGCAACGCCAACAATCTCGCGCAATTCGCCATTCTCGGCGAAGTCTTCGCGCGCACCGTGTTCGGCATGGTCAAGCCGCGCATCGCGCTGTTGAACGTCGGCGAGGAAGACCTCAAGGGCCATGACGTGCTGCGCGACGCCGCGGCGATGATCCGCGCCAGCAATCTGCCGATCCTGTTCGAGGGCTTCGTCGAAGGCGACGACGTGTGGGCCGGCGCGGTCGACGTCGTCGTCACCGACGGCTTCACCGGCAACGTCGCGCTCAAGACCGCCGAAGGCTTGGCGCGGCTCTACTCCAACTTCCTGCGCGCCGCGTTCCGCAGCTCGCTGCTGGCGATGCTGGGTTATCTGCTGGCGCGCCCGGCGCTCAACAAATTGCGCTCGCGCCTCGATCCGCGCCGCTACAACGGCGCGATGTTCCTCGGCCTCAACGGCATCGCCGTCAAAAGCCACGGCAGCACCGACGCGTTCGGCTTCGCCAATGCTGTCGGCGTCGCCATCGACATGGCGGCAGGCGGCTTCAACGCCAAGATCCTGCATGAACTGCAAGCGCTGACGCCGGCAGTTCCTGTCGTGCCCGTGGCGCAAGAGGCGACGGTCTCGTAATGCTCACGCGGTCCTATATCGCCGGCTGCGGCTCCTATCTGCCGAGCCGCATCGTCACCAACGACGAATTGGCGACGCGCGTCGACACGTCCGACGAATGGATCATCGAGCGCACCGGCATCCGCCAGCGCCATGTCGCCGCCGAAGGCGAAAAGACTTCCGACCTCGCCATCGCCGCCGCGCGCCAAGCGCTCGAGAAGGCCGGCGTCGCGGGCGAGAGCGTCGATATGATCGTGCTCGCCACCGCCACGCCGGACCATACCTTTCCCGCCACAGCGGTGAAGGTGCAAGCCGCGCTCGGCGCACACAAGGCCGTTGCCTTCGACGTGCAGGCGGTTTGCTCGGGCTTCATCTACGGCCTGTCGGTTGCCGACAACGCCATCCGGCTCGGACAGGCCAAGACGGCGCTGGTCATCGGCGCCGAGACTTTCTCGCGCCTGCTCGACTGGGAAGACCGCACGACTTGCGTGCTGTTCGGCGACGGCGCCGGCGCGGTGGTGCTGAAGGCCGGCGAGGGACAAGGGACGAGCGCCGATCGCGGCATTCTCTCGACCCATCTCCATTCCGATGGCCGCCAGCACGACATGCTCTATGCCGACGGCGGCCCGTCGAGCAGCGGCACGGTCGGCAAGGTCCGTATGCAAGGCAAGGAAGTGTTCCGCCATGCCGTCGTCAATATGGCGGCGGTGCTGGAGGAGGCGCTGGTCGCCAACAACCTGACCTCGGCCGAGATCGACTGGCTGGTGCCGCACCAAGCCAACTTGCGCATTCTCGAAGCCACCGCGAAGAAGCTCGGTTTGCCGACAGCGAAGGTCGTCATCACGGTCGATCGCCACGCCAACACCTCGGCAGCGTCGATCCCCTTGGCGCTCGCCGAGGCGGCCAACGATGGCCGCATCAAGCCCGGCCAGTTGGTCATGCTGGAAGCCATGGGCGCCGGCTTCACTTGGGCCTCAGCGGCCGTGCGCTGGTAACGGCCCAAGATTCTTTCATGCGCTCGCCGCTGGCGAGCAGGGCGTCTGCTGGCGTTCGCTGATAGCCGTCGTCGAATTCCACTTCCTGATTCTTGTCCGACCTTTAGCGCTGCGTCTTGCTCTGCGCATTGAGGAATCCAGCCGAATCGCTAGTTCCATGACGCGATTCGGGCAAGACGTGAGCGAAGTCTGCCATCCCTTTGATTATTGACGTATTTCTGCGCTGGCGGTAACGTCACTGCCGAAGCTTGGCGATGACAGCAGCGTTGGGGGAAGTGGCATGAGCGGCAATACGGTTACCCGATCCCAGTTGAGCGAGGCCGTCTATCAGGAAGTCGGCCTGTCCCGCAACGAATCGGCCGATCTGGTCGAGGCGGTGCTGGAGGAGATCAGCGGCGCGCTGATTCGCGGCGAGCCGGTGAAAATCTCGTCTTTCGGCAGTTTTTCCGTCCGTCAAAAGGGCCAGCGCGTCGGCCGCAATCCCAAGACCGGCGAGGAAGTGCCGATCCTGCCGCGCCGGGTGCTGGTGTTCCGCGCCTCGCATGTCCTGAAAAACCGCATCAACGACGCTGGCGCCGCGCCGGACGTCGCGAGCGCGACGTCGCCGACGCCGACCCAGGCGTGAGATGGCCGATCGTGCAGAACAGACAGCCGGCCTATTCAAAGATGGGCCGGAGGCAGCAGACGCTTTGGCGGCGCGGCGCGGCATGAAGTCCGCCAGCGCCTTCCGCACGATCAGCGAGGTCGCCACCGACCTTGACGTGCCGCAGCATGTGCTGCGCTTCTGGGAAACCAAGTTCTCGCAGATCCGCCCGCTCAAGCGCGGCGGCGGTCGGCGCTATTACCGCCCGGAAGACGTCGAACTGCTGCGCGCCATCCGCGCGTTGCTCTATGGCGACGGTTACACGATTAAGGGCGTGCAGAAGCTGCTGCGCGATGGCGGCCTCAAGCCGGGTCGTCCGTCCGCTGAGCCGAATCCAGCGCCAGCGCCGCGCGTCGTCGAAGCGCCCAAGCCTGCAGCCCCCTCGATCGCCGGCGCTGCCAAAGCGGTGCGTGTCTCCGGCCTCGACGACGACACCAAGCTGGCGCTCAAGGCGCTGCTCGAAGAATTGTCCGGCTTGCGCGCGCTTTTGCGCAAATAGGCCGCTGTTCGGCGCTTTTTCGGCGCAGTTTTCTCCATTGTTTTCGCGGCGTTCAGCCATTGCGGCGGTGGGACGGGCAGGGTACATTC
This sequence comes from uncultured Rhizobium sp., assembly GCA_964628235.1. Lineage (GTDB taxonomy): Bacteria > Pseudomonadota > Alphaproteobacteria > SMXQ01 > SMXQ01 > CAMAVH01. Next base: position 26,681 of record CAZVLU010000005.1, on the reverse strand, counting down.
CGCCCCCTCCGCCGACGGCTTAGGTTTCCCATGCCGGCCGGCGGACAAGGTCGGGGCGTAGCGCAGCCTGGTAGCGCATCAGACTGGGGGTCTGAGGGTCGTAGGTTCAAATCCTATCGTCCCGACCATTTTCACTCACAACTTGCCGAATCGATGACGCGTTCAAACCCGCATTGAACGCGCGACGCGCTTGCCCGCGCGACGTTGTGATCGTCTTTGCCATAGATATGGACGTTTTATGATGGATGTTTTGCGTCGCAGCATTTTGATTGCCGCGCCGTTAGCATCGGGAACAGTCATTTAAACGGAGAGTTCCATGGCCAGCATGATCGCCTTCGACACCGTGCCTGACAGCGCCGTCTCGACGCCGCACTCGGCCGCCGCGCGCGCCAGCCTCGGCATCGCTGGCAATAAAGCTTATGCCGTGTTCGGAGCCGATCTGCAGGAGGGCGACGCCGAATATGTCGCCGTGCGGCCGCGCGCCGGCGAACCGCTGCATGAGGCGCAGCGCCGCGCCGCGCATGCGGCGCTCGAACGGCTGGAAGAGCGCCTAGGCCTGCAGTTGGTCTATTTCTGGACGCCGCACGCGCCGGTGGCGCGCTCAGCCTAGCTTCAACGGCTGCCGAAAACCTGCTTGAGCAAGTCGGTGCTGCGCGCCGCGGGATTGCTGCGGATCGCCGCTTCTTCTTTGCCGATGTAGGTAAAGAGGCCGGCGAGCGCCTTTTCCAATGCATAGTCGGTGAAGTTGAAGTTCTGCGGTGTGCCCGACGATCCAGGGGCGCCGCCGCCGAGTCCCGCCATGCCGGCGAGACCGCCCAGTCCCCCGGTAGCGCCGCCGGCGCTCGACGACAAACTCTGCGAGACTTTCTGAAAGCTTTGCGTCGCGCCCGCTTGCGACAGGTTCTGGTCGATGATCGGGCGGAACGCTTGCGACAGCGGCTGCGTCGTCGTGCGCTTGAAATATTGCGTGGCGGCGTCTTGCGGACCGCTAACGATGCCGCGCGCGTCGCTCACCGTCATCGACGAAATCGCCTTGGTGAAGATATCGAGCGCTTTGGGCGCGGCAGCTTCGGCGGCGCGGTTCATGCGAAGCTGCAGATCGTCGAGTTGGCCGGCCATGCCGGCCTTGGCGAGCAGTTGCCGCGCGTTCTCCAAATAGCTCGGCAGCGGAATCTTCACCGCCGGATCGTTGAGGTAGCCGCCCGGCTTGCCGAGCTGCGACACCGTGCGCTGGCTGGCGACGCGCAGCGCTTCGCGCAAGCCTGAGTCGGCTTGTTGCGTGGTCAGGCCGCTCGCGCCGCCGCCGGTTCCGCTGCTGCTCCCCGGCGCCCCGCCGCCAAGAAGATTGCGGCCTTGGTCGAGCAGGTTGCCCTGCGCCCTAGCGCGCGACGTCAGCAGCGGCGCAAGAACGAGGCTAGCGCCCAAGCCGGCGAGAAGGGCGCGGCGGGAGATGAGGGGATGCGGCATGACGGACTCCTGTGATGCTGGAAGCCGCACTATAGCCCTATCTCGCCTTGAGCGCCGCCTTGAAGACGCGGTCGCGCTTGAGGGCGGCTTCGCGGCGCAGCGCTTCGCCGTGGGCGAGGGGGCCTTCGACATGCGCCACGGTCCAGGGGCCGCGGCCGCGCGTGAAACGCGCGCCCTTGCCGGCGTTATGCGTCGTGAGCCGCGCGTCGACATCCTTGGCGATGCCGGTATAGAGCGTGCCGGCGCCGTTGCGCAGGACATAGACGAAATATTCGGGGATGTCGTCGTCCACGCGCGCTGCGCTCAGTAATGCGGCGGCGGTTCGCTGTCGCGTGGCGACGGATCCCAGGCCCCGGCGCTGTCCTTCAGCCGCTGGGTCAGCACGGCGATCTTCTGGTTGAGCAGCGAGATTTCGTCGCCCTGCTTGGCGACGATGGCGGACAAGTCCTCCGTCATGCGTTCGCTATGGGCGAGGCGATGCTCGATGTCGATCAGGCGTTGGGTCAGGGAATCGGTGCTCATCCGCCGATAAGACTGCAATCGCGGCCATCCTGCAAGAACCAGTCGGAGAATCTGCGGCGGCCCGGTTGATGCCGGGCCGCCGTCAGGCTCAGACGTAGCTTAGGCTGATCTGGCTGGCCGAGAGCGAGACGCCGGCCAACACCACGGCGCTTTGGCCGTTGAGGTCGATCAGCGTGCTGTTGCCGTTGTTGCGCACCCGCAGACCGCTGGCGCTCACACCGGAGATTTCAAGGCGGTCTTCGTTGGCTTTGAAATCGGCGATCGTCGCATGGGCCCCGGCGATGAAGGAGAACACGTCCGCGCCGGCGCCGCCCGTGACCGAGACGTTGCCGGTCGTGCGCACGTTCACCCGGTCGTTGCCGCCGCCGGCGTTGATCGCGCCGTTGGCTTGGCCGGCAAAGGTGATCGTGTCGGCGCCGCTGCCGGCGATGATCGCCGCGCGGTTGTAGCCGCCGCCGGTGTAGGTGATGTTGTTCGCCCCATTGCCGGCCGAGATGGTCATTAAATTCGAGCTGCCGCCGGCGTAGGTGATGTTGCTCGCCACGTTGCCGGCCAAAATGTTCATCAAGTTCGAGTTGTCGCCGTTGGCTTGGCCGACGACGGAGATCGTGTCGTTGCCGGCGCCGGTGGCGATAGAGCCGCGCATGGCGCGGTTGACCGTCACATTGGCGCTTTGGTTGGCGTTGATGTCGATATCGACGCCGACGAAATTGTTCACCGTCGCTTTGGTCATGGCGCCGGAACGGACCGCTGCATTCTTGATGCCGCCCCAAGCGCCGTTGTTGGTGACAGTGATGTTTTTCTGCGCGTCGTAAGCAACAGCCACGCTGGTTTGGGCGCTGACGCCAAGCTTGCTCATGTCGGTCGCGCTATAAGTTCTCGAGCTGTTGGCGCCGGTCTCGCCAGCGGTGAAACTGGTGCTATCGACGGCGATCGCCGAGCCGTTGCTGAGCTTGACGTGACTCACGGGCCAGCCGCTGAACGACGCGTCCGGCGCGAGCAAGGCTGTCGGCATCTCCGTCTGCGAATCGAAGACGGGGATCGTGACGGGCGGAGGCGGCGGCACGCCGATGCCGAGATCGCCGGCGCTGTGCGTGACGCCCGACAAGGTCGCGACAGTGCTGCCGTTCACATCGACGTAGCTGTTGCCATTCGCGTTGCGCACTTGAATGGCGCTGGCGGCGACGCCGTTCAGGGTGAGGATGTCCTCGGAGAGCTTGAAGTCGGCGATAGTGACGCGATTGCCGGCGGCGAGATCGTATGTGTCGATGCCGCTTCCGCCGGTCAGCGAAATCACGCCGCCTGAGCGGATGACGAAGCGGTCGTCGCCGGCGCCGCCGTTGGCCGTGCCGTTGGCCATGTCGGCGAAGGAGATCGTGTCGGCGCCGTCGCCGGCGCTGATCGCGGCGCGGGTGTTGTCGGCGCCGGCGAATGCGATCGTGTCTGTGCCGTCGCCGCTGTCGATGGTGACGATATTGTCCGTCTGGCCGTTGCTCCAGGCATTGACGGTAATCGCGTCGTTGCCGCCCGTGGTGGTGATCTTGCCGCGCTTGGCGTCCTTCACGGCAACCACCGAATTCTGGTTGCCGTTCATATGGACGCTGACGCCGACGAAATTGGTCAGACTCACGCCTTGGGCCGTGTCGGAGGCGTAAGCGCCGTTCTTGATGTCGTTCCATTTGCCGTTATTGGTGGCGGCGACATTCTTCTGCGCGTCGTAAGACACGGTCAGGGTCGCGCCGCTCGGCGTGCCGAGGCCGAGTTGGCTCGCCGAGTAAGTTCTGCTTGTGGAAGCGCCGCTGTCGGGTGCGGTAAATTTTACGCCGGTCATGCCGGTGATATCCTCGCCGTTACTGATGATGAGCCCGACGAGCTGCATCACGGGAGGCGGCACATAGACCGAGCCATCGGGGTTGAGCACGCCGCCCGAGCCGGCGACGCCGGTGTGCTCATAGACGCGGACATAATCGATGTTGTACTTGGCATTGGCCCAGTTTGTCGTCGCGTCGGGCGAGCCGGGCCAATTGCCGCCGACCGCCAGGTTCAGCACCATGTACATTGGCGTGTTGACGTCGCTCGGCGTCGCCATGCTGTAGGTGGCGCGGCCGTCGAGATAGAATGTGATGCCGCTTTGCGTCCAATCCATGCCGTAGCTGTGGTAGCCGGCGGATAGCTTCTCGATGTTCCATGTCGCAGCGCTGGTCGCGGATCCCGTCGCGGTGTGCACGGTCTGATGCAGCCAGTTGGTTTCGCTGCCGATGGCCTCGAGGACATCGAGTTCGGGCGGCCATTGCTTGTTCTCATTGAGCAGCCAAAAGGCCGGCCAAAGCCCTTTGCCCTCAGGGATTTGCGCGCGCACTTCCCAGTAGCCGTAGGTCTGCGAAAACGCGCCTTGAGAGGTCAGCACGCCGGAGGTGTAATCGTAGCCGGTCGCGGCCTTGACAGCCGATGAGGATTGCGCGGCGCTGATCGTGAGAATGCCATTGTTGACCGAGAACGGGTTGACGCCGAGGCCGAGATAATCGGCGTCCATATAGATCTGCTTTTCGTTGTTGCTGGATAGCGTGCGAACGTAGCCGTCATGCATCGAGCTGTTCCAGAAGTTGGCGTCGGTCGCGGGAGTCCCGGTGTCAAGACTGAGGCTATTGAATTCGTCGCGAAAGGACAGGCGGAGGTCGTTGAGAGCCATGGGATGAATCCTTCTGATAATCGGGTTGAAGGGCGACGGGATTAGCTTCCGCGAGAGTTTCACGGAGGCGTTGCAAGCCATGTTGAGCGAAGGCGTTTCCGCGAGCTGCGGGTCCGATAAGTAAGCGTTCGGCTTGGGCTAGATCGGCTTCTACTCGGCCGTTGAGATGCATGAGAGCCAGCGCTGTGGCGGCGGCGTCGTTGCCGGCCTTCGTCGCGCGCTCGTAATAGAGGGCGGCCCGCGCCGGGTCGGCCGCGCAACCCAGGCCATGTTCGAGGATCAAGCCGAGGCCGAGGGCGCCGCCGCCGCCGATCACATCATCGGCTTGCTGATCGTCGGCGCGGCGGAACCAGATGGTGGCGGCGGCGAAATCCTGGACGCAGCCGACGCCGCGCAGCAGCAACATGCCGAGATGGGCCTGGGCGGCGGCATGGCCTTGCATGGCGGAGGCTTCGGCGAGCGCGAAGGCGCGTTCGGGCTGCGGCGCGATGGCCGCGCCGTCGGGATAGAGCAGGCGCAGATTGTCTTGCGCAGCCGCGCTGCAGGCTTCGGCTTGCCAGACTGCGGTCGGGCCGCTGGCGGCAAAGCCGTTGAGATAGATCAGGCTGAGGCGATACTGCGCCTTGGAATGGCCGCTGCGCGCCGCCAATTCCAGCCAATTCACGGCCTTGTGCGCCGCTTCGCCGCTCTGTCGGTCGGCGAGATAAGTTTGGGCCAAGCGGTATCGCGCCTCGCCGTCGCCGCGTTCGGCATCGCGCTGCAATCGCGCTAGCGTGACGTGCGATTGCGCCGGGCGCTTGAAACGGTCGCGCCACCATTGCGAAAGGCGAGCGATCATGGTTCGCGCATCGCCTCGTCCATGGTGCGCAACGCGCCGCGCGCGAGATAAGACAGCAGCGAGCGCGTGCCGACCTTGACGTCGGCGGTCACCGGCATGCCCGGATTGAGGCGGAAGCTGTCGGGTACGTTGCGCAGGGCGGCGCGGTCGATGGCGATGGTGGCCTTATAATAGGGGCGCACGGGCTGATTCGCCTGCTGGCTGTAGACGTCCTCGCTGATCGTGCGGACCGTGCCTTCGACATGGCCGTGTTCGAGATAGTCGTAGGCGGCCAGCTTGAGCGTGACGGGATCGCCGGCGCGCACGAAGCCGATGTCGCGGGCATCGATGGCGACTTCGGTTTCCATCCGCGCGTTGAGCGGGATCAATGTGACGAGCGGCGCGCCTTCGGTCAGCACCGAGCCGACGGAGAATTTGCCGATCTGCTGCACGATGCCGTCCGACGGCGCGCGCAGCGTGACGAGATCTTGGGTCTTGCGGGCCTTGGCGAGCTGCTCGACGGCGCCGTCGCGCGTCGTGCGCGCTTTCACGAGGTCGAGTTGAGCCTGCGTACGCCATTGCTCCAGGAAGGTCTCGCGTTCTGAGCGGAAGCTATCGCGCTGATGGCGCGCTTCTTCCAGGCTGTGCGCGTCGGACTCGGCGTTGCGCAGCATTTCGATGCGCTGATCCGTCGCCTGCAGAAGCATGAGGCGGCTGCCGACTTGCTGCTCGGCCAATTTACGCCGCATCTCTTCGACCTCGCGCATGAGCTTGCCGCGCTCGTCATAGCGCTGCCGGTTGGCCGTCAGCTTGACGATGGTCGCCTCTTGCAGGCTGATCTTGGAATCGAAGCCACGCAGTTGCTCGGCCTTCTGCGCCGCGCGTTGCGCCATCAGGCTGCGCTGCATGAGGGCGTAGCTTTTCGCGAGTTCCGACTCATCCAGGGGTTTGCCGGCCAATTCCGCGTCCAGACGGGCGATCTCGGCATCGAGGCTCTGCAATTGCACTTCGAGTTGGGCGACGTCGGCTTCGGCGAAGGTCGGATCGAGCGTGGTGAGGATCTGTCCGGCGCTCACTTGGTCGCCTTCGCGCACGTCGATCGATTTGATGATGGCGCGGTTCAGTGTGCCGACGACGACGGTGCGTTCGGCAGTCGAAAGCTGGCCTGTGCCGGTGACGATGCGGTCGATCCGCGCCTGCGAAGCGAGAAGCATACCGGCGATCAAGGTGCCGGCAGCGATCAGCAGAGTTGCGCGTGCGAGGCGCGGCTCCGGCTCCTGGCCGAGCGCTTCGACCTCCGACCGGAAGCGGGCGAGAGTCTCGCTCGGTGTCGAGGGATTGTCATAGCTGCTCATTCGGCCGCCTCCGCGTATAAACTGTGGCTGTTTTGTTGCTGCCATAGACGACGATAGAGGTCGCAGTTCCGCAGAAGCTGTTCATGCGGCCCGACGCCGACGACCTTGCCGTTATCGAGCGCCAGAATGGCGTCGGCGCGCATGAGCGATGACAGGCGGTGCGAGATGACGATGACGGTGCGGCCGGCGGCGATGCGCCGCAGGTTGGCGTTGACGATCGCCTCGCTTTCCGGGTCGAGCGCGCTGGTCGCTTCGTCGAAAATCAGCAGAGCGGGATCGACGATCAGCGCGCGGGCGATGGCGAGGCGTTGCTTTTGCCCGCCGGAGAGATTGCTGGCGTTTTCCTCGACCGGCGTGTCGTAGCCGCGCGGCAGGCGTTCGATGAATTCTTCCGCTCCGGCGAGGCGCGCGGCGTTGACGACTTGCTCGAAGCTGGCGCCTGGCGCGCCGGCGGCGATATTGTCGCGGATGCTGCCGGAGAACAGGAAGCTGTCTTGCAGCACGACGCCGGTGCTGCGGCGCAGATGGCCGAGATCGATGGCGCGGATGTCGGTGCCGTCGATCTTGATGAGGCCGTCGTAGCCGCGATGCAGTCCCTGCAGCAGGCGAGTCACCGTCGTCTTGCCGGAGCCGCTGCGGCCCATGATGCCGAAGACGGTCCCGGCCTCGATTTTGAACGAGACGCCGTCGAGAGCGCAGGCGGCGGCTCCCGGATAGCGAAAACGCAAATTGGAGAATTCGACAGCCCCGCTGAGCGTTGTTGCGAGCCCGCCGGCGCCGCGGCCTTCTTCGCGCGGCTGGTTGACGACGGCGGCGACGGTGCGCAGCGCCCGGCTGACCTCGTCGAACTGCTGAACCATATAGGCGAGTTGGATCAGCGGTTGGGCGACGCGCTGCGTCATCATGCCGAAGGCGATCAGCGCGCCGACATAGACCGGGTCGTTGCTGGTGACGGCCATATAGGCGGCGATGGCGATGATGCCGCTGGTCATCAGCTTTTCGAGCGGGGCGACGACGGTCTGTAATGCGTTGATGGTGCCGCCGGCCTGGCGGCGCAAGCGCGCGGCGTCGGCGGCATGGCCGTCCCACATACGGCGGCGGCGGCCTTCCATCGCCATCGACTTGACCGTGCGGATGCCCTGCACCGATTCGACGAGATAGGCATTCTGGCGGCCTTCGGCCTCGAAGGCGCGCGAGGTGCGGCGCCGCACGAAGGGCAGGAAGCCGAGGATGGCGAGCATCATCAGCAGGCCGATTCCGAGCACGCCGGCGGCAAGCGCCGGGCTGAACCAGAACATCACTGGGAACACGACGAGCAGAACGATGGCGTCGAGCAGGGTGCCGAACAATTGTCCGGTGAGGAAGTTGCGCACCCGCCAGACTTCGTTGACGTCGCGGATCAACACGCCGGTCGGCGTGCGCTCGAAATAGTCGATGCCGAGATCGAGCAGCCGGCCGAAGATGAAGGATGACAGGCGGGCGTCGATGCGCGCGGTGGCGACGAGGATCAAGCTGCGGCGCAGATAGCCGAATAGCGTGTCGAACAGCACGATGAACAGCAGGCCGCCGACCAGCACATGCAGCGTCGAGAGGCTCTTGTAGACCAGCACGCGGTCGATCACGAGCTGCCAGAACAGCGCCGGCACGAGGGCGGTGATGCTCATCAGGGTGGCGGCGAGAGCGATATCGCGGAACAGGCGCTTTTCGCGGCGGATCTCGGCAATCAGCCGGCCAATGCCGAAGGCGCTATCCGTGTTCTCGCCGGCGTTGGCACTGCGCTTCACCAATAGGATATCTTGGGTCGCGGCTGTCAGGCGGTCCCAAGCGATGACCATCGGCGCAGATTCGCCAACCGCCGGGTCGTAAAGCTTGGCGGTAAAGCCGTCGCGGGCGCGCGTGATTTCGAGGAGGAGGAGGGCGTTGCCGTTGCTGAGGCGGACGATGGCAGGTAGCGCGGGCGCCAACTGTGCGGCATCGGCGTTCGCGAGCGGCAGGGCGGCGAGTTCCAAGCCGACGGTTTCGGCAAGCGCGATGAGCGTGGCGCAATCCGGCTCATCGTTCGTGAGGCCGTGTTCTTTGATGAGTTCTTCCGGCGCGAGATGGACGCCGAAGTGGCGCGCCGCCACCGATAGGCAGCGGATTGCGCTGGGGACGGGAAATTCGACGATGCGGTCAGGCGCGATTTGATCGGAAGCGGGAACTCTTTCGCCGACGGAGTGTGCGGTCACCGCAATATCCTCCTCGATAAGTAGAAAGAAATATTACTTTCGTCTTATCCGGGGAGGAACTTGAATGCAAGGCGAAGGTATTCCTAACGAGGTCCCCGGCCGCTCGTTAGTTGTGAGAGGCATGTTGCATTGGGAACTCGAGATCACGAGTGGCAAGAACAGGGCATAAACGTGAGCGCGCTGCTCACGCAAAACAGCCTTGCGTTATGGATTTTGCGCAGCGCTTTAAGGCGCGTCGTTGTCGGCGAGCGCTTTGCGGCCCTTGTCGGTGATCTTGCAAACCAGCCAATCGGGCTTCAAAGGGTTGCGAAACCAAGGCTCTGCCCAGCCGGCTTGCAAGCAACTGCGCACCGTCTGCACGTCAACCCGCTGACCATCGCGGTCGAATAGCGGCAGCTTGCCGCCAGGTTGATCGAGACCGCGCACCAACCAATTGCGTTGCGGCAGGCTTGGGCGATGTGACGCAAGGTTGTCGCTGCGTTCTGCTGATTCGCTCATCTGACGTCCCTCATGCCGTTCTGGTCCTGCGCTGACGGCTTGAACAGTTTATTTTAGAGTCCGGGCGGCGCGCCAGCGCTTCCTCCGAGAATGGTTGCGAACCCTTTCACAATCGCTAATGGCCCCTCGAATTTGCAGGCTCCTATGGTCGCCAGCGCACCCCCCGACCTCATGATGGTCTATGTCACCGCCGCGTCGCGTGCCGAGGCGTTGCAGCTCGGCCGTGCCCTGGTGGACGAGCGGCTCGCCGCCTGCGCCAATGTGCTCGATGGCATGACGGCGATCTACCATTGGGAGGGCAAGCTGCAGGAGGAGGACGAGGCGGTTCTCATCCTCAAAACGCGCGCCGACCGCTTGGCGGATCTGACGGCGCGGCTGATCGAACTGCACAGCTACGATCTGCCCTGCGTCGTGGCGTGGACCATCGAAACGGGCCACGCGCCTTATCTCGATTGGCTAAGGGATGAGGCGAACGGAACATGAGTTTTTCGCATGACTCGATGCGCTGACGAAGATTGTCGCTCTCGTGACGCCGGCCTATAACCGGCTGATGTCGCCGATTGCCCAATCCCGTTCCGCCGCTTGGTCCCAGCTCTTCGCCTGGCTCGGCCATGGCTATATGCATTTGCTGGTGGCGCTCTATCTCACCATCGTGCTGTCGCTCGAAGGCGAGTGGAGCATCGGCTACAGCAGCCTGATCGGCCTGTGGACGCTCGGCGCCCTTCTTGTCGGCGTCTGCGCGCCGCTGGCCGGCTGGCTCGGCGACCGCTGGAGCCATCCGTGGATGATGGTCGTCTTCTTCGTCGGCTCGGGCGCCGCCGCCGTCGCCTGCGGCCTGACCGACAATCCGGCGCAACTGACCATCGCGCTTGCGGCGCTCGGCGTCTTCGCTTCGATCTATCACCCGGTCGGCATGGCCTGGCTGATCAAGACCGCCACCAACCGCGGCACCTCGCTCGGCATCTGGGGCAGCTTCGGCGGCTTCGGCGTGGCGCTCGCCGGCTTCACCGCCGGCGGCTTGATCGATCTGGTGGACTGGCGCGCCGCCTTCTGGGCGCCGGGCCTCGTCTCGATCGCGACGGGCCTCGTGCTGGTCGGCGGCCTGCTCACCAAACAGGTGGTCGAGCAGCAGGGCGACCGCGCGCCGCACAAGGAGCCGCCGCGCGGCGATGTCGTGCGCGCCTTCGTCGTCATGTCGGTGACGGTGTTTCTCGCCGGCTTGATTTATCAGGCGACGCAGATCGCGATGCCCAAGGCGTTCAGCGAGCGCATGCCGGACTTCTTCGCCAATGGCGCGTTCGGCGTCGGCGCGTTGTTCACGGCGGTCTATCTCGTCGGCGGCTTCGTGCAGATTTTCGCCGGCTGGCTGACCGACCGCTTCTCGCTGCGCAGCGCCTATCTGTTCAGCTATTGCCTGCAAGTGCCGGCCATCGCCGCCGCTTCGGCGCTGAGCGGCTTGCCGTTCTTCCTCGCCATGCTGGTGATGGTCGTGAGCAATGTCGGTTCGCTGCCGGCGGAGAACGCGCTGATGGCGCGCTACACGCCGTCGAAATGGCGCGGCTCGGCGTTCGGCGCGAAGTTCGTCTTGTCGCTCGGCGTCGGCCCGGTCGCCGTGCAGCTTGTTTCGTACTTGCACGAGCGTACCGGCGAGTTCGCCTGGCTCTACATCACGCTCGCCGGCGCGGCCGCCATCGTCGCCGTCGCCATCCTGATGCTGCCGAAGGATCGCGCGGAAGAAACGACGCCCGCGATCGCTGATCCGACCGGCAATGCGCTACCAATTACAGTCGCGCCCGTCAGAGGGGCGGGCCCGGCCGAATAATCAGCCTTGCGCCAAAGCCTGATCGAGGTCGGCGATGATGTCGGCGAGGCTTTCGATGCCCACCGAGAGCCGCACGACATCTGGTCCAGCGCCGGCGGCGGCTCGGTCGGCGTCCGACAATTGCCGATGCGTCGTCGAGGCCGGGTGAATGATCAGGCTGCGGGTGTCGCCGATATTGGCGAGATGCGAGAACAGCCGGCAGGACTCGACGAGCTTGATCCCAGCCGCATAGCCGCCCTTCAAGCCGAAGGTGAAGACCGCGCCGCTGCCCTTGGGCAGATACTTTTGCGCCAGCGCGCGATGCGGGCTGCTGGCGAGGCCGGCATATGACACCCAGGCGACTTTCGGATGTCTTTCCAAGTGCTGCGCCACGGCGAGCGCGTTCTCGCAATGGCGCGCCATGCGCAGCGCCAGCGTCTCGATGCCGGTCAACGTCAGGAAGGCGTTGAATGGCGCCAGCGCCGCGCCGAAGTCGCGCAAGCCGACCGCATGGCCGTAAACCGTGAAGGCCAGCTTGCCGAAGGTCTTGGCGAAATTGAGATCGTGATAAGCGGGCGAGGGCTCGCCGAGCGCGGCGATGCGCGACCAGTCGAACTTGCCCGTGTCGATCACCGCGCCGCCGATCGAATTGCCGTGGCCGCCGAGAAACTTGGTGGTCGAATGGACGACCAGATCGGCGCCCCAGTCGCCGGGCCGGCAGAGATAGGGCGTCGCCAAGGTGTTGTCGACGACCAGCGGGATGCCGGCGTCATGCGCCACGCGGGCGATGGCCTCGATGTCGGTGACGATGCCGCCGGGGTTGGCCAGGCTCTCGATGAAGATGGCGCGGCAGGTCGGCGTCAGGGCGCGGCGGAAATTCTCCGGGTCGGCGGGATCGACGAAGATCGCCTGCCAGCCGAGCCGGGCGAAGGACTGGCCGAACTGGGTGATCGAGCCGCCGTAGAGCGCCTTGGAGGCGAGGAAACTGTCGCCGGCCTTCAGCAGCGGGAGCAGGGCGAGGAACTGTGCGGCATGGCCCGAAGCGGCAGCCGTGGCGCCGACGCCGCCTTCCAGGCTGGCCAGGCGGGTTTCCAGGGCGGCCACGGTCGGGTTGGTGATCCGCGAGTAGATCTGGCCGAATTCTTCCAGATTGAACAGTTTCGCCGCCTGGTCGGCCGAGTCGAAGACGTAGGAGGTCGTCTGGTAGATCGGCACTGCCCGGGCCCCGGTGGCCTTGTCGGGGCCGCCGCCGGCATGGACGGCGCGGGTTTCGAAGCCTTTATCGGCGAGGGGATCGGCCATGAGATTCGGGAAAACCCAATGGATTGAAAGGCGGTGCCTTGAATATAACAGCCCGCGCTGCCAAACCACGCTTTCCTTTGCCAGAACTACATCGGCTTTAGCTAAGGGCGGAGGGGCTAATTCGGCGCGATGTCATGAGCGGGTCGCAAATGAAATTCGACCTGATATTCAAATAAGGAGACGTTCGGCACGACCGATACAGCATAGCGGAGTTTCTGACTGATGGTCTTGGCGACAATAATGCCGGAGACCTTGCGTTCGCGGCCGATAGTTTGCTGTATCCACCCCATGTACCGGGTCAACTGGCCCACGGCGCGGTCAGGAGTGTTGGCCCGCTTCAATTCAAAGACGACATAATCGTCGTTTTGATCCAAGGCCAAAATATCAATCGGGCCAACGGCGGTTGGAAATTCGATGCCGTCGCGGCCAGTCGGATCGACGTATAGGCGTAGCCGCTTATCCTGCACTTTGACCGTTTCCAGATTGGCGGCAAGGAAGTCACGTAATTGGTATTCCAAGCTGAACACCGCTTCGGGCATTTCGGCCGGCTCTAAACCGCTTTCCTCGCTGCCACCTAAGACTTCTTCGACCTTTGCAAGGTCGGATGCCGCACCGGGCTGAATAAGCCGGATTTCGGAGGGCGTTTCCTGCATAGCCCACCCTTTGCGTTTGAGGGCGGCACGTAGCTGATGGGATGTGCTGCCGCTAGGGTCGTAGCCGGGCAAGATATTGGGGTTTTGCCGCAAGTATTCCTTCAATGGGTGGACTTCAAAACCGCCATTCTCTTTCGGCAGCACGATGATATGTCTTTGAACCATTTTCTCCCCGGCTAAATAAAATCAAATAATCCGGCCAGTTATCCGTCTGCATCATATCGCAGTTTGTCAGTTACGATGACCGTTGGTCGGTAAGAATCTGCATATATGTATGTGTGCAAACGCGGTATTATAATACCGCCTCGGAAAACCCCGGAAATCCTTGACGCGGCGAGGGGCGGACGGCATATTCCGCGCTCTTCGCCGGGGCGGGCGCTGGTTCAGCGACCGCCCAGAATTTTTCGTCCCCATCGTTTCCGCTGTTGGGATCGTCCCGACGCCCTACCAGGTAGACATCATGAAGACCTTTTCCGCCCGTCCTGCCGACGTGGTCAAGAAGTGGGTGCTGATCGATGCCGAAGGTCTCGTGCTTGGCCGTCTCGCGACGGTCATCGCCACGCGCCTGCGCGGCAAGCATCGCCCGACGTTCACGCCGCATGTCGACACCGGCGACAACATCATCGTCATCAATGCCGATAAGGTCGTCGTGACCGGCCGCAAGCTGGAACAGAAGGTCTTTTACTGGCACACCAACAATCCGGGCGGCATCAAAGGCCGCACGATGGGCCAGATCCTCGGCGGCGCGCATCCCGAGCGCGCGGTCGAAAAGGCCGTCGAGCGCATGCTCACCCGCAACAACCTCGGCCGCATGCTGATGCGCAACCTGCGCATTTATGCCGGTCCGGCTCATCCGCACGAGGCGCAGGCTCCGGAAGTCCTCGACGTCGCGGCGTTGAATTCGAAGAACAAGAGGAGCGCCTAAGCATGGCGGACACCATCAGCAGCCTCGCCGATCTCAAGGGCGGCTCCGTCGCCGAAGCCGCTCCGGCCGCTTTGCCCGAGCCGAAGATCGACAAGCAGGGCCGCGCCTACGCGACCGGCAAGCGCAAGAACGCCATCGCCCGCGTCTGGATCAAGCCCGGCAAGGGCAAGATCACCATCAACGGCCGCGATTGGACGAGCTACTTCGCCCGCCCCGTGCTGCGTCTGATCATCGACCAGCCGTTCGACGTGACGGCGCGCAAGCAGCAGTACGACGTTGTCGCCACTGCCGTCGGCGGCGGCCTCTCCGGCCAAGCCGGCGCGGTGCGTCACGGCATCTCCAAGGCGCTCACCTATTACGAGCCGGCTCTGCGCAAGGCGCTGAAGGCTGCCGGCTTGCTGACCCGAGACCCGCGCGTCGTCGAGCGCAAGAAGTACGGCCGTCACAAGGCGCGTCGTAGCCATCAGTTCTCGAAGCGTTGATTTACCTGCGGGTATTCTGCTCTCAAACTTCAGGGCGTCCCTTCGGGGACGCCCTTTTTCTTTGCGCCATCTGCGCTTATATGGATGGATCAGGAGCAAGCACATGACGACCCAGGCTTCCGCGAGCAATAGGATCAACACCGCCATCCTCGGCGCCAGCGGCTATACCGGCGCGGAACTGCTGCGCTTGCTGGCGCGGCATCCGAACGCGCGCATCACGGCGCTGACAGCGGAAAAGCGCGCCGGCGCGGCCCTCGGCGAGGTGTTCCCGCATCTGGCGAACCTCGACGTGCCCAAGATGGTGAAGATCGGCGATGTCGATTTTTCCGGCATCGATGTCGCCTTCTGCGCCTTGCCGCACGGCCTGACGCAGGAAGTCGTCGCGGCGCTGCCGACGCATCTCAAGATCGTCGATCTCTCGGCCGATTTCCGGCTGCATGACGTCGCCACTTACGCCAAGTGGTACGGCCATGAACATCTGGCGCCCAAGCTGCAGACCGAGGCCGTTTACGGCATCACCGAACTGGCGCGCGCCGATGTGGCCAAGGCGCGGCTCGTCGCCAACCCCGGCTGCTATCCGACCTCAGCCCAGCTGCCGCTGGTGCCGCTGCTGGAACAGGGCCTGATCGAAACCGGCGACATCATCATCGACGCCAAGTCGGGCGTGACGGGCGCCGGGCGCGAAGCCAAGGAGGCCAATCTTTATTCCGAAGTGGCCGAGGGCATCCACGCTTACGGCGTCGGCGGCCACCGCCACGCGCCGGAGATCGAGCAGGGGCTCACGGCGGCGGCGGGCCAGCCGATCATCGTCAACTTCACCGCGCATCTGATGCCGATGAGCCGCGGCATTCTGTCCAGCATCTACGTCAAGCTCGCCAAGGGCGCATCGGCCGACGACCTGCGCGCCGCGCTCAATGCGCGCTACGACGCCGAGCCCTTCGTCCATGTCATGCCGGCGGGCCATACGCCGGCGACGCGCCATGTGCGCGGCTCGAACCATTGCCGCATCGCCGTCTTCCCCGATCGGGTGCCGGGTCGTGCGATCATCGTTTCGGTGATCGACAATCTAGTGAAAGGCGCATCGGGACAGGCCGTGCAGAACTTCAATGTCATGTGCGGCCTGCCGGAGACGACGGCGCTCGAGCAGGAGGCGATGTTCCCATGAGCGAAGCGAGCAAAGCGAGCGGAGCGTCTTCATCATGAGTGGGCTCATTCGGCCCTACAAGGGCATCGTCCCCAAGCTCGGCAAGGATGTCTTCATCGCCGAGACCGCGACGCTGATCGGCGACGTGGTGATCGGCGACGAGAGCAATATTTGGTACGGCGTGGTCATGCGCGGCGACGTGCATGAGATTCGCGTCGGCGCGCGCACCAACATTCAAGACGGCACGATCGTCCATGTCACGAGCGGCAAGTTCGGCACTTACATCGGCTCAGACGTCACCATCGGCCATGCGGCGATCCTGCACGCTTGCACGCTGGGCGATGTCAGCTTCGTCGGCATGGGCGCCACGGTGATGGACGGGGCGGTGGTCGAGGACGGCGCCATGGTCGCCGCCGGCGCCCTGGTGACGCCGGGCAAGCGCGTCAAATCCGGCGAGCTATGGGCCGGCAGCCCGGCAAAGCTGATGCGGACCTTGAGCGCCGACGATCTCAAAGCCTTCAAACATTCGGCCGATCATTACGTGAAGCTGGCCGGCGAATATCTCCGCGGTTAAAGGCCCAACGCTCGGCCCAAAATGGACCGGGCGTTCTTTTTGCCAATTAAATACTATTTAATTATGTATAATAATCATATTTACATATAAAATAAGATATTATAATTTCCGATCTCAATCTGGTTCGTGAATTAAATCAAACAGCCCACAAGATGAATGGTTCTCCCAATTCTCTCGCGGCTTTGACCGACGAGGCGCTACAGACGTTGCGCGACGCCGCTGGCGTCGGCGCGGTCACGCTCGCCAGCAGCTTCAGCGTCGAGGACATGGTGCTGACCGACCTGATCGACCGCCATGGCCTCGCCATCGGCATCTTCACCCTCGATACCGGCCGCCTGCATGACGAGACCTACGCGCTGATGCAGACGACGCGCGCGCGCTACGCCACGCCGGTCGCGGTCTATGCGCCGGAGGCGCGGGCGGTCGAGAGCTACATCGCCGCCAACGGGCCGAACGGCTTTTACGATAGCGTCGCCTTGCGCCAAAGCTGCTGCGCCATCCGCAAGGTCGAGCCGTTGAAGCGGGCGCTCGCCGGCAAGCGGGGCTGGGTGACCGGCCAGCGCCGCCAACATGCCGTCACGCGGCGCGATTTGCCGCTCCGCGAATGGGACGACGCCAACGCCATGCACAAGTTCAACCCGCTGGCGTCGTGGAGCAACGATGACGTCTGGGCCTATGTGAAGGCGAACGACGTGCCGTACAATGCGCTGCACGACCGCGGCTTTGCCAGCATCGGCTGCGCGCCCTGCACCCGCGCCATCACGGTGGGCGAGGACATTCGCGCCGGCCGCTGGTGGTGGGAAAATGCCGAGACCAAAGAATGCGGGCTTCATCCCGCGCATAGCGCCGACAGGAAAGCGTCATGAGCAGCGTCCCGACATCGAACGAGACCGCGAACAATGTCGTGCCGCTGCGCGTCCCCTCGGTTAAGCCTGCGGGCGCCTGGAGCCATCTCGACGATCTCGAAAGCGAAGCGATCCACATTCTGCGCGAAGTGGCGGCGGAGTATCGCAATCCGGTGTTGCTGTTCTCCGGCGGCAAGGACTCGACGATCTTGCTGCGCCTCGCCGAAAAAGCCTTCCGGCCCGGCCGCTTTCCCTTTCCGCTGATGCATGTCGATACCGGGCATAACTTCCCCGAGGTCATCGAATTTCGCGACCGCACCGTCGAGCGTCTCGGCGAACGGCTGATCGTGCGCACGCTCGACGATTCGATCGCCAACGGCCGCATCAAGCTCAAGCACGCGAACCAGAGCCGCAACGCTTTCCAGAGCGTGACGCTAATCGACGCGATCGCCGAATTCGCCTTCGACGCTTGCATCGGCGGCGCGCGGCGCGACGAGGAAAAAGCACGCGCCAAGGAGCGCATTTTCTCGTTCCGCGATTCCTTCGGCCAATGGGATCCGCGCCGCCAGCGCCCGGAGCTATGGAGCCTCTATAACGCGCGTGTCGATGCCGGCGAGCATATGCGGGTTTTCCCGATCAGCAATTGGACCGAGCTCGACGTCTGGCAATATATCGCCCGCGAGGGGCTGGAGCTGCCGCCGCTCTATTTCGCCCATAAGCGTCCGGTGACTGTGCGCGGCAACAATCTTCTGCCGGTCTCCGATCTCGTCGAAGCCAAGCCGGGCGACCGCGTCGAGACGCGCATGGTGCGCTTCCGCACCGTGGGCGACATCTCCTGCACCTCGCCGGTCGAATCGACGGCCGCGACCATCGAAGAGATCATCGCCGAGACTTTGAGCGCCCGCGTCAGCGAGCGCGGCGCGACACGGCTCGACGACCAGGCGTCGGAAGCGGCCATGGAAGAGCGCAAGAAGGCGGGGTATTTCTAATGCCCCCCTCTTCGACTTCACTGGGTGTCGATCATATTCCCGCCCAGGGCGGCATGTTCCGCTTCACCACGGCGGGCAGCGTCGATGACGGCAAGAGCACGCTGATCGGCCGCATCCTGTTCGACGCCAAAGCGGTGCCCGACGACCAGCTCGCGGCGCTCGAGCGTTCGGCGCTGAAAAGCGGCGACGGCACGGTCGATCTGTCGCTGCTGACCGATGGCCTGACGGCGGAGCGCGAGCAGGGCATCACCATCGACGTCGCCTATCGTTATTTCGCCACGGCGCGCCGCAAGTTCATCATCGCCGACACGCCTGGTCATGAGCAATACACGCGCAACATGGTGACCGGCGCCAGCACGGCGGATGCCGCCGTGATCCTGGTCGACGCGCGCAAGGGCGTCATCGAGCAGACCCGCAGGCATTTGACGCTGGCCCATCTGCTCGGCATCCCGCATTTGCTGGTCGCCATCAACAAGATGGATTTGGTCGGCTATGAGCAAGCCAAGTTCGACGAGCTGGCCGCCGCGATCACCAGTTTCGCCACGTCGCTCGGCATCGCTACGCCGCGCATCGTGCCGTTGTCGGCCAAGCTCGGCGACAATGTGGTGAACCCCAGCGCCAAGATGGCGTGGTACCAGGGTCCGACCTTGCTGAGCTTGCTCGAGGAATTGCCGCCGGCGATCCATGTCGGCGAGTCGCCGCTGCGCTTTCCCGTGCAACTCGTCGCGCGCGTGCGCGAGGAGGGCGGCGGCCAGAAGCGGCTCTATCAAGGCCGCATCGAGACCGGCAGCCTCATGGTCGGCGACGAGATCGTCGTTCTGCCGGCGGGCAGCGCGACGCGGGTGACCGCCATTTCGACCTTCGACGGGCCGCTTGAAGAAGCGCGAGCGCCGAAATCCATCAGCCTGGAAGTCGCCGACGATATCGATATCGCGCGCGGCGATTTGCTGGTGCATCAGGCCAGCCGTCCGCGCGTGGCGGATCGTTTCGAGGCGATGCTTTGCTGGTTCGCCGACGAACCGTTCGATCCGCGCGGGCGCTATCTGGCGCGTCTCGGCACGCGTACTCTATCGGCGCGCGTCGCGGAACTCATCCACCGGCTTGATGTCGTGACTCAGGAACGCATTGAGTCGCCTGAGAAATTGAACCGAAACGACATCGCGCGCGTTCGTGTTATGCTGCAATCGCCAGTGCCTTACGACGATTATGCCGCGAACCGCGCGACGGGCGCTTTCATCCTGATCGACGCCCAGACCAACGCCACGGTCGCCGCGGGCATGATCTCCGCGTGATTCTCTGACTCTCGAGCAGCTTGCACATACTGCCTGGAGGATACGCATGTTCCGCTACATCTCTCGCTTCCTTGCGCGTTTCCGAACGATTGCGCTCGTTCACGCATCTGCCGCCGTCATTGTTTCCCTGTCGGCGTTGTCGGCGCCGGCCATCGCGCAGACCACATTGCTCAACGTCTCCTACGATCCGACGCGCGAGCTCTATCAGCAAATCAACAAAGCCTTCATCGCCGACTGGACGGCCAAGACCGGCCAGAAGCTCACCATCAACCAGTCGCACGGTGGTTCCGGCAGTCAGGCCCGTTCGGTCGTCGAAGGCTTGCCCGCCGACGTGGTGACTTTGGCGCTGGCCTCCGACATCGACGCTATCGCCGAGCGCGGCGCGATCGCCAAGAATTGGATGGAGCGCCTGCCGGACAATAGCGCGCCTTACACTTCGACCATCGTGTTCCTCGTGCGCGCCGGCAATCCCAAGGGCATCAAAGACTGGGACGATCTGCTGAAGCCTGGCGTCGGCGTCATCACGCCCAACCCGAAAACCTCAGGCGGCGCGCGCTGGAACTACCTTGCCGCCTGGGCCTTCGCCCAGAAGAAGCATGGCGGCAGCGAAGACGCGGCCAAGAAGTTCGTCGGCGAGCTGTTCAAGCGCGTGCTGGTGCTCGATAGCGGCGCGCGCGCTTCGACCACCACCTTCACCCAGCGCGGCCAAGGTGACGTGCTGCTCGCCTGGGAAAACGAAGCCTTCCTGGCGCAAATCGAAGAAGGCACCGGCAAGTTCGATATCGTCGTGCCGAGCCTGTCGATTCTCGCCGAGCCGTCGGTCGCGGTGGTCGATCGCAACGTCGAGCGCAAGAAAAGCCGCGAGGTGGCGGAAGCCTACCTGAAGTTCCTCTATACGCCCGAGGGCCAGGACATCGTCGCCAAGAACTTCTATCGCCCGCGCAATGCCGAGGTGGCGGCGCGCTACGCCGACAAGTTTCCCAAGCTCGATCTGGTCACCATCGCCGATTTCGGCGGCTGGCCGGCGACGCAGAAGAAGCACTTCGGCGACGGCGGCGTGTTCGACCAGATCTACACGCGAGGCCGGCGCTAAACCGCTTCGCTGAAGCGAAAAGGGCGCGAGAATATCTCGCGCCCTTTTTGTTTGTCCCTCAAGACGGGCAACCGAAAATCGTCATGCCCGGACTAAATCCGGCCATGACGTATGAGGTAAGAGGTAAATCTGCCTTTGCCTCAGCTCTACTTCGCCTTCACATAGCTGCCAGGCGCGTCTTCGATGCCCTTCAGCTTGCCGCCCTTGCCGGGGACGCGCGCCGGCACTTGCTTGCCGGCGAACGCGCCGAGCCATTTGATCCAGTCGGTCCACCAGGAGCCGGGCTGCTCTTTGGCGCCGGCGAACCAGGCATCGGGTTCGGCCGGCAGCTTGTCGTTGGTCCAGAAATTATATTTGTTGGCGGCGGGCGGATTGACCACGCCGGCGATATGGCCGCTCGCGGTCAGCACGAAACGGATCGGGCCTTTGTAGAGCTGCGTCGCGGCGTAGGTCGATTTCCACGGCGCGATATGGTCCTCGCGCGTCGACAGCATGTAGACCGGCGTCTTGATCGTCGTCAGATCGATCGGCTGGCCGAGCAGCGTCAGGCCGCCTTTCTGCACCAGCAGATTCTTCTGATACATGTTGCGCAGATAGTAGCTGTGCATCAGCGCCGGCATGCGCGTCGAATCGCTGTTCCAATAGAGCAGGTCGAACGGCATCGAGTCCTTGCCGAGCAGGTAGTTGTTCACCACGAAGGACCAGATCAGGTCGTTGGCGCGCAGCATGTTGAAGGTGCCGGCCATGTCGGCGCCTTCGAGATAGCCGTGCTTCGACATCTTCTGTTCGAGCGCGGTGATCTGTTCTTCGTCGATGAAGACCGACAGTTCGCCGGCCTCCTTGAAGTCGGTCATGGTGGTGAGGAAAGTGGCGCTGGCGACGCGGCTGTCCTTCTGCGCCGCCATGGCCGAGAGCAGCGCGGCGAGCAGGGTGCCGCCGATGCAATAGCCGACGACGTTGACGTCCTTGACGCCGGTCGCCTCGGAGACGGCGGCGATGGCGGCGAGGGGGCCCTCGACCATGTAGCTCTCGAAGGTCTTTTGCGCGTGGCGCTCGTCCGGGTTGACCCAGGAGATGACGAACACCGTCTGGCCCTGGTCGACCGCCCATTTGATGAAGGAGTTCTTGGGCTGCATGTCGAGGATGTAGAACTTGTTGATCCAGGGCGGGATGATCAGCAAGGGGCGCTCGGCGACCGTCTCGGTCGAGGGCGCATATTGGATGAGCTGCATCAGGTCGTTCTGGAAGACGACCTTGCCGGGCGAGGCGGCGAGGTTCTCGCCGACCTTGAAGGCGTTGGGATCGGTCATCTTGATCGCCAGCTTGCCGTTGCCGCGCTCAAGGTCGTCGAGCATGTTCGACAGGCCGTTGAGCAGGTTCTGGCCGCCGCTTTCGACCGTGGCGCGCAGCACCTGCGGGTTGGTCATGGCGAAGTTGCTCGGCGAGGCGGCGTCGATGAATTGGCGGGTATAGAAATCGATCTTCTTGGCGGTCTCGGCGTCGACGCCCTCGTTGGCATCTTCGACGACGCCGCGCAGCCAGCGCGCGGTCAGCAGATAGGACTGCTTGATGTAATCGAAGACGGCATTCTCGTCCCACTCGGGGTCCTTGAAGCGGCGGTCGCCCTTGTCGGGCGCGGCGACGGGCGCGGCGGGCGTCTGGCCGGCGGCGCGCTGCCAGGTGGCGAGCCAGAGGTCCTGATAGCCCTTCCACAGGGCGGCCTGGGCCTCCCACATCTTGGCCGGGTCGGCCATCATGCGCTGGCCGAGATCGAAGAAGGCTTTGCCGATATTCATCGGATCGAGCGATTGCGGCGCGGCGCCTTCGGTCTGCTGGCGGGCGAAGAAGTCCTGCACGAGCTTCTGGCTTTTGGCGGCCAACTCGCCCATCTGGGCGGCGACCTGGGTCGGGTCCATCGCTGGCGCCGCCGCTGGCTTGGGCGTCTCGCCGGGCTTGTTCGCAGTCTTCGGATCGCTCATCTTGGTATATCCCTTCGGTCTGCGGCGCGCTTTACGCACCGCCGGAATTACTTTACAAACCCGCCGACATTTTGCGCGTAAAACTAAGGACTTAAAATCCTTTCCTCGCGCAAGGATCGAGCCGATAGCCCGGTCCCTATAGCAGGAGTGCGAGAGCATCATGACACGCCCGCCGGTACAGCCGCAAACCCTCCTTCGCAGGTGCAGCAATTTTTGTGCTGCGCTGTTGCTGCTGGGCGGCCTGGGGGCCTGTTCGGCGGTGCCGGATGCGGTCAATCCGGTCGAATGGTATCGCGGCGTCACCGGCCTGTTCGAAGACGACGACGCGCAACTGGAGCGGGCCCAGGAGCAGGCTGCCCGACAAACGACGCCTTTGCCCGGCACCGGCAAGCCCTATCCCAACTTGGCGACGGTGCCGAACCGGCCGCAGGTCACATCGGCGGCCGAGCGCGGCAAGGTCGCTGCGGGCCTGGCGGCCGATCGCGAAAACGCCCGCTATGCCGAAAGCGGGAGTCCGGGCGCTGCAACGGTCGATCCGACCCCGGCCGCCGCCGTCCCGATACCGTCGTCGGTCGCGCGTCCGCCCATCGCGGCCCCGGCGGCTCCCCAACCGCTTCCCCAACAAACCGCCGCTTTGCCCCCGGTCCAGCCGGCACAACAGCCCGTCCAGGCGCGTGAATCGCCGATGCCGGTGCCGACGACGCCGAGCGGCGCGACCTTTCCGTTGGGGATGACGCAGTTCGCCACGGTGTTTTTCGCCAACAATTCGGCCGCCCTCGATGCCGAGGGCAAACGGGCGCTGCGCATGCTGGCGGACGGCTACAAGGAGCAGGGCGGCAGCCTGCGGATCGTCGGCTTCGCCTCGGGGCAGGCGGCCACCGCCAATGCCCAGATCGCCAATTTCCGCGTCGCCGGCCAGCGCGCCGAGGCAGTGGCGCAGGAGCTTGCCCGGCTCGGCGTGCCGATGAACCATATGGTCATCAGCAGCGGCAATGCCGGGGCGGTCGATGCGGCTTTGGCGCGGCGGGTCGAAGTCAGTCTGGATTATTAAGCGCTTACTGGCGCAAGAACCCGCCCTGGCCCTATTCCCGCCACTGTCCTTTTCTATAAGGGGCGGGTATAAATATTGCGGTTTCCTGCTGGCCCGCCCACAAGGGGCGGTGAAAAACACATAGACGCCCGCTTGCAGCGCCGCCCCAACCACGGATCGACCCGTCCTCGCCATGGAAGAAGAATTCTACCGGATCAAACGGCTCCCGCCCTACGTCTTCGCCGAAGTGAACGCGATGAAGGCCAAGGCCCGCGCCGCCGGCGAGGACATCATCGATTTCGGCATGGGGAACCCCGACCAGCCGACGCCGCAGCACATCATCGACAAGCTGTGCGAGGCCGCCAAGGACCCGCGCGCCCACCGCTATTCGGCGTCGCGCGGCATTCCCGGCCTGCGCAAGGCCAACGCCGCTTACTACAAGCGCCGTTTCAACGTCGACATCGATCCCAACAGCGAGACGATCGTCACTATCGGCTCCAAGGAGGGCTTGGCCAATCTCGCCAACGCCATCGTGGCGCCCGGCGACGTCGTGCTGGTGCCGAACCCGAGCTATCCGATCCATCCTTACGGCTTCATCATCACCGGCGCCAACGTGCGCCATATCCCGATCGGCGAGGGCTACGACTTCTTCGAAGGCCTGCAGCGCGCGGTGAAACATTCGGTGCCCAAGCCGCTCTGCGTCGTGCTGAACTTCCCGGCCAACCCGACGGCGATGGTGGTCGATCTCGACTTCTACCGCCCGATCGTCGAGTTCTGTCGCAAGCATGAGATCTACGTGATCTCCGACCTGGCTTACTCGGAAATCTATTTCGGCGAGCGCAAGCCGCCGTCGATCCTCGAAATCCCCGGCGCCAAGGACATCGCCATCGAGTTCACCTCGATGAGCAAGACCTACTCGATGCCAGGCTGGCGCATCGGCTTCGCCACCGGCAACAAGACGCTGGTCGCCGCCCTGGCGCATATCAAGTCTTACCTCGATTACGGCGCTTTCACGCCGATCCAGGTGGCGGCCGCCGCCGCGCTCAACGGCCCGCAAGATTGCGTCGAAGCGGTGCGCACGTTGTACCGCGAGCGCCGCGACGTGATGATCGAGAGCCTCAAGGCCGCCGGCTGGGACGTGCCGTCGCCGGAAGCGACGATGTTCGCCTGGGCGCCGATCCCCAAGGCCTTCGCCCATCTCGGCTCGCTGGAATTCTCCAAGCTGCTGCTCAAGCATGCCGGCGTCGCCGTGGCGCCCGGCATCGGCTTCGGCGAGTACGGCGATAACCATGTGCGCATCGCCCTGGTCGAGAACAAGCATCGCATCCGTCAGGCGGCGAAGAACATCAAGACCTTCCTGCGCGCCGCCGACACCATCCTCGACACCGATCCGAAGCTGCGAGCGGTCTCCTGATGTCCGAGCCTTTGCGCATCGCCGTCGCCGGTTTGGGCACCGTCGGCGCGGGAACGCTTAAGCTTCTCGCCGCCAAGGGCAAGCTGCTCGAAGCGCGCTGCGGCCGGCCGATCCAAGTCGTCGCGGTTTCGGCGCGCGACAAGACGCGCAAGCGCGATATCGACCTTGTCGGGATGCAATGGTTCGACGATCCGGTCGCCATGGCCAAAGCGCCGGGCATCGACGTGTTCGTCGAAGTGATCGGCGGCTCCGAGGGCCCTGCCAAGCAAGCCTGCGACGCAGCCATCGCCAGCGGAAAGCATGTCGTCACCGCCAACAAGGCGATGCTGGCGCTGCATGGCGCGGCGCTCGCCGAAGCGGCCGAAACCAAAGGCGTCACGCTGGCTTATGAAGCGGCGGTCGCCGGCGGCATCCCGATCATCAAGGCGTTGCGCGAGGGTTTGGCCGCCAATGGCGTCAAGCGCGTCTATGGCATCCTCAACGGCACCTGCAATTACATCCTGACGACGATGCGCGCGACGGGCCGCGACTTCGGCGAAGTTTTGAGCGAAGCGCAAAAACTCGGCTACGCCGAGGCCGATCCGAGCTTCGACGTCGACGGCATCGACACGGCGCACAAGCTGGCGGTGCTGACCGCCGTCGCCTTCGGCTGCCGCACCAATTTCGCCGGCGTCCATGTCGAAGGCATCCGCCGCGTCTCGGCGCATGACATCCGCTTCGCCGACGAGCTCGGCTATCGCATCAAATTGCTCGGCCTCGCGCGGCTGACCGACAAGGGCGTCGAGCAGCGCGTGCATCCTTGCCTGGTGCCGGTCGGCACGCCGATCGCCCATGTCGAAGGCGTGTTCAACGCCGTCGTCGCCGAAACCGATTTCGCCGAGACCAACGTGTTCGAGGGCAGGGGCGCCGGCGCCGGTCCGACCGCCTCGGCCATCGTCGCCGATCTGGTCGATATCGCGCGCGGCACGAAGGTGCCGACCTTCGCGGTGCCGGCCAGCCGGTTGGCCGATCTTGCCGTCTCGCCGATGGCGAGCCATGTCGGCGCTTATTACATCCGCCTGATGGTGGTCGATAAGCCGGGCGTGATCGCCGATGTTACAGCCATATTGCGCGACAACGAGGTGTCGTTGGAATCCATGCTGCAACGCGGCCGCTCGCCAGGCGAAACGGTGCCGATCGTGCTGGTCACGCACGAAACGCGCGAAGAAAACATGGCGCGCGCGCTTGCCAAAATCGCCGCCCTGGCTACGGTGACGGAGCCGCCTTGCATGATCCGCATCGAGGAACCCTGACGGCGCGCTGATCGTTAGCTCCGCGCCTGATCATTACAAACGATAAAAAACTGGAGACGACCGAATGTCTGAAATGATGGACCGCAATTTGGCGCTGGAAGCCGTGCGCGTGACCGAAGCGGCGGCGCTCTCGGCCTCGCGTTTGATGGGCCGCGGCGACGAGAAGGCGGCGGACCAAGCCGCGGTGGACGCCATGCGCACCGCGCTCAACAGCCTCGCCATCGAAGGCACCGTGGTGATCGGCGAGGGCGAGCGCGACGAAGCGCCGATGCTCTATATCGGCGAGAAGG